>PNOC01000023.1 GCA_013824615.1 Thermodesulfovibrio sp.
GGACCACAGCAGCGGTCATATTTCCACAGACGAGGCGCGGGAGTTGATCACTGATCTGGATCTTGCCATCGGTTCTGCTTCCATGAAGTTTTATCCGGGAGTCAGCTACCGGCATCTGATGGTATGGAGCGAGGGCCCCTTAGAGATTGAGTGTGTGCCTCCGCATGACATCCTGGGAAAGGAGATCATAGACTATCTGCCGGTAGGTGAACGTGAAGCGGTGTTGCGGAAGATCATGCTCGATTCGGTTGATCTGCTTGAGCCTCATCAGATTAACCGGGAGAGGCTCAAGGCCGGGAAAAATCCGGCCAATAGCGTCTGGTTCTGGGGACAGGGCAGGAGGCCGAGTATGCCTACGTTTAAAGAGAAATATGGCATCAGTGGTTCTCTTGTCTCTGCAGTGGATCTGACCAAAGGCCTTGGGATTTACGCGGGCTTCGAGATTCTCAATGTCCCGGGGATGACCGGCTACATTGATACTAACTACCAGGGGAAAGCTGATGAGGCCCTCAGATCCCTGGAGAGGGTTGATTTTGTCTATATCCACGTGGAGGCCCCGGATGAGGCCGGACATGCCGGCAAATATCAGGACAAGGTAAAGGCCATCGAAGACTTTGATGCTCTTGTGGTGGGAACGGTTATGGAAGGTGCAAAGCGGTTCGGAGATCACCGTATTTTGGTAATGCCGGACCATCCGACCCCTATCGAACTCAGAACCCATTCAGACGATCCGGTCCCGTTCATTCTTTATGACAGCCTTAAGCCGCAGTGCAACGAAGGCGCTGTTTATGATGAGGATATTCTCGAAAGAGAGGGAGCCATGGTTTTCAGGGAAGGCCATAAGCTGATGGACTATTTTATCCGGGGCGAGTAGGACCTCGCGGTATTTCCGTAACTGCGGTTTTCCAAATTAATACAGTAGAACTGACAAACTCGTAATAAATACGGACGGATTTGTAAAAAGCGCTGGAGGCAAGGCGCGCAAGAAATGAGGAATGAGGCGTACTTACCGGTACGTCGCAGTGACGCGTTTTGAAGCGCAACGCAGCATACGGACTTTTTACGAAGCCGTCTAATCTGGAGGATATTTTGGCATTAATAGTTCAGAAATACGGCGGCACCTCGGTCGGCAGTGTCGAGAGAATAAAATCGGTTGCCGAGCGCGTGGTGAGGACGGTAAAAGATGGAAACAAGGTGGTGGTCGTTGTATCGGCCATGTCAGGGGAGACCGATAAGCTCATCACCCTGGCCAACCAGCTTTCAGCGCACCCTGGCGAGCGTGAAATGGATATGCTCCTCTCCTCAGGCGAGCGGGTGACCAGTGCTCTTACCGCTATGGCGGTCGAGGCCCTCGGCACCAAGGCGATATCATTTACCGGCAGGCAGGCAGGTATTATTACGGATACGGTCCATACCAAGGCACGTATCGAACGAATTAACGGCGACCGGATCAGCAAGGCTTTGGAAGAAGACTATGTTGTGGTTATCGCCGGATTTCAGGGTGTCACCGAGGGATCTACCGACGTAACGACTCTCGGCAGGGGGGGGTCTGACCTCTCTGCGGTTGCGATAGCAGCTGCGGTGAAAGCTGACCTTTGTGAGATTTATACCGATGTCGATGGCGTCTACACCACGGATCCGAATATTGTTCCGGAGGCCCGCAAACTGGAAAAGATATCGTACGAAGAGATGCTTGAGTTGGCCAGTCTCGGCGCCAAAGTGCTCCAGACTCGGTCGGTAGAATTTGCGATGAAATATAATGTACCTGTTGTTGTCAGGTCGAGCTTTAATAATAATCCCGGAACGCTCGTGGTTGAGGAGGATAAAGGTATGGAAAATGTTGTGGTATCAGGAATCGCCTATGATAAGAACCAGGCCAAGGTAACGGTGGTTGATGTGCCGGACAAGCCCGGGATTGCGGCCAAGCTGTTCAATGCCATTGCTTCTGCCAATATTATCATTGACATGATCGTGCAGAATATCAGCAGCGACGGTAAATTTGCCGATATCTCCTTTACCGTGCCGAAGACGGATGCCAAACGAGCAGTAGAGGTTGCCGGGGCCATTGGCAAAGAAATGGGGGCGAAACGGGTCGACCTGCGCGAGGATATCAGTAAGGTCTCGGTGGTGGGTGTCGGCATGCGGACGCACTCAGGTGTGGCTGCAAAGATGTTCCAGCAGATGGCGGACCACAATATCAATATCTTCATGATCAGTACCTCCGAGATTAAGGTATCCTGCATCATCGACCTGAAGTTCACGGAACTGGCGGTCAGGGTGCTGCATGAGACATTCGACCTTGCTGTCTGAACCGGGTTATTGAGATTACGATGCGGAAGATCGAAATTTATGATACCACGCTGAGGGATGGGGCCCAGTCTGAAGATATCTCTTTTTCAGTAGAGGACAAGCTCAGGATCACCGAGCGATTGGATGATCTCGGCATGCATTATATCGAAGGCGGCTGGCCCGGCTCCAATCCCAGAGACATTGACTATTTCAAAAAAGCCCTGAAACTGAAACTCAGGAACTCCAGGCTCGTCGCCTTTGGGAGTACGCATCACCCTAAAAAAAAGGCGGCCAAAGATGAGACGCTCAAGGCGCTGATTGATTCCGGGGTTGAGACCGTAACCATCTTCGGTAAGACGTGGGATTTCCATGTTATCGAAGCCCTGAAGGTTCCGCTGGAAGAGAACCTTGCCATTATCCATGACTCAGTGGCATATCTCAAAAAGCGGGTGGGGACCGTTTTTTTTGATGCGGAGCATTTCTTTGACGGTTATATCAACAACCCTGCTTATGCCTTGAAATGCCTTGCTGCTGCTGAACAGGGTGGAGCCGATCGGCTGGTGCTCTGCGACACGAACGGCGGGACCATGACCGGCACGCTCGCAGATATTGTCAGGAAGATCAAGAAAGGCTATAAAACTCCTCTCGGGATTCATGTCCATAATGACGGCGACTGTGCAGTGGCAAACTCGATCGCCGCGGTTGAGGCCGGCGTGGTCCAGGTGCAGGGCACGATCAACGGCCTGGGTGAACGCTGCGGCAATGCCAATCTCATATCAATAATCCCCAATCTGCAGGTCAAGCTCGGCATGAAATGCATCACCCCGGAACAGATGATGAAACTGAGGGACGTATCGAGATATGTGAATGAGATCGGCAATATCAGTCATTTCAAACGCCAGCCTTTTACGGGTGACAGTGCCTTTGCGCATAAGGCAGGGATCCATGTCAGTGCCATCCGCAAACGGCCCGAGACCTATGAGCATATGCGGCCCGAGCTGGTCGGAAATTCCCAGCGGGTGCTTGTCTCTGACCTTGCGGGCAGATCCAATATTCTGCGGAAGGCCGAGGAGTTTGGCATCAAGATATCGGCCGACTCTGCCCAACTCCAGACGATTGTCACGAACCTGAAGGAACTTGAGAGTCAGGGCTTCCAGTTTGAGGGAGCCGAGGCCTCTTTTGAGCTGATGATGAAGAAGGAGCTCGGTCTGCATCGCAGGTTCTTTGATCTCATCGGGTTCCGGGTGATCATCGAAAAGAGAAATGAGGGCGAAGAGCCGCTGAGTGAGGCGACGATCATGCTGAAGGTGAGCGGACATATCGAGCATACCGCTGCCACGGGAAAAGGTCCGGTGAACGCTCTGGACAATGCACTGAGAAAGGCGCTTGAAACTTTCTATCCCCAGCTGAAGGAAGTAAGGCTGCATGACTACAAGGTCCGCGTACTGACTGCAGGAAGAGGGACAACTGCCAAGGTCCGCGTGCTTATTGAATCCGGTGACAGAGAATATCAGTGGGGAACGGTCGGCGTTTCAGAAAATATTATCGAGGCATCCTACCAGGCTCTGGTTGATAGTATCGAGTATAAGCTTCTCAAAGAAGAGCGGCAGTTCAGCTCAGATTAGACATGGAGGATAAAGCATGCCGAAGGCGAAGATAAAATATACGGACGGGATGCAGTTTGTCGGGGAGGCGGGCTCGGGCCATGCCATAGTAATGGATACGGATTCGGAATTCGGTGGGGCCAACACCGGTCTCCGGCCGACAGAACTCCTGCTGATCGGAGTCGGCGGCTGTTCGGGGATGGATATCGTCTCGGTTCTGAAGAAAAAGAAACAGAACCTTACCGGCCTTGAAATTAATGTCGACGGCAAGAAAGCAGAAACCTATCCTCAGAAATTTACTGAGATCAATATTGAGTTTGTGGTTACCGGGAAGAGCCTCTCTGAAGAGGCAGTAAAAAAGGCAGTAGACCTTTCCATGGAAAAATACTGTTCGGTAAAGGCAACGCTCGAAGGTTCTGCAAAGATTACGTTCAGCTATAAAATTGTCGAGGGGTAGTCTTATCCTGAAGCATATCGCTACGCTTGGGCCAGTTGGTTACCTGCCTTTGGCCCCGGGGACCTGGGGCAGTGCAGCAGGAGCTTTATGTATCCTTCTGGTCCCTTTGTCAACCGCAATGCAGCTCCTCCTGGTACTGACCTGCTTCGCTATAGGGGTTGTTGCCTCAGGGGCTGCGGAGAAGGTTACCGGAGAGCAGGACAGCGGACATATCATCATCGATGAGTTTGTGGGTATGCTGGTGTCCGTACTTTTTCTGCCTCAGAGTCTTGGCTGGGTTCTGGCCGCTTTTATCCTGTTCAGGATGCTGGATATTCTGAAGCCATTTCCTATCAGGCAGGTGGAATCGTCTTTAAAGGGAGGGATTGGGGTCATGACGGATGATGTCCTTGCCGGCATCGGCGCAAACCTGATCCTGCAGCTATGGAAGATGCTCTCCTAGAGGTTGTCCAGTCCATCGCAGATACTCTAACCAGAAGAGGGATGACCCTTGCCCTTGCAGAATCCTGCACCGGCGGGTATATAGCAGATGCCATTACCGATCTGCCCGGGGCGTCGCGTTTTTTTGTCCTTGGTGTTGTCTCCTACTCAGCAGAATCGAAAGAGTTGGTTCTGGGTGTCCCTGCCGGTGACCTTGCCAGGTTCGGCATGGTGAGTGAGGATACAGCCTCTGCCATGGCCCGGGGAGTCCGCATGCTGAGCAGAGCAGATATAAGTCTTTCGACAACCGGGGTGGCAGGGCCTGAGCCGCTTGAAGGCAAAGAACCGGGTCTGGTCTTTATAGCCGTGGCGTCTAAAGAACGCATTGAAAACAGGACACTGAGATTGTCCGGTGACCGGCAGGCGATCAAGAAAACAGCAGCGCTTGAGGCCCTGAGATTTCTGCAGGAAGTGCTGGGATGGGAATAAGGTGTTTTATTGCTGTCGAGGTACCGGCTCCCTTGCGCGTAACTATGGGTGGGATTGCTGAGGACCTGAAAAAGTGCGGGGCTGACGTTAAATGGGTCAGGCCGGAGAATATACATATTACCCTGAAATTCCTTGGAGACACAGAGGAACCGCTGCTCACGCTTATTGAGGAGAGACTTTCGAAAAAACTGTTTAATTATAAGCCTTTTTGTATTAGAATATCGGGAGCCGGTTCATTTCCGTCTGGCCGGCATCCCCGGGTGATATGGGTCGGCATTGAGGAATCACCTGCATTGCTGGCATTGCAACGGGATGTTGAGTTTGAGGTGAGGGCATTGGGCTATGCGCCTGAAGAACGGCCTTTTCTGGCTCATATAACCATTGGAAGAGTGAAGACGGAGAGGAAACTTTCGAGCTTAGCCGAAAAGCTGGAAGTGTTACGCGATAAAGATATAGGAAGTTTTGAGATCAGGACCATAAAATTAATGAAGAGTGAACTGGGACGGGGAGGGCCGGTATATACAAGTCTGGCCGGGATTCCACTTAACTATTCTTAACCCTATAGCACCCAAGGAGGAAAGATGTCTGGCAAAGAAACGAATAAAGAGTTTAGCAAGGAGCAGAACAAGGAGAAACTCAAGGCGCTGGAGATGGCAATCTCCCAGATCGAGAAGAATTTTGGTAAGGGTTCTATCATGCGTCTTGGCGAGGGGAAGGTTCTGGAGGGTATCCAGTCGATATCCACCGGTTCTCTCACGTTGGATATAGCAACGGGTATCGGAGGCCTGCCGCGCGGTCGCGTTGTCGAGGTGTATGGACCGGAATCCTCGGGCAAGACAACACTCGCGCTCAGCACGGTTGCGCAGGCACAGGCTGAAGGCGGGTCTGCTGCCTTTATCGATGCCGAGCATGCCCTTGACATATCCTATGCAAAGAAGATTGGGGTCAATATCGACGACCTGCTTGTGTCTCAGCCTGATACCGGCGAGCAGGCGCTGGAGGTCACTGAATCACTTGTGCGCAGCGGGGCGCTTGATATCATAGTCATCGACTCTGTCGCGGCTCTTGTGCCGAAGGCCGAGATCGAGGGCGACATGGGCGATTCACTCCCGGGCCTTCAGGCCAGGCTGATGAGCCAGGCCCTGAGAAAGCTCACCTCTGCCATTGCGAAATCGAACACCACGGTCCTTTTCATCAACCAGATCAGGATGAAGATTGGCGTGATGTTTGGGAGCCCGGAAACCACCACGGGCGGTAATGCGCTGAAATTCTACTCTTCCATGCGACTCGACATCAGAAGGATCGAGAATATCAAGGATAACCAGGAAGTCATTGGCGGCAGGGTGAGGGTCAAGGTGGTGAAGAACAAAATGGCGCCGCCTTTTAAACAGGCTGAATTCGATATCTATTTCAACGAAGGTGTTTCCCGGAACGGAGAGATTGTTGACATAGGCTCGGAACGTGGCGTCATCGATAAGAGCGGCGCCTGGTACAGTTACAGTGGCAACCGGATTGGTCAGGGCAGAGAAAACGTCAAGGAGTACCTGAAGGCAAATCCGGAGATAGCTGCTGAGATTGAGGCAAAGATCATTGAAGCGGTTAATCTGAAAAAATAGAATTCGGAAGATATTCGGGAGAACACTATGGATATAAATGATCTTTTGAAGGCAGCCCACGCAAAAGGGGCATCAGACGTCCATCTGAAGGTAGGATCTTATCCCATCCTCCGCATTGACGGTGATCTGGAGCCGCTGTCGACCGAAAAAAGGCTCACCCAGGAAGATACCCTGAAAATGGCCTTTGCGGTTATGAGTCCGGCCCAGCGCGAGATTTTCAAAAAACGCAATGATATAGACCTTGCATACAGTGTACCCGGACTGGGCCGCTTCCGCTGTAATATCTTTATCCAGCGGGGTACGATCGGGCTGGTCTTTCGGGTAATCTCGATGCGTATCCCGACCATAGAAGAGCTCTTCCTTCCTGAAATTATCAAGAAGATATCGCTCGAGCCGCGGGGACTCATACTCGTTACCGGGACCACCGGAAGCGGTAAGTCGACGACCCTGGCTGCGATGATCGATAATATCAACACAAGCAAGACCGAGCATATTATGACAATAGAGGACCCTATCGAATATCTTCACCGGGACAAGAGCTCTATCGTCAACCAGCGTGAAATCGGGAATGACACCGAGTCGTTCAGCAAGGCGCTGCGTGCTGCCCTGCGGCAGGACCCTGACGTTATCCTCGTCGGTGAAATGCGGGACTTCGAGACGATCCAGACAGCGCTGACCGCAGCCGAGACAGGCCATCTCGTACTCAGTACCCTGCATACGATCGATGCAATGGAGACGATTAACCGGGTCATCTCTGTCTTTCCGCCTTACCAGCATAAACAGGTGCGGATGCAGCTCGCCTCAGTCATCAGGAGCATCATATCGATGCGACTGGTGCCCCGCGCAGACGGCAAGGGCAGGGTGCCGGCAGTCGAGATCATGATAGCCACCGCAACGATCAAGGACTGCATCACCGATCCTGACAAGACGAAGTCCATCGCAGATGTGATTGCGCAGGGTGCCATACACTACGGCATGCAGACTTTTGATCAGTCCCTTTTCAATCTCTACAAGTCCGGCTTTATAACCTATGAGGAGGCGCTCAGAAGGGCGACTAACCCTGACGATTTTGCCCTCAAGGTCAAGGGGATACAGTCAACCAGTGACTATGAAAATACTCAGCAGGAATCCATGCCCCAGAACTCAAGGGATGAGATGAAGATTGACCGGTTCGGCACCTGAGGCAAAAAAATATGCACTGAAGCTCCTTGCCTATCGCGGCAGGAGCGAGCAGGAACTGCGCGAGCGGCTTCTACGCAAGGGCTTTGAAGAGCGTGTCATCGAAACAGTTACCCGGGACCTGAAAAGGGCCGGTTTTATCGATGATACAGCGCTGGCTGTCAGCCTGAAAAGACAGGCGCAGGAGGGAAGACTGCTCGGCCATCATGCTGTGCGGATATTTCTGCTGAAACGCGGACTTTCCAGAGATATCGTCGATGCGGCTCTTTCTTATAATCAGGATGACGAAATGAATTCCCTGCGAAGACTTCTGGAGAAGAAGATGAAATTGTCCGATGACCGGCAGACGCCCGCCGGCAGGCAGCGACTCTGGAATTTTCTGGTTCGCAGGGGTTATTCTACAGAAAGTATTCGCAGGGCAATGAAAGACTTTGATTTTGATGAGGAGGCTTTGTAATGATGTTTAATGCGGCTCGGGAAGGTTTTGTACAATGAACGGCGGTGAGATACGTACTATATTTCTTGATTATTTTAAGTCCAAAGGCCATGAGATTGTCCAGAGTTCATCCCTTATTCCTGGAAATGATCCGACGCTGTTGTTTACGAATGCCGGCATGGTGCAGTTTAAGTCGGTCTTTCTGGGTCAGGAAATGCGTCCCTATCAGCGCGCGGTCACGAGCCAGAAGTGCATGCGGGCAGGCGGCAAGCACAACGACCTGGAGAATGTAGGCCATACTGCACGTCATCATACTTTTTTCGAGATGCTCGGCAACTTCTCGTTCGGTGATTATTTCAAGAGCGAGGCGATTGAATTTGCCTGGGAGCTTCTGACCGAGGTTTATAAACTTCCCAAAGATAAATTGTGGGCCACGGTTTATGAAGACGATGATGAGGCTGCGGATCTTTGGGTGAAATTGACCGGCGTCCCGGCGGAACGGGTGGTGAGGCTTGGGGCCAAAGATAATTTCTGGCAGATGGGTGATACGGGGCCCTGCGGACCGTGCTCTGAAATTATCATCGACCAGGGAGCTGATCTGGGCTGCGGTAGGCCGGATTGTGCGGTCGGCTGCGACTGCGACCGCTATCTTGAAATATGGAACCTCGTTTTTATGCAGTTCGACCGGGACAAGTCCGGCACGCTTACGCCTCTGCCGAAGCCGAGCATTGATACCGGTATGGGGCTTGAACGTCTCGCTTCTGTGCTGCAGGGCAGACACAATAATTTTGATGCAGATATCTTTGCTCCGATAATCAGCGCCATCTGCAGTTATGCGAAGAAAGATTATCATGCAGACCGCAAGACAGACATTGCGATACGTGTCATTGCCGACCATATGCGGTCCATCACGTTTCTGCTTTCGGAAGGGCTGACCCCTTCGAATGAGGGCAGGGGATATGTCCTCAGACGGATTATCAGGAGAGCGGCCCGCTATGCCAAGTCTCTGGATATTGCTGAGCCGGTCCTGTTTAAGCTCTGCGCCTCGGTCTCTGAGGCCATGTCATCGGCCTATCCTGAGCTGATTGACGAGAAGCCCCGGGTCGAAAAGATTCTCAGGATGGAAGAAGAGCGCTTCAACCGGACGCTTGAACAGGGACTGCAACTGTTGAATGAGGTGATTGTCCAGGTGAAGAAGTCCGCGAAGGCTGCTATTCCGGGAGATGAACTTTTCAGGCTCTATGACACCTTTGGCTTCCCGCTCGATATAGCGCGCGACGTGGCTCAGGAGAACGGCCTGACTATCGACGAGCATGGCTTTCATACTGAAATGGCTGCACAGAAGACCAAGGCCCGGGCCTCCTGGTCTGTTGAGGACACGGCGGTTGCTCCGGTCTATAAAGAGCTGATGCTGAAGTTCAAAAAGACGGATTTTATTGGATATGATTCCATGAAAACGGATACAACGGTACTTGCCCTGATCAAAAAGGGAGCGCTGGTCGATGCGCTCCAGAGTGGTGAGGAAGGCGAGGTCCTTCTGGAAGCAACGCCGTTTTATGCTGAGTCGGGCGGCCAGGCTGGAGATGTTGGAGCGCTTTTGTATGAGGGCGCAGTGGTTGACGTTACTGATACAAAGAAGCCGCTGGAGGGATAT
Source organism: Thermodesulfovibrio sp. (assembly GCA_013824615.1). Lineage (GTDB taxonomy): Bacteria > Nitrospirota > Thermodesulfovibrionia > Thermodesulfovibrionales > UBA6898 > PALSA-1316. The sequence goes on from PNOC01000023.1 coordinate 10,145, forward strand.
CACCTGCATAAAGTCCTGGTCAAAAAAGGAACCCTCGGCACCGGAGCGCGTGTATCTGCCGAGGTCGAGCTTTCCCGCCGCCTGTCTACAATGAGAAATCATACGGCAACGCATCTCATCCATGCCTCGCTGAGAAATCTGTTGGGGGGACATATCAAGCAGGCAGGTTCCTATGTATCCTCCGAGCGGCTGCGTTTCGATTTTAACCATTTTGATTCTGTTGACCGCAACACGCTTGAGGCGATTGAAGATGAAGTGAATGATGCTGTGCTGCGCAACCTTGGCGTCAGCACGACCGTTATGGAGACGAAAGAAGCTATCGAATCAGGGGTAACTGCCCTGTTTGGTGAAAAATACGGAGATGAGGTGCGGGTCGTTGCTATCCCGGAAACCAGTTCAGAGCTCTGCGGGGGAACACATGTCCATGCCACCGGAGATATCGGTCTTTTCAAGATACTCTCAGAAGGCAGTGTTGCTTCAGGTATACGCAGGATTGAGGCGGTAACGGGCAAGGCCGCTTTTCATTATTTCAGAGAAGAAGAGGGAGAACTGAGGCGCATTGCCGAAATCCTTAAAACATCTGAAAAGCCTGCTGAAAAGCTCCAGAAGGTACTCTCTGATATGAAGTCTCTTGAGAAGGAACTCGAATCGTACAAGGGGAAGTCAGCCTCAGAGCATTCGGGAAAGGTGCTTGAAAAAACGAGGGTGATTAACGGCATCAAGGTGATATCCTGCCGGGTTGATGGTCTGGACGGCAAGGACCTCAGGACCATGGCCGACAATGTACGGGAGGGTCTGGGCTCAGGGGTTTTACTGCTTGCCTCGGTAAAAGAGGATCAGGCCTCGATGGTGGCGATGGTGACGAAAGATTTGACCGCGAAATACAGCGCAGGGAACCTGCTGAAAAAGATTGCAGCGGAGGCGGGCGGCAAGGGGGGCGGAAAGCCTGATCTTGCTCAGGGCGGCACGAAGGAACTCGGCAGGCTGGACAGCGCCTTGGAAACGCTCTACAAACTGGTGGCAGAGGTGGCATAGTTTTCCGGGTTCCACATGTTCTTCTTAAAAAACAGTCATTTCTGTGCGGAGAGAGATGACTGTTTTTTATTCCACAGCAGGTCTTTATTGGTTTCTCCTGCTTCTGCCGGCTTGACCGTTGCAACTGTACCTCTTGCAATACGTGCGCGCTGTGATACTCTATAATTAGAAAGGGAGGTGCTATGATTGCAGAGGTGGAAATAGTCGAAGGCGGAAAATGGATAAAGACTGAAAAAATGAAGGTGAAGCTGGTTAAAGAATTCAGCAACAGCATCAGCATTTACGAGAATGAAGACGGGGAAGCGATACTCTATTCCGGAAAAGACAAAAAGTACACCCTGGTCTCTATCGATATTGCGTAGGGGAAGAGTATTGCAGTTACTGTAAAATGCTTCATTAGTGATATAATTCAGGACGCGAAGATGTGGGTTAAAAGGCAGCATATGAAATCATGACCAAAGGGAGGTTCATCATGTCAGTGTTTGATATTATCAGAAGTGCGATGCTTGCCGGGCTCGGTATGCAGGAGAAGGTTAAGGAGTTTGTGGATGAGCTCGTGAAAAAAGGAGAGTTGAACGAGTCTCAGGGAGCCAAGATTGTTAAGGAGTGGACTGAAAAGGCCGAGAAAAATACCGAGGACATCAGCGCCAGCCTGAACGAGGTTGTCACGAAGGCCATGGACAAGATCAGGCTTTCGACCAAGGAGGATTTGGAGGCTCTCAGTGCTAAGGTTTCCGAACTGGCTGCCCGTCTTGATAAGATGGAGAAGCCAAAGGAGTAAGCGACGGTAGTATTGGATGTTGTTAAATCTTCTCGGCATCAGGAGAACCTACCGGAACGTTAACCGGGTAAGGCAGATCGTTAATGTACTCCTGAAGCATGGGTTCGGGAATCTTATCGATCAGTTGCACCTGAACCGGTTTGTCCCTTTCAGGAAAAGGCTCAGGTCGTTCGGCCAGTGGCCGCCCCTGAAGAGTCTGAACTCGGCCGAGCGCCTCAGAATGGCTTTTGCCGAGCTGGGGCCGAGCTTCATTAAACTTGCCCAGCTTCTGGCTACGCGCCCGGATCTGGTAACGAAGCAGTTTGCTGATGAGTTCAAAAAACTTCAGGACAGTGTTCCCCCGTTTTCAACAACCGCGGCAAAAGCAATAATCGAGGCCGAGACAAAAACCTCCGTAGGAACTATTTTTGCCTATTTAGATGATGAGCCGATAGCTGCTGCGTCCATCGCCCAGGTCTACCGCGGCCGGTTGCTTGATGGCAGCGAGGTCATCATCAAGGTCCAGCGGCCGGGCATTGAAGAGCAGATTGAAACCGACATCAATATACTTACCTCTGTGGCCCAGTTGATGGAACGCCACATCCCTGAAAGTGCTTTTTTTAATCCCTCCGGCATTGTAGATGAGTTCGCCCGCACCGTAAGGAAAGAACTGGACTTTATGGAAGAGGCCCGCAACTGCATCCGCTTCGGCAAAAACTTCGAAAAGCATCCTGATGTCCATATACCAAAGGTATTTAACATCTACACAACAGACAAAATCCTGGTTCTTGAACTAATTCCGGGTGTCAGGATTGATGATATCGATGGCATTATCAGCCTCGGCCTTGATCGCAAACGTCTGGCAAAGATAGGTGTCGATGCCTACTTTAAACAGGTGCTGGAAGATGGCTTTTTTCATGCAGATCCGCATGCCGGCAATATCTTCGCGATGCCTGACGGCAGGATCGGCTTTATGGATTTCGGGATAGTCGGTCGGGTGACTGCCGAGATGCGCGAAACCATGGCAAATACTTTTCTCGCCCTGATTCATAAAGATTTCGACCGTTTGATTGAACAGTATGTGGAACTCGGTCTTGTGCCTGAGCATATCGATTTCGATGTCTTCCGCCGGGAGTTCCGCGCTGATCTGGCCGATTTTCTGGAGCCGCTGTACGGCATGACTCTGAAGGACCTTAACTTCGCCGAGTATATGGATACGGTCACCCGTCTGGCGATCAAACATAAGCTGAAAGTCCCGTCAGACCTGATACTGGTTAACAAGGCGATGCTGATTCTGGAAAATCTGGGACGTGAGCTGGACCCTGAGTTTGATTTTATTGCAGCGGCCGAGCCCTATGCCACAAAGATCATCGGAGAAAGAGTTAGACCGGCTAGAATATTCGAGCGCGCCCAGAAGAACGTAATGGAGATCAGTGACTTTTTTGTACTCTTCCCCAAGCAGATGAAGCAGATCATCCGCAAGGTCCTGAAGGACGACATTCATGTCAAGATGACGCACATAGGGATGGAAAAGCTGATCGGGGATATGGACCGGTCGAGCAACCGGATATCTTTCAGCATGATCATCAGCGCTATCCTGTTGAGTTCAGCGATCATGCATGGGATGGGGGTAGGGCCGACATGGAACGGCATGTCCGTCCTCGGGTTTGCTTCCTTCGGCTTTGCCTTCATCATGGGCATCTGGCTGATCATCTCGATCATCAGATCCGGCAGGCTGTAGTCTACTGCCTCCTTAAGTGCTTTTCATGTTTTTCTCTCTCCGACACCTCACTTAGGGCAGGGCAATATTTGATAGTTTAAAGGAGGTCCTGGTCATTGACTTGGGCGTCATCAGGAAAATAGTCAGCTTTGCATCCTGAGGCATTGGTTTTTCAAATTCGAACACCCTGATATCTCCTGTTTTCATTGAGGAGCCGCTTCTCATAGCTGCGCCGGCAGCATCGGAGAACTCAAGGTCAATAACTTTGGAATCCGGATCGGCAATATTCAGGATGACGCTGTTTTCGCTGATCTCCATCATGCCCCCAAAGAGAGACCCGAGGGCCTTTGCCATTGCCTCCCCGAACTCTTTGACCATCTCCCCTTCCTTTGCCTTGACCTCTTTTTTCTGCTGCTCCTTGAACTCGTCAAACTCCTTCTTGGTCATAATGGTAAGGTTGACGCGTGCTGCTGTTAAGGCTTTGTTGTTGATCTTCTTTCCGGAATGGGTCATGAAAGAAGAAAGCGACGCAACGGAATTGGGGTCTCTGGAGGGTGAAAAAATGCTGACTTCTCCGGCAAGTTCTCTGACCACCGCGGCCTTTCTCGAGGGGTTTTTAAGTTTCACCTCGATCTCTGCCTGGCCGGTGCGGTTCTCATCCGGTTTTGTGAATTCTTTCCTGCCGCTATCTTCCTTCTTCAGCAGATCACGTCCGGTGTCGTCGGTCGCCTTGGTAACCGAGAACTTGAGCCCCTTTGCATCAGCGAGGCTGTCTCCCATGACCCTTAATTTGATATCAAGGCCGGCAAAAAACTGCCCGGTTGTCCTGGAATCCCTGACTTCGGTGACGGATACGGTTATGTCTCCAGCATGAGCCTTTACAGTAATGAAACAGAGAAAGATGATCAGGTATATTTTTTTCATATAATGACTCCCTTCCGGATTGATAACTAAAATATAGCATATAATGGCTGACTTTGTTTTTGCAGGCACTGAAAAATATAGTGGAGCCGTGGGGAATAGAACCCCGGTCATAACGCTATAGCCATTTGTATCATGAATTATTTCCTTCCACTGACTGGGATTCAGGCTGCTGTGCATCAAACATATTATTAAGATGTAAAATAAATACGTCTTCAACTCCTGAATCAACTATTCTCCGGCCAATGTCGCTAATATAATTGCCGCAATTTTTTTTTAGCAGGTTTGGCATGTCGGATGTGATGGATTCAAATCGTTCAAAAGCATCAAGGCGGTCAACAGCTAAAGCTATTTTATTATTATTGTGATTCAATATCACTGCGTATTCGTAAGTGTACTGGTGAATGTGTTCATGAGCCCCATCAAAAAGATCGAGCAGTTGCCTGAGATTGCCCTGTTCAGCCGAATGGATAAGGTTTTTGGCGTCGTCTACTCTGCCTGCTTTTATGTGAGTGCTTGCAGTTGTTGCCAGCCCATGTATCTGTTTATGAGGTCTGTCGAATAGCTGCATATAATTAGCAAGCGTAAGACTGTCAGGTTTGAATGTATCATACCATTGTCCAAATGCGCATTTATGGGGATTCGTCTCTACCGAAATATCTTTTCCGTTATATACCGAATCCTTGAGCTTAGCGATCCAATTAAGATGATCTTGTCTGCGCTGCCGCAGGTTATCGACGATAGCTGATACTTCCTCCTTCAAGGGTTGGCTACCAAACCTCCTTCTCAGGTCATAGAGCGGAACCGCAGCCCCCTCCACATTTATGCAGCCCCGAGCATATGGGGGTGTGCCAGGCATCGAGGTTGTTCTAGGAACATCGATGATCCTGATAAGATTATGGTATGGTAATGCAAATCTTTGATGTGCAACGGTAAAGATCAGAAAATCATCTTCAGTTGAATGTATATGCATGGCCCCTATTCCCCCATGATATTATAATTAAAAATAGTATATTACCTTATAAGCATAAGTTCAATAGAATTATATGCACATAAAAGATTCCAGATAATATTGATAATCTACAGTCTAGGCTTTATATCAAGAATGCGGGTTTGCAGGTGTCAACCTCATTTAAACGCTAAAGGCATTTGGTCAATTACTATTTGTAATTTACCGCTGAGATATCCCCGCCGTAGCACCGACAGGCGACGGGGAGAGAGGGATAGGCTGGCAAGGGTTACAGGGGAAACCGGGCTATACTCCCCCTACAACCGGACGCAATTTTCACCCCTTAGTTAATCCCCATTTTAACGGTTAAAATACACCCTGTTTTCAATTCTGGAGACGGTCTGGGGACGGTGTTTTCAGGGATTGTCTGAATGCAACCCCTTGATAACAAATAATATAATGGTGGAGGCGCGGGGAATCGAACCCCGGTCCGAAGGTACTACACATAAGCCTCTACATGCGTAGTCAGTTTTTTTCAGTTTCGGTTCCCAGAGCGTCAACTGACAAACTATCCAGAATACCTATCACCCTTTGTCTCGCCGAAGGACGGGGTGCGCAACCTCCAGCCAGCCTGCTAGATTACCGCCGTCTCCCGGACACAGGCAATCCAAGAGGGGCGGGCTGCTTTTAGTTAAGCAGCAAGTGCCAGTTCGTTGTTGGCGTTTGTGTTTGTTCCATCTTTTTACGTGGTGATGGAGCCACGGCATGCCACGTATGCCTCATAACCCCCGTCGAGCCCATTCGCCCCCACGGTATAGCTATATTATACCATAGAAAAGGGCTCTTGACGTTGATTCATAGATGTATTCGTAATTCCCACCATGTTGTACGCAATGCAATTTTCCGGAACTGACCAGTTTATCAATGCCAAACATATCCTTCATTATCTCGGGCGTAGCCGGTGCGTCGCACACAAGGACAACCACGTCCTGCTTATTCTTGTCAAAAAAACCCGGCTCTGCAGTGGCATAAACATGGCTAATCCCTACCGAATCGTTGTCCAGGGTCAGTTTTCCCTTTGCCTTATTCTCTGCTGCAGTTGCGGCAGCCGGTGAAATGCCGGCAGGATTTAAAATCCCGGCTTTCCTTCATAGGGTTCTTCATCAGTCACAGCCCGAAGCTGTTGTATATGGTGCTCCTGGGCTCTTTCTTGTCTCCAGTATTGGGAAAACCCCTTTCCCAATACGGTCACCATCCACCCGGGCGCCTCTTCGGGATCAAAATCCTGAAACAGGCCTGCCATGTCGAAAAAGAGTTTCAGGCTGCCGAAGATGCCGAATATCAGCTTTGGGCGGTCCAGCCAGGCAATCAGGGGCATCCCCAGCATGATGGTAAAGAATAGAAGGACCACCCTCCGCAGGGAAACATCCGAGAGGCTTCTGATCCAGGCAAACGGTCTTTTGTTCAGTCCAATCAGGTCCAGACCGAACCCGACGAGCATAAACGCAGCCGCAGCAGTGACTCCCTGCCTGACTGATTCCAGATCGATACTGGCCTTGTTGATCATGAAGATTATGAGGGCCACAAACACCCCTTCTGCAACCGTGAACGCTCCTATAATCGTCAGATAGTTATTGTTAAAGGTGATGGTGCGTCTCGTCACCAGCCCGCCTCCGTGTTTGACCTGCTCCTCGACATAATGGCCACGTTTATTCGTTGCTTTCCGGTGCAGATAGATGCGCAGAGAGATGAGAGGGAGCATCAGCATATTTTCGCACCAGAAAAGGGCGAGGGCTGTCCCGTCGGACCAGCCGGCTCTTACCACACCGATGAGCAGGATGCTGTTAAGTCCGCCGAGCTGCAGAATTTGAAATATACGGTTCATAGTCCTCTTATTCCGGAGGATTGTCGCTCCAGCTTTCCTTTCCAACCACCCATTTGTCATTTTCCTTTGTCATATCGATCGTCCCGTATCTCTTTTCCTTACCTGAATGATCGGTAATGAACAGCATCCCTTTATCGCCATTCAGATATCCTTCAGAAAACTTCGGGTTCTTGGCCATCATTGCAACAGCCAATTCTTTCATCGCCTTGAGTTCTTTATCGGTTATCTTGTCGGATTCTTCCTTCGGCATAGTCTTTCGTATCTCTTTGATATCCATACTCTTTACTTTCTTGTTATGCGCGATGTATGCCTTCCATGCATCGCCGCCGTCGGCAGGAAGTTTCGTGCCGACCTTTTTGCTTTGCGGAGCAGCTATGTCTGCGCTGAAGGTGATGTCATAACTGTAAGGAACGTCATCGAAGCCCGATTTCTGGGGCGCTGTTGTCCTTGACCGGCCGGCGACAGCGGTACTTGTAAATGTCTTTGGCTCGAATATCTGATAGGTAGACCCGCCGCTGACGGTCATCTTGAATCGGTTATGATTTACTTCGAAGCTTATCACCTTTTTATCAGCGTCAATCGTATGCCTGACGCAGTGTAATTTTCCGGCCTTGGCCTGATCGGATACCCCGAACGGGTCTTTTGCGACCTCCTGGGTGACAGGTGCGTCGCACATGAGCACAACCACATCCTTTTTCTTTTTGTCGAAAAAGCCGGGTTGTGAATATGCAAGAACGTGTTTTATCTCGACCGTCTTGCCATCAACTGTGAGCTTCCCTTTTACTGTGTTTTCAGCTCCAGCTGGTATGGCAGTCAGAACAAACATGGAAATTCCAAGGCAGATTGTAAATATTGTTGCCATGCTTCTTTTCATTTGATTCCTCCTCATTCAGCTCTCTGCGGCAATGCCGCAGTATTTTTGTCGTTCATTGTAACCCTACGTGGAGTTTTTCCTGTTATACATTCAGATACTTAATAATCCCCTGAGGCGCCTCCGCCACCCGATGAGCCACCGCCGCCAGAAAAGCCACCGCTACTTCCGCTGCTACTGCTACTTCCGCTGCTTCCGCTGGTGGAACTGGAAAACCGCACATACATGCCGATGATACCAAACAGAGCTCCGGAACAGACATAAAACAGCCATGCAACAAGACTGGTCTCAGCCATCATCCAGTATGCGGCCACCGGACCGCATACTGCTCCAGTCAGGGCGCCAAAGATCCACTTGGGCCTCTTCTTCCTTCCCCTCGAGGCATATGTTGCACCGGCCTGCGCGTCTCCCGAACCACCTTGAGCCTTGCTCCTTACTACCATCAGGAACTCATCGATCCGAAGCAATTTGATCAGGCTCGAAATAAGACGAACCCCCATCATCATAAGAAGTGAGTAGTAGACAACTGCGACACTATTTTCAGATAGATACCGAATAAAACTTCCGCCCCAGAAATCACGCAGCACAGATGCACTATATTGACCTTTCAGGACCGGAATAAGAGCGTCGATCCCATCCATGATTCCTGTCTCATAATCACCACCCTTGAATTTAGGGGCCATTACTGTATCTATAATAATCTTTCCGGCGGCAAGATCGGTCATCTTCCCTTTTTGCCCCCTGCCGGCCTCAATCCGGATCTTGCCTTCCTTCTGTGCCACGATCAGGATAACCCCGTTATCAAGTTTTGACGCTCCGGTTTTCCAGACTCTAAAGACCTTTGGCGCAAACTCCTCCAGCACCTCGTCTTCCAAGGTCGGTATGGTCAAAATAAATATCTGGGTGGAACTGGTTCGCTCAAGAGCATTGAGCTTCTCCTCCATGCGGGATTTGACATCTGGTGAGATTAAGCCTGCGTAGTCATTGACATATCCCTGGAGCTCTGGCACGTCAAGCGCGTGAACAGAAACTACCAGAGCAACTATCCAGACAACGATCAGTAATATTCTTTTCATATACGTTCAATGCCTCTCGTGCTTGTCATAGTATCGATACCCGAGCCGTCATTATTTTGAGCATTCCGCGGAGATTATACCAGACAAATACCTATATAGAAAAATCAGAAAAAAGTTCCCTCCCCGTGGGATGAGCGGGGAGGGGAGTGTTTGGGGACTTTGGTTGCAGGCATCTACTGAATCGTTATCCCGTCAATGATCAACTCACAGGTGCCTGAGATAGTGAGCTTGGGGGCGATGACCGTAGGGTTCGTTCCCCGGGAATCAAGTGTTGCCCACTCCCCAGAAAGCACCGGCGTCACGTTTCCAATGTCGCTGCAGTTCATGCCGGCAAGATCGAAATACAAACCCGAGAGAACCTTTATCAGATCATAGTTGTTTGCCGCAGTATCCGAAAAGGCCAGCGCCATCGTGCTGTCTGTCTTCTGAAGACTTTGGTTTTTAAACAGCCATATAGTCGCCGGCGCAAATGTGGCCTGTATGCCGAGGGCAGAACCGAGGTTCGAAAATCTGTATGACCAGACAGGTGCAAGGGTCTGATTTAGCATTCCCCAATCGATCAGCAAGCCGGTTGTGCGGCAGCCGCTGTTTGGGACTATTGCGCAGTTTGAATCTCCCCCCTCCCAGACAGGATCAGGTGAGCAGCTGACAAACCCATCGCAGCCATTTGTTGGAATCGTTGATGTGCTTATATTGTAATACTGCGGCAGAAGTCGCATGAGGCCGCCGGTCGATCCAGGGCCATCGCCAACCTCACCTGCAACGACAATCTTTCCGTCTGGTTGAATAAGAACTGCATGAGCGCCCTCAAAGAGATTAAGGTCGGTGTAGTTATACCTCACGAGACCACCCGTTCCAAACCCGGAGTCAAGCGATCCGTTGCTGTTAAACCGCCAGACGCTGAAAGCACTATGAATCACAACTTGGGAAGTACTCCCCACGACAACAATCTTTCCGTTGGCCTGAAGGGCAATATCTTGCACCCTGACGCTGTTGTCGGTAGCAAGAACTGCTCCAGCGGTACCAAAGCCGCTGTCGAGACTCCCGTTGCTGTTTAACCGCAGGAGCAGGACGTCATTGTCTCCGCTGCTCCCACCGACGACAATTTTTCCATCAGACTGAATGGCAATTGCAGCAGCCAATGTATTATTGCCCGGTCCGGGATAGGTGACAACACCGGATGAGCCGAATCCAGTGTCAAGGGTTCCATTTGAGTTGTACCGGAGGACAAACAGATATGAATCGCTGACAGTGCTGACCGTGCCGCAAAGCACGAGCTTTCCATCCGACTGAATTGCTATATCACTAAAATAATAACTATGGGTGCCGTCGCCGTAGGTACCGTAAGTGCCCAAGCCTCCGGAAGCGAAAGATGAGTCATATGTTCCGTCACTGTTATACCTTAAAACAATTGCAATGGTTATTGAGCTATAGGAACAATATCCGGCTGCGAGAATTCTGCCATCCGGCTGAACCACTATCCGTATTCCGGATTCCTCTCCCGTAGACCCAACCTTATCAGAAGCCAGTCCATTAGTCCCAAAATCGGTGTCAGGTGTGCCATTACTGTTATACCGCCAGACAGCAAAGATATAGGTTGCTCCGGCGAGAGTTTGCCGACCAGTTACCAATATCTTGCCATCCTGCTGGAGTGCAATGCCATACCCTTCACCGTTGCTGGTAAGTGCAAACCCGCCGAGACCAAAGTCACTGTCAACAGTGCCATCAGCATTAAACCGTACCAGCAGCATTCTAAAATAACCACTGACTATTGTTCGTCCAGTCGCAATTATTTTCCCGTCTGGCTGACGCACGATATCTCGCAGAACCGTATCTGTTCCCAGTGGACAACTGTACTGTAGAACTCCATCCGGGCTGCTGAATGCTGTATCAAAATCACCCGCGGCAGCAAGCACGCTTGAGGGTACGATGACGAATAAACTTATCAATAAGTAAAATGCGCTGATCAAGATCTCTTGTCTCATTTTCATCTCATTTCCTCCCTTTATTAAACATATGTCCGGTTCCCCCGACTCTTACCCTACTGAATCGTAATTCCGTCAATGATCAGAGCACAGGCACCCATTATGGTAAGCTTCGGAGCGATGACCGTGGCAAGTAGTAACTTGAATATTAATGCTGCACTCCTATTCTCCCCTGATCTACTTTGTTTCTTCATTCAGAACCTCCATGTCTTCTATTGTTTGGCTTTCCTGTCCTTTATCATCTCGATCTCCTCCCCGTATGGCTTCTCTTTCCCGGAGACAAACGATACAAAGATTGTGGCTTTTTCAGTCATATCCATTTCCTATCCTTCCCTGTGTCACCCGAAAGAACCGTTTCAGACAATCAATACCCGCCGGATGCCCCACCGCCGCCGAATGAACCACCACCGCCCTTCGTACCTGATGAACTTTTCGCCCCTCCCGTTGCTCCTCCAATAACACCGTCCACTATCGCATCCATTGCCTCGGCAGCAACTTCTTTTGCAATATCTTCAGCTATGTCTGCCATGGACTGCTTCCTGTATATGCGCTGGAGGATCACATTGGACAATACAGCCATCAGAATGGAGAAGAAAACCGCAAAACCAGTGCTGAACACAATCCTCTCGACAGGATCAGGAGCGCTGTTTACAGTGTCTTGCAATTCAGCATAGAACTTCCCGTAGATAGCGGTAAAAAGAAGCGCGCCGGCAGTGCAACAGCCCAGCGCTTGCCATATCCTCCATGAAACAGGGATATTGCCGTCTTTGCGGTTCCTCTTCTTTTTCATCTTTACACACTCACTGAATCGTAATCCCGTCAACGATCAGAGAGCAGGCACCAATTATGGTAAATTTTGGAGCGATGACCGTTTGTTTGGTGTCCCTGGCAAGAAAGCTGGCCCAGCCACCCGAAAGTATTGGAATCACCCCTCCAAAATCGCCGCTGCATGTCATACCGAAACCCTCGAAATATGCGCCGGAATGAACCCTGATTTCGTCGTCATCGTCGGCGGCAGCCAGCGTCAATGCCCCATTGATCGAGGTGGTGGTACTGTTCACGGGCAGGCCCGGCCCCTTAAAAAGCCAGATATTGCCAGAGTTGCCTGCAAATGATGCATTGATCGTCTTGTCTCCCTGAAGATTCGGGAACCCGTATGCCCAGATAGGTCCGACAGAGACAGGAGTGCCGTAGGGTCCTGCAAGCACGTCGGTGACGTGATACCCAATGTTCGGTGTTATGGCGCAGACCGGGTCTGATTGCTCGACAATGTGATATATAGGGTTACCCCCTCCCGACACGGATTCGTACGGGGCGCAGGAGATGGCGCCGTTTGCGCCCGGGAACGTGTAGATGCCATACTGGACCGGCTCATATTCATAAGCGCCTATATCACAGCCTCCCCATTGCGGTCGCACCACCCCTCTCTGGTCAGCAGGAGGACAGGAGGCAGCATCCGCGGCGTCGATGGCAGGACTCCAGGAAAGGAGTGCGCGCGTCTGCGTCTGTCCCGGTGAATTCAGCGCCAGCGGCGCTATACTCGGAGCGGCATTCACAAGATCGCCGGCTGCGGTGAAGCCGCAGGAGTTTTCACTGTCGAGATTATGACCATTCGATACAAGGCTGCCGCCCGTATAAAAGGTGCAGTTTGTCCCTGAGACGGCACTGGCTATAATCGTGTTGCTCGCATGGACAATTGGATTAGGCGCTCCGGTCACAAGAAGGTTATCCCCTGTATTGCCGGCCAATGTAACATGCTGGAAAGTGGCGTCACCCTTGTTAAGGACAGCAAGGCCCCCTCCTGAATGTGCCGCAGCCAGATTGTTGCTGATAGTCGAGTTCGTCAACATCAGCGGACCATATGAGCAAATGCCTCCGCCAGAACTGCTCGCCTGGTTCCCGGAAAAAGTGCTGCTGTTCGCGGTCACAGAGACCGACTTGCCAGTAGTCGCTGAATTAATGAATAGCCCGCCCCCATGAGCTGAAGCAGAATTATTGCTTATCGTGGAGTAGTATATGTTCAATACGCCGTCTTTTATCGAAAGGCCGCCTCCATAAGCCGCGCTGTTGTTGGAAACTGTACAGTGGGAGAGGGTCACAACGGCATCGAGGACCAGGACGCCTCCGCCCACATCCCCGGGAGGAGCTGCATTTGCCGAGCCGTTCCTTATGGTCAAGCCCTCGATGTATACGAAGGCGTTATTCCCTATTTTCATTATCCGGTTACTCCCGCCTCCGCTAAGAGCAAGACTTGCAGCTCCCGGGCCGTAGATCGACATATCCGTTGCGATAAGAAGCTCGCTGGCAAGTGTGATCGTGCCCGTCACCCCGAAATAGATCTTGTCGTTAGCTACCGCATCGTGAATTGTCTGCCTGAGAGACCCCGGCCCGCTGTCGTTCGTATTCGTGACAGTCAGGCTCGCTGACGAAGAGGTACGGGGTCCTGTTAATATTGCGGCAGCTGCAAGCAGAATTATGATTACTGTAGTACGTATATTTCTTACCGATCCTTCATGTTGTTTCATTCTGTACCTCCATGCCTTTTTTTGTAGGCCTTCTTGTCCCGGGTTTTCGGCTGATCAGTTTCAGGAGTTCTCCCCCGCTTCCGAATTTCATTGCCCCTTCAGTCCCCACGGCCTCGACCAGTCCCACCATCGACTCAGGGTTATCGTCATCTCTCCGGTAAATTCTTACGATATAGCTTTCAGTAACGACCGACTGCCGTTCTCTATTCATCTTCAGACCTCCTGGTAAATGCTCTGTTATTACACTGCACCTATTGGATCGTTATCTCATCTATTTCCAAGGCGCAATTTCCGGTGATGGTGAGCTTCGGGGCGATGACCGTTGGTATCGTGTCGGGTGCAAATGCGTTGAACCAGCCGCCCGAAAGCTTTGGAATAACGCCGCCGAAATCGCCGTTGCAGATCAGACCGAGACCCTCAAAATATGCGCCCGACTCAATCCTGATTTCGTCGTCATCTGAAGCAGCGGCTTGTGTTAGCGCCGCAGTGATTGAAGTCGTCACGGTCGAAGCCGGTACTCCGCCATTGAAGAGCCAGATGTGATTTCCGGCGAACGTGGCATGGATCACCTTGTGTTCCGATATGTTGAGGAAGCCGTATACCCAGAGAGGCCCGACGGACACTGGCTGAATGCCGCCATGGCCTATGAGCACATCGGAGACATGATAACCACCAGCAGACGGCGTCATGACACAAACCGGATCGGTTTGTTCAATCACATAATAAATCTGGCTCTCTCCGCCCGTCACAGAATGATACGGCACGCACGAAATAATGCCATTTCCGCCCGGGGTTGACGTGGAGATGGCGTACTGCCTCGCTTCGAAGGCGCCTATGTCGTAACCCAAGCCCTGCGCGCGAACAACGCCGCGCTGGTCATTCGAAGGGGCTCCATTGGGCGAATTAAACGTCACGCCATCGATGGCAGGGCTGCCGGGCAGCAGCGTCATCGAGGCTGTGCGGCCGCCGTAATATTGAAGAGGCCCCAAAAGGGGATCAGTGTTGCTAATAGAACCGTTTACCGAGCCCCAGCCGCACGTCGTCCCATCCTCGAGGTTGTTTCCGCCGTTGGTAATCGTGCCACCGCAGTTGCCACCAAGCGCGCTGTTGGTGACTATCGTATTGCTGAGCGTAGGGGCCGCAGAGCCGTAAATGCCGCCACCGTTTGAAGCGTTGTTATCCGAGAGAGTGCTGTTCGTGACTGTCAGCATGCCGGGGGCGTTATAAATACCTCCGCCCAAGTTGGTCGCGCTGTTAGCGTGAAAGGTGCTATTCGTAATCGTTACAGTGGAGGTGCCGCAAAAGACTCCGGCTCCATTAGCCGCAGTATTGCCAGAAAGAACGCTGCGCGTGATGGTTCCAGCGCCGCTCGTGATATGAATACCGCCGCCGGCGTTTACCGCAGTGTTGCCGGAAAAGCTGCCGACCGTTAGCGTGAGAACCCCGTTTTGGCTACGGATGCCGCCGCCGTAACTCGCGCTATTGCCGGAGAAGGTGCCATCTGTAATGGTCAGCGTACCATCCAGGTCATAAATGCCGCCGCCGTATTCTGTCGCATTATTGCCGGAAAGGGTACTGCTTGCAATTGTTAGTGCGCCACCGTCGTTATAAATGCCGCCGCCGGAAGTGCTGCTGCCATCGGCAATCGTGAGGTGATTCAATGTCAGAGATGCCCCGGATGCTACATACAATACTCTCGTCGCATGATTGCCGCTGACCGTGATGTTTTGAGGTGCGCCTTCTATTGTAAGCGCACCCCCTGTTGGTGCGATTTGAGGCAGAGTCGTGCTCAGTGTAATGATTCCGCTGACGCTGAACGTTATCGTATCCGCAGCCGTCGTCGCCATCGCATCCGTAATCGCCTGCCGCAGCGACCCCGGTCCGCTATCGTTTGTATTCGTAACCGTAATAGTCGCTGCCTGGGCAGCGCCGGCTGCCGCCCAGAGCGCAGCAGCCAGCAGGCAGATTGTTACTATATTGCTCAACTTCCTTCTTACGATATAGCTTTCAGCAACGACCGACTGCTGTTCTTTATTCATCTTTCGGCCTCCTGTTTAATCCTCTGTGATTACGCTGCACAAGTTTATCGGGCGCAACCCTACAGATAGCACACAGATTTGAAGAGATTCATGACAAGCAGGAATGACAGCGAATATACAGGGAAAGCTAGGATCTGCCGGTGAAACGCTCAAATAATGCGGCTGTTTGAACCGAAGGCTGAATATCAAGGCCACGAGAAAGTGCCTCGCAGCACTGCCGGTATGCACGCACAATTTCTGTTTTTTGGCCAAGGCGGTCATAGCAGAGCATAATATGCTGGTAAGACTTCTCAGAGAGATTGTCGATTTCAATGCCCCTGCGCCAGAAATGAACGGCTCTTTCATAATCTCCAGCGGTTTCAGCCGACGACGCAAGGGCCGAGATAATCGCAAGAACCTTAGTTCTCATGCGCTCCCTCATATGCAGGGTCCAGCTTTTATCACTGTCATTCTCAAGAAAAGATCCCTTATAAAGGTCGACTGCACGCTCGCAATAACGCATCTCCGCAGGAGTAAGTGAAGGTATGTTTCCGGATTCACTGCTCACCCGGTTCTTTATCTCAGTTTCATGGATATGCTCCAGTATCTGAGCATCAATCCAGCAGGAACCTGTGTCGATGCTGAACCGTCTGCCCTGAACCCGGATAAACCCATCGGTTCCCGAAAGATTGCGCAGCCGGTAAAGGTTGACTTCAAGTGACTTGGCAGCGCTGTCCCCGTCCGCATCAGGCCAAAGCGCATCAAGCAGCTTCTCCTGCGGAACATCCCTGCCGCCATAGGCGATGATGGCCTTGAGGAGCTCAAGAGGCTTCTTCTGGATCTTGCCAGAGAATTCAAGCGGCTCATCGTTCAGCAGAATCCTGAAACTCCCGAGTGTATATATTTTGACCGGATATGGCCACTTTTCAGTGCCCGAAGATGTGGGGTCGGGAATAAGCCTTCTTTTGATAATCAGATGCCTCACATACTCCTCTTCAATGCCCTCCTCAAGCGCGCGCCTGCATAAGCGGGCCATAACCTCTGGCTGCCACCACCAGAACATGCTTATGTATCCCCGCTGCCGTCCCAGTTCCATGGCTTTGCGCAGATGACTCACTCCTTCTTTCTGCTTACCCCTGTCAAAACTGAACTGGGCCTCAGTCATCAGGATCATATATCTCAGAATGCCGCTTTCTGTCTTTTCGGCCAGCCCCTGGGCAACCGAGAGTTGATTGTCCGCCTTTTGGTAGTCTTTTTGTTCGTTCGCTATCTGCGCTATCACAAAATGGGGCTGAAATTCAGCCTCGGGAAGGAACGCCCCGCTCATTTCGATGAACTTCAATCCCTCCTCAGCATGCGAAAGCGCTGCAGTTGTCTCATCTCTGAGAAGGTAGTACCATGCAGCGAGTATATGATAGTGAAACAAGCCGAAACACTTCGGACCTGCCAGAGACTCCTTCATTTTTTCAAGAAAATCACCGCCGGCCTTAATATCCCGGGTGTTCAAAGAATAACAGACGCCCTGCGCATAGAGCATATGGTCCCATATATGAATACCGATTTCGTCAGATGTCTGAAGATATTCAGAAATACTTCTGGAAGAACCGATGAAGTCCATCGTCAGGATATCGATAGAGGGCTCCATACCATTGCAGAGGGCCTTCATCATTGGGGATACGCCGGCCGACTTCCACGTGCTCGCAAGTTCATCGGACACGATGCGGGCCCCGGCAAAATCACCAGACAGGAAATAAAACTGTATTGCTCCGTGGCAGGCCTGCAGGCGCAGGTTAATATCCCCGGCTGTCAGCGTAAGCCTCATGGCCCGCTCATGCCATTCCCTCAAGTCAGAAGGCGATCCCCGTCTCCACATAAGCGCGGTAGCCATCGAAACGCTCACAACCGCCTCTATCTGAGGGGATGGGAAGGTCTTATTCTTCTTCATACGCTTTTGAAGCCATTCAATGAGTGTGTCCATTTTCCTGAATTGATCCCACTCATGAAGGAGAGAAGTCACCGTGGCAGACCAGGAAAGCAGCATGCCGGTATCGTCCTTCCGGGCATCGAAGAGCTGAAATGCCCGATCGAGAAGCTTTCGGCTCCCTGCAGGATCAAACGGTAACCGGCAGATGCCGAGCCAGTATTGCAGCCACGGAACATTATCCGCAATCGCCTTGGGAATAGATCTGATCCAGGCATCCAGCGTCTGGCCTCTTCCCTGGGCAACAAGGCCCTGCGCATGGGAAAGAGCCAACCGTATAAGATGTTCCCACGCCCCGGCCTCCTGGTAGAGCGCAGCGGCCTCCTCCATCCTGGTCTCAGCCTCAATAATAGAGGCAGTAAGGATCTGTACTCCGGCTACTTCTTCCGGCCTGAAAGTACTTCTGGCTCGGGATTGCAGAAACTCCCGAAATAAGGGGTGGTACTGAAATACAGGCTTCGGCAGAGAACGCCAATCGGTGAAATAATGACTGCGACTCAACCTTGACAATATGCTCCGCGACTTCTTGTTGCCGGTAAGTGCTTCGGCAGCAGCAACCGTCATGGAGGGAAAGAAGGAGGTCTTAAGAAGAAAATCACGCGTCTCAAGGTCCATCTTATCCAGGATCTCGTTCGCAAAGTACCCAAAGACCGCTTCGTTCGAGAGTTCGCTGATCAATGGATACGCAATTTCCTCTGCCTTCGCTCTTTCAGTAATAAGCACCAGACCTGCAGCCCAGCCGTCGGTCCTTTTGTGAAGCTGCCGGACCGATTCCTCCGACAAGGCCTTTCCTTCCAGAAAATCGCGACACTCCTGAAAAGTGAAGCTGAGTTCATTCCAGCCCATGAAGGAGATTCCGTTGTTTGCCCTCAGACGTGCAAGCTCCTGTGGAGGTTCCGAGCGACTCAGCGCAATAACGCTGATACCCTCCGGTATCACCTCCATTGCGCAGCCCATGATATCGTGAAAGGCAGGGGAGGGGGCGTCCTGGAAGTTGTCAATGACGATAACGCCCCCAAACCCCCTCTTTGAGAAAGAGGGGGAGCGAGAAGGTGTCAGTCGCCCGAAGAGTTCTTCGAAATACCGGCGGGTGAACGTCGGAAGGCCCATCATATATTCCGGGGTAAGCAGCGGCAGTGGCTTTTTGTGACGGGGTGCGGCTTTCTTCGCCGCAAGGCCCATATAGTAAAAGAAGGAGGCTATATCTGCATCGCCCTCATCGACCTGATACCATAGACAGGGCAGTTTACGCGAATCGATCCAGCTGGCAACAAGGGTAGTCTTGCCGGCTCCGGCAGGGCCGGTTACCCATATCACAGGCTTCTTCAGTCCTGAGTCCAGCATCCTAAAGAGTCTCTGCCTCGGCACAACCCCCGAGACCGAAGGTCTCGCAATCTTGACTAATGAAACAGACCCTGTTCTCGTCACCCCATCCACCATACGGCCATAACTGCCGTTTTTTTATATAAAATATAAAATACATGTTTTATACCCGGAAAGTCCAGTATTGGGGAATGAGAGGAGAGGACATGCTACTGTCGCATTATTCAGGATAAATTTGATGCGGGATAGTGGTAAGGTTATTACTACTTGTTTCTGCTCTTCATCGCCCTTTCTATCTCACGGTCGGATTCTTTCTTCTTGATCGTCTCGCGTTTTTCATACTGTTTCTTTCCTCTGGCGAGACCGACCTCCACCTTTGCATGTGAACCCTTGAAATAGATTTTCAGGGGGATGAGGGAATAGCCTTTCTGGGCTGTCTTGGCCTGCAGTTTCATGATCTCCCGGCTATGGAGCAGCAGTTTTCTTGTCCGGACCGGATCATGGTTTGCTATATTGCCATGGGTATAGGGGCTGATATGGCAGTTGAGCAGGAAGGCCTCAAGGTTCTTGATCAGCACGTAACTGTCTTTAAGGTTGGCCTTACCGCTCCGAAGGGACTTCACCTCAGTGCCGGTAAGCATGATGCCGGCCTCGACTGTTTCATCGATAGCATAGTCATGAAAGGCTTTCTTGTTCTGGGTAACGATATCCATGCAGAATTTTACCATATCAGCAGACGGAATAACGATTATGAGGCTTACGAACAAGTATAATAAACAATGGACCAGCGGCTGCTCGAAAAGGCTGATTATCTGCTTTCACAGGAAACCGGCACTATATATAAAGACCCTGGTGGGAAGATTACCATAGCGTTGGTCTACCCGAATGCCTATGGTGTGGGAATGTCAAGTTTGGGGTTTCAGGGGATATACGGACTGCTGAACAAGCTCCCGGATGTTGTCTGTGAGCGGGCCTTTCTCCCGTCCGAGAGTGATCTTGAGGTTCACCGGAGGACGAATACAGATATTTTTACAATTGAATCAAAGAAGCCGCTCTCCCGCTTTGACATCATCGCCTTTTCTGTATCTTTCGAAAACGATTATCCCAATATACTCAAAATTCTCTCACTGGCGAAGGTGCCGCTCAGGAGTAGTGAACGCAACATCCGCCATCCCCTGGTGGTTGCAGGAGGGGTCTGCTGCTTTTATAACCCTGAACCGCTGGCAGATTTTATGGATATCTGCTTTATTGGTGAGGCAGAGGAAATGCTCCCTGAGTTTATTGCGCTCTGCAGACACTCGGGGACCCGCAAAGAACTATATCTTGAAGCGCTGATGGTAGAGGGCATCTACATCCCGCAATATTATGAAGTGGGCTACGATGCGACTACCCACCAGATCAGGGAGCGGAAAGCGCTTGGACCTGCGCCGGTTGTTATAAAAAAGCGTTCGGCTGCAGACCTCTCCGGGGGTCTGATAAAGCCGGTCATAATCACACCTGAGGCGGAGTTTGCCAACATGTATCTGGCCGAGGCGATGCGGGGGTGTCCCTGGTCATGCAGGTTCTGTGTTGCCGGGCATATCTATAACCCGGCCAGGAAAAAAGATCTCGCGGTGCTCAGGGATGAGATTGGTGAGGCTCTCAGGGTCACCAAAAAAGTCGGGCTCATTGGGCCGTCACTCTCTGACTATCCTCATGCCAAAGATGTTCTGGCAATTGAGGGTGTTGATTTTTCGATCACGTCGCTGAGGGCCAGTGCCCACAGCGGTCATATCGTGTCCCTGATGAAGGGTCACAAGAGCATCTCGATAGCTCCTGAGGCCGGCACGGCGAGACTGCGGAAAGCGATCAATAAAAAAATCAGCGAGGAAGACATCCTTGAAACAGCAGCACTGATACTCGACAGTGGGATTGAAACGCTCAGGCTCTACTTTATGGCAGGTCTGCCGACCGAGACTACTGAGGACATCGAGGGCATTATTGATCTGGTCAAAAAAATCCGTGCCCGCAACAAAAGAGGCTATATCACGCTGAGCGTCAGCACTTTTGTACCCAAACCGTTTACTCCCTTCCAATGGCAGGCCATGGAGAAGATGGCCGTGGTGAAAGACCGGCAGCGAATCCTTAAAAAGGGTCTTTCCGGGGTAAAGGGGGTGAAGGTGTTTCATGATCTGCTGAAACAGACCTATATCCAAGGCCTGCTCTCGGTAGGCGACCGCCGTTCTTCAGCGCTAATCGAAAAACTTGCCGGGGTCCGTGAGGGAGCAGTCGCCAGGGCAGATTTTGACTACTATATCTTCCGAAACAGAGATTTTCCGGAAAGACTCCCCTGGGAATTCATTGACGCAGGAGCCCCGGTCGAGCGTCTCTGGCTGGAATATCAGGAGGCCCTGGCTGCATGTCCCTGATTCTGATCGTGGTGTCTTCTTTCCTGCTGGCGCTTTCAGGTGCACTGGTCCCGGGTCCGCTTTTTACACTTACGATCAGCGAGTCTGCGAAGAGAGGGTTTATCGCCGGTCCTCTCCTTATTCTGGGGCATGGAATCCTGGAGGTTTCTATTGTCCTGCTGATCCTGTTCGGCATCACGCCGTATCTCCTGACTGAGCAGGCAAGATTCTGGATCAGTATTACCGGTGGCAGCATACTGCTTCTTATGGGTGGGATGATGATAAAGGATGCCGGGAGGCTGAAACTTGCTCTTGACACCGGGGCAAGAGCTCAGCACGGAATGCATCCGGTTCTGGCGGGCATACTCGGAAGCCTGTCGAACCCCTACTGGATCATCTGGTGGCTGACGATCGGGCTTGGCTACCTTATAAGCTCGATGAAGCTCGGCTTCCCGGGAGTGGTTGCTTTTTTTGTCGGTCATATAGCTGCTGATCTTGCCTGGTACAGCATGATAGCGCTGGCAGTCTCCCGTGGCAGAAATCATATCAGTCAGAAGGGCTACCGCTTCATGCTTTATGCCTGCGGAATATTCCTGATTTTTTTTGGCGTATGGTTCATAATATCAAAATAAAAAATGGCTGATACAGACCTCTTTAGTGCAATCAAGTCTATCCATACCCGTATGGCGCGCGCTGCGCTGAAGGCCGAGAGGGACCTGTCCGAAGTGAGGCTGCTTGCTGTCACGAAAGAGGTCACGGCTGAAGCGGTATCTGAGGCGATCGACAATGGTCTGCGCGAGTTCGGTGAAAGCAGGGTGCAGATTGCCAGGGAGAAGATCCCGCGTGTCAGGGCGATGGCCGGAAGTGCGGTGGTGAACTGGCATATGATCGGCCCGTTGCAGAAGAACAAGGTAAAAACGGCGGTGGAGCTGTTCGACCTTATCCATTCCGTTGATTCTCCTGAACTGGCTGCTCTGATTAATGAACATGCTGCTGGTATGAATACAATCCAGCGTGTGCTGATTGAGGTAAAGCTATCCCCTGAGGAAAGCAAGCACGGCGTTGACAGAGGTGGTGTTATCGCTCTGCTGGAGGCGACCCGTCACATGAGAAACCTGCAGGTGGACGGGTTGATGACTGTCCCTCCCTTTATGGAGGATCCTGAAAAGACAAGGCCATATTTTCAGGAACTCAAAGCACTCAGGGACGAAATAGAAACAGCAGGTTTCAGTCTCAAGGACCTTTCGATGGGCATGTCCCATGATTTTGAGATAGCGATCGAAGAGGGGGCCACCCTTGTGCGGGTAGGTACCGCCTTATTTGGCGAGCGGAAGAAGGAGGAGGCATGATCGGGTTTATAGGCGGCGGCAACATGGCCGAGGCTTTGATAAAAGGTGTAAGGATGGGCAATGGGACAGAAGAGATTCTGGTATCAGAACCGTCTCTGGATCGACGGGCCCTTTTGGAGAAGGAGTACCGGGTCCGGACAACCGCTTCGAATACTGAACTGGCTGCTGCATGCGATATTATTATTCTCGCGGTGAAGCCCCAGATTATGGACAAGGTTATAGACGAGATAGCAGATCTGATTGATAACTCAAAGACCGTTGTCTCGATTGCTGCTGGCATTACACTTTCGTATCTCGGTTCCAGACTCAGGACCAACAAACTGATCAGGGTGATGCCGAACACACCGGCCCTTGTCCAGGAGGGCATGTCGGTGATGTCCCTTTGTGAATGTTTCACAGGAAAAGAGCTTGATACGGTCCGGGGCATACTTATGTCGGTCGGCAAGGTGATTACTCTGCCGGAGCGTCTTATGAATGCGGTCACGGCGGTCTCCGGCAGCGGCCCGGCCTTTGTGGCCCTGTTTGTCGAGGCCATGACCACGGCCGGTGAGAAACTGGGACTGGGCAGCAGCGAAGCGTCTGAACTGGCTGTTCAGACGCTTATCGGTACCGCAAAACTGCTGGAGACCGGCATGACACCGGAAAAGCTCCGCATGATGGTGACGTCGCCCGGAGGGACGACCGAGGCCGGGCTGAAGACCTTTCAGGAGAGAGGTTTGCATGATCTGGTACAGGCTGCGCTGAGCTCAGCAAAAAGCAGGGCTGAGGAACTGGGGAGGTCGGCATAATGTTTGTTTTCGGAAAATTCATTATCGGCATTGCGCAGGTCCTGGATATCCTTCTGGGGACCTACAAGTGGATCGTGATAGTCTCTGCGCTGATCAGCTGGGTGAACCCTGACCCGTATAACCCTATTGTCCGGTTTCTGTATTCTGTCACCGAGCCTGTTTTCAGGCCGATACGGCGTATGATAGGCTATCGTCTCGGGCCGATCGATATTTCCCCATTGGTTGTCATTCTTGCTATTATATTCGCGCAGACTTTTCTGGTAGGATCGCTTATAGAAATTGGTAAAAGATTTTAGGAGGATGAGATATGAGAATTACGCCGCTTGATATCCAGCAGAAGAACTTTCCAATAAAGTTCAGGGGCTTTGATGTCGAAGAAGTTTATGCTTTTCTTGAGGTTATCCGCGAAGAGATGGAGGAACTCCTGAGGGAAAATGCCAATCTCAAGGAGAACGTGCAGCGGTCTGACAACCACATAAAGGAATATAAGGACATGGAGGCCACCCTGCGGGAGACCCTCGTGACCGCGCAGCAGATGGTTGAGGACTATAAGAGCAATGCAAGAAAAGAGGCGGAACTGCTTATCAAGGAGGCCGAGCTCAAGGCCGACAGCCTTATCAAAGATGCGCAGGAGAAAGTCATCAAGATCCACGAGGACATCGTCGATCTCAAGGGCGTCCGGCGTCATTTCAAGGAAGAGTTGAAGAGATTAATTGAAAACCATATGAGAATGCTGGATTTTGATCTGCATCGCGAACAGGAAGGCCGTGAAGAGGGACCTGCTGAGTGAGTTCGGCAGAAAAATACCGGGCGCTGAAGGGCATGCGGGATGTCCTGCCGCCGGATATTTATGTATGGCAGAAGATCGAAGGCATTGCCTCCGGGCTGTTTGCCTCCTATGGCTTCAGCGAGGTAAGGACCCCGGTAGCTGAAGCAACCGGGCTTTTCACCCGGGGGATAGGGGAGGGCACGGACATTGTTGACAAAGAGATGTATACCTTTGAAGACAAAGGGGGCCGGAGCATTTCACTCAGGCCTGAAGGTACCGCCTCCGTCGTCCGCAGTTACATAGAACACCAGCTTCATACGCTGCCGTCTCCTCAGAAGTTTTATTATGCCGGGCCGATGTTCCGGTATGAGCGGCCGCAGTCAGGCAGGTTCAGGCAGTTTTATCAGATCGGGGTTGAGGCCTTTGGTTCGTCGTCACCTGCCCTTGACGCCGAGGTCATTTCAATGCTCCGCCACTTTCTTCAGAGACTGGGTCTGGATCAGCTCGTTGTTCAGGTCAATTCCATCGGCTGCGCAGCATGCAGACCCGGTTACACCGGAACCCTGATCAGCTTTCTTGGAGAACGGCAGGGAGAACTCTGCCCGGACTGTCAGCGCCGGCATGCTCAAAATCCTCTGAGAATTCTGGACTGCAAGGTTCCGCAGTGTATTGCCCTGCGCCAGGGCGCTCCGAAGGTCATGGACCACCTCTGTGCAGACTGCCGCCAACACATGGAGTTGCTGCAGCACCTGCTGACAGGACTCGAAATCCCTTTTGTCCTGAATCACGAAATGGTCCGTGGGCTCGATTATTACACCCGGACGGTCTTTGAGGTGACGAGTGGTGATCTTGGTGCCCAGAATGCAGTAGCAGCCGGTGGCAGATACGACCGGCTGGTCAGCGAATGCGGCGGGCCTGACGTTCCTGCGTTCGGATTTGCTGTCGGGATGGAGAGGATTACGGAACTGGTAAAGAAGACTCTGCCGGCAGTGCATCCGGCACCGTCAGCATTCCTGGCTCTGCTGGGAGCTCAGGCTCTTTATGAGGGCCTCCGCATTGCAGACAGGCTCAGAACAGCCGGTATATGGACCGAGACGGGAGACCATACGGCTTCTCTCAAGAGTCAGATGAGAAAGGCCGACCGCGTGGCTGCTGCCTTTGTCATTATTATTGGCGATGATGAGCTCGCTGCAGGGGAGTTCAGGTGGAAGAAACTTGCCGACGGGACTGGCGGTTCAGCCCCGTTTTCTGCGCTCTCTTCATTTTTTTGCGGGTGCTCCTGATGAGGTCTCCGGGGGGTCTTTACACTGATATGAGTCTGAGAACCCGGCACAGGGTATGAATCTGAAGCCATACGTTCCTGGTACGGCCCTGGTTCTGCTCATTGCTTTTTTTTCTTTTATTTTGTCAAAATTCAATCCCTCCTTTGATGCCCAGGTTGTTTCTATTATTATCGGGATGTTTGTCGGCAATTACTTCGCGCGGCAGCACTCCTTTCTCCGCGGCGTTGAAGGGGGCATCACCGTCCTGCTTCCTGCTGGTATTGCCCTGCACGGGACACAGGTTGTCGTCACCGGTATGAGCGGCAGCTATATTTTGTTTATCCTGCTGGTCTGTCTCGCTTTCTTTGGTCTGACCCTGCTGCTGTCGCGGGTGTTCAATCTTGAGCGTAAGACGGCCATTTTACTTGCCTCAGGTCTGTCTACCTGCGGTGCCGCAGCGGTTGCCATCATCTCCCCGATTATCGGAGCCCGCCGTGAGGACACTTCGGTTTCAATAGTCTCCCTCATGATGATTGGATTTACCGGTATGATATTCTATCCGATTATCAATGATCTTTTTTCACTCTCCAGAGGCGAGTTCAATTTTCTTGCAGGAGCGACGCTGCCCATGCTGGGACAGGTGAAGGTCGCGGCCGCCAGCGTCTGTCCGGAATGTTTGGATGAGGCAGTGAAGATTAATTTCATCAGACTGTCTTTTTTTCTGTTTCCGGTGACCGCAGCAATTTTTCTTGCGGATAAGGAAAAAAAACAGATGCGGGTACCGTGGTTTATCATCATTTTCTTTGCCGGGGCTCTGGTGGTAAATACGACCGGAATATTCAATATCTTTCTCGCGCCGCTGAAGACATTAAGCGGGTTTTTCCTTTCAGCCGGTCTGGCGTCAATCGGGTATTGCGTTGATTTTGAGGCAGTTATTGATGAAGGCATTACTCCGCTGGGGGTCCTCTTTCTTGTCTTGGGAGTCGTCCTTCTCCTGATGTATTTTATACGGAACATATTCTGATGGTACGGACAAAAATTATCTATCGTCTCATCGTCATGTTTCTGGTCTTTGCGGCCATGATAACCATCCCGTTGACCTTTACCGTCATTACTCAGGTCAATAAGATGATCGCAGAGGAGGAGGCCATGAGGCCTCCCTCGGACAGGGAATATGAAAACATGCACCATGTTTTTTCCTCAAGACTGCTCGGGCAGATTATCCCCTATTCATTTTATATTCTCATCATGGCTCTGATGCTTTCGATTTTCCTGTCACGCAAGATGCTCATCTCATTAAAGGAACTCCAACGGGGGGCCAAATCTATCAGGGAGGGCAATCTTGATGTCGTTCTCAGGATTTCCGGGGATGATGAACTGGCGGCCGTGACCCGGGCGTTTAATGAGATGGCCGCATCGCTGAAGGAAAAAACTCTGGATCTTCAGAAGAAAAATACGTATGTGGATGCGATGCTTGACCCGCTCTGGGTTGTGGACGAAATGAACCGGGTGGCAGACGTAAATCCTGCCTTTGTCAGACTGTTCGGATACAGCCGCGAAGAGGTTATCGGTGCGTCGGTGTATGATTTTTTTGATGAACAGAATGTAGGTATTATCCGTAATCAGCTTCTTGAGAGGACTGAAAGAAAGATTGCTTCGACCTACGAAGTCAGCATCATAACCCGTGAAGGCACCTCCATGCCGGTATTGCTCAGCGGTTCTCCCATCCTGGAAGAGGGCAGGGTATCCGGGAAAATTGGTATCTTTAAGGATTTCAGGGAACAGCAGGGCTTCAGGCGAGAGGTGGAGCAGTCGCGGGACTATGTCGAGACCGTCGTAAACAGCATCGAAGACCAGCTTCTTGTTATCGACAAGGAATATCGCATTGTGACGGCAAACCGGAGGGCCCTGGAGCATGTCTCCGGATCACCGGTCGGCCAGTACTGCTATCTTGTCTCACACGACATGAATAAACCGTGCTGGGCAGATGGGCATGAATGCCCTGCGCAGAGTGTATTTCTGACAGGTAAAAACTTCAGAACTACTCATCAGCATACCGGGTCGGGAGGGGAAAGACGTTTTCACGAGATTGTGGCAACGCCGATCAGGGATGCTGCGGGGAATGTATCTCAGGTGATTGAGTTGATCAGAGACGTCACTGACCGGATCAGTCACGAGGAGGAAATATTCCGGAAAAACCGTGAACTGGTTGCCCTTAACAGTATATCGGGCCTGCTAAGCCGGTCTCTCAGGGCAGACGAAATATTCATGAATGTGCTCGACCGGATGATCGAGATGATCAAAATGGACGGAGGCGGCATTTTCTTCATTGATGAGCTGAAGCGTGACATGGTATGCCAGTATCATCGCGGCATTTCTGAAGAATATATCAGGATGATGGGCAGGATACGTATGGGTGAGGACATTCCGGGTAAAGTGGCGGTAACCGGACAGATTATGACTACCTCGGATATTTCAAAAGACACCAGGATAGAGCGGTCGCTCATGAAACATTCGGGCATGAAGGGCTATTGCTGCCTTCCGGTACGGGGCAAGGAACGTATTATCGGGGTCTTTTGTCTCTTTAGCTTCAAACCTCATTATTTTACGGAGGAGGAAGAGAGCATTCTTAATTCTATAGGTGAGATGACGGGCATTGCTCTGGAGAATATCAAGCTGTATGAAAAAATGCGCGATATGTATGAGCAGCAGAGAAAGCGCCGGGATGATGAGCATGGCCAACTCCTGGCACTGACCACAAAACTCGGGTCGGCTGTTGACCTCAGGTATGTTATCGGGAGTGTGCTGGAGCTTATACGTAACATGTTCAACGCCGACTTCAGCTGGCTTCTGGTCAGGGACAGCGGCGACAACTACAGGCTTCGGGCCTCCTCCTCATCAACAGATCTTGAGGATCGGATGCTCTATCCCCGCGGGGTCAGTTCTCTGGAGGGGTATACCGCAGACAAGCGCACGCCGACGGTCATTGCTGATATAAGGGCAGGTTCCCGGTTTTATGTGCCTGACGAGATAGGGAGCCTCGGGTATCAGTCGGCACTGGCAGTCCCCATGCATATCGGCGAGAAGACGGTTGGTGTCTTTACGCTTTATTATCGGCGGACCAGGGATTTCAGGGATGAAGAGCTTCATTTTCTGAGGATCATTGCTAATATGCTGGCTGTTTCACTGGAGCGCTACGACTCCTATGTGCGGTCTATCAGTGAAAAGGGGATTGCCACTACCATAATACAGAGCGTTGTGGACGGCATTGTTACTGTTGATACGCAGGGCAGAATTATTGCGATTAACAGGGCCTTTGAGGAGATGACTGCCATGAGCGCTGACGAGGCCGTTGGCCTGACTGTCTGTGATGCACTGCGCTATACCAGGGAAAACCTGGACCTGAGGATTGCTTTCGGCGAATGTCTGGAGTCTGCTCTGTCCGGGGAGTCTATCAACCGGGGCGTTCTCATGACGACCGCTGCAGGGGCTCAGCTATCTGTTCTTATCACCGGGACCCCGGTGCTCGACGCCGGAGGGGCGGTTACCGGGGTGGTCTGTCTTATCAGGGATATCAGCAGAGAGAAAGAGATTGACCGGATGAAGACCGATATTATCCGCTCTGTTTCTCATGAATTCAGGACCCCTCTTTCTGCCATTGTCGGCATGACCGAGATGATTCTGGAGGGAGACCTCGACGCGCAGAAGGACAAGCTGTATCTGCAGACAATCCTGAGCGAAGGCATGCGTCTTTCTGATATGGTTTCTGATCTTCTGAGCATTGCGAGGATTGAAAGCGGGATGGAGACGCTGCGTCCCGAGGTCCTTGATGTTGCCGCCATATTTGAGGAACTCCAGGTGTCTCTTGAATCATCCTGCAAAAAGAAAAACGCCTCTATTCGCTGTGAGGTGCAGGGGATAAAGACGTTTACCGCAGACGGTTCAAAACTGAAGCAGGTGCTGCTCAATGTTATCGATAATTCCCTGATGTACTCGGATAGTGGCTGTCTGGTGGCAGTAACGGCAAAAAAGAGCGACAATGGTATTGTAATCACGGTGAAGGACAACGGCTGGGGTATATCTGCTGAAGATATGCCGCATCTGAAAGAGCGTTTTTACAGGGGCCGGCACGGAGAAAAGATTAAAGGAACCGGTCTCGGGCTTTTTCTCTGTAATGAAATTATCAGGCTTCACGGGGGTACTATGGATATTCGGAGCACATTCGGCACGGGCACAGAAGTAACGCTTTATCTGCCTGACAGAGGGACCTTATGAGCAAAGTCATTGTCATAGACGATGAGCCTTTTATCCTGATGATGATCGAGGACAAGTTAAAAAAAGCAGCACTCGAGGTGGTGACAATACGGGAGAGCAGTACCGCCATGGAGGTCATCCGCCGGGAGTTGCCGGACCTGGTGATTCTTGACTGGATGATGCCTGAGGTCAGCGGCATTGATATCTGCCGGATGCTGAAACAGGATGAGACCCTGAAACAGATTCCTGTTTTCATGCTTACGGCCAAGGGTCAGGACGCCGACGAGCAGCTGGGCAGACAGATAGGCGTCGAGCGGTACATTACAAAACCCTTTAGTCCGAAGATGCTGCTTGAGATGGTTCAAGAAACGCTGGGCAATGACAAGTCCTGAAAGCGATCTTTCCCTGACTGTTCAGGAGTTGTCGCACGCGTACGAAGAACTCTCACTCCTCTACCGGCTCTCGGAAGTTTTTTCCTGTATGAGTATTGAGGATATCTGCTCCAGGATAGCGGACGAAGCTGTTACCTCGATCGGGGTAAAGACTGCGGCGGTGCTGTGTATGGACGAGAATGCCGACAAACTGTTGACCAGGACCTCCCGGGGAGACTGGGACAACTCACGGGAATTTCCCCGGGACGAAGAAATCCTCTGGAAGGTCATTCAGGCAAAAAAACCGTCTGCCTTTTGCCGCCTGGCGGATACAGAACACCGGAATTACCTGCCTGCCCACCGGTCTCTCATGGTCTGCCCGCTTATCGGCAAGACCCGTGTTGTCGGGGCGCTGGTGGTTGCCGACAAGGAGGCTGACGAGGAGTTTTTTTCGAGCGACTCAAAGCTGTTGATGGCCATTTCCTCGCAGGCCGGCCTTGCAATCGAAAATGCCCTGCTCTATGCAGAACTTGAATCGCTGCTCGTCGGGGCTATCCGGTCACTGGTCAAGGCGCTCGAGGCGTCTTCCTGCTGGACAGCCGGGCATACCGAACGTGTCACCGAGTACGCCGTGGGGATAGGAAAAGTCATGGGGCAGCCGGATGATATTGTCGAAAAGCTGAAGATTTGTGCCTTACTTCACGACATCGGCAAAATAGCTACACCCAAGGAGATCCTGAACAAAAACGAAGGACTTGATGAAGCAGAATGGACAGAGATACAGCGCCATCCGGGACTGGGAGCCGAAATACTCGTGGAACTGAAGCAGTTCAAAGATATTATACTGAGCATTAAATATCACCACGAACACTGGGACGGGCAGAAGGGCCTCTATGGACTGAAACATGAGGAGATCCCTCTTATGGCCAGGATACTTTCGGTGGCTGATGCTTATGATGCCATGACCTCTGACAGGCCCTATCGGAAGATGCTCTCACAGGAGGCAGCGGTGAAGGAAATAGAACGTTGTTCCGGTACCCAGTTTGATCCCTCTGTGGTCAAGGCTTTTCTTGTCTGGATAAGAAGTTTCAGCCCACGACGTCGAGTGTCCTTACCGTAAACCCGACGCCCAGTTTTTCTGCGATCGACCTGCATTTTTCAATGTCAACACCCTCCAGAGCCACAACGGTTACTCTGACCTCGGGGATCACTTCCTTTGCCTCGCGGATAAACTGAAGGATTTCCTGAAAAGCATCAGGAAATACCGGCCTGCATATTTTCACGTAGGTCTCCTCATCCTGAGCGTCCAGACTTATTGAAATGCTGTCGACAAGCCCCCGAAGTTCCGGCAGTATCTTTCGTTTATGAATAAGGTTCCCCTGCCCGTTGGTATTAATTCTCACCCGACCGCGCTGCTGCTTGACCCATGCAGCTATTTCTCTGACAATATCCAGACGGCTCAGAGGTTCTCCGTACCCGCAAAAGACGACTTCCCTATAAAGTGAAGGATCCCCGATTGCCGTTCGTATTTCATCGGCAGACGGTTCGTGGTCAAGGCGGAGCTTATGCCCCTTCACATAGTCGGTCTGAAACTTGACGCAGAAGGTGCACGCATTGGTGCAGCGGTTGGTTATATTCAGGTAGAGACTGTCGCGTATTCTGTACGCTATTTCAGCGTCTGCACTGACCGGCCCTATGCTGAAGAGGCGCCTGGCATTGAGCGTAGTAATGCGGGCAAGGTCTTCCAGGCTGATACCCCGCAGTCCGGCAATATAGCGCGCGGTATGGAGGAGAAAGGCCGGTTCATTCCTTTTACCACGGCAGGGCTCGGGGGCCAGGTAGGGTGAATCAGTCTCAAGCAGCAGATATTCGTCGGGTACCAGTCGGGCGACCTCTTTAAGATCAACCGCTTTCTTGAACGTCACCGGTCCGGCCACCGATATATGATATCCAAGCGATATTACCTCTGCAGCCATTTTTCTGTCCCCGGAAAAACAGTGCATAACGCCACGGCTGTTTCCCGACTCCTTCAGTATCCTGATCGTGTCGTCCCAGGCCTCCCTGCAGTGAATAATAGCCGGGAGGCCTGTCTCTGCCGCAAGTTCGAGATGTTTTCTGAAGATGTCCCGCTGGAGATCGCGCGGTGAGTGGTCGTAGTGATAGTCAAGACCGGTTTCTCCAATGGCGACTACCTTGGGATGCGAAGTCCATTCTTTGAGCTTATTGAGGGCATCTGCATCGACAAGCTTTGCCTCATGCGGATGGACACCGACCGAGGCAAATATGCTCCCATCGTTCTCTGCAAGAGTAACAGCTTTTGCGGTAGCTTCCAGGTCCGAACCGATAGTGATCATCGTGCCGATACCGGCTGCCCGTGCCCGGCGGATCATTTCGTCCCGGTCCTCGTCGAACTGAATCATTTCCAGGTGGCAGTGCGTGTCGATAAGATGCAGGGGCTGTTCACTGTTCATGTGGCAAAATATTACGCGATGAAGGCTATACATTGCAAGTGAAGAGTGCTATATATTAAAGAAATGAATATAAA
This sequence comes from Thermodesulfovibrio sp., assembly GCA_013824615.1. Lineage (GTDB taxonomy): Bacteria > Nitrospirota > Thermodesulfovibrionia > Thermodesulfovibrionales > UBA6898 > PALSA-1316. The sequence continues at coordinate 42,919 of PNOC01000023.1, forward strand.
AAAACTGTCGGGAAAACTTCTGATTGCAGTTCCGGGGCTGGAGGATGTTAATTTCAGGCATACGGTTATCCTGATCTGCGAGCATTCGGAGGAGGGGGCCTTCGGCATTATTCTCAACCGCGTGCTGATGAAGAGTTTTGTTCCGCTGCTGAATGCGTTTGACCTCAAGGCTTCCGTGGTCGATCTGCCTATTCATTATGGCGGCCCGGTAAGGCCGGAGCAGGGATATGTCATCTATGCACCCTTTGACGCAAAGTATGGACCCATGAAGATCAGCAGGAATATTGCGGTAACAGCCTCCAAGGAAATACTGCATGATATCGCAGCGGGAAGAGGCCCTAAGCAGTACTTCTTCGCCCTTGGCTTTGCCGGCTGGACTGCCAACCAGCTCGAGGATGAATTGATAACAGACAGCTGGCTGGTGGCTCCGCTGGATATTGACCTGATCTTTAATCTTCCCCTGGAGAACCGGTGGAAACAGGCAGCGGCGACCATCGGTATTGATCTCAGCAGGCTCGTACCCCGGAGCGGCAAGGCCTGATTCTGCTGTATAGCCCCTGCTGTTTGTGTTATAGTCAAATTATTTTATTCATCGGGAGAATAATATCATGAACGTTATCGGCTTGAATGGTAGTCCGCGCAAAGAAGGCAACACGTCCCACGCGATCAAAACTGTTTTTGAAGAGCTGCAGAAGGAGGGCATTTCTACTGAACTGCTGCAGCTGGGCAGTTCGAATATTCGGGGCTGCCGGGCCTGCTTTAAGTGTTTTGAGACCAAGGACAACCGCTGCATACAGCAGGACGACCTCAACAGCTTTGTTGAAAAGATGGTGGCTGCAGACGGCATCATTATTGGTTCCCCCACGTATTTTGCCAATGTTTCTACCGAGGTGAAGGCTCTGATTGACCGCGCCGGCCTTGTGTCGCGGGCGAACAGCAATCTTTTTTCCCGCAAGGTCGGGGCTGCGGTAGTCGCTGCCCGGCGGGCGGGGGCAGTGAATGTCTATCAGAATATCAACCTCTTCTTCGGCATCAGCAGCATGATTATTCCGGGTTCTTCCTACTGGAACATCGGCATCGGGAGGACCCCCGGAGAAATACTGAATGATGAGGAGGGTATGAAAACCTTCCGGGATCTCGGGCAGAACATGGCCTGGCTGCTTAAAAAACTTCAGGGTGGAAGTTAAAGTCCGAGGTTGTCCAGCAGTTTTCCGATCACCATATTCGATACAACCAGTCCGCGTCTGGTAAGTGACAGGTATTCCCCGCATGTTTTGAGATAGCCTTTTTCAAGAAGGCCGGAGGCTGCCTCATGCAGGTGAAAAACCGAGAAAACCGGGCTTGTCATCAGGATTCCTTCGGTCTTCCTGAGCCCCAGGAAAATATGTTCTCTGGATGCTTCTGCTCTGGTAAGGGCCTGCTCCTCTTTCTGGGGCAGGCAACGGAAATGGAGTTCTTCTATGTAATGTTCCAGGTCGCTGCTGTTGTATGCCCGGATTCCGTTGACAAATGAATGAGCTCCGGCCCCGACACCGGCATAATCCCCCCGGTCCCAATAGTTCAGATTATGCCGGCACTCTCTGCCGGGTCGGGCAAAGTTAGATATTTCATAGTGCCTGTACCCGTGCTCCCCAAGAAAATCAATAGCGAACCCGTACATATCGAGTACCAGGTCCTCATGCGGAAGACTCAGTTTCCCTGAGGACAGCATCCCGAAAAGAGGTGTTTCCTTCTCCGGCGTCAGTTCATAGGCCGAGATATGGGTCGGCCCCAGACTGACCGCCTGCGACAAAGTATCTTTCCATGATGCCATTGTCTGACCAGGGATACCGTACATGAGATCGAGAGAGATATTACTGAACCCTGAAGCGCTGGCTTCTGCAATGGCGCACGCAGCTTCAGCCGAGTTATGAATCCTGCCGAGCACTTTAAGCTCACTATCCTGAAAGGATTGGACCCCGATACTTAATCTGTTCACACCCAGAGACCGGAGGGCATCGAGCAGGTCACTGCTGACTGTTCCGGGATTAGCCTCTAGCGTTATTTCTGTATCAGGGCTAAGGCCACAGGTGTCCCTGAGGCAGCGGAAGAGGCGCACCAGGCGTTCCAGTCCCAACAGGGTCGGAGTTCCGCCACCGATATACAGAGTACTAAGGGATTCAAACAGTTTTTTTTTCATGGAAAGCTCAGTGCATACGGCAACGACATACTGCTCTGCCCTGGCTGCAGAGAATGGAACAGAGAGAAAGTCACAATAGAGGCATTTCCTGGCACAGAACGGGAGGTGAATGTAAAGGGCGTCAGTCATGTATTATTATGACACAGCCCCGGGATTCTGTCCCCATGCCGAATTCGACTTTATTGCTGTTACGCTGTTGTTGTCACGCTGTTTGACATTGGAAGAGTTAATTCCTAATATATATCCCGATGAACATGGGCGAACTGGTAAGGATAATGGCAACACTGAGGGGCAGTCAGGGTTGCCCGTGGGACAAAGAGCAGACGCGGGAATCCCTCAAGCCGTTTATTGTCGAAGAGGCCTATGAAGTGCTTGAGGCTATTGACAGCCGGAACCCCGAGGCCCTCAGGGAGGAGTTGGGCGATCTGCTTTTCCAGATCGTCTTTCAGTGCCAGATTGCCTCTGAACAGGGAGCGTTTACGCTGTCTGATGTGATAAGCGGGATTGCTGGAAAAATGATCAGTCGTCATCCCCATGTCTTCGGGGATGAGAAGGTCAGGACTTCAGCGGAGGTGCTGCTAAAGTGGGACGACCATAAGAAGAGGGAGGGGAAACAGAGAGATTCGATTCTTGAGGGCGTTCCCGCCGCTCTTCCGGCACTGCTTCAGGCTCAGAAGCTGCAGTCCCGGGCCTCGAAGATCGGCTTTGACTGGGAATGCAAAGAGGATCTGATCGGAAAGCTTGACGAAGAGATTGATGAATTTAAGACTGCCTTCAACGGTACTGATAAGGATGAGACCGAGGAAGAGCTGGGTGATGTGCTGTTTATGCTGGTCAATATCTCCAGGTTCATCGGACTGAATCCTGAAGAGGCCCTCAGAAAGACGATCAGCAAGTTCATTTTCCGCTTTCGCCATATTGAGATGTCGGCAAAACAGCAGGGCAGAAATCTCGCCGACATGACTCTTGCAGAGATGGACGCCTTATGGGACGAGGCCAAGCATCTCAAGAAATAAGTATATGCCCTGCGGGAAGCGGGGGGAGGCCTTATTCAACCAATTTGTTATGAATCACGTAGTGGGTGAGGGCGGCGTTGGTTTTCATCCGCATTTTGTCGAGTATGCGCGCACGGTAGGTGCTGATTGTTTTAACGCTCAGGTTCAGTTCTTCCCCTATTTCCTTTACCGCCTTGCCTGAGGCGATCATACACATCACCTGATACTCCCTGTCGGACAAGGCTTCATGCAGCGGTTTGTCTTCCCCATGTTCCAGATAGACGGCCAGTTTCTCCGCAAGGGAAGGCCCCAGATATTTCTTGCCTGAGGAGATTTTTCTTATTGCAAGAATCAGCTCATCAGAGGCGCTGTCCTTTGTCAGGTATCCTGCTGCGCCAGCCCTGAGCGCCCTCATGGCGTATTGTTCTTCAGAGTACATGCTCAGTATAAGCACCGGAAGGCCGGGATGTTCAGCCCTCAGTTGTTTTAAAACATCCAGTCCGTTTCTGCCGGGCATGGAGATATCGAGCAGCACGATGTCGAAGCGCTGTTTTGCTGTCTTGTCGGCCACGTCAAGCCCGTTTACCGCCTCATCGGCTACAACCATGTCCGCAGTCTCGGCCAGAATCTGTTTGAGACCCTCCCGGACGATGGTATGATCATCTGCAATAAGTATTCTGATCATGTATTGGGCCCGTCGAAGTTACGGAAGCGACTTCCTCTTTCTGAGATGTTTTCGATAGGCTGCCTGGAGCTGGTGCTGTACATCTTCCGGTGTGAAAACCACACCACCCGGCCGGCCATAAAAGAGCACCTCTGCTTTGCCATTGACGGCCAGCCTCACATCATCCACCATCTGCCCCGCATTCATTTCTACGACCATTATTGTTTTCCCCGGGGCCATCCGGGCCAGTGCCCTGTCAGGAAAAGGGAAGAGGGTTATCGGCCTGAAAAGCCCGATTTTTCTGCCGGCGGCCCTGAGCTCTTTTATGGCCGAAAGGGTTATGCGTGCGGCAATGCCTGAGGCAACAACGACCATGTCAGCATCGCGGGTTTGATGGGTATCGAACAAAACCTCTCGCTGCCGTATAGTATCGTATTTTGCTATGAGGGCATTGTTCCTGGCCTCCAGCTCCCCCTGTCCCATGAAAAGCGTTTTAATGACTCTGGGGACCCTGCGCCGGCAACCGCCAAGCGTCCAGTTTTTTTCAGGGAGCCTGGCCTTTATATACGGCCAGGGCATGAAAGGTTCCATCATCTGTCCGATGACCCCATCGCTGAGAATAATGACCGGTGTGCGGTACAGATCAGCCCTGTCAAAAGCGAGCATGGTGAGGTCCCACATTTCCTGAACATTAAAAGGTGAATAGACCATGCAGCGGTAATCGCCATGACCACCGCCCCTGACAGCCTGATGGTAGTCTCCCTGGCTTGCCGTAATATTTCCAAGTCCGGGTCCGCCTCTCTGAACATTGACAATGACCGAAGGCAGTTCAGCCATGGCGAGAAAGGAGATGCCTTCCTGCATCAGGCTGATACCGGGACCGCTGGAGGAAGTCATGGCCCTGACGCCTGCAGCCGCAGCCCCAAAAACCATATTAATCGAGGCCAGTTCACTCTCTGCCTGTATAAATACGCCACCGGCCAGAGCCATTTTGCGGGACATATATTCGGGAATTTCATTCTGCGGCGTGATAGGATACCCGGCATAAAACCGGCAGCCGGCACTGAGTGCCGCTTCGGCCAGGGCCTCATTTCCCTTTTTGAGCAGAAGAGTCTGCTTCTGCATCTTCACGTTTCAGGCTCGCTGTCACAGCTGTTCATAGCGTGTTATTATACCATACTCGCGGCAGGACGGATGCTGCATCACGGGAGAAAGGTATTGATTTTTTACTGTTTTTTCTGATAAAGTACAACACTAACTGATTTTGAGTTTCCTGTTATAAAGAGTGGGCGATCCCACTCTTTTGTTTTATAGATATGGCAACGGTAAAAGAGAGATTATCAGAACTGGCTGAGCCGATTTCCGGACAGCTGGCGGTAGAAATTGTTGATATCGAGCTGGCAGGCAATGCCCGAAGGACGATT
>PNOC01000024.1 GCA_013824615.1 Thermodesulfovibrio sp.
GCTCGGTAGATATTAAAAGGGTCTGCTGTCGAGGGCCGGGAGAAGCGTTGCGAGAGTACGACCTGAAAGATGTCACCTGCCCCAATATACTCTTTTGCTGCTTCGACAGAAGACATGAAGTCTTCTTTTGTCTGATTGGAATCAAGCCCCTCTTCCTTTTGGGCCCCTGAATGGTCGTTCATTGCCAGCGGTGTCCGCAACTGCTCGATGAGCGAATTTATTTTTTCTGTTGCCTCCTGATAGGCTTCTTCAGGGGTCTGCCCGGCAATATGTGCATTCGATATCACCTTGATCTTCTGCCTGAGGTTGTCGAAGATCAGCATGGTATCAGTCACCATCAGGAAAAAGTCAGGGAGGTTAAGACCCTGTTTTTCCTTCAGATCGATCGTCTCGAAATAGCGCACCATGTCATAGCCGATATACCCGACGAGCCCGCCGAAAAAGCGCGGCAGTCCTGCAATCTCTACCGGACGGTAGCGGGAGATTTCTTCCTGTACCAGACTCATCGGGTCGTCCGAAGTGATCACCTGGGGGGCCTGTGCCCCGTTGATAATCGAAACCGTTCGGCCCTTGCCCTTGATGATGCGCGATGGCCGCGAGCCGATGAATGAATATCGGGCCCATTTCTCGCCGCCTTCGACACTTTCCAGAAGGAACGACGGCGATCCGCCGACCTTCAGGTAGGCGGTTACTGGCGTGTCCGCGTCAGCCAGGATCTCTTTATAGACCGGGATGAGGTTGCCTTTTTCAGCTAATGTTTTAAATGTATCGAAGTCAGGGTGCATAATAGTAAAAATCACTTGTCAAATTTTTTGGTTTTGAATTATAATTATAACTCATGTTGCAGTAAGAAGTTAAGGACCGGTTGTTTTCAGTATGTGTCCTTATGAAGTTACGATGCGGGAATAGCTCAGTGGTAGAGCACAACCTTGCCAAGGTTGGGGTCGCGGGTTCGAATCCCGTTTCCCGCTCCATTTTTTTGACTTTTCAAGTGGCGACGTACCCAAGTGGCTAAGGGGGAGGTCTGCAAAACCTTTATGCAGCGGTTCAAATCCGCTCGTCGCCTCCACTTTTTACCGCTTCTTTAGCATCCCGCAGCGCTTCCAGTATTGCCGCGTCAAGCCCTTTCTCTTCAAAATATTCCTTCTCGAGCGATTCAATATAGAACCGGTCCAGACCGCTATTGTCGAGAAAGTCTTCTCTGAGGGCCGAGTCTTTCTTCTGAATCACCTCAGGCAGGATCTGGTTGAGATAGACCGATTCTTTTCTGAGATCAATGAATACTTTTTCGAAGAGTCTTTCAGGCAGCTTCCCGGTGATCCCGCGGTCAGCCAGTTCTGTCATGATATCTGCGCGTATTTTTTCTCTCACCTCTTTCATCTCGAGCCCGGGGAAGAAGCTTCTCATGCGCTCCTTCAGCGCTGCATGTGTTTCGTGGTAAAGCCGCTCTTCGCTGTTGAGGTTCTTCAACGAGGTGATCACGTCTTTCAGGGAGGCCTCCCCCTGCTGAATGTTGTCTATGCCATCGAGAATCTGGCGGATCTTCATCCTGCCGTAGCTCGTAATATATTTATTGGCGAGCAGATCGCGGGCAAAGACTGCTTTGAAAAGAACCGGGTCCAGTTCATCAAAGGCCTTCTTGTTGCCGACCAGGCTGCGGAGGGACTCTTCCCTGAAATCGATCTGCTTCATGAAGGCCAACTGGCTGAGGACCGCATGGACATTGTCGTAACGGTCAAAGTAGGTTATGATCGAGCTCAGTTCCTCAAAGATGCTGAAATCATCAGTTTCACGGGATATCTCATCGCAGGCCTTGCCGATGTCGAGCAGGACCTGCTCAAAACCGCGGTCGTTCTGTGAATAAGCAGTGTGTTTGGCCTTGATCAGCCTGACAATGTCATCCTTGATAATATGCTGTTTGAGTGTCGGATCTTTGAAAAAAAGGTTTTCGAGTACTGCCCGGACTTCCTTGAGATAGTCCTGCTCCTCGATTTCCTGAATCTTCTTGCCCTTCAGCAATAGCTCATCAAGCGTATCAAAAAGAACGCTCGGGATATTATTTCTGATGCTCAGGGTCCTGAGGCGGTTCAGCCGCGCATATTCAGACCCGTGCAGGGTATCCCGCGCCATGCCTTTAAGCAGGATGTCGCGATAAGCGTCTACCACGACCCTGTTTTCCTGGTGGCGGTACATGATATCGATCTTCATCCGCTCCTGCTGGTAACGGTCGATATTGTTTTTGAGAACGATTTTTTCGAGGAGGGTCTCATCGCCGGGGCCGAGCTCCCTGTTTCTTGCATACATCTCACGGTAGGTCTCGTAGTATTCCAGATTGGCCCTGTTGATCAGCTTGAAGATAAAGACGATAGAGCGGTCTTCCTTTAATTCAGCACAAAAACTGCCGAGCAGGTCAGTGTCGCGTTCGTCAGCCAGGAGGTTTGTCCTCTTGAGAAATTTTCCGACTGACTTGAGGATCTGGCGCTGGCGTTTCCGGTAATCCCCTCCGAATTCTGAAGAGACGATGAAATAATAGTTGGTGACTGCGTGCCCCTGGAGAAAAAGCCGCGAAAAGGTCTCGATGCCATCGGTGTTGTTTGTAAAAACCACCTGCTCTTTGTCATCCAGAAAGGCTCCGAACATAATAAGACGGTTCAGCAGGTCGGTCTTCTCCATGTCCTTGATCGGTTTTTCGACCCCGAACATATATTCGCAGAAACTGCCGCCGGTCCCCCGGTACATCAGATGAGTTTCCGTAATCGAAAATTCATTGCCGCGGGAGAAAAACCGTGTCCGGGATTCTTCCTCTTCATAAAAGTATGAATTGTACGTGCTGGGCCCGGCCACGAAGGCGAAATAATCAATATTGCCGATGCTGCCGTGAATTCTGAGATCTTTGATCATATCTAAAAATATACCACAGGATCAGGAAAACATTCTATTTGGAACGCATCCCCGGATCACCTGCAGGACATATTCCTTTTTGCGGTGCGATGCGATTACAATACCTCATTGCTGCACGCGGAGGCGTACTATGGATAAACTGGTAATTAATGGCGGAAAGAGGCTGGTGGGGACGGTCGAGATCAGCGGGGCTAAGAATGCGGCCCTGCCGATTATGGCTGCATCTATCCTCGCAGAAGGTGAGCATCAAATCAGGAACGTCCCGCAGTTGCGGGATGTCAGCACCATGGGACGACTGATCGCCAACCTTGGAGCGGGCTTTCATCTCGAAGACAGCACGGCGCTCCTGGACTGTACCATGATCGGAAATTTTGAGGCGCCCTATGATCTTGTCAGCACGATGCGGGCGTCAGTCCTCATTCTCGGGCCGCTGCTGGCAAGGCTCGGCAAGGCAAAGGTTTCGCTGCCGGGCGGGTGCGCCATAGGCGCCAGGCCTATTAACCTGCACCTCATGGGGCTAAAAAAAATGGGCGCCACCATCAAGCTCGAGTCCGGCTATGTGCTGGCAAAGGCAAAGCGGCTGAAGGGTGCCTCCATAAATTTTGATACCCCGACGGTGACCGGGACCGAGAATATCATGATGGCCGCGGCGCTGGCCGAGGGCAGGACGATTATCGAGAATGCAGCCCGGGAGCCGGAGGTGACTGATCTGGCGAACGCCCTGATATCGATGGGTGCGAAGATCAAAGGCGCAGGCGAAAGTCTGATCGAGATCGAGGGGGTCAGGCGGCTTGAGCCGATGGACTACACGATTATCCCGGACCGCATTGAGGCCGGTACGTTTATGACGATTGCCGGAATAACCGGCGGGGATATTACGATAAAAAAATGCAGGCCGGACCATCTCGATGCCCTTATCAATAAACTGAAAGACAGCGGGATCAGATTCAAAAAAGTTCGGGACGGCATCAGGGTGATCGGCCCGGAGAGGTCTTTTGCCGTAAATGCCAAGACCATGCCGTATCCGGGATTTCCGACTGATATGCAGGCGCAGTTCATGGCTATGCTGTGCATGGCAGACGGCACTTCGGTTATATCCGAAAAAATATTTGAGAACCGGTTCATGCATGTAGCCGAGCTCCGCAGAATGGGTGCAGACATTACGATCGATGGCGGTACGGCCACGATCAGGGGGATTCCCCAGCTGAAGGGTGCACCGCTGATGGCCACCGACCTTCGCGCGTCTGCCTCTCTTATTGTTGCTGCGCTTGCGGCTGAAGGGCAGACAACGGTGCACAGGATCTATCATCTCGACCGTGGCTACGAAAAGATCGAAGAGAAGCTCCAGCTGCTCGGGGCGGATATACGCAGGGAAAAGGAATAGACTTTCTGGTTATCCGAGCAGCATATACTGAATGAAGGCAGCAAGAAAAATATAGACGCTTGAGGGAATTATCTTTTTGTAAACCCCCCACATATCTGCCTTGAAATACTCCCTGGTCAGCACCAGACAGAGATGGACCGGAGAAATCAGGACCCCGATAAACCCTGCTGCAAAGGCCATGGACATGACCGGCAGTGAAGCACCTCCGGATATGCTGATGAGCAGGGGGAAGGTGCTCCCGACAAATCCGACGGTCAGCCCGGTCAGCAATCCGGTCAGAAACGGCAGGAGACAGACGATCGGCAGGATGGGGATTCCGTTGTCAACAAACAATATACTCAGATTCCGGACCGATCCCGTAGCCGCCATTGTTTCTTTGAAGAGCATGATGCCGAGTATCAGGAAGACAACATCAAGGGCAAACCCGTGGCGTATAATCCTCCAGATATCGGAGAGGCTGTGTTTGAATATAATGAAAAGCGGGATGATCATGGTCAGAAGGGCGTAATGCAGGTCCATCCGCAGCACGACGACCAGGAGCAGTACCGCGAGGACCGGCACGAAACTCAGTAGGGCCAGGGTACGCCCGGCTTCAGTCCTTACTGAGGCCTGAACTGCCGTGCCGGGAGAATCTGCACGCTTCCCTAGATTGCGCATGCTGTAAACAAAACCTATGCAGAAGAGCACAAGGGCATAGGAAATGTTTGCAGCGACAAAGCTGTAAAGTGGTATGCCTGAAATTGCGGAAGCCAGCAGTATGCCCGGATAGAGCGGCAGCACATACTCCCAGGGATGTCTGAACCAGTAGTTGATATAGGCCTTTTCCTCACTGGACATATGCAGCCCCGAGGTGGCTTCCTTGACCATGGGCGCCGAGAAGTAGGCGCCGCCAAGTGAAGGGAGCATCCCGATCAGCAGCGGCATGGATATGACAACCGCCTTTCTGTTTCTCACATATGTTTTCACCGCAGACATCATGGCCGATAGCACACTGTTTTCCCGTAGGATCAGCTCGAAGACCCTGATGAGCGAAAGTGAGAGCCAAAGGGTTAAGGTGACCCTGCCTGTGAGCGCTTTCTGTCCGGCATCCGCTGCTGCGGCCAGATCCATCCGGTATAAAAGCATAAGCGCGGCAGAGGCGATCAGCATGACGTATCCTACCGGGACCTTTTTCCTGAGCAGGGTGAGGATCAGAACAAAGGTCAGCACTATTCTGATGATATCAGGCATGGGTTAGTGTATCACAGGGGCAGGGCCGATGAGCATCGCCCTGCATCAATCCCTCAGCAAAAGAAGCAGCGCAACCCGCTACGGTAAAACCGCTTGACAAGGGATTGAAAAAGGAGTACCTTGTAATCAAGGAGTAAGCATGAAGCAAAGGTTGTAAAAAGGTGGTCTTGCTCCTCTTTACTCGGCGTCTCAGGCAACAGCGTAGTATTAACGCATTGTGAGATGATTAATCTCTTAAGAGACCGGTGGTAGAGGGGACCTACAAGCCCACCTTTCTTTGTGTCCTGAATCTTTGTATGCGGGTTCTTCTCCGGGTAGTTCCCCTAACCTCTCCCTGCGGGATTTCAGTGTCTCAGCTGCTTTCTCCCGGTTTATTCTTGCTGAAAAGCCCTTTAATAGTGCAAAATATCCTAAAAAATAATCTCAGGAGACAGCGTGGCGCTTCGGGTTGGAGTGATTGGTGTCGGATATCTCGGAAGACACCATGCAAGGATTTTTTCCGGTATAGAGGGGGTCGAACTCGTCGGTGTTTCTGATATCAATGAAACGGCCGCCGGGGAGATAGCGCAGACATACAGCTGCCGGCCTTATACCAGTTATAAAGAGATGCTCGGGCAGTGTGATGCGGTCAGCATTGTCACGCCGACGACGACGCATCATGCCATAGCCATGGACTGCATCGCCGCAGGCAGGGACCTTCTCATCGAGAAGCCCATAACGGCTGATATCGGACAGGCAAAGGCTGTTGTCGCGGCTGCGGCCGAGAGGAATTTGATCCTCCAGGTCGGGCATCTGGAGCGGTATAACCCGGGCATTATTGCAGCAGCGGGGATGATCGCCGAACCCCGCTTTATCGAGTCGGAACGCCTGTCGCCGTTTATGGGCAGGGCTGATGATGTAGATGTGACACTCGACCTGATGATTCATGATATCGATATTGTCCTGAGTCTCGTCAACTCGCGGTTGACCGATATTCGGGCCTTCGGCAAGAGCATGATCACGGACATGATTGATCTGGCCAAGGCGTGGCTTGAATTTGAAAATGGGACACGGGCGTTGATCACTGCCAGCAGGCTTTCACCTGAAAAGGTGCGCACCCTGAAGGTGTTCCAGAAGGACGCCATTATCGCAATCGATTATCAGAAGCAGGAGGTCAGCCGCTCCTGGAGACAGGGAAAAGAAATAGTATCCGAGGTCACCCGGCCTGAAACCCGGGAGCCGCTCAAGGAAGAATTGCATGATTTTGTTTATTGTGTCAGGAACAGAAAGAGGCCGGGAGTATCGGGCATCGAGGCGATGAATGCTCTGGACGTGGCGTTGAAAATTACCGATCTGCTGAGAAACGGGCAGTGATTATGATTGTGAATGGAGATGGTTTATTATGATACCGATGGTTGATCTCAAACAGCAGTTCCATGACATAAAGGATGAAATCTGCGCAGCAATTACGGAAGTTCTCGAGAGTTCCCAGTATATTCTTGGTCCGAAGGTTATGGAACTCGAGCGGCAGATAGCTGCCTATCATGGGATGCCTGCAGCCCTTGGTGTTGCTTCAGGTACGGATGCGCTCCACCTTGCAGTGGAAGCGCTCGGCATTGGTGAAGGTGACGAGGTCATCACGACACCCTTTACTTTTTTTGCCACGGCAGAGGCGATCATGTATACCGGGGCTACCCCTGTTTTTGTAGATATAGAGCCTGACACCATGAATATAGACCCGGTTGAGATCGAAAAAAAGATTACCGAGAGGACCAGGGCTATTCTGCCGGTGCATATATTCGGCCACCCGGCTGATATGGACAGGATTAATGCCCTGGCAAAAAAATATGCTCTTAAGGTGATCGAGGACTGCGCCCAGTCTTTCGGTGCTGAATATAACGGCAGGAAGACCGGAAGTTTCGGAGACGCAGGCTGCTTCAGTTTTTATCCCAGCAAGAACCTCGGGGCGTATGGAGACGGCGGCATGATTCTGCTGAAGGATCCCGCTGTGACAGAGGATGTCCGCAAGCTGAGGAACCATGGCTCAAAAGGTATGTACCGGCATGAATGTGTCGGGTTCAACAGCAGACTGGATGAAATTCAGGCTGCGATCCTCCTGGTCAAGTTTGGGCGCATCGACCACTATAATGAGCTGAGGAGGCAGAAGGCAGCTCTCTATAACAGCCTCTTGTCGGGCAAGGTTGAACTTCCGGTGGAGCGGGCCGGATGCAGGCATGTCTATCATCAATACACGATCAGAAGCAATAACCGGGTGGGGCTGCAGAAGATTCTCCATGACAAGGGTGCTTCTTCAGTCGTCTATTATCCGGTGCCGGTCCATCTCCAGGAGGCGGTCAGCGTCCTGGGATACAAGAAGGGCGACCTTCCGGTGGCCGAAGAAGCGGCAGAGAAAGTCCTCTCGTTGCCGGTCTATCCGGAGCTTGAAGAATCCTCGATCAGGGAGATAGCTGAAATCATCAATCATGCCTGATACGGTCATGATTGTCGCCGGAGAAACCTCGGGAGAGCTCTACGGCGCCCTGCTTGCTGCGTCACTCAGAAAAAAAATTCCTGAGCTTCAGATAATCGGCATAGGCGGCCTGCGTATGCAGGCGGCCGGGGTCAGGCTGGTGGCCGGAATCGCGAGCGCCTTTGGGCTTGCCGAAGCGCTATCGGCGCTCAGGGAGCTCAGAAAATCCTTTCAGAAAGCCGTGGCCGCATTACAGGAAGAAAAGCCTTCAGTCCTTGTCCTGATCGATTATCCTGATTTCAATCTCCGGTTGGCTGCGAAAGCAAAACAGCTCAATATCAAGGTCCTCTACTACGTCAGTCCCCAGGTCTGGGCCTGGCGGAGAAACCGGATTTACCGGATTGCGCGGCTTGTTGACCGGATGGCCGTAATATTGCCGTTTGAGGTGGACATCTACCGGGAGACCGGGCTGGAGTGTGAGTTTGTGGGGCATCCGGTCAATGATGAAATTCGTGGGGATGGAATCCGGGGGATGGCGGCAGACAATAGCAGGCAAAAGCAGGCACTCGGGCTCGATCCGGCCCGTCCACTCCTTTCCTTGCTGCCCGGCAGCAGGACCCATGAAATCGACAGACTGCTCCCGGTCCTTGCAGCGCTGATGGAGGTCTTCAGTTCTGAGTTCAGGGACTTTCAGTTCTGCATCCCTTTTGCCCCCAATACTGACCTGGGAAAATATGAGGCCCTGCTTGAGCCCTTAAGAAAGCGTGGGGTCATGATAAACCAGGGCAGATCGCTTGAGGTTATGGCGGCCTCTGACTGTGCCGTGCTGGCCTCGGGGACTGCAACGCTGCAGGCAGTGCTCCTTAATCTGCCGATCGTGGTCATCTACAAGGTATCGCTGCTGACGCAGTTGATCGGCAGGCTGCTTATCCATGCCAGGTTTATGACTCTTGCCAATATCCTGGCCGACAGAGAGGTGGTGAGGGAGTTCCTGCAGGGGCAGGTGACACTTCCGAATATCATGGCGGAACTGCGAAAGATTCTGACAGATAGCAGGCATAAGGCCGGGCTGATGGATTCTTACAGAGAAATACAGGATATCTTCAGCAGCAGGCATGCCTCGGACAGGGTTGCGGAGATGGTCGTCGAGATGGCTGGCTGGAAGAACCGTTAGCCGGGATAAGGCACCCAGTCCGATGTATTTTATTTATAGTCTCCTCTATACCGCTGCAGTTACGGTATTACTGATTCCCCAGTATCTTAAGCGGCCGGCAAAGCTCCGCAGGATATGGCTGCGTGAGAAACTCGGGATTTCAGGTATCGACAGCAGAGCAGATAATGCAAGACCCTTCTGGGTGCATGCGGTTTCTGTCGGCGAGGTGACGGCCGCTATCCCTCTTGTGAATGCCCTGAGGGCCTCCTTTCCTGATACACCGGTCATACTGTCGACCATGACCGATACCGGACGTGGTGTGGCCCTGTCAAAGGTCCCCGCCGGAGTCAGTGTCGTCTATATGCCTTTCGATTTTTCCTGCATCATGAAGCGTTTTATGCGCAGAGTCAGTCCGCTGCTTTTTCTGATTGTTGAAACAGAGATCTGGCCTCATGCGATCAGGGCCGCACAGAGACAGGGAGTTCCGGTCATCATGGTTAACGGAAGGATCTCGGCAAAGTCATTCAGGGGCTACGCTGTAATTTCCGGTTTCATGAAAACAGTGCTGGACAGCGTGACTCTTTTTCTCATGCAGACGGAAGAGGATGCGGAGCGGATGAGACTCCTCGGTGCAGAGCGCAGCAAGGTCATTGTGGCCGGGAGTTTCAAGTTTGACAGTCCTGATCAACAGACAATCCCTTCGTGGGCAGCTGCGCTTAAAGGCACCGTCATTGTGGCCGGGAGCACCCACGCCGGAGAAGAGGAACTTGTGATCGCCGCCTTCAGACGAAACCTTGCGCAGTTTCCTTCACTGAAACTTGTATTGGCCCCACGCCACCCGGAACGTTTTGCTGAAGTCGAAAAAGTGGTCAGGGAAAGCGGCCTTCCTTTTTTCAGGAGAACTCAGTTCCGCGAGGGGGAAGATATTGCGGATACCTGTATCATCATTCTTGACAGTATCGGCGAACTCTCTGTGGTCTACGGTGCTGCTGATATTGCGGTCATAGGCAAGAGCTTTCTGGGACACGGTGGCCAGAATCCTCTTGAACCTGCCCTCTGGGGGAAGGCGATTCTCTGCGGCCCTCATATGGAGAATTTTCCGTTTATCCGTGATTTCTATCAGGAGGGGGCTGCCTTTGAGGTGACGGCGGAAGGCCTTGCCGGGAAGCTCGGAGAGTTGCTGTCAAACCCTTCGCTGGCCATGGAGTCAGGGAAAAGGGCCCGGAAGTTATATGCGAAAAACTCCGGTGCGGTGGAGAGATCGCTTGCAGCGATCAGGAAACATATGTCCTGAGGCAGGGACGATACGCTGACGAAACTTCTATACTGCTTCTACCATTGTTGGATAACCTTCCTGATCTCCCGTTCTCTTTCCATGACGTAGACCCTGATCTTTTTGCCGTCTTCCTGGTGAGGGAAAAGCTCAAGCCCATAGAAGATGCCTTTAGGTGACAATCTCGGAGACCTTGCCGTCTGTATGCCTTTGTATTCATTCTTATACACAAGAACTGCATTTGAGAGGACGGTATTATCGTTTTCGATCGGCAGCCTGATGCAGCAGATGAACTTATCTTCAAGGTCCAGGATCGTCGGGGAAATAAAGCCGACCCCGCCCTCGGATATATCCTTGACCGGGAAGGAAAGTGTTCCGTAATGAACGGTTTTCACATAAAGGATTGCAGGGGCCTTGGCCGACGGTTCAACCCGTATGAATCTCCGGGGAAAAGCTCCGAGAGCTTCGGGAATGGATGCGGTAACGACTGACTTTTCATCAACAGAGCCGTGAAAGGTTATATCCTGTATCACGCAGCCAAAGGTCAGTCCGTTTATCTCGAAGGTTGCGTGACAAAGCAGGGCAGTGCGGAGAAAAGACAGGAGCCGGTACGGGGAAAACTTGCCGAAGGTAACCCGTGAAGTGCCGTGTACGTTGGCAACGTAACAGAGGCCCTTGCCGGTGATGATATGCCCGGTTTCCTCTTCCATGGGGAAGGACAGGATGATCGGCAGATTTTTTTCTTTCAGGTACTGGAATGCCTCAACCGGGTTCATAGCTGCATGTATTCTAATGTATTTATCTGAAATTTTGTAGCTGTAATGCCACATATTCTGCCATAAATACCATATGTATGATAGGATATTTGCCAGAAGTTGCTCGTGATAAGGAGGTTGTATGGCAGAGGCATGGCATGAAGGACTTCCGGATGATGCTTTTATGGCCGAAGCTGACCGGCAGTATATGCTTGAGATCAGGCACATCAGGGAAGCGCTGGCACGGGGACTCGGGTTTGACGAGGCGATTGCGCTGATTGAAGAGAAGGATGAAGAGGTGAAGTCAGGTATTATTGATGACACCCTGAAGGTCCTGATAGCCGAAGAGCATTTTGCCAAAGGCATTGCCCTTGAGGAGATGGCACAAGGTCTGAAAATTCCGGTGGAGAGGCTTGAGTCTGCGAAAAAGAGCATGCTTGATGAGATTGTCGGGGATGCCTCAATGCGGGAATATCTGAATGAGCTTGACCAGGACAATCCCGGACGTATTGATGCCTGAGCTTTCGGACTTCAATTTGTTTTGAAAACAGGGAACAAGATATAATAACCATTAATATGAAAAAAATTATATTGGCGGCAGTATTTTTTTTCTCCCTTGCCCCCCGTCTGTCGCAGGCCAGTCTGCTGGTGGGAGGCGACAGCGTCTACACAGTCAAAAAGGGGGATACCATCGAGCTCATCGGGGCAAGACTTGGCGTAAGCTCCAGGCAGCTTGCACAGGAAAACAACCTTGATCCCAAGAAGCCGCTGAAGCAGGGCACATCACTCAAGGTCAACACCCGCAGGATTGTTCCCCTGGTGGTCGAAAATGGCATTGTAATCAATATCCCCGACCGGACCCTCTATTATTTCAGGGCAGGGCAGGTGGACACAATGTTCCCCGTGGCTCTGGGTATGGTCCCCCGGAAAGATGCTGACTGGACCACTCCGCAGGGAAAATTCACGGTCCTGCGAAAAGAGAAGAACCCTTCATGGTATGTTCCCAAGTCGATCCAGGCGGAGATGGAGGCAGAGGGCAAGGAGGTTGAGACCGTGGTGCCTCCGGGGCCGACCAACCCGCTCGGGAGGTATGCAATAAAGACTTCGATTGCCGGCATCCTTATCCATGAGACAATCAAGCCCCAGTCTGTTTATCATTTCAGGAGCCATGGCTGCGTGCGGGTAATGCCTGAGCATATGGAGAAGTTTTTTGAGAGGGTCGAGGTCAATACACAGGGGGAGCTGGTCTATCTCCCCGTTAAAGTCGCACTTTCGCCTGAGGGACGTGTATTTCTGGAGGCCCATGGCGATTTTTATAAAAAAATAAAGGACCTTAAGGCCGCGGCCAGGAAAGAAATAGAGGCTCGCGGTCTTTTGGACAGCGTCGACTGGGAGAAGGTCGAGAAGGTCTTAAAAGACAGGGATGGCGTTCCCAGGGACATAACAAAATCCCAGGAAATGACGTATCAGGCAAGGAGAGATACCCGTGGGCAGAGAAGAGCAGATTAAGTCAAAGATTTTTCAGGCGGCAATAAATTATGTGCGTGAAAACCATCCCGAGGCCATAGACAGCGCCTATACCTATTTCTGGGATGAACAGCAGCCGGATGAAGTGATGGGTGGTGTTGCGCTTGAACTCGGCTTTATTAATTTTGAAGACTGGCTGATATTTGATCGCAAGGCAAATGAGAAGGGTGAGTCATTTCTGACCATCTACGGACAGTACGAGAAGGATCTGAGCCCTGAAGAGCTCCTGGTTATCGAAAAAATGAACGGGTCGATCCTGAGCCTCTATGAGGTTGCGTCGGTAGCGCGTGACAAGCGGGTGCTTCTGAAGGATCTGCTTCTGGGCGAAGAGGTCCCCCTGAGGGACAAGAGCCTGACCAAGGGGCTGAAGAAAGGGGATCTGTTTGCAACGCGGGTCCTTCATCTGGATGACAACCATGTTATGAGCGGTTGTGTTTATCCGTACAGCTCAGCCCAGAAGAAGCAGGTCCTCAGGAAGATCGAGAAACAGTTCAGCAGATACGTCAGAAATGTTAAGCCTGGCGGTACGATGCGGGACTATCTGAAGGACTACGGTGATGTCTTTAATATTGTCTGGATGAGTTTTATCCTGGACCCGCAGGACGCCGGCGAGGGGATGCCGCCAGAGTATGCCGGTCAATAGGCCCGTATCCTTCCCGGCAGCAGGATGGTGAAATAATGCCGATGCCAAATCAAAAAATGAATATCAAAAAGCTGGTAAAAAAAGATGTTGCGGCCTTGCGGGCTTATTCGGCGGTGGAAATACCCTGCCGGATAAAACTCGATGCCAATGAAAGTCCGTACGGATTCGATGAGGCACTGAAGGCAGCTGCTTTGCTCAAGACTAACCGCTATCCTGACCCCGAGGCAAAGGCCCTGAAGAAGATCCTTGCCCGTGAGATGAGAGTCAGGCCGGAAAATATCCTGCAGGGCAATGGCTCGGACGAGCTTATCTATTATCTGATTGCAACCTTCGGGGGGCCGGTACTCTATCCGGTCCCAACGTTTTCGATGTACGGCATTATTGCTCAGGCCTTTGGAGAAGAGAAGCTTGAGGTATCTCTGGATGAGGCCTATGATCTCGATGCGGCGGCCATGCTGACTGCGGTGAAACGGCAAAAGCCGAAGCTTATTTTTCTGAGTACCCCGAACAACCCCACGGGGAACTGTTTTTCCTCGGAAAGAATATTGCCGCTGCTCGAGGCAGCAAGAGGCATCGTGGTGGTTGACGAGGCCTATCAGCCTTTTGCCAGTGACCGTGGTTTCCTGCCGCTGCTGAAGGACTACAAAAACCTGGTGATTATGAGAACGCTCAGCAAGATTGGACTTGCGGGACTGAGGTTCGGCTATATGATAGCCTCGCCTGAGATTATCGGGGAAGTCAACAAGGTGCGACTTCCTTTTAATGTCAATGCCCTCTCACAGGCCGTGGCTTTAGCCGCCCTGAAAGACAGGAAGAGACTGAAGGCATCGATACGGCAGATTGTTACTGAACGCGACCGGCTTTTCAGTGCCATGGAAGAGATACCGGGGATAACGCCGTTTCCGTCTGAGGCAAATTTTATTCTGTTTCGGGTGGCCGGACCCGACCGGGTCTATAAGGCACTTCTGAGACAGGGCATTCTGGTGAGGAATATTCAGGATGCAGTCAAGGGAAGTCTCAGGGTTACGGTGGGAACGCCTGATGAAAATACGGCTTTTCTCAGGGCGCTCGGAAAAATTCAGAAGTCAGGAAGGCAGGAGCAGGCATGAGAAAAGGGGAGATTGCAAGAAAGACAAAAGAGACGGATATCAAGGTGGCGATCGGCCTCGATGGTTCGGGCACTTATGCAGTCAGCACGACAATCCCGTTTCTTGACCATATGCTCTCTCTCATGGCCAAGCACGGACTCTTTGACCTGACCGTCCGGGCAAAGGGAGACACGGACATCGATGACCACCATACGGTCGAGGATGCCGGTATAGCCCTGGGCAAGGCCTTGAAACAGGCTCTGGGGGATATGAAAGGCATTGCCAGATATGGCCAGGCCTCGGTCCCCATGGATGAAACCCTGGCAGCGGTCTCTCTTGATATCAGCGGGAGGTCGTTTCTTGTCTATAGAGTGGAGTTTCCCAAAAAGAGCAAACTCAGGGAATTCGATCCTGATCTGATCGAGGATTTCATGCAGGCCTTTGCTGCCAACGCAGGGATTACCCTGCATATCAATGTGACCTATGGCAGGAATACCCATCATATTATCGAGGCGATCTTCAAGGCGCTCGGCAGGGCCCTCAGGCAGGCAGTGGCGATCGACCCGAGAGTCAAGGGAATACCGTCTACAAAAGGGAAACTGTAACGAAAAGAGCGGAAATGGGCGGCGGGAGCCGGCTCTGAATTTCTGTAATCGACTATATATTCAGATGTAAAATGGCCGTGCCCTGAATGGCAGGGTCATATTTTCAACGCTTCAGCAGGTCGCACGTTAAGGTGTCGTACAGAAATTCTTCTCCGACTCCCACCGTCCATAAAAGCATACATTTCCCAGGCCCTATGGGGTCTGTACATAAACATGAAATTGTCATCCTCCGGTTTGCCCGGGGGATCCAAACATTGTACCTTTGAAAAAAGTGAGCCAATATGACTATGAATGAGCCAAAATACAATATACTGTCAACGCGCACAAACTGATGATAACCCAAATACCGTTTGATAAAATAAAATACGTCCTGCTGGATATGGACGGGACGCTGCTCGACAAGTATTTTGACGACTACTTCTGGGAGCATCTGCTGCCGGAAAAATATGCTGAAAAGAAAGGCATGACCTTCGGGATGGCCAAAGAAGAGCTGCTCGCACGGTACAAGATACACGAAGGGACATTGAACTGGACTGACATCGATTTCTGGTCAAGAGAGGTTGCTATCGATATCCCTGCCCTCAAAGAGCAGATGCGCCACCTGATTGAGGTCCATCCGCATGTTGAAGATTTTCTGAAGGCCATGCGGCGGCATAACAGGAAAGTCTTTCTCCTCACCAACGCCCATTACAAGGTGCTTGATATCAAGTTCAGGAAGACCGAGCTCGGGAAATATTTCGATGCGGCAATCACCTCTTTTGAGATCGGATACCCGAAGGAGCGGCTTGAGTTCTGGGAGAAGGCGGCAAAGCTGCTCGGTTTTGACAAGGAACAGAGCCTCTTTATTGATGACACCAAGGCAGTGCTCAAAACGGCGCGGGCCTTCGGCATCAGATATATTCTCTATAAGGCATATGCGAGCTCCAGGGCTGAAAAGGGACGGTCCCGGCAGTATATGGCGCTTGATGATTTCGGAGATCTTCTGGATGGTGGTAAGGCATGGTACAATGAAACAGGAGACTGAATATGAAGACGACGTCACTGGTTGGACTTTCCCTTGCTGTTTTCATGTTTATCGGGGCCTGTGCCCCTCGCCAGGGCCTCCGGATTGAATCTGCCGCAATGGCGGAAATGCCCGGCAGTTACAGTCTTATCCTCTTCGGCTGCCGATATCTTGATGACCCTGAGACCGTGGCCATTTTCGACCGGGAAGGTGACCGGTACCGGTTCGAACCATATTCCCCGGAGTTTAATTACAGGGTCGAGAAGGACCTCTCTGCAGAGATGGCTCTTGAAAGGGCTCACCGTTTCATAAACTGCCACACATCTGTTCAGGGCGAGAGGCTCAGCAGTATCCGTGACCAGCCAGGGACTGCCCTGGGCTATGAGCTGCGGCCGCTTTACTTTCCGCTGACCTATGGTGTTGATGATATTCTGCTCACTGATTATCGCATTCATGGAGAAAAGATCATCGTCAATATCCGGGTAATCCCCCCGGTGGAACGGATGCTTTCCAATGGGCTTAAGGATCGGGATAACTGAGCACAGGCTCTAGACAGCAGCCGCCTGTATCTGTTATTTTATCTAATGGAAATCAGGGAAACGCTTTTTGATGATCTGACTTTTGAGTCGAGATCTGTTACCTGTTCCGGGCGTATGAAGACAACCATGACAAAGGAGGGCCTGTCGATGGATAGACTGAAGAACCTTGAAGAGAAGATTAACGCAGCGGTTGAGAGGGTCAAGGCATTGAAAGAGGAGAAGACCCTTCTTGAGAGAAAACTCCGCGATTATGAGTCGGTGCTTGAAGACAAGAACCGTGAGATAGAGGCGTTGAAGTCAGAGAAGAGTTCGATAGGGTCGCAGATCCAGGAACTTCTGGATGAGCTTGAGACTATAGAGGTCTGAGCAGAGCATGGGAAGCGTTGATGTTACCATCCTCGGACAGAAGTACACGATCAAGGGAGAGGCGTCCGAGGAGCACATAAAAAAACTCGCCTCGTTCGTCAACGGGAAACTGCAGGACGTTTACAATATGGCGCCGGGGATATCACCTCTGAAGGCCGCGATTCTTGTCTCGATGAATATAGCCGAAGAACTCCACCGGCTGCAGGATGAGCAGGAGCATATAGCCAAGAATATTGACGAGAGGGCAGACGTCCTGACCAGCCTTTTCGACTGACTGCTGACGGGTTCGAAAAAAGTCCGTATGCTGCGTTGCGCTTCAAAACTCGTCACTGCAACGTACCAGTAAGTACGCTTCATTCCTCATTATCTTGCGCGCCTTGCCTCCGAAGCTTTTTACAAACCCGTCTTCCTGTCGACTTTTATAAGTAATTCACAGCTTATTCACCGCAATAATCATTAAAAATCAAAGAGTTTGAGATATCTTTTTTTTGCCTTGACAAGCACAAGATGTTGTGGTTAAATAATCAATCGATACAATTTGTAGTTATCAACGTCTGTTATAGGTTCTATTAATAATCTAAATAAAAAGAATTCAGGGGGGGCCATGGAGCATGCTTCAGCAACAGTGAATCTGACACCAAATTCGTTAAAAGTTCTCGAAAAAAGATACCTCAAGAAGAATGAAGACGGCAAGGTCGTTGAAACCGTTGAGGCACTTTTCCGGCGGGTGGCTGTAGCTATTGCCGCAGCTGATCTGCTGCACGGCAAATCAGAGCCCGAGGTTATGCTGGTTGAGGAGGAATTCTATGAAATGATGACCTCCCTTGACTTTCTTCCAAACAGTCCGACGCTTATGAATGCCGGCCGCAAGCTCGGCCAGCTGTCAGCCTGTTTTGTGATCCCAATCGAGGACTCGATGGAGTCGATCTTTGATGCTGTCAAGCATACGGCGATAATCCATAAATCAGGCGGCGGTACCGGGTTCAGCTTCTCGAACCTGAGGCCCCACGGGGATATCGTCGGTTCTACCAAAGGTGTTTCTTCCGGTCCTATTTCCTTTATGACGGTCTTCGATACAGCAACAGAGGCGGTTAAGCAGGGCGGGACCCGGCGCGGCGCCAATATGGGGATACTCCGGGTCGATCATCCCAATATCATTGAGTTCATGACCGCCAAAGATGACAACCAGCGCTTTAACAATTTCAACATATCGGTCGCCATTACCGACAGTTTCATGCAGGCTGTTGCCGATGATACTGACTATGACCTGCTTAATCCCAGGACAAAAAAAGTGGTCAAGAAGCTCAGGGCACGGGAAGTTTTCGAACAGATCGTCAACCATGCCTGGAAGAACGGCGAGCCGGGTATTGTCTTTATCGATCGCATCAATGCTTCGAACCCGACCCCCCATGTCGGTCAGATAGAATCGACCAACCCCTGCGGAGAGCAGCCGCTGCTACCCTACGAGTCCTGCAACCTCGGCTCGATCAACCTGGCGATGATGGTTGCGGACAAGGCGGTTGCTTACACGAAACTCCAAAAGACGATCTGGAAAGCGGTCCATTTCCTCGATAACGTCATAGAGGTCAACAAGTATCCCATTGAGAAGATTGGTGAGGTGACAAAGTCCAACCGCAAGATCGGCCTGGGCGTCATGGGCTGGGCAGACATGCTGATACAGATGGGCATACCGTATAATTCGGACAGTGCCATAACGGTTGCAGAGGAAGTGATGGGCTTTATCCAGAGTGAGGCCAGGAAGGCATCTGCTGCGCTTGCGGCTGACCGGGGGGTTTTCCCGAACTATGAAGGCAGCATCTATGACGGAAAGATCAGGCTGCGGAACGCGACCGTGACGACCATCGCCCCGACCGGAACCCTTTCGATCATCGCCAGCTGCTCCTCCGGTGTCGAACCGCTTTTTGCGGTCTCCTATGTCCGCAATGTCATGGAGGGAACAAAGCTTCTTGAAGTAAACCCCTATTTCGAAAAAATAGCCAAAGAACGGGGGTTCTGGTCAAGAGACCTCATGGAGCGGATCGCTGATGCAGGGTCGCTTCAGGAGTTTGATGAGATCCCTGATGACGTCAAAGCGGTTTTTGTGACTGCGCATGATATTTCCCCGCTTGAGCATGTGACGATGCAGGCAGCGTTCCAGAAATATATTGATAACGCAGTCTCCAAGACCGTGAACTTTTCACATGATGCAACGCCGAAGGATGTTGAGGATGTGTACATGCTCGCCTATCAGCTCAACTGCAAAGGCGTGACCGTCTACCGGGACGGCTCGCGTGAAGACCAGGTGCTTTCTACCGGCAGGACAAAGCAGGAGCCGGGGGCCGAGGCAGTTCCGACGCAGATGAAGATCGTGCCGAGAAAGAGGCCCGAAAACATCAAAGGCGACACGCGGCATATGAAGACCGGCTGCGGCAATATTTATGTTACCGTTAATTCGGATGAACACGGACAGCTCTTTGAGCTTTTCACCCATATGGGCAAAGCAGGCGGCTGCGCCTCCAGCCAGGCTGAAGCGATCGGCCGGCTCGTCAGCCTTGCGCTCCGTTCGAACATTGAACCTGAGGTGATCGTCAAGCAGTTGAAAGGGATAACGTGTCATAACCAGGCTTGGGCGCCCGGCGGCAAGATCACCTCATGTTCAGACGCCATAGCAAAGGCTGTGGAACTCTATGTGCATCGCGGCAGCAAGGCGAATGGCAACGGTGGCAATGGCCACGGGCATGGCGAAACCATGCGCATAGGCGCCTGCCCCGAGTGCGGCGGAGCGGTCGAACACGAAGGCGGCTGCGCCGTCTGTCACAGCTGCGGCTTTACGAAGTGTTCGTAGAAAACAATTGATATAAAACGTATGGAAAAGGGCTGAATGATTATTCAGCCCTTTTCGTTTGAGTCGCCGGCCAGAGAATGCAGGATGAATATACTTAATAAACTCGAAAGAAAGTTCGGCAGGTTTGCGATCAGGGAGCTGATGGTGTATATCATCGGCATCAATGCGCTGATCTATATGCTGCGGTATGGCATGCCGCAGAGTGAGGCGATCGCCAAGCTCATGCTCGATCCGCAGCTAATTCTGCAGGGCGAGGTCTGGAGGCTTGTAAGCTGGATATTCATACCACCTTCGGCCTCGCTGCTCTGGATCTTTTTTATCTTTTATTTCTATTACATGGTCGGCACCGGCCTGGAGCATGAGTGGGGAAGTTTCAGGTTTAATGTCTTTTATTTTACCGGCGTATTAGGGACCGCCCTTGCTGCTTTTATCACCGGGGAGGGGACGACAGCGCTGTATCTTAACCTGTCGCTCTTCCTGGCCTTTGCCTACGTCTACCCGGATTACGAGATCCTGATTTTCTTCATTATCCCTGTCAAGATGAAGTATCTGGCATGGCTCAACTGGGCCTTTATTGCGTTTACGATTCTGACCTCTCCATTGCCGCACAAGATTGCGGCGCTGGTTTCTATCTCGAATTATTTTCTGTTTTTCGGCGGCGATATCCTGTCGACGATTAAGCACCGGGGGTCTGCGTATAACCGCAGAAAAGGCTTCGCCCCGGCCCGCCAGGGCACTATTCATTCCTGCACAATATGCGGCAGGACCGAGGCTGATGACATTAACCTGGAGTTCAGGTATTGCTCTTCATGCGAAGGCGATCACGAATACTGCATGGATCATCTGAAGACTCACGAGCATATTACAACAAGAATATGAGGGTTGTTTTGTGAGGCATCCGGTGCACGCTCCAAAAAATTCTCTAATATCGCGATTCAGGTTATTGCGTTTGGAACCGACTCGGATTATCACAAGGTCATAGCGTCTTGCAGTTGTTTTACACAGGTGGCTCAGAGATAATTTTTCTCCGCATACACCGGATGCCTATGTCTTGGCTCAGGTGGTGTGCATGGAGAAAATTTTATCTGAGCCACCAGGTGAGACCCTTGAAAGGTGAGGAACCGGGAGATGAAGCAATGCATTGCAAAAGGGAATAACGGAAATTGCGATAGTATAAAATTCTTCGGAATGTGTACCACCTGGGTGTGCTCAGAGCGGGGGAGTGAAAAAAGGATACCATGAGCTATAAACATTTCATCAATACAAAGTGCGAATTCATGCCGTGCCATGATTTGAAGGATTGGCACTCGTGCCTCTTCTGTTACTGTCCTCTCTTTTTTCTTTCATGCCCCGGCAGTTTCACGGTCCTGCCCTCGGGAGTCAAGGACTGCTCTGCTTGTGTCATGCCGCATACAGAAGAAGGCTGGGATGCCATACAGGGGGAACTGCAGAAGCAGGTCTACGGGGTTCCTAGTCCGGCTCCATCCGCCTGAGATTCTGCCCCGGGTTTTGCTTCACTGCGCCGCTGTTTCTCGACAGCAACCATGATCAGGGATAAGGCAGCCGGGGTCATCCCCAGAATTCGCCCCGCCTGACCGAGACTCATCGGCCTGACCTCATCGAGTTTGCAGCGGAGTTCGGTTGAAATCCCGGGGATTATTTTGTAGTCAATGCCTTCGGAAATCTTCATGTCTTCAAGCCGGGAGAGCTTTTCTGCCAATTCAATCTGCCGGTTTATATATCCTTCATACTTGACCTGGATTTCGACCTGTTTTCCCTCCTCTTCAGATAGTTGCGCATAAGATAGATGTGCATCTGGGGGCATGATATTCCTGATCACCTCATATGTCACTTCAGGCCGCTTCAGCAGACTCTCAAGTGAGATGTCCTCGGTAATCGGTGATGTATTCAGGGCCCTGAGTGTATCATTGATCATCACGGGTTTTATCCGGGTCTTTTTGATGCGCAGCAGTTCGGTGCCTATTTTTTCTTTCTTTGAAACAAACTTCTGGTAGATGCCGTCAGCCAGCAGGCCGATAGCATGGCCTTTCTCCATAAGCCTCAGGTCTGCGTTGTCGTGTCTCAACAGAAGACGGTATTCGGCCCGGGAGGTGAACATGCGATACGGCTCCTTTGTTCCCTTGGTGACCAGATCGTCGATCAGTACTCCGGTGTAGGCCTCATGCCTGCCGAGTACCAGAGGAGGCAAATTCTTAATAGCGAGCGAAGCATTGATGCCGGCCATCAATCCCTGGGCCGCAGCTTCTTCATACCCTGAGGTCCCGTTGATCTGTCCGGCAAGGTAGAGTCCCTCTATGGTTTTTGTTTCGAGGGAATGCTTCAGTTGGGTCGGGAAGACAAAGTCGTATTCAATAGCATAGGCCGGCCTCATGATCTCGGCCTGCTCAAGCCCGGGGATTGTCCTTACCATTTCGACCTGGATATCGAACGGCAGGCTGGTAGAGATGCCGTTTGCATAATATTCGGTCGTCTCAAGCCCCTCGGGTTCAAGAAAGACCTGGTGCCGTTCACGCTCAGCAAAGCGCACCACCTTGTCCTCGATCGACGGGCAATAGCGCGGGCCTATGCCGGTGATCTTGCCGCCGTACATGGCCGATCGGCTAATATTGTCCCGGATGATCCGGTGTGTCTCGCTGTTTGTATAGGTGATATAACACGGCAGCTGGGGATTATCAATTTTTTCAGTGCTATGGGAAAACGGAATCGGAGGATCGTCGCCCCACTGGGCCTCTGTCTTTGTAAAATCTATGGTGTTTGCATCAAGCCGTGGCGGCGTGCCTGTCTTGAGGCGCCCGAGTTTCAGCCCGAGTTGGGCAAGAGAGTCAGAGAGGTTCACCGATGGAAATTCTCCAGCTCTGCCTGAAGGATAATTATTGTGGCCGATATGGATCAGACCTTTCAGAAAAGTGCCGGTAGTTACGATAACAGCCCTTGCTTCGAATACAATGCCGATGGAAGTTTTTACCCCGGTGGTCCGTTGTCCTTCGACCAGAATTTCATCTATCATAGCCTGCTTTATATCAAGATTC
The DNA here is from genome assembly GCA_013824615.1 of Thermodesulfovibrio sp. Taxonomy (GTDB): domain Bacteria; phylum Nitrospirota; class Thermodesulfovibrionia; order Thermodesulfovibrionales; family UBA6898; genus PALSA-1316. The sequence goes on from PNOC01000024.1 coordinate 22,812, forward strand.
TTCTGCGTCTCAAGGACCTTCTGCATATGCAGCCGGTACAGCACCCGATCTGCCTGGGCCCGCAGGGACCAGACCGCAGGCCCTTTTGATTGGTTCAGCATCCGGAACTGGATGCCGGCCCTGTCGGTTGCCAGAGCCATTTCACCGCCAAGTGCATCGATTTCCCTCACGAGATGGCCCTTTGCAAGGCCACCGATGGCAGGGTTGCAGGACATCTGGCCGATCATATCGAGGTTCAGGGTGAAGATGCAGGTTGAAAGCCCCATGCGCGCTGCAGCAAGTGCGGCCTCGCACCCTGCATGGCCGGCGCCGACAACAATGACATCGTATGATTTGGTCGGGAGCATTCCGTGTATTATAGCGCAGAGGCCAACTTCAAAGGATATCTGGATATGATTTAGGTCATAGCCAGAGAGTCGGGGATTCTCTATGATGAATACGGACCGGCTTTATGAGAATGAGAAATGGCATGGCAGATTGACTATTAATCATAGTCTGATATACTTGGCTTATGGTCCCATGTATATCCGGCAGGACCTGTATTCAGACCTCAGGTCCTCTAATATCTTTGTGCTCTTCACGAGTATCCGGCAAAACAGAATTGCCGGCAATAGGCTGGCCAGCTTAAGCATATTAAAGATTTGCGATCAAGGAGGGATGCGATGAAAATGACCAGGAGAGAGTTGCTGAAGACGGCCGCTGCTGTTGCTGCTGCAACTGCTGTCGGCATGAGCGTGCCGGAAGAGCTTCAGGCAGCGGCAAAACATACCGAAGCCGGCTGGAAATGGGACAAGTCCGTATGCAGGTTCTGCGGTACCGGATGCGGGCTGATGGTGGCGACAAAAAACGACCGGATCGTTGCAGTAAAAGGAGATCCTGCCGCCCCGGTCAACATGGGGCTCAACTGCATCAAGGGGTACTTCAACGCAAAAATTATCTATGGAGCCGACAGGCTGACCGAACCCCTCATGAGGGTGAACGACAAGGGCGAGTTTGACAAAAAGGCCAATTTCAGGCCGGTTACATGGGAAAAGGCCTTTGGCGAAATGGCAAAGCAGTTCAAGAAATACTACAAGGAACTTGGACCTGCCGGCGTAGCAATCTTCGGATCAGGGCAGTACACGATCATGGAGGGCTATGCAGCAGTCAAGCTGATGAAGGGTGGTTTTAGGTCGAATAATATAGACCCGAATGCCCGGCACTGCATGGCAAGCGCCGTGGCAGCGTTCATGCAGACCTTTGGCATTGACGAGCCTGCCGGAAATTACGACGATATGCACCATTCCGATACGATAGTGCTCTGGGGCGCGAACATGGCCGAGATGCACCCGGTCCTCTGGTCCAAAATCACCGACAGTAAGCTGTCAAAGCCTGCACGCGTGAAGGTCGTCAATCTTTCTACCTATACAAACCGGTGTTCGACCCTGGCAGACATCGAGATTATCATCAAGCCGAATACTGACCTGGCCATCCAGAACTATATCCTCCGGGAGATCGTCTATAATCGCCCTGAGGCCATAGACAAAGAGTTTGTGGAGAAAAACTGCATCTTTGCCACCGGCTGGGTTGATATCGGCTATGGATTGCGGCCGAAGATTGATCATGCGAAATACAGGAAGGCTGAGCTCGACACCGCAAGTAAAGAATCATTTAAGATCATCACCAAAGACGAGGCTACGGCCATGTCGAGCCTTGGCATCAAGGCAGGCGACAAAATGGAGATGAAACACGCCGCGACCGCAGATGCCCACTGGGCAATCAGTTTCGACGATTTTAAAAAGGGACTGGAACCGTATACGCTCGATTTTGTGGCTCAACTGGCAAAGGGAGATTCCGACGAGTCTCTCGAAGACTTCAAGAAGAAGCTGGTTATGCTGGCAGACCTCTATGCAGAAAAGGGCAGAAAGGTGGTCAGCTTCTGGACCATGGGCTTTAACCAGCATGTGCGAGGCACCTGGGTGAATGAGCAGATCTATGCCATTCATCTGCTTCTCGGAAAACAGTCGCAGCCCGGCAACGGGGCATTCAGTCTCACCGGCCAGCCGAGCGCCTGTGGCACAGCACGGGAGGTCGGCACCTTCAGTCACCGGCTTCCTGCCGACATGCTTGTTGCCAATCCCAAACACCGCAAGACTACCGAAGAGATCTGGAAGCTTCCGGATGGTACTCTCAACCCTGTCCCCGGGTCGCATTATATGAAGATCATGCGGGACCTGGAGGATGGTAAGATCAAGTGGGTCTGGGTGCAGGTGAACAATCCGTGGCAGAACTCGGCCAATGCAAACCACTGGATCACTGCTGCACGCGATATGGACAACTTTATTGTGGTTGCCGAGGCCTATCCCGGCATCTCGGCGAAGGTTGCCGACCTCATCCTTCCTGCTGCCATGATCTTCGAGAAATGGGGAGCATACGGCAATGCAGAGCGCCGGACCCAGCACTGGAGGCAGCAGGTTACCCCCCTGGGCAAGTCCATGTCAGATACCTGGCAGATGGTGGAGTTCTCTAAAAAGTTTAAATTGGGAGAGGTCTGGAAGGACTGGAAGCTCGATGACAAGACAACGCTGCCGGATGTTCTTGCAAAGGCAAAGGAGATGGGGTACAAGGAAACCGATACCCTGTTTGATGTGCTCTTTTCGAACCGGGAGGCAAAGGCATACAAATGGCCTGATCCGGTGGGGGCCGGTTTCATCAACAGCGAGGCTGCGGGGGACAAGAGAAATGTGGAGGGCTTCAAGGGGTATGGTTTCTTTCTCCAGAAATACCTCTGGGAGGAATACAGGAAATTCGGGCTTGGACACGGACATGACCTTGCTGATTTTGACACCTACCATAAGGTGAGAGGGCTCAGATGGCCGGTTGTCGACGGCAAGGAGACACTCTGGAGGTTTAACGCAGAGTATGACCCCTATGCAAAAAAGGCGAACCACGGAAAGTTTGCCTTCTACGGCGGCTTCGGGAAAGAGATCTCCAAAGGCGACCTCATGGGGCCAAAAGGCGACGAAAAGGTGAAGCTGCCGAACAAGGCAAAGATATTTCTGAGGCATTACATCGACCCGGCGGAGATACCGGATGCTGATTATCCGTTCTGGCTCTGCACCGGTCGCGTGCTCGAACACTGGCACAGCGGTACGATGACCATGAGAGTGCCGGAACTCTACCGTGCCGTACCGGAGGCGCTCTGCTTTATGAACCCCAAGGACGTAAAGAAGCATGGACTCAGGGACGGTGAGCTTGTCTGGGTCGAGTCACGACGGGGCAAGGTCAAGGCGCGGATCGAGACAAGGGGGAGAAACAGCACCCCTCAGGGCCTTATCTTCGTCCCATGGTTTGATGAGCATGTCTTTATCAACAAGGTGACTCTGGATGCTACATGCCCCATTTCCAAGGAGACAGACTTCAAAAAATGTGCTGTGAAGATTTACAGGGCCTAGGACTGATGGCTACATATGGAAAGCGGAGCTGACGGAGAGAAGATGCCCGAGCGAAGGAAGTTCCTACTCAGCATGGCAAAGAGTTTAGGGGCTGCCACCGTAGGCGGACTGACCTGGACAGGCTATCTTGAGGGCAAGAAGGCATATTCGTCGATCCTGAGGCCTCCCGGAGCAGTTGCTGAAGAGGACTTTCTCGCCAGATGCACCAAATGCGGCATCTGCGTGGAGGCCTGCCCTTACCAGGCCCTCATCCTGGCCAGCCCCGGAGATGAACGTCCTGTCGGGACACCGTACTTTCAGATGAGGGAGAACCCCTGCCGCATGTGCAGGGACATTCCCTGCACCGCTGCCTGCCCGACCGGAGCGCTCGACCGAACCCTGGTGAGCGACCCTGATGGTCAGGGGGTGATGAGGCTGAATATCAATAAAACTCAGATAGGCCTTGCAGTGATAGACAGGGAGACCTGCATTGCATACTGGGGAATTCAGTGTGATGTCTGCTACCGCGCCTGTCCTGTCCTGGATAAGGCCCTGACGGTTGAGTACGTGCGGAATGAGCGGACAGGCAGACACGCTATGCTCGCTCCTGTTATACACAGCAGCCACTGTACCGGCTGCGGCATGTGCGAGCGGGCCTGCGTCACCAAAAAGGCGGCTGTCTTTATCCTCCCCCGCGCTATGGCCATGGGGGAATCCTCCAACCGCTATATAAAGGGCTGGGACCGTGCGGACGAAGAACGCATGAACGAGGCCCCGGAGGAGACTGAGACCGCAACCCCGCGCTCGGAAAAGAGCCCCATGGACTATCTGAACAAAGGCGGACTTTGAGGTGGACCTTGGTGATAGCTGAGCTCAGAAAGAACAGGTACCTTGTCCTGCGAAGGATTTCCCAGGTGGGCATAATGCTGCTTTTTATAGCCGGGAATCTGCTTGGCTGGAAAGTACTGACCGGAAATTTGAGCAGCTCCAGGGTCATGAATCTGGTCCCGCTCACTGATCCTTTTGCTGTACTTCAGGTCTTTGCTTCGCGGCATCTCGTTTCTGCTGAGGCGCTTGCCGGGGCGGCTCTTGTTCTGCTTTTCTTTGGGGTGCTGGCCGGCAGGGCTTTCTGCAGCTGGGTCTGCCCCCTTAATCTGGTAACGGACCTGGCCGGGTGGCTGAGGAAGAAGACAGGCCTTGAACAGGACGGCGGGCAACCGGGAATCAGCAGAAATGCGAGATACTGGGCCATAGGGGTAAGCTTTCTGGTTTCATTAGTAACCGGCATTGCTGCCTTTGAATGGATCAGCCCTATATCCATGCTGCACCGGGGCCTGATCTTCGGTATGGGCATGGGCTGGGCACTGGTGCTGGCCGTATTTCTTTTTGACCTGCTATTGGTAAAGCAGGGCTTCTGCGGACACCTCTGCCCTCTTGGCGGATTTTATTCCCTCGCCACGCGGTTCAGTCTTGTCAGAGTGAACCACTGCAAAGAGAAATGTACGCTCTGCATGAAATGCCTGGAGATATGCCCGGAGCGCCAGGTCCTCCCGATGGTGGGGAGTCTGAGCAGTTCAGTCTCCTCAGGTGAGTGTACGAACTGCGGACGCTGTATAGAGGTCTGTATGAGTGATGCCATGAAATTTGGGATCAGGTCTTATTCCAGGGACCAGGATCCGAAGATTGCATAAACCAAGGACATATAAGGAGGGACCCATGAAAAAGATATGCGGTAACAGCTTTAAGGCTCTGGCAATAGTCATTGCGCTGTCAATAGGGGCCAGCCCGGCCCTCGCAGACAGGAAGAAGCATAAAGAGACAAGAGAGGAAGAGTTGGGCCTCAGGACCGAATCCATTTATGCAGAGGAGAAGGAAAAGCCGGTTCATGGCGAATATTCAAAAACAGAACCGGGCAAGAGTAAACGGATTGAGAGGGCCTTTGAGAACAGTCCACCCCTTATCCCTCATGATCTGACCGGGATGCTCCCCATTTCCGAGACGAACAACTCCTGCCTCAACTGCCATATGCCGGAGCATGCAAAGGCAGTGGGGGCAGTTCCTCTTCCCCGATCTCATTTTTTCGATATGGACACGGGCAAGAATCTTGGAGGTAATCTTGACGGCAAGAGATATCCCTGCATGCAGTGCCATGTACCCCAGGTGAATATCCCTGAGCCGATAAAGAACCAGTTTAAAGCTGACTTCAGGTCAAAGAAAAGCAGGACAAGTTCAGACCTGCTGGAGACCCTGAACGAAGGTGTGAAGAGCGAATGAATATCTCCGGCATAGTTGTCAAGGCTGCTCCTGCGCAGGTTGATGAGGTGATGGAGGCACTCAGGGCATCAGGCCTCTGCGAAGTCTATTTTCATGATGAGGCCGGACGAATCATCGTCACCGTGGAAGGCGCGGACACGAATGAGGAGATCAGAAAGATGAAGGAGATCATGGGTGTCCCTGGCGTGATCTCTGCAAACCTTGCCTATACCTATAATGAAGAGGAGATAGCAGGTGCCCTCGATCAGATGAAAGACGCCATACAGCAGGTGCCTGAAGCTCTTCTTGACGCCTAGCCCTCAGGGTGTATGCGACAGGTTTTTCGAGAGCCTGTCTGATGAGCTGAACTCAAAAAAATGAATGGCGCTCGGAAGAGCATGCCTGCTATATTATTTCCATCATGAGCATATTTCCCGTGAGTTCTGCCAAGGAGCAGGACCTTATCGAAAAGATGAATAAGCTTGGTATCCGAGAAGAGGATATCGAGGAGTCGTTTGTCCGCTCCTCAGGCAAGGGCGGACAGCATGTGAACAAGACATCGACCTGCGTTTATCTGAAGCATCTCCCGACCGGTACAGAGGTTAAGTGCCAGGAGGGCCGCTCCCAGGTTCTTAACCGCTACCGCGCCCGGGTGCTGCTTATCAGTAAAATAGATCAGCTGATCAGGGGTAAAGAGAGCGCCGAGGTCCAGAGGATAGAGAAGATAAGGCGACAGAAGAGGAAGAGATCAAAGCGGTCAAAGGAAAAGATGCTTGCTGATAAGAAGATTGTCTCTGAAAAGAAAAAAATGAGGGGCCAGGTTTCTCATCACGAATGAGGCTGAAGTTGCGCAACATGTTTGACCTGCTTTATGCCCGCTTCGGCCCCCAGTACTGGTGGCCGGGTGAGACAGCTTTTGAGGTTGCTGTCGGAGCGATTCTGACACAGAACACAAACTGGGGCAATGTCGAAAAGGCCATAGGTAATTTGAAAAGAAACGGGAAGCTCAGCGCATCTGCCCTCGACGCCCTGTCAGCTCCTGACCTTGCCCTGTTCATAAAGTCTGCCGGGTATTTTAATATTAAGGCTAAGAGGCTGAAAAATTTTATTTCCCTGCTTGTTAACGAGTACCGGGGCAGCATGAAGAGGATGAAAAAAGTACCGTTGCTGATTATGCGGGAGAAACTCCTTGCGGTCAACGGCATCGGGCCTGAGACAGCAGATTCCATCCTGCTCTATGCACTCGAGAAGCAGACTTTTGTGATAGACGCCTATACAAAAAGGGTGCTCTCGCGGCATAATATACTGCAGCATGAGGCGGCATATGACACGTTTCAGGCCCTGTTCCAGGCAAATCTTGAGGAGGATATACAGCTTTACAATGAATACCATGCCCTTATCGTCAGACTTGCTAAGGAACACTGCAGGCCAAGGCCGCTCTGCGACGGCTGTCCTCTTGAGGGGTTCTGAACTGCCATGGTAAGGATGCTGACCCAGATACTTGCCGGGCTGATGCTGATCTTCGGATCCGCGACCTTATTCCCCAAGGCGTATTTTGAGTTCAAGGCCAAAAGGACTCTGCAGGGAATAAAGTATACCATCTTCGGAATCCTTGCCACGTTTTTTGCAATCATGGCATTTACGTATGCCTATCACATTTATGAAAGCCGCATACTGAACTGAATAAACTGCATGCCGCAGGATTACAGGCGTGGCGTGGTGGACGGCGGCAGGAGTGCATTCCGACAAATTTTATAATATCGCAATTTGTATGCGTCCCAATCACTGCTCCCGGGTTCTTCCGTGGCAGCCCTCCGCAACTGTTTTACCCGGTGGCTCAGATAAAATTTTCTCCATGCACCCCTGCCACAGCAACGGTATCGTGCCGATAACTGGATAAACAATCCCAGAGCCTTATGTTTTGTCATTCCACGGCTTGACCGGGGAATCCAGTCCTGAGACCCATGGATGCCCCGATCAAGTCGGAGCATGACGAATGATTGTCGGCGCATTAGTCAATATTTTCAAATACTTTCTCTTGCAAATAGTCCTTAAACTAGCGCCATTCCGGACACACCGCATTGACATATAATCTATTGTGTTATATGATCCTATTAAGCTTTTTCCCCTAATAAATTAAGGAGGATATCATAACAATGTCAAATTTAAGGTGCTTTTTTCGGTTTTTCCTTCGGGCCTCAGCTTTATCTCTTCTGCTTGTGCTGCTCATCTCCGAGGCTTCGGCCCAACCGATTATCAGTGAATTCCGACTGCGCGGTCCAAATGGCGCGAATGACGAATTCGTCGAGATCTATAATAACAGCGATGTGGCTCACACGGTCACAGCAGCCAGTGGAACCGGCTACGCAGTAGCCGCCTCGGACGGTGTCGTGCGCTGCACGATCCCCAACGGCACCGTCATCCCTGCAAGGGGCTACTACCTCTGCGTCAACAGCGTAGGCTATTCGCTTGCGGCGTATCCGGCAGGAAACGGCACGACCGCAACCGGGGACGCGACCTACGCAACCGATATTCCCGACAACGCCGGGATCGCCCTGTTCAATAACAACACGGGCGGCGGTAGTTTCATTCTCGCCAACCGCCTTGACGCAGTCGGCTCCACATCGGAGGCCAACACTTTGTATAAGGAAGGGACCGGTTACCCGGCACTGACGCCTTTCAGCATCGATTACTCCTTTGCGCGCGACGAGTGCGGCAAGGGGGGCTCGATCACGACTACGGGGCCGTGCACGATCTCGACCCCCAAAGACACCGACAACAACGCGGCGGACTTCTATTTCGTCGACACCAACGGGACAAGCGCCGGTGCCGGCCAGCGCCTGGGGGCGCCCGGACCTCAGAACCTATCATCTCCGGTGGTCCCCGGGTCGTTCTCCGCTCTCCCTCTGGATGCCACCGTCGGCATCTACAACGCGCCCAACACGGTTCGGGACTTCACCAGCGATCCTCCGAACAACTCTACTTTCGGCACCCTATCGATGCGCGCGCGATTCGTGAACACCACCGGTGGCAACGTCACTCGCATACGCTTCCGGATTGTCGACCAGACTACGTTTCCCGCTCCGAGCGGCGTCTCCGACCTTAGGGCGAGAACGTCCTTGGCGGTCGTGGTCGCCGGCATCAACGACGCCGCGACCTGCGCGGCGACGGGCGCTCCCGCGACGCCTCCCTGCACGGTGACCGTCCAGGGCACGACGCTTGAGCAGCCTCCGTCCTCCCCCAACGGGTCCGCTTTCAACGCCTCGATGTCGGCCGGCACGGTGACGCTCGGGACGCCGCTGGCCAACGGCGCGAGCATCAACCTGCAGTTCCTCTTCGGCATCCAGCAGACGGGAGACGACCGCGTCACCCTCTTGCTTGAAGGTCTTCCCAACGGTGGAGCGTCGTTCTACCGGGAATGCGATACCGAAGGCTGCGCAACCACGGTGACGGGGATTAACCCGACCTCCGGCCCAGTTGCAGGGGGTACGGCAGTGACGATAACCGGGACGAACCTGACGGGGGCAACGTCGGTGACGATAGGCGGGGCGGCAGCCACCAGCGTGGTAGTGGTTAATGCTACGACGATCACGGCAGTGACGCCTGCCGGCACGGCAGGAGCGCGGGACGTGGTTGTGACCGCACCCGGCGGAACAGGCACGGGTACAGGCCTCTTTACTTATATAGCAGCTCCGACGGTGACGGGGATTAACCCGACCTCCGGCCCAGCTGCAGGGGGTACGGTAGTGACGATAACCGGGACGAACCTGACGGGGGCAACGTCGGTGACGATAGGCGGGGCGGCAGCGACGAGCGTGGTAGTGGTTAATGATACGACGATCACGGCAGTGATGCCTGCTGGCACGGCAGGAGCGCAGAACGTGGTTGTGACTACGCCTGGCGGCACCGGTACGGGTACAGGGCTCTTTACTTACATGGCAGCGCAGGGATCGGTTGCCGTACCGACAATGAATGAATGGGGTATGATACTGTTTATGGCGTTTGCCGGATTAAGCTCTGTTTATTACCTCAGGAGACAAAGAAGGACATAGATATATTTATAAATGTATAACGAATATTTGCAAAAAGGGCGAGACTATGTCTCGCCCTTTTTGCGTGTTTCTACAGGATGAACTAAATTGGGGTCCCCCATCAGTGTGTTCTATTCCAACAGAAACCTTGTGTCTGAGCCGCCTGCGCCCTTATACTCCCTGCTTTTTTACCACAACAAGATGCCTGACTGTTTTTTCGAAGGGGAGGGTTGCGTCGGTAACCGTTGCTTTCAGGTTGACTGCCTCTGCCAGTTCCACCTCAAGTTTCGGCCCTTTGCTGAGAATGAATATGCCGTCATTATTCAGCATATGACCCGCTTTTTTTACAAAATCGCCGACCGTAAATAAAGCCCGAGTGACAAGGGCGTCAACGGTTATCCCGGAAACATCTTCTGCCCGTTTATCGATAACCTGTATGTCCTGCAGTCCCAGGGTATGACAGATATGCCTGAGGAACAGGGCCTTCTTCTGCGTCGGCTCGAACAGCATGACCCTGAGGTCAGGCCGCATGATCTTTATCGGGATTCCGGGAAAGCCCGCGCCGCTGCCTATATCAGCCAGTGACTGCAGATCATCAGGAAGGACTTTACAGAAGAGCACTGAGTCGAGGAAGTTCTTTATTATGATATCCCGGTCGGTCCTGAGCCCGGTCAGGTTATAGGCCCTGCTCCATTTTTTCAGTTCACTGAGATAGGTGGTAAAGGCCGCTATCTGCCCGGGGGTATCGTGTATCCCGATCTGCTTGATACCATCGCTAAGGAGCTTTTCATTTTCTGTCATGAGCGTTTGTCCGGAAGGGATTCAAAATTAAATCCCCCCATCTCTTCTGCTGGCAAAGAGATGGGGGGAAGAGTCAACATACATCCAATAATAAACAAAAATCAGTCTTTTTCAACAACCTTCGCAATGCTCACGATCTTGTCTTCGGCGGTCGTATCCATCAGCTTGACCCCTTGGGTGTTCCTGCCGTGCGTAGATATATTCTCGGCAGTCGTTCTTATAAGCTTGCCGTTGCTGGTGATCATGACCACCTCATCCTCTTCCCGCACCAGAAGCATCCCGACAACCTTGCCGCCCTTCTGCGTCAGCTTGATAGAGAGGATCCCCTTGCCACCCCTTGTCTGGAGGCGGTAGTCCTCAATCTTTGTCCTTTTGCCGAAGCCATTTTCCGCAACAGTCAGGATCGAGGTCTTTTCTTCGGCGACCTCACCCGAGACCACCTCGTCACCCTTGGTAAGTTTCATGCCGCGTACGCCCTTTGCCGACCTGCCCATCTCCCTTACGTCTTCTTCCTTGAACTTGATCGACATGCCGTTGTGGCTGCCCATGATCAGATCGTTTTTGCCGGAAGTTTTTCTGACGGCAATGAGCTCGTCACCCTCTTCGATGGTTATGGCAATAATACCTTTCCCGCGGGGATTGCTGTAGGCGGTCAAGGCGGTTTTCTTGATCGTGCCGTTCTTCGTGAACATCACCAGAAAACCCTCTTTGAAATCCCTCACCGGCAGAGCTGTGGCGATATGTTCACCCTCTGAAAGCTGCAGCAGATTAATCAGGGCCTTGCCCTTGGCAGCGCGCCCGGCTTCAGGGATTTGATAGATCTTCAGCCAGTAGAGCCTGCCGAGGTTCGAGAAAAAGAGCATATAGTCATGCGTTGACCCGATGAAGAGCTGTTCGACGAAATCTTCCTCTTTGGTCTCCATGCCTATCAGGCCCTTGCCGCCGCGCCTCTGGCTGCGGTATGCGCTGAGCGGATTGCGCTTGATATACCCGGTGTGAGACAGGGTGATCACCATCTCCTCCTCGGTAATCAAATCTTCGATTGTGATCTCTTTCGTTTCTTCGTTTATCTCGGTCCTCCGGGGATCAGCATACTTTGCTCTGATCTCGGTCAACTCGTCTTTGATGATCTTCGAGACCAGGGCATCGCTCCCCAGGATTGACTTCAGCCGCTCGATTTCTTTCAGCGTCTCGGTATATTCAGCAATGATCTTGTCCCGCTCGAGTCCGGTCAGCCTCTGGAGTTTCATATCCAGGATGGCCTGGGCCTGAACCTCTGTCAGCGGATAATTTGTAATCAAGCCGTTTCTGGCCTCTTCAGGGCTCTTGGCAGCGCGGATTAGGGCAATGATGTCATCGAGATTGTCCAGGGCGATCTTGAGACCTTCCAGTATATGGGCCCGCTCCTCTGCCTTGCGCAATTCGAAGCGGGTCCTGCGGAGGATCACATCACGCCGGTGTTGGAGAAAGTGCGACAGGATCTCCCGCAGGCCGAGAACATGCGGCTGTCCACCGACAAGGGCAAGCATGATGATGCCGAAGGTCGTCTCCATCTGGGTATGTTTATAGAGGTTGTTCAGGAGTACTTCGGCCATTTCGTCGCGCTTCATCTCGATCACGACTCTGATGCCGTCACGGTCTGATTCATCCCGGATGTCCGAAATGCCTTCAAGTTTCTTCTCACGCACCAACTCGGCCATCTTTTCGATGAGGCGGGCCTTATTCACCTGGTAGGGCATTTCAGTGATGATTATGCTGTCCCCACCCTTTTCTTTCCGTTCTATCCGCGCACGGGCCCTTATTCTCAGAATTCCCCGGCCGGTTTCATAAGCACTTTTGATGCCGGCTGTGCCATGGATAATGCCGCCTGTCGGGAAATCCGGCCCCTTGACCACAGTCATCAGGTCCCCGGTCGTTGTCCGGGGGTTATCGAGCAGCATGGACAGGCCGTCTATGATCTCGCCCAGATTATGGGGTGGTATATTGGTTGCCATGCCTACTGCAATGCCGGCAGCGCCATTGATTATCAGGTTCGGGATTCTTGAAGGCAGGACCTTCGGCTCTTCTGTTGTTTCATCGAAGTTCGGACTGAAATCGACAGTCTCCTTGTCGATGTCTGCCAGGAGTTCTTCGGAGATCTTTGCGAGCCGTGCCTCAGTGTACCGGTAGGCCGCAGCGCGGTCACCGTCGATTGAACCGAAATTGCCCTGGCCGTCGACCAGCATGTAGCGCATATTAAAGTCCTGGGCTAACCTTACCATGGCGTCATAGACCGCGGTGTCCCCGTGCGGATGATATTTTTTCAGAACCTCGCCGACGACACCGGCGCTTTTTGAGTATTTTTTGTTCGGCAGGAGGCCCTCACGGAACATGGCATAGAGGATTCTCCGCTGCACCGGCTTGAGGCCGTCCCTGACTTCCGGGAGTGCTCTGCCTATGATGACGCTCATCGCGTAATCAAGGTAGCTGACTTTCATCTCTTCTTCTATATTTATCGGTACTTTGGACATGACGGTTTATACCCTTCCCTCTCAGTAAAATCTTTGTATTTTAACATATTCGGAGGGATTCCTGCAGTGTATTATTCGAGGGCTGCCCACTGCAATAGCAGGCAGGTCTGAGGGAAAATTCCGGCCTGAAAACGCTTTGCCCTTGCCTTTTGATGACGGTTGCCATAAGATAATCTGTAAGCAGGGCCGGGAAAGAAGACGCGTATGAATTTAACCCTAAGAAAACAGATATTCCTCAGCTATATTGTCATGATACTGTTCAACCTGATCGTCGGGGTTTATGCGATCTGGAGTCTGACAGAGATTACGACGATCACCAATGATCTTATCTATAACGACCTGGCAACCAGCGAAAGATTGACAAAGCTGCATGACAATGCCCTTGCCCAGGACCTTTATGAAAAGCGATACCTCGGTCTCCGGCAGCCTGATGCCGCCGAGCAGTTCTCGGCCAGAGGCAGGGAGTTCAAGGCACTGCTTACTGAGATCAAAGGCCTTAATCCTGCATTGAAGCCTGTCCTCGAGCAGCTCACCACCCACCATGATGCCTACATCCTGCTTTTTGCCGATGAGCTTTCGCTTGTTACGGCTGAGCGGATGTCCGACGCGCTGGCGATATCAAACGGTACCCTCAAATCAAACTTTGACAAGATACTGCTTCTGATCAAGGACGGAGACCTGAAGATTAAGGCCCAGCAGAACCATCATATCAGCCGCTCCAACTCCCTGGGAGAACGGGCGCTGACGATCACGATAACCCTCAGTGTTGTTGCCTTTGTTTTCGGTATTCTTTTTGCATATTTGATCACGAATCACCTGACGACCGCCATCGGACACCTGAAGGCTGCCACGCACTCAATTCGCAGCGGTAACTTCGATAATCTTCCCGAAATCAGGGGCGCTGATGAACTGGCTGATCTTGCGATATCTTTCAAGGAGATGTCTGCCCGGCTGAAGGAACTGGAGGAGATGAATCTTGATGCCAATCCCCTTACAAAACTTCCCGGCAACCTTGCCATAGAAAAAGAACTTCTGACCAGACTAAACGAGACCCAGAAGTTCTCTTTCTGCCTTATCGATCTCGACAATTTCAAGGGGTTCAACGACCGATACGGCTATGCGCGCGGCAGTGATGTTATCAAGTGGCTCGGGGATATACTGCTCATGATAAAGAAAGACCTGGGGACCCCGGAGGACTTTCTCGGCCATATCGGGGGGGATGATTTTGTGATCATCTGTTCCCCTGACCGGGTCCAGGCGATATGCAACAGAATTATAGAGCAGTTTGACCGGGGGATTGTCGAGTTTTATGATGCCGAGGATGTGAAGAAGGGGTTCATTGTTTCGATCGACCGTAACGATAAGCCCGCCATATTCGGGATTATGACGATATCGATAGCAGTGGTTAACACAGACCGCACTCTTATCCGTGAGCCCAAAGAGGTCGCGCTGAAGGTGACGGAACTTAAGCAGTATGCAAAGACCTTCCCGAAGAGTCTTTGTATTATGGACCGCCGCCGGGTGGTTTAGGTTTCAGTGTTTCAGGTCTGTTTTCCTGAGGTCGCCCACAACCACAAGCAGGTAATCTTTTGAGCTGAGATACTTTTTCGCCACGCGCTGCACCTCTTCTTTTGACACCTTCTCAATGTACTGCTTGTAGTTGTCGATATAATCCAGTCCAAGTCCGTAGTACTCCATTGAAATCAGAAACCCGGCAATCTTGCTGTTGGAATCGACCCGCAGCGGAAAGCTGCCGGTAAGGTATGCCTTGGCATCATTCAGTTCCCGGTCAGTGACCGGTTCGGTTCTGATACGGTTCATCTCCCTGAGGATCTCGTCGACGGCAACCTGAGCTGTCTGGTTCTTGGTCTGAAGTCCAGCCTTGAAGCTGCCGCCGTATTTCTGAGGGGTAAAGTAACTGTGGACATCATACGAAAGTCCCTTATTGTCTCTGATATTGTCGACCAGGCGGGAGGCAAAACCGCCACCACCGAGAATATAGTTCATAACCGTGACCGCATAATAATCAGGGTTGTCTCTTGCTATGCCAGGGTGTCCGAGAATGATATTTGCCTGGGTGATCTCCTTCTGGATTTTTATTACGCGCGATTGAAGCAGAGGCTTAATTTCAGGCAGTTGCGTGGTCTTCGTCTGCTTTTTCTCCCATCTGCCGAAATAGCGGTTGAGCATGGCCCTGAGTTCATCCCTGCTGATGTCCCCAACGACCGCCATGATCGCGTTGTTCGGGGCATAATATTCCTTGTGGAAAGCAACAAGGTCCTGTCGCGTGATGGTATCAAGCGTCTCCTCGGTCCCCTCTGTTGGCCAGCCATAGGGGTGGTTGCCGAAGAGTTCCTTCATGAACGCCTTGGACGCAACAACTCCGGGCTCTTCCCGCTGCTGCTGTATGGAACCCTTGATGATCGCTTTTCTCCTGCTGATCTCCTTTTCACTGAAGACAGGGTTCTGAAGTATATCCGCAAGGAGGTCAAAACCGAGGTCCATATCTTTTTTCAGGACAGAGAGGGTGGCGGTTACATAGTCCGCCCCTCCTCCGGTCTGCAGTGAGCCGCCGACGAACTCAATCGCCTCACTGATCTCCCTGGATGACCGGGTCGTTGTGCCTTCATTCAGCAGGTCTGCCGTCAGGTTCGCAAGCCCGGCCTTAGCAGCAGTCTCCTCGATGGTTCCGGCTTTTACCGCTACAATCACGCGGATGATCGGCAGGGCCTTTTTCTCTGCATGCAGCAGCGTCAGTCCGCTGGGGAGAATCTCACGATCCGCAATTGCCGTGGCAGAGGCAGTCGAGGTGCAGACAAGCAGGGAGAAGAGAAAAATTGCAAAAGTCGCAAATGAGACGGGTTTGTAAAAAGCTCTGGAGGCAAGGCGTGCATGGTTCGACAGGCTCACCATGACAGGAGCAGAGCTTGCCCTGAGTTTATCGAAGGGAGTTTTGAAGAGCAACGCAGCATACGGACTTTCCACGAACCCGTTAATCATCTTTTATTTCTTCGCCTCCAGTGGAATCAGCACTCCTGTGGTGCGCTGCTCCGGTACAAGATACTTTGCGGCCACGCGCTGAACATCGGCAGCAGTGACCCTGCGGATCGCCTCAAGGTAGGAATCGACCAGTCTCCATCCGCCGATCATCTCGAACGACCCTATGAGCCGGGCCTGCATATAAAATGAATCCTGCTCCATGATGAACGATGCCTCCACCTGATTCTTTGCCTTGAGTATCTCCTGGTCTGTCGGAGGCTCTTTACTGATTTTTTCTATTTCGGCCAACAATGCCTTTTCAACGTCATCAATGCTTTTGCCTCGTGCGGCTGTCGCACCGGTATAGAACAGGTGTGGATCCCGCCGCATCCCGTCATACCCGGCAAAGGCTGAAAGGGCAAGCTGTTTTTCGTAGACAAGGCTGTTATGTATCCTGGTGCTCTTGCCGCCCGAGAGTATGCTGCTGAGTATGTCGAGAGCCGGGCCGTCCTCCCGGTACACTGCCGGGGCCTTATACACTGAAATAACAACCGGAAGTTCAGCCTCTTTCCTGAGCAGGATCCGCTTTTCCCCCTGCTGCTCATCTTCCGAGATATTCACTGCTTTTATCTCAGGACCGGCCGGGATCCTGCCGAAGGTGTTCCGTATCTTTGCAAGGATTTTAGCCGGTTCCACATCACCGACAACGAGAATGACGGCATTGTTCGGGGCATAATACGTTGCATAGTGCTGCCTCAGGTCCTCGGGGTTCAGCGTCTTCAGGTCCGACATCCAACCTATCACCGGCCACCGGTAGGGATGGTTTTTGAAGGCGGTCGCCACGACTTCCTGGAAGAGCAGGTTCTGCGGATCGTCTTCATACCGCAGGCGTCTCTCTTCCATGACTACATCACGTTCGGAAAGAACGGACTCATTGGTCAGGACCAGGTTCTGCATCCTGTCGGCTTCCAGTTCTATGGGCAGGTCGAGCCTGTCCGAGGCCAGCAGTTCAAAATATCCGGTATACTCGCTTGTGGTAAAAGCATTGTCCATGCCGCCGGCCCGCTGTATCGCCTGGGAGAAGGTCTTGGGCCCATGTTTTTTGGTGCCCTTGAACATCATATGTTCCAGCAGGTGACTCAGGCCGGTTTTCCCTATATTCTCATGCCGGGAGCCGACCCGGTACCAGACCTGGAAGGTTGCGGTTGGGGCCTTGTGGTCCTCAAGGATCAGCACCTTCAGCCCGTTGTCAAGCAGATGCTCCTGGACATTAATGGCAGATGATGAAAGGGGTGTCAGCAGCAGGACAAGCAAAGACCAGAGTACTATTGTCTGTAATTGTTTCATGCTTGATTTTAACTTTTTAGTCCGGGCCGTGACAAACAGTGACAATGAAGCCTCAAAAGACAGTGTCAGCGGATATAGGCTTCGGTGACATACCGTCGCATCATCCGGTGGGTGTTGAAGTAATAGGCATTCTTGCCGATTGCGTTTTGCATCATCCTGATCCAGGTATGCCGGTTGTTGTAGTACAACGGCAGAATTGTATACTCAAGCTTGTTATAAAGGTCTTCCGAGTCACGGACATCGGCATCCGCCCCCGGAGCAAGTTCATGAGGCGGCGGGCCGATGGACCATCCGGTGAACCCTTCAATATGTCCCTCTATCCACCACCCGTCGAGTACGCTGAAGTTCATGACGCCGTTATGTGTTGCCTTCATGCCGCTGGTTCCTGAGGCCTCAAGCGGCCGCAGCGGCGTGTTCAGCCAGATGTCCACGCCGGAGACGATTTTCAGTGATATGTCCATGTTGTAGTTCTTGAGATAGACGATATTTATTTTATCCTTGAAATGCTCGCTGTATTTAAAAATATTCTGAATGAGCTTCTTCCCCTGCTCATCTTTGGGATGTGCCTTGCCTGCATAGACCAGCTGAATCTTGCCGGTGCCGATGCGCGCCAGCCTTTCGAGGTCGCGGAAGAGCAGGTCTGCCCTTTTATATGCGGTTGCCCTGCGGGCAAAGCCAATGGTGAGGACATCCGGAGAAAATTCAGCGCCTGTCTTCTCCCTGATATAGGTGATGAGCTGGTTTTTTGTCTGCATATGCGCTTCCCAGAGTTTTTCATCCGGAATGCGGCCTACCCGCACAAAGAGCTCAGGTTCGTTTGCCCAGCCGGGAAGATATTCGTCATAGATTTTCTTGAAGGGTTCACTGGTCCAGGTAAAAGAATGCACTCCGTTGGTGATGGCGTGAATCTCATATCCCGGGAACATGCTCTGCGAAACCTGGCCATGTTTTTTGGCAACCCCATTGACATAACGCGTGAGGTTCAGCGCAAGCATGGTCATATTCAGGTAATCCCTGCCTGCAAGGTCCTGCAGTGTCGAGATCGGGATCACCTCCCCCATGACCCTGGCTACAAGGTCGTACGGGAACTTGTCATGCCCTGCCTCCACCGGGGTATGGGTTGTAAACACACAAAGATCCTTGACACTTTTTCTGTCCCAGACCAGTTTCTCGTCCCAGACGTCCTCGATCGGTTTTTTGAAGCGGTTCAGCAGTTCAAGCGTCAGAAGGCTGGCGTGCCCCTCATTCATATGATATTTTCTGATCTCGAGTCCCATCTCGTGCAGGATCCTCACTCCCCCTATGCCGAGGACTATCTCCTGCTTGAGGCGGTAGGTCGGGTCACCACCGTAAAGACTGCTCGTAATATCCCTGTCTGTAGCGCTATTTACCGGTAGGTCGGTATCAAGGAAAAAAACAGGGACCGATCCGCCGGTGAGGCTCTTGACGTTATAAAGCCAGGCCTGAACAACGACGTCTCTTCCCTCGATCTGGACAGTTACCTGATACGGCAGGACCTGCATGTAGGCGGCCGGGTCCCAGACAGAGGGATGTTCTGTCTGTAGGCCGGTTTCATCAATCTCCTGGGTGAAATAGCCTTTTTTTGTAAGGATTGTCACAGCAACGAGCGGGAGCTTCAGGTCCGCAGTCGACCGGATAGTGTCCCCTGCAAGCACGCCAAGTCCTCCGCTATATGTAGGGATGTCGTTATGCACCCCGATCTCCATCGAAAAATAGGCGATCTTCGGTTCTTTGGTCAGTTCAATGATTGTATCTGCGATCGTAGTGGTCATAGGGAAATATTGTAAGCTATTTATCCAGGGGAAACAACTTTTTGTCCTGCAAAAATTAAGAATGAGACGGGTTTGTAAAAGATTCGGAGGCATACGGACTTTTTACGAACCCGTCTTTATTGAAAAATGTGAAAATCATCTGTTACTATTCTTAATGCCTGAGGAATCAAGAAGTGCAGGGCTTCTTCTCAGAACTGCAGCCAGGGTCATTGATTTTCTTCTCATAGCTGCAGCACTGGAGATAGTGCCGAAGGCAGGCTATTTCGGCGGGCTTGCCTATCTTCTTCTCGGAGACGGGTTTTTCGACGGCAGGAGTGTCGGTAAAAAGCTGACGGGACTTACTGTTGTGTCCTCCGAAACAAACACCCCCTGCTCGATAAAAGACTCGATATTGCGCAACAGTACTCTTGCGCTGGGGTTCAGCCTCTGGATCATCCCCTGGATAGGCTGGATTTTTATCGTTGCCGCCGCTGCCCTGGAGTTCATTCTGATGCTGGGGAACAAAGACGGCAAGAGACTGGGAGACGAGATAGCGAAGACCTTAGTAAAAGAAGTCTGACGGAAACCTGATGTCAGGATATTTGGGAGGTAACAGGAATGTTTAACAATTTACTCGGACTATTTTCGAATGACCTGGCTATAGATCTTGGCACAGCCAATACGCTTGTTTATGTTAAAGGGAAGGGCATTGTCTGTGATGAACCCTCGGTGGTTGTCATCAGACGGGACAATAAAAAAACCGTTGCCGTTGGCACTGAGGCCAAGAGGATGCTTGGAAAAACTCCGTCGAACATCCTGGCAATAAGGCCGATGAAGGACGGGGTTATCGCTGATTTCGATGCGACCGGCGAGATGCTGAAGTATTTTATCAAGAAGGTCCATAACCGGAGGAGTTTCATCTCTCCCCGGGTTATCATCGGGGTTCCTTCCGGCATCACCCAGGTGGAACAGCGCGCGGTCAAGGATGCGGCTGAGGCGTCTGGTGCACGCGAGGTTTATCTTATTGAAGAGCCGATGGCTGCGGCGATTGGTGTTGGTCTTCCTGTCGGGGAACCCTCCGGCAATATGATCGTCGACATCGGCGGCGGCACGACCGACGTTGCGGTTATATCGCTCGACGGCGTTGTCTACAGCAAGGCGGTCAGGACCGGCGGCGATAAGATGGATGAGGCGATCATGGCCTATATCAAGCGGCGCTACAATCTTATGATCGGTGAAATGACTACCGAACAGGTCAAGATAGATATCGGTTCAGCATACACAGCCGGGTCGGCCGAGAGGCGGGTCATGGACATCAAGGGAAGAGACCTTATCTCCGGGATACCCAAGACGATCACGGTGAACGAGGACGAGATCCGGGAGGCCCTGTCCGAGCCTGTCAATATTATTCTCGATACAATCAAGGTTGCGCTTGAAAACACACCCCCTGAACTGGCGGCGGATATCGTCGACCGGGGCATTGTCCTGGCGGGCGGCGGTGCACTTCTTCGCGGCCTGGATGCCCTTATCAAGCATGAGACCGGTTTGCCGGTAATTGTCGCTGAAAACCCGCTGACTGCGGTAGTCATGGGCGTGGGCAAGATGCTGGATGAGCTTGAACTGCTTCGAAGAATTGCCATGAATTAAGCATGAACTAAAGCATGTTACGAAAAAAGGCTCTCCTCCTCATCGTCATCATCGCAGCGTTTATCCTGATGACCTACCAGGGAAAGAAGGGGACCATCGGATCGCTCACCTCCCTGAATGCCCTTCTCCAGACTGCGCAGCATGCGGTTTCATCAGTGACCGACTCCCTGTCCCGGCCCTTCAGGACTATGGCCCTGCGGGAAGAAGACAACACCAGGCTCCGGAAACGTGTCGACCAGTTGCTGCTTGAGCAGAGCGCCAACCAGGAGGCAACACTGGAAAATAAGCGCCTGAAAGATCTCCTGAAGCTCAGGGACACCCATCGGAATTACATCACGGCTGCGCGTGTCATCTCGCGGGGTATCGGGCACTGGGAGCATACGCTTGTGCTTGATAAGGGCCTGAAGGACGGGATTGTCCGGGACATGACCGTGATGACGCCTTTGGGGCTTGCGGGAAAGATCACCAGTGTTTCCGAATCCTATGCGACTATGCTCTGGATATCCGACATTAATTTTTCGGCCGCTGTCAGGACCAGGGAGGGGCGGCACGAGGCGGTCCTCTCCGGGACCGGTTCAAGACTCTGCCTTCTGAAGTATATGCCCTACGAAGAAGAAGTAAAGCCTGGAGATGTTGTCATTACGTCCGGCTTTGATGCTTTTTTCCCTCCGGGTATCCCGGTCGGGTATGTCTCGAAGATAGACACGCGGGGCATCGGAGGGAACTTCCAGTACATTGAAATTACCCCGTTTCAGGATGCGGCAAAGTTGGAGGAAGTTATAATCGTCCGATGAGATATGCTGCCTGGTTGCTTGCAGCCTTCTGTGCGCTCCTGCTTCAGGGGCGGGTATCCGTGCTCGGTATTGTGCCGAACCTGACAGTCCTGCTTGCCTTTTACGCCGGCATCCGGTATGGTGCAAATCAGGGCCTGCTGGCCGGTCTGCTGATAGGCTTTGTCGAGGACAGCCTCTCCGGCAGTCTCATTGGGCCGAACATGCTCGCGAAGGGTCTTGTCGGATATGTTGCTGCCTTTTTTATCACCGGCGGACTCTTCCGCTGGACCCCCCTGCTTGGAGTCTTTTCAGTCTCTGCCCTTACTCTGGCGGGCAATATTGTTACGGTGCTGGCAAAGACCCTTTTTGATAAAATGCCGGGCAGTATTGCCTCGATTATCTTTATATCGGTTATGCAGGCCCTGCTGAATGCCATGGCCGGGGCTTTTATGAGGCCTGAACATGCCGACTGAAAAAAGCGGTGCTGAAAAGGTCCTCGTTGCCGGGTTATTGATCACCCTGGGTTTTATCGTTCTGCTCATACGCCTCTGGCAGCTGCAGATCCTCCAGGGAAGTGAATACCGAAAGGTCTCGGAGTCGAACCGGCTGAGGGTCTTCGGTGTATCTGCCCCCCGCGGGATAATTTTTGATCGCAACGGGATTCCTCTGGTGAAGAACATTTCATACTTCTGTGCCTCCCTGATCCCGGAAGAGTTCGATAATAAGGGTCTGCCTGCCCTGGCCAGGATGCTGAAGGTGCCTGAGGAGGAATTGTCCCGGAAGATCACCAGGAAGGGACAGAGTCCTTTTACCCCGGTAAGGCTGAAGGAAGGGCTCTCGTTTAGTGAGGTGAGCTATATCGAGGCCCGGAAGTCAGATTTCCCGGGACTCATGATCGAGATTGAGGTGAGCAGGCAATATATTTATGAAACGGTCGGGGCGCATGTCATCGGGTATCTCGGCAAACTGAGCCCCAGCCAGTCAAAGGACCCGGCCTTCAGAGACGTGCCGTCTGAAGCCTTTATCGGCCAGTGGGGCGTTGAGAAGATTTATGATAAGTCTCTGCGGGGAACAGCAGGCCAGCGTATCATCGAGGTTGATGCCCTCGGCAGAGAAATCAGGCTTCTGAAGGAAAACCCGCCGGTCAAGGGCCAGGACCTTACCCTGAGCATCGATATTGCGCTGCAGAAAGAAGTAGAGAAGGCCTTTGACGGGAGGACCGGGGCTTTGGTTGCCCTGAAGCCGGATAGCGGGGAGGTGCTGGGGCTCATCAGTTCGCCGTCGTTTGATCCGAACAAATTCGCAAAGGGGATATCCTCAGATGAGTGGACTGCCCTGATGAAGGACAAACGGCTGCCGATGCTGGACAGGGCAGTGCAGAGTCAGTATCCTCCTGGTTCGACGTTCAAGATCATCACCGCGATCGCAGGGCTTGAGTCGGGCGTTATCAACGAGGCAACAACAGCGACCTGCAAGGGAGGCATCAGCTTTGGCAAGTGGCATTTCGGCTGCTGGAGAAAGACCGGGCATAATACGGTATCGCTGCACCGGGCGCTTGTGGAGTCCTGCGATGTTTATTTCTACGAAACCGGCCGAAAACTCGGCATAGACAGGATCTACGACTATGCAACCCGATTCGGCCTCGGCAAGGAGACCGGGATCGTGCTGGGGAGTGAAAAAAAGGGGCTGATACCGAATACTGCCTGGAAGACTGAGACAAAGAAGTCGCCCTGGTTTCTTGGTGAGACCTTTGTGAATTCGATCGGCCAGGGCTATGTGTCCGCTACGCCGCTCCAGATGGCGGTAATGATGAGCGCTGTTTCAAATGGCGGCACGGTTTACCGGCCCACGCTTATAAAGGATGAAAGTCCTGTTATTCTCAGGCATGCTGATGTCAAACCGGAAACCCTTGAGGCTATCAAACAGCACCTCAGCGGCGTGGTCAATGAACCCGGGGGCACCGGCGGTGCGGCGAGATCAGGCATGGCGACTGTCGGCGGAAAGACCGGCACTGCGCAGGTGGTCAGCATCAGGAAGGACTCGAAATATCTGGCTGAAAAACATCGCGACCATGCGTGGTTTGTGGCGATGGCCCCGGTCGAAAAATCCGAGATTGCGCTTGCAGTGATGGTTGAACACGGTGGTCACGGTGGCAGTGCTGCCGCCCCGATTGCAAAACGGGCTATTGAGGCGTACATGCTGCCAGCTGAAAAAAAGAAGGAATCCCCCCGTGTTCAAAATTGATCGTCGCCTGGTCCAGAACTTCGACTGGCTGACCTTTGCTACGGTCCTTGTCCTGTCCCTGGTCGGCATTATGACGATCTTCAGCGCCACCCGCCTGCCGGGAGAGGATTTTCAGTCGCCGCTGTTCATGAAGCAGCTGGTCTGGCTTTGCTTCGGCATCATCGCGATGATTGTCTGCGTGAGCTTCGACTATATATGGCTGGGGCGGATTGCCTTCCCGCTCTATGTGACCGGGATCCTGCTGCTGATCCTGGTGCTGGTCCTGGGAAAGGTCGGCATGGGGGCGCAACGCTGGATCAGTCTTGGCCCGATCGCGTTTCAGCCGTCGGAATTTTTCAAACTGATTTTTGTGATTATGATCGCCCAGTACCTCAGCATGACCGCCGGGGATATAGACATACTCCAGCTGCTGAGGACCTTTTTTGTCTGGGTCGTGCTGCCCTTTGTCCTGCTTTTTAAACAGCCTGACCTCGGTACTGCCCTGGTAGTCGCGATAATCTTTTCGACCATGATGCTGGCGCGCGGGCTCCAGCAGAAGGCAATGGTTCTGATCGTGGTCGTTTCTCTCGTCTCTCTGCCTTTTGTCGGCAACATCGTATGGACAGGGCTGAAAGACTACCAGAAAAACAGGCTTGTTGCCTTTGTTGACCCTGAAGCAGATCCGTCAGGCATCGGGTACCATATCAACCAGTCTAAGATCACGATCGGGTCCGGTGAGGTCGTGGGTAAGGGTTTTTTGAAAGGGACCCAGGGGCCGTTCAGATTCCTTCCGGAGCGGCATACGGATTTCATCTTTGCGGTCTTTGCCGAGGAGTGGGGTTTTCTGGGGGCGGTGGTTCTGCTGTCGCTTTATTTCCTGCTGATCATGAGGGGACTCGACACGGCGCGCAAGGCAAAAGACAGCTTTGGCCGGATGCTCGCTTTCGGCATTACCTTCATGTTCTCGGTCTATTTTTTCGTGAATATCGGCATGACGCTCGGCATCATGCCGGTTGTCGGCATCCCGCTGCCCTTCATGAGCTACGGGGGGACGGCACTGCTTTCGAACTTTATCTCGATCGGTGTTTTGATGAATGTCCGCACCCGCAGGTTTACCCTCTTTTATTAGCTGGGGTTTTTTTGTTATAATTTCTATCTTGTTCCAAGTAGACAT
>PNOC01000025.1 GCA_013824615.1 Thermodesulfovibrio sp.
AGCTGATTGCATGGAATATCCTGGTCGCATACCGCTGAAACAAGACTGGCCCGCCGGTTTTTGACAGAGACCGAGTCGATTTTCTTTTTCTCTCTTATTGTAAGAAGGGGCGCAAGCTCATACGGAGCCTGCGTGTCAGTCTGCAGTATTGTCAGCCCGGTCTCCTTCCTGTCTCTGAACGTAAAGTGAATGATACAGGCCCTGAAAGGGGTATCCTGGGCATATATTTCAGCCGGGGGCCAGGCCAGATTAAGGGTTTCCGGGATGTAGGTCGGCAGATAGATCGTCTGCATGTGCAGTACCTTGCGTGCGGCCTCGACCGAACTGAACTTCTGCAGCCGGTTTTTCTGGAGGATCATAGGCAGCCAGTTCAGAAGGGCCAGGACAATGACCATCACAAAGACAATGACGCCGAATGTCAGCAGCTGCCGCAGGCGGGGTTTTTTTTCTCCGGTCATATCAAACCACCAGGTATCCTGCAGCTACTATGGTACCGGCAGTCAGCAAAAAAGGGGTGAACCGAAAGGCCGGCCGGCCGGTATTCAGTTCCTGCTGAAGTTTTTCGATGCGCTCATCGAGCACCAGATTGTGGCTATGGCTTTCAACCCGCTCCTTCATTTGAGTGAGGCTTCCCTCCTGTGCGTCCGGCTGCCCGGGTTCGGGATAATAGTAGAAGGCGGAAAGTGCCGATATGAGTGCGTCCGGCTGTCCGGTAAGTGATACGGTGATCGCATCGCAGATAAACTCCTCGTCATGGACTATTCTCCTGAACTCAACAAGACTTACCGGATTATAGAACATCAGCATCCTCAAGAGATAGATGAGCGGTGTCTTCAGGCTGCTGCTTCTCATCATATGGACTATTTCATGGGTAAGGGCAGCCCGGAGCTGTGCGTCATCGAGCGTCATGAGCAGGTGGTCGGATATGATGATCGTGTGTTTCCTGAAACCCTGGGTGAACAGGACGGGAAAGATCTCGTTGATAACCTGGAACAGGGGTCGCTCCATCTGCAGGGGCAGGCAGATATCCTCCAGCACAGCCTGCATCCGTGCATCGTACGCGTGGGTTTCCGGATAGGCGTCGGCCCCCTGGGAAGCCCGGCGGCCCTTGAAAATAGGAAAAATCTCCTGCATCACAAACAGCAGTGAGAAGGCAGTCAGCATTCCCAGAAACAGTACCGCCAAAGGGAAGATGCCTATGACCTTCAGATCAAGCCACCGCTGGCTGTCGAACAACGCAGTGGTCAGCCTGAAATACCATGAGCCCCGGTCCGGGGAGATCATCTGGAAGGCCGGGAACATGATTATCGGCAGCCCCAGGGTGAGGATTCGATACCTGAATTTCGAGAGGTGATCGTCGATATCCCAGGCGTAAAAGGATACCTCGACCAGCATCAGGGCGATAAAGGCATGGAGAACCGATTGGGTGATGTATTCACCGGCAATTGTATGGATAAAGGTCATCTGGCGGTCCTTTGTCCTATGTTCTGTGCAGTATCACGTATCCAGTACCTCTCGTATCCTGGTCAATAGTTCTTCGGGCGAAGCAGCCTTTGAGATGAAATTCAGTCCATGCTCTACGATCTTTTCGCTGTTTATAATATCATCCGTGTAACCGCTCATAAAAAGAACCGCGGTCTCCGGTCTCTCCTGCATAATCTCCATGAACACTTCCCTCCCATCCTTCCTGGGCATCCTTACATCGAGAAGAACAAGATCCACCACATCTTTCAGATTCCTGAACACCCTGATAGTGTCCTCACCATCGACGGCCTCGACGACCTTATATCCGGATAGTCTGAGCACCTCGGCCATGATTTTCCGCGCGGCGGTGTCATCTTCGGCCAGGAGGATAGTTTCCCCCCTTCCTGCAGCCGCGGACATACTGGAGTGGTTATCGCGCAAGGCAGCTGTTTCCACCAATGGTATATATATATTGAATGTCGTTCCCCTGGACGGAAAGGTATCGACATCAATATACCCGCCATGCTGTTTCACTATTCCATACGTCACGGCAAGACCCAGTCCCGAACCCTTATCAAGTTCTTTCGTGGTAAAGAACGGCTCAAATATTTTCCCTTTGATCACGTCATCCATTCCTGAACCTGTGTCAGAGACCGTCAGCAGCACATAGGGTCCGGGAGTCCCGTCCCCGTGCATGTTTGTGAACGCCTTATCTACCTCAATAATGTCTGTTTGTACCCCGAGAGTCCCTCCCTCAGGCATGGCGTCCCGCGCATTGGTGACAAGATTCAGCAGGATTTGACCAATCTGGCTTCGGTCAGCCATAATCGTCGGATTTTTCTCTGTCAATACCATCTTCAGTTCTATATGTTCCCCAATAAGCTGAGACAACAGTCCTGACATGCTCCGAATAATCTCATTGAAACTCAACGGCTGCAGGGCCATGGTCTGCTTTCTGCCGAAGGCCAGCAGGCTCTGTGCGAGATTCGTTGCCCTGCCCACAGAAGAAAGGACCTGTTCGGTATATTTAATCACGGGACTGTTGCTGTCGAGTTTCTTCTGTATGATATGGATCGACCCTTTTATGGTTGTCAGTATGTTGCTGAAGTCATGGGCTATGCCGCCGGCCAGGAGTCCGACCGCCTCAAGCTTCTGGGACTGGCGCAGTTGATCATTCAGGGCTGACAGTTCCCTGGTGCGTTCTGCTATGATCTCCTCGAGGTGGTCGCGATATCTTTTCAGCTCTTCCTCTGCCTGTTTGCGCTCGGTTATGTCATTAAACAGGACGAGGAGTTTATCGGCGACAGGGACTCCGGAGATGATCATGGTCTTGACCGTACGGTCCTTGCAGGTCACCTGATATTCGCTGCCCTTAATTTCGGAGTTCTCGGCTAAAGCTTTTTCAACATGCCCCATCCAGGAGGAGATGACCTCCTGACGGTAATCCTCATCGGGATAGGCCAAGACCCACCACCGCGCCATATCCGGAATATCCTCAGGGGCGTAGCCGAAGGTCTCGCGGGCTTTCCTGTTGATATATTCGATCACCCCGTCGAGGCCAACGACGGCCACTGAGATTGGGGAGTATTCTATGAGCCTGCGGTACCTTTCCTCGCTGACCCTCAGAGCCTCGTCAGTATGGTTGTGGTTCCGTTTTTTTTTCATATCGCCTCGGGTGGTTCATTGTACGTTATAGGCACTTGTATTATAAACATAATTCGGGATGCAAACTCCTGCCCTGTCAGTGCGGGAACGTATGATAAACCGGGAAAACGTTTGATACTATTTCTATTGCAGGACAGGGAGACTGCAAATGCAGGGTTTGATGCATATCTGCTATTATGGGATATATGTCAAAACTTCTTTTTATTGGTGATTCTCTGATCGAATTTTTTGATTGGGGGGCCAGGTTTCCGGAGCATCTTGTCCATAATCTCGGCATAGCAGGAGAAACAGTCGACGGGCTTGCCCGGCGTCTCGACCGGGTGCTGCGTGATCTGGATGCGGTTGACAGAGTTTTCATTATGTCAGGCATTAACAACCTTGCCATGGAAGACAGCGGTTTTATCGGGACCTACCGGGGGATCATCCGGTCATTTGCGGTCCGGTATCCCGCTGCCCGGATAACTGTCCAGAGCCTTCTGCCGGTGCTGTATCCCTTTATTTCGAATGAAGATATACAGCAGATGAACCTGAAACTGAAGTCCCTGGCGGCGGAAGAAGGCGTCGGTTATGTCAACCTCCATGACCATTTTCTTGACGACAACGGCAATCCCGATCCGTCCTGTCTGGTCGAAGACGGGGTGCATGTCAGCAATGAAGGCTACAGGATCTGGTCAGGTGAGATTGAGAAACTGCTGGGTTGAGTGAAGAGTACCAGTGTTGCTGCAGACATAGCAACAGTCTTCTGACTTGCTGAATACTGTAGCGGTGACCTCATACAAGATGGAGGAATTGATGGAAGGTCTGCATATGAAGGAGATAGCCGGGAAGAAGTATACATGCAGTTCCTGCGGCTCGCAGCTTTTACATAACGCTGCCCGGGGGATGCTCGTCTGCGAGTCCTGCGGCAGTTCCAGGGAGATTCCGAAGGATGAGGCCGCAACCGGCCCGCAGGAGTATGACCTTGAGGAGACTTTACGGTCTGGCAAGTTCCATAGGGGCTGGGGTACCGAGCTTCGGCCTATAAAGTGCAGGACCTGCGGCGCAGTGAGCGAGATCAGTCTTACGGTGGCAGCAACGGAGTGCCCGTTCTGTGGGTCCACGCAGATCATCGAAGAGAAGCCGCCGGAGGATGTCATGACGCCCGAGACGGTCATCCCCTTTGCCATCGACAGGAACAAGGCACTGTCATCCTTCGGCACCTGGCTTGGCAGCGGGTTTGCCTCATACTTCAGACCTTCGAGGCTCAAAGGCAACTGGCGCATGGGAAAGATCAGCGGTATGTATCTGCCCTTCTGGACGTTCGATGCCGATACCTATTCCACCTGGACCGCCATGGCCGGGTATTACTACGAAGTCGAGGAACGAGACAGTTCCGGCAAAATACATAGAGTCAGGCAGACCAGATGGGAGCCGGCTGACGGCAGCCACGCAGAATTCTACGACGATGAACTGGTCTTTGCATCCAGGGGGCTTGAGCGGTTGATGGTAGAACGCATATATCCCTTTGATATGACGAAACTGGTACCGTATAAACCTGAGTATATGGCCGGCTGGGGAGCCGAGCGTTACACGGTTGGCTTGCAAGAGGGCTGGGAGACAGGCAAGGGCCTCATGTTCGACAGGATTGTAAGCGCCTGCGGAAGTGCAGTGCCTGGAGATACTCACCGGGACCTTGATGTCAGGACGTCATGGAGAGACATGACCTTCAAGCATGTGCTGCTGCCGGTATGGGTTGCCAACTACGATTTCGGTGGAAAGGTATACCGCTTCCTCGTAAACGGCGAAAGCGGCAGGGTCCACGGCGAGGCGCCCATATCCTGGTACAAGGTGTCAGCCGCAGTCTTTGTTGTTCTCGTCATCGTCTTGATTATTCTTCTGGTCTCGAAATAGAAACGCGTGACCCTTGGTCAATTTTATTCTTTTTATCCCCCCCCGCTTGCGGCGGGGAGTCTTCATGACTCTAACAATCAGCATATTTCTATTCCTGTGCAACAACTCACCTGGCAGCTTCCATTGCTGCCATGCGCCGGGTAAGCTCACTCAACGCAGCCCTGAGTTCCTTTATTTCTGCCTGCTGCTCCTTCACCGCTTCGATCAGGACCGGGATCAGGCTTGGGTAGCTGACGCCGAGATATCCGTTTGCAGGATCCATAATACTTACTGCTTCAGGCAGTACCTTCTGCACATCCTGCGCTATCACACCTACTTCAGTCTGATCAGGAGTCTCCTTCATGTTGAAGTAGACTCCGTTGATAGCTGCAACTTTGACCAGGGCATTTTCAACCGGCCTTATATTTTCCTTTAACCGCTCGTCAGAGAGGTCCGATATAGTGCCGGTATAGGCAAGATTACCTGAGAAGTAGCCGGCATAGTTCGTCGTTGCTCCTGATGCCGATGCGTAAATTCCATAAGCGGCTCCACCGTAGCTGGCTGTCGCATGGACGCCATAATTAAAAGAAGCAGTTGAATCAATCGCCTCACCTCTAAAAGCAATGTTATACTGACCGCCCTCGGCGATACCGTACACCCCATAATTATAGGCTGCACTCGAATCAGCCGCCAAAGTAAGTGCACCATAATTGGTCTCCGCACCTGAAGCACTATTGTATGCGGCATAGTTTTTACTGCCTGCTGAGTGGGAGACATAGTTTGCTTCAAAATACCCTGCAATATCATTTCCCCCAGCCAGTACATTTAACTTTCTGCCCACATTAATTGTGGTGCCGATTGCAGTATTACCGCTAACCTGTGCAGTGCCCACCACATCGAGCTTCTCTGCCGGACTGAGCGTGCCGATGCCAACGCCGGTGCTTGTCGTTGTCAGGACGTCTGTTCCTCCTGCTCCAAGAATAACTTTTGGAAGGGTTCCTGCCGCGTGGATGCGGCTGATTCCGGCTCCTCCACCGCCTGTCGCAACACCTATCTTAAGGCGGTTCGTCGCATCGCCAATCTTGAGATCACCCTCGGTCGCTGCTACATCATACTCTCCACCCGTGATATGGAGCTTGTTTTCCGGAGTCGCCGTCCCAATGCCGACCCGGTTGTTCGTGGCGTCCACCTTGAAGGTACTGGTGTCAAAAGTGACATTGCCGATTGCGGTCAGTGCTGTAAATGTTCCGGTAGAGGCTGTGGTGTTGCCGATCTGCGTATTGTTAATGGAACCGCCGCTTATCGTGAAATTACTTGATGAGGACGCACAGGTCAGCGTGCCGCTCGCAGCAATGTCAGTCACAAAACTTCCGGATGCACAGGCTGCAGGGTCGGTGTTCAGAGCCAGAGCCGCAGTCGCCGGACCACCGTTCGAGCCCGAGCCTGCCCTGAAACCCGGATAGAAATAATCAGTAGTTGCACCATCACCGATTCCTATGCTGTCATTTACCGG
This sequence comes from Thermodesulfovibrio sp., assembly GCA_013824615.1. Classification (GTDB taxonomy): domain Bacteria; phylum Nitrospirota; class Thermodesulfovibrionia; order Thermodesulfovibrionales; family UBA6898; genus PALSA-1316. Next base: position 6,512 of record PNOC01000025.1, read on the forward strand.
ATCGTAACTCAGCACACCACTTGCCGTGCTTGGTGTGGTATTAAGATTTATGGTCGCTGACGAAGTTATCGAGCCACTGATTGTGCCGGTAACATCAAAATTGCCGTTAATCCTGACCAGGCGGGTATCAAACTCGCCGTATATGAGGGATGAAGCCAGATTCGCAGTATCTATATGGAGCCGGTTTGAACCTGTTTCATTAGACCCGGCCTTGTTACCGATAAATACATTTCGGCTGCCGGCATTATTTATTCCTGCCTGATCTCCGATTATCACATTGTAATCTCCGACAGCACCATCCCTTGCTGCCTCATGGCCAATGAGAACACTGTATTGTGAAGCTGAACTTGAATTGCCGGCACTATCACCTATAAAGACATTGCCCCGTCCGGTTAAATTAGTAAATCCGCTTGAGGTCCCGAGAAATACATTGCTGAAGCCGCTCGTATTATTTCTGCCTGAACTTTCACCCAGAAACGTGTTATTGGCACCATCAAGGTTCGCCTCACCGGAAAGATACCCGACAAACGTATTATTCGATCCTGTATTGTTCATTCCTGCACTCGCACCCAGCAATGTCAGTCCTGCACCTGCTGTGTTCAGCTTTCCCGAGTTGATGCCCAGAAAGGTATTGTTGTTTCCCGAGGTGTTTTCCATACCCGCATGAAATCCGGCAAAGGTATTGCCGCTTCCGGCGTCATTCTTATTGCCCGCAGATTCACCAAGGAAAGTATTGGCGCCTCCGGTTGTTATACTCCCTCCCGCATAGTAGCCAAGCGCAAGTGTATTTGATTGGCGGCTAAGAATCGTAAAAGAGTCAAGTGCGTAACTGTTACTTGCATTAATGGTGCCGAGTACGGAAAGATTGCCGGACATAGTGTCCCCGCCTGACTTGACATAGCTGCCGTTATGACCGTGATTGCCCGCCGCAACCTGCGTTGCGCCGGTGCCGATATCGGCGCTGATCGACCCTGCATTGATAAGAATACCGGTCCCCTGGGTATAACTTACCCCCGTGCTGTCCTGGCCGCAACCCCAGGAAGTTCCCGACCATTTTATCACCCAGCCCTCAATACCACAGGAAGGAAGCTGTGAATAACCCACCGGCCCGCTGTAGGCAGTGCAGGAATCCGCTACATCCGCAAAGTCGACTGCACAGCCTGTTGAGTCGCATATAAGGTTCGTCAGAGCGAACGACGTACCTGACAGTATGAATATCCCCACCGCCACTAAAATAACCGACACCCCAAACCCACCCATTTTTCTTGTCATGTCTTCTGCCTCCATTTATTGAATGACATAATGATTACAGCAATATTCCATATACCACATTAGTGCCAGTGTATAAACTCCACTTTTTGACCGTCATTCCCGAAGTTATTAATCGGGAATCCACTGTTTTTAAAGGTGCTGGATCCCTGGGTCAAGCCTGCCTGCCGGCAGGCCCGAGGATGACGATTTCTTGCTCTATACTCAGTATGCTGAAGCAAAGAAGGCCCGTACCGATGCGGTACGGGCCTTCTGATAATTCTGCCTGAGTTGATTGTAATTAGGTAGTTTATGTCTGCCCCGGGATTAATCAAAAACCTCCCTCAAATTCTAATGATTCAGGATACCTGCTGCACTTTTTTTTATCAAGAAAAATCAGCAGGACAAGTTGGGGCATTGCGGTATAATAAAGCACCATGCGCGGCGGGCTATTGTGGAGAGTCTGAGGATTTCGGTCAAGGGCATTGTCCAGGGCGTCGGCTTCAGGCCGTTTGTCTATAACCTGGCGACCGGCATGGGCCTCTCCGGATATGTTACAAATACGGCCGAAGGGGTCGAGATAGCGGTCGAGGGCCCGGTGTTGGGTGCTTTTGTCGACCGGCTTCGCAGTGAGGCTCCGCCTCTCGCCAGGATTCTAGCGGTGGACATATCTTTTGCAGAACCAGCGGGGTTCAGCAATTTTGAAATCAGAGAGAGCACCGGCGTTGGTCAGTTCACGCTTGTATCTCCCGATGTTGCGGTCTGTGATGATTGCAGAAAAGAGTTGTTCGATCCTGCCGATCGCAGATACCTCTATCCTTTTATCAACTGTACGAACTGCGGTCCGCGCTATTCGATAACCCGCTCTGTCCCTTATGATCGCCCGAATACAACCATGGCTGTTTTTTCGATGTGCGGGCGGTGCCTAGACGAATATCATGACACCGGAGACCGGCGGTTTCATGCGCAGCCGAATGCCTGTCCCGACTGCGGGCCACGGGTCAGTCTCGCGAACTCTGAAGGGGTCGTTATTGATGCCGACGTTCCGCTGCTCAGGACCGTTGATCTGCTGAAGCAGGGGAAGATCCTGGCGATCAGGGGGCTCGGCGGTTTCCATCTGGCATGCGACGCAGGGAACCGTGACGCGGTCGAAACACTGAGACTCCGCAAGCGCAGAAACAATAAACCCTTTGCCTTGATGGCGGCTGATATTGCAGCGATCCGGAAATTCTGTGAGGTGTCTGACGAAGAGGAGGCACTGCTATCTTCCTCATCCAGGCCGATCGTTCTCCTGAGAAAGAAAGGTGACTGTCGGCTCCCTGAACCGGTTTCTCCGAACAACGCCTATGTCGGTTTCATGCTGCCGTATACGCCTCTTCATTATCTGTTATTCAATCGTACTGACTGCTGGCAAGCTGGCAGGCTGGCAGGCTGGCGGGCTTCGGGGATGGATTCCGCCAGTTTCGACGCTCTCGTCATGACGAGCGGCAACATTGCCGAAGAGCCGCTGGTGACAGACAATCAGGAGGCGCTTGAAAAGCTGGCAGGTCTGGCGGATGCCTTTCTTCTGCATGACCGGGATATCTTCATGCGGGTCGATGACTCGGTTGTCAGGGTCGGGAGACAGCAGGGCAGCGCGGCAACTGTGTTTATTCGCAGGTCACGCGGTTATGTGCCGGACCCTATTGTTCTGAAAGACGAAGGTCCCGAAGTCATGGGCTGCGGCGCTGACCTGAAGAACACCTTTGCGCTGACCAAGGGGAGTTATGCGGTGGTCAGTCAGCATATAGGAGACATGGAGAATTACGAGACCCTGAAATTTTATGAAGAGACCCTGCGGAATCTGAAGGCTGTCTACCGTGCTGAGCCCGTGGCGCTTGCCCATGATCTGCATCCGGGTTATCTCTCGACGCGCTGGGCCCTGCAGCAGCCGCAGAAGCTCTACGGGATACAGCATCATTACGCACATATCGGTTCGGTTATGGCTGAAAGAGGTATAACTGAAAAAGTGCTCGGCATTGCCTTTGACGGCAATGGATATGGGACCGACGGCAACCTTTGGGGCGGCGAGTTTCTGATTGCGGATGTCGCAGGGTTTAAAAGGGCAGGGCATCTCAGTTATCTGCCGCTGCCCGGCGGAGAGAGGGCGATCGCTGAACCGTGGCGGATAGCGGTCGGTCAGATCAGCAAGGCCGTCGGCAATGAAGTCTGGGACTATCTTGCAAAGACCGGGTTTGTGGGGAGATATGGTGAGGAGCAGCTCTCGGCCATTCTGAAGATTTCGGATAACAGAGCATTTTCACCACTGTCTTCCGGGGCCGGAAGGATCTTCGACGCAGTTGCGGCACTCATGGGAGTCTGCGACCGCAATACCTTTGAGGGTGAGACTGCCATCAGCCTTGAGGCCCTGGTGCTCGGCGGGAATGACGATACCTATCCGGTTGATATCGGCCTCAGGGAGATGCTGGAGATCGATTTCTGCATGACCTTCCTGGCGATCATGGACGATCTTGAACGCAAGACCGACCTGCGGCTCATTGCGACGAAGTTTCATAATACGGTTGCTGCAGCCATTCTGAACGTTGCGGTCAAACTCTCCTCGATTACCAATATCAACAAGGCAGTCCTGAGCGGCGGAGTATTCCAGAACAGCTATCTCCTCGGCAGGGTGCTGGAGGGGCTTGCAGCAGAGAAGATTGTGGCCTATACCAATGAACTGGTCCCCTGTAATGACGCTGGCATATCCCTGGGCCAGGCATATATAATTAGAGAGCGTATGAAGGCCGGGATTGAGCAATGAGCGATATAGCAGATAAAATCAGAGAACTGATGCAGCAGATAAACAGGCCAATAAGGCTGATGGAGGTCTGCGGTACGCATACGGTTGCGATCTTCAGGCACGGCATCCGGAACCTTCTGCCCGACAGTATCTCCCTGTTGAGCGGACCTGGCTGCCCTGTATGCGTCACCGCGATCAGGGACGTTGACACGGCAATAGCCATTGCCCAGGCTGAGGGCGTTATACTCACAACCTTCGGTGATATGATGCGGGTACCCGGAGACAAAAAATCGCTTTTTGACGCAAAAGCGGAAGGGGCGGATATAAGGATCGTCTATTCCCCGCTCGATGCGCTGAAGATTGCAGAAGACCATCCCCATAAAAAAATTGTTTTTTTTGCAACCGGCTTTGAGACTACCTCCCCCTCGGTTGCCGGTACCGTGCTTGAGGCGGAACGCAGGGGCATTCTCAATTTTTATATCTATTCCGTGCATAAGACCGTGCCGCCGGCACTGAAGGCCCTGCTCGACTCGGGTGAGGTGAAGGTCGACGGGTTTATTCTGCCGGGGCATGTCAGCACGGTGATCGGCAGCAAGCCCTATGAATTCCTTGCAGCCGGCTATGGAAAGCCGTCAGTCATTACCGGCTTTGACGGGCCGGATATTCTTGCCGGAATTCAGATGCTCCTGACCCAGATAGAAGCGGGCAGGGCAGAAGTCGGGATTCAGTATTCACGGGTCGTGAAGCCTGAAGGCAACCCGCGTGCTGTTTCGATCCTGAACGATTTATTTGAACCTGAAGACGCTGATTGGCGGGGGCTGGGCCTCCTTCCGGGAACCGGCCTGAAACTCCGCGAAAAATACCGGCTGCGCGAGATTCGGAATATCCTCAAACTCGAAGTTCCCGTCGGCAAAGAGCCCGCGGCCTGCTCCTGCGGTGAGATCCTGAAGGGGATAAAAATGCCGCATGAATGTGCTTTGTTCGGAAAGGCCTGCACCCCTGAGAAGCCGGTAGGAGCCTGCATGGTCAGTTCTGAGGGGAGCTGCTCGGCCTACTATAAATACAAGGCAGTTTTCGGGCATGCACCTGAATAGGTCGTTTAAGTCGTATAGGGCATATAGAGGACTGCTGGAGGTTATATGGAACTGATCCATCTCGGGCACGGAAGCGGCGGCAGGATGATGCACCAGCTGGTCAGGGAGTATATTGCCCCGGCCTTTGCTATGACCTCGCTTAACGACTCTGCTCTTCTGGGAGACATGCCTCCGGGCAGGATTGCGGTCACGACCGATTCTTATGTGATTTCACCAATTTTTTTTCCGGGCGGCGACATCGGTCTTCTTTCTGTATGCGGGACGGTTAACGACCTTGCGGTGTCAGGGGCGCGCCCTCTGTATCTGACGGCGGGTTTTATTATTGAGGAAGGCTTTCCCCTGTCTGACCTGAAAAAGATACTCGGCTCCATGAGTGCTGCGGCAGACAGGATTGGCGTAAAGATCATCGCCGGTGATACCAAGGTGGTCGACCGGGGAAAGGCTGATCGCATTTTTATCAACACTGCTGGTATCGGGGTTGTGGAGGACGGGGTAGACATCTCTCCGCTGAACATAAGACCCGGAGACAGGGTCATCCTCAGCGGTCCGGTCGGCAGGCATGGAATATCCGTGATGGCCGAACGCAACGGCATCAGTTTTGATCCACCGGTGCTGAGCGATGTCTGGCCTCTGAACAGGTTGACTCAACGCATGCTGGCAACAACAAAGAGCATACGGGTGATGAGGGATCCTACCCGCGGCGGAGTGGCGACGACTCTGAAGGAGCTGGCAAATGATTCGGGGCTCTGCATTACGATTCAGGAAGATCAGGTGGAAGTGCCGGGGGGTGTGAGGGGGGCCTGCGATCTGCTCGGACTTGACCCTCTCTATATAGCTAATGAGGGCATTCTGATAGCGATTGTGGAGAGGGATAAGGCCGACGCCCTGGTGGAAGAGATGCGCAGGGATGAGGCCGGCAGATCAGCTGTTATTATCGGCGAAGTTACTGAGGCTCCTGCCAGGACCGTTCTCTTGAAAACCGCTCTGGGCGGGATTAGAATAGTGGATATGCTGGCCGGTGACCAGTTGCCGAGAATATGTTAGGAATAACAGGCAGGGCAGTTGGAATTTTGCTCGGGCTGCCGTTACTGCTACTTTTGTGTGCCGGATGTTCAAAGCCGGTGGCGACGGTCAACGGCATTGCCGTAGATAAGAGGACCTTTGAGGTCCTGGTCAGGGAGAGGACCGAAGAGGCGGGGCATGTCGTAACCGGGCCTGAACTGAAGAAGCTGAAAGAGGGGGTGCTTCAGGCATTGATCACCGAGGCGCTGATGCTTGAAGATGCGGCAGCACAGGGAATCGCTGTTACGGACGAAGAGGCTGCCAGGGAAGTAGAGGAGATCAGAAAAAGCATGGGAGAGGCTGCCTTCAGTAAGGCGCTCAAGGACAAGGGCATTCCTGTTGATATATTCAGAAAACGGACCAGGGAAAAACTGCTGATAGCACGTTTTACCGAAAGCCTGCTGAGCAAAGAGAAGGTGAGTGACGAGGAGGTGAGGCGCTATTATGCCGACAGCCCACGGCCTTTTCTGAAACCGACCAAGGTGCTGATGAATATGATTGAATTCGGGGATGAGGCTGCTGCCAGGGCCATCATGAGTGACATGCGGGCGCAGAAAGCGGATTTTGATGCTGTGGCAAAGAAACTTGCTGATGAGCAGAAAATAAACGTAAGCGGCTATGGCTGGGTGAATCCTGATCTGTTTTCACCCGGTCTTTCGCAGGCAGTACGCAATATGAGAAACGGTCAGCATGGAGGGCCCTACAAGGGAAAAGATAAATACTATCTCGTGAAGGTCATGGATCGGGAAAAGGATACCATTTCTTCGTTTGATGAGGTGAAAGACAGCATCAGGGGCACACTGCTGGAGGAGAAGAGGCAGATGACCTTTGCCCACTGGATTTCCAGAAAGCGCAGTCAGGCGAAGATTGAGGTCCATCTTAACTAGGCCAATGGAGGGTGCATGACATATCAAGGGGAGAAGGTAGTCTGCCGTTTTACTGACGGCCGTATCCTTAAGGGATATCTTCTGGACTTTAATCCGGAGATGCCCGAGGTAACAGTCAGGGAGGAGCCGGACGGAGACAGTTTTGCTGTCAGTATGGATGACCTGAAGGCTGTTTTTTTTGTCAGGACCTTTGAAGGGGTCGACGGCTATCGGGAGAAGAAGACCTACGGGACAACCCCGGTGAAGGGCAACAGGGTCTTCATTAAATTTAATGACGGTGAGTCGCTCATCGGGTTTCTCGAAGGCGAGTTCCCCTGGAAAAGGGGTTTTTTTCTGTCGCGCAAAGAGATGTCCCAGCAGGGATTTTTTCTACTCCCTGTTGACGAAGAGGCGAATAATGTGAAGGTCTTCGTGGTTGCGGCAGCCGTGAATGACGTGACCGTCGTGCCGTAAACAGTAGGCTATAAACAAAAATAAGAAGGGTTTGTAAAAAGCTCTGGAGGCAAGGCGCGCGAGAAATGAGGAATGAGGCGTACTTACTGGTACGTCGCAGTGACGAATTTTGAAGCGCAACGCGGCATGCGGACTTTTTGTGAAGCCGTCACAGAAGACAGGAGAGAAAGATGATTCTTGGAGTGAACATAGACCATGTAGCAACGCTTCGCCAGGCGCGTATGGGGGTGGAACCCGATCCGGTTATGGCCACGACGCTTGCCATGCTGGGCGGGGCAGACGGGATAACGCTGCATTTGCGGGAAGACCGGCGGCATGTCAATGACCGGGACCTTGAAATGCTGAGGAATTTTGTAACGGTTGAACTGAATCTCGAAATGGCGGCAACCGATGAGATGGTGCGGATCGCCTCAAAAAGGCTTCCGGACATGGTGACCCTGGTGCCGGAGAAGAGAAAGGAATTGACGACCGAGGGCGGACTTGATGTGCGTATGAACATGAAAGCCGTGAAAAAGGCGGTGAAGGTGCTCCATGACAAAGGTATCCGGGTCAGTCTTTTCATCAACCCGGAGGCTGCTGATATCGAGGCCTCCAGAGAGAGCGGCGCTGATATGGTAGAAATACATACCGGCTGCTATGCAAATGAAAAGGGTGCGAAACAGCAGAAGGAACTCGGCCGCGTTGTGCGCGCCGTCGATAAATCGGTTGAACTGGGCCTGCTCGCCAATGCCGGGCATGGACTGAACTATACCAATGTCTCCGCCATAGCAGAAATAGCCGGAATTCGTGGGCTTTATATCGGTCACAGCATCATAGCCCGGGCCGTGCTTGTCGGCCTGGAGCGTGCGGTCAGGGAGATGAAGGAACTCATTGATAGAGGGACCAGGTGATCTTCGGCATTGGTACGGATATTGTTCGTACGGAGAGGTTGAAGGCTGCTGTCGAGAAGTGGGGCGACCGGTTTCTCAAGCGCGTCTATACTGATGGCGAGATAGCATACTCTTACAAGAAGTCCAACCCGTTTCTTTCACTCGCTGCCAGGTTTGCTGCCAAGGAGGCTTTGATCAAGGCGATCGGCAAAAGGACGCCGGTGGCGATGACTGATATCGAAATCGTCAACAACGAGCATGGCGGCCCGTCGATAAGTCCCAAGGGCAAGCTCAGCATCTATTTTGATCAGCAGAAGATCCAACAGACACACGTCAGCCTCAGCCACGAAAACGACTATAGCATTGCCTTTGTGGTGGTGGAAAAATAGCAGTCCAGCCTGTAAGCTGGCAAGCAAATAGTCCTTGTCTTTAGCCTGTATAACGTATTGGAGAAGCGAAAAGTGGCTCCAGCAGCGAATGATGGGACAGGAAACCCGCAATACAAATCGTGACCGAAAAGAGGGGAAAGAGTCGGTTACAGAATGCAACCGACAGGAAATGAAAGCGGCCGGCAGTATAAAACTCTTGCAACTCGGCAGTAATTAGTCTATATTAATAGTATAGACTGTATGGAGGTGTGTTATGAAGACCGCAAAACTGTTTCAGAACGGCCAAAGTCAGGCAGTCCGCCTGCCCAAGGAATTCCGCTTTGAGGACGATCATGTGTTCGTGAAGAAATCGGGAAACGTGGTCATGCTGATTCCGGCAAAGGACTCCTGGGATACCCTGATCCGAAGCCTCGATAAATTTTCCGACGATTTCATGGCAGAGAGAAAGCAGCCGAAAATGCAAAAGCGGGAAGACTTCTGATGAAGTACCTGCTGGATACGAATATCTGCATATACCTCATCAAACAAAAACCACAAAAAGTGCTTAAACATTTCCAGTCCCATGCCATCGGCGATATCGGCATTTCTTCCATCACTCTTGCCGAGCTTCGATACGGTGTATCCAAAAGCCTGCATGTCGAGAAAAACCGTCAGGCCCTCGAAGAGTTTGTTCTGCCCCTCGAAATCGCCGACTTCGATGAAAGGGCGGCCGGGGAATACGGCATCGTCAGGGCCGAACTTGAAAAAGCGGGGAAGCCTATCGGCGCCATGGATATGCTGATCGGAGCACATGCCCTCGCACTCGGTGTGACTCTCGTCACCAATAATATAAAAGAGTTCAAGCAGATTAAGAGCCTGAAAATCGTTGATTGGAGCGTTTAACATCAACACGCCCTCACACATTAAACTTGACGAGCGCAACCACGTCGAAAAGCCTCTGCTCGATCAGCTTGTAGGTCTTGGCTGGGAAATCCTCGATCTCGACAGTAAGCAGCTCCCAGGCGACAGCCATCGTCAGAGCTTCACCGAGGTGGTCGTGCTGCCGGTCCTGCGCGGGCAGCTTAAGGTCATCAATGACATCGAGCCGAACCATACGCCCAGATTCTGGAACATCGTCCGCACTCAGACGCCAACGATGGAAAAAGCAAAGCTTTGGCTAAAGGATCATGGACAACTGCTGGAGCAGGTGATATGAGTGTTTCCACTCGGAGCACTGAACCATCGTGCGGCGGTTCAGTGTTTCATAGGGAATCAGGACACGTTACTGCTGCGGCATATGGATGCCGTCAGAGGCGGTAACCAGGGGGCCTGGCCAGCCGCTGACGCCGCCGCGCAGGCATTGGGCGCTGAACCCGCGGTTCTTCAGGAGAAACGCTGCTACCATGCCGCGCGAGTCGTTGAGGCAATAGGTAATATATTTTTTTGTCTTGTCAAACTCCTTGCATTGCTCGCGGAGTATTTCTACCGGAATATTCAAGGCCCCATAGATATGCTCTTCTTCATATTCAGCCGGTATTCTCGCGTCAATAACCACATACTCCTTCAGGTAGGTATCAACCGAAATATCCTCAGGGAATATGTTTTCCAGATAGGATGATTTCACAATCTGGTTAAAATCCTTTTTGTTCAGTGTCAGGACTTCTGTCTCGGTTATGGCCTGGCAGGTGGCATTACGCGGATCGTCCCGTATAAGGGCCTCTTCCCCAAAGGCCTCTCCGTCCCGCAACTCCGCAATCTGGATATTTCCCTCCCCGTCTTTCTGCTTTTTCAGGACCGCGACGCTGCCCGATTTTATAATATAATAATTGTCGCCTTTTTCCCCCTGCACGATGATATTTTCTCCGGGCATATAGGTCCTGGAATCCATCCTTTCGATGAGGGCACACATTTTCCCCGGATCCAGCAGTTGAAACGGCTGAAGGGTCTTGATCTTATTTAACTGGGTATAGTCCTCCGCCCGTCTGAGAAGTTTTTCCCTGAAGGTGGTTTCGCTCAGGATGACATTCTCGAACTCTTTTTTCGACAGGCTGTAAAGTGTTGCATCGGTTATTGCATGAACTGAGCTTGACCTGACAGAACAGGTCAGCAAGGCCATATCGCCAAAGCCTTGTCCATTGCCGATCACCGAAAGCCGCGCATTCAGACCCGCTTTTGTTCTGGTTGTAACCTCAAGCTGGCCTTCTTTGACGAAGTAAAAGGCATCACCGACCGTGCCCTCCTCCACGATGACGCTCCCGGCAGGATAGCTCACGACCTGAATGTTTTCCGAAAGGGTGGCTAGTGCGTTATCCGACAGACTTGAAAAATAAGTATACGTCCTAAGGTCAACAGGCTGTGGCATCATTCTTTCCCCCCCCGTGCTTTCGCGTATCTCTTGCATGGCGGTCTCCAACCCATAGAGATGCTGAACCTCCGCCCTTGGACAATTAAAACACATCGATAAGCAGATTTCAATATGAATTGTTGGTTAAGAACCTGTCTTGTAACTGTAGCTTCATGAGTGTGTGATGTCCTGATCACGGTAAGGCGGCTATAATTTGATATAATAAAGTACTATGCGCATGGCGCATGCAGGAAAATTTCGCCACAGGCCGAAGGCCGGGGATACAGAGATGATGAAGGCAGTCACCGCAGAGGAAATGAGGGCAATCGATAAAAGTACGATCGAGGGCTATGGGATTCCCGGACAGGTCCTGATGGAGCGGGCTGGTTGTTGCGTTGCCGCAAGAGTTAAAGAGCTTTTTGGCCAGCGGAAGGTGATTGTCCTGGCTGGTGGCGGCAACAACGGAGGCGATGGGCTTGTTGCCGCGAGGCAGCTTTTCAATGATGGCTGGAAGGTCATGATCTTACTGATTGCAAAAGAGAGCAAGCTCAGCCCTGACTGTCTTTTTCAGTATCGCGCCGTAAAAAAACTTGGAATAGCAATTGAATTCCGGAGCCGGATCGAACCAAAGGACCTGCATGGTGCTTTGCTTATCGATGCCTTATTCGGCACTGGTTTAAGCAAGACAGTGACAGGGCCGGTTGCGGAGATGATCCGCCTTATCAACAGGACCGATGTGCCGGTAATCTCTGTAGACATACCCTCGGGGATATCTGCTGACGACGGACGTATTTTGGGCGAGGCTGTAAAGGCCGATGTCACCATCACTTTTGGGCTTCCGAAGATTGGCCACTACCTTTATCCTGGCGCTGAATATGCCGGCAGACTCTTTGTCGAAGACATCGGATTTCCGCGTGAACTCACCAATTCTGACAGGATCAAGGCCGAGGTCGTTGTCCGTCAGGACACTGCGCTGCTGGTTCCTGAGCGTCCGGTCTTTTCGCATAAGGGCGATTATGGCCATGTACTCATTCTGGCGGGATCCCGAGGCAAGACGGGCGCGGCGATTATGGCAGCCAGGGCCTGCATGCGGGCCGGGGCCGGGATGGTGACGCTCGGCGTACCTGAGAGTATTGCTGCCAGTCTGCAGTCTGTGGTTGTCGAGGAGATGCTGCTGCCGCTTCCTGATGATGGGAGTGGCGTGTTCTCTGAAGACGCACTCGCAAAGGTCCTGTCCTTTATTGCAGGGAGGGTGGATGTCTGCGCCATAGGCCCGGGTATCAGGGTTACCCCTGGCACTCGAAGCCTTGTGTCAGGCTTGATCAGCGTTTCCACGGTACCTCTGGTGGCTGATGCAGATGCGATCAACGCGCTGCAGGGAAATATGTCGGTGCTGAAGACGGCAAAGTCTCCGGTCATACTCACGCCGCATATTGGTGAGATGTCCCGTCTTATTGAAGTGAAAAGGACAGAGCTGTTGACAGACCTGGTTGGGGCTGCGCGGAGATTTTCGAGCGAGTCCGGTACCTACCTTGTGCTTAAGGGTGCCCCTACGCTTATTGCCTCACCCGAGGATAATATTTTTATCAACACCACCGGGAATCCGGGCATGGCAACTGCGGGCGCCGGGGATGTCCTGACCGGTATGATTGCCGGCCTTCTCGGGCAGAACATGAATCCGCTCGATGCTGCTCTGCTTGGGGTTTATCTCCATGGGCTTGCCGGAGATATCGCAGCTGCTGACAGGGGCATGCATTCGCTGATCGCGGGAGATATCATTGCCTCGGTCCCTGCCGCCTTTCTGGCGCTTGGCCGGGCGTGAAGAGGTTTCTGTTTCCTGAGAATATCCGCAGCCATAGCGGGCAGGTAACTGCTTTTTTTACCGGGAAAGATCCTGGTTCTGATCTTGGGGAGATTGCCGGCATCCTCCGGCAGGATGCGCAGCAGATTTATCTGCCGATCCAGAAGCATACGGATACGGTTATGATTTTGGATACAGACCTTAGCCCAAAGATTGCGGATGCAGTCGTTACGATCAGAAAAAATATTCTGATCGGCGTCCGGGTTGCAGACTGCGTCCCCATTCTTCTGTATGATCCCTGCCGCAGGGTAATCGGTGCGGTTCATGCCGGTTGGCGCGGTACTGCGGCCGGTATCCTCAAGAACACGCTCAGGACTTTTACGGAAAGGTTCAGCTGTAATTCCATGGATATTCAGATGGCAATAGGGCCAAGCATAAAAAGCTGCTGCTATGAGGTCGACCCTGACGTTGCCTCTGCGGTTGCGAAGGCATCGGACCCTGATGATCATATGCAGGTACATTTCATCCGGAAGAAGGGTGCGAAATACCATGTCGATCTTCCGCTGGCGAATAAGGACCAGGCCCTCGCCGAAGGCATCAGAGAAGAGAATATCTGGATAACAGAGGACTGCACCTTCTGCCACCCTGAAAAATACTGCTCCTTTCGCTATGCCAAAGGCACAGCCTGCCGGCAGGGTGGGTTCATCGGGATGCTATAATGGGATGCGATGACAATGACTAAAAAAGCACGTCCGGCCGGAAGACACCTTCCGAAGGACTTCAGCATATTGCACGAAGACGAGGATCTCCTGGTAGTGATAAAGCCGGCGGGTCTTCTCACTATGGGGACGGAACGGGACAAGACACATACCGCCTATGCCATGCTGACTGATTATGTGCGCAAGGGTTATGCAAAATCTTCAAAGCGGGTCTTTATTGTCCACCGCCTGGACCGTGACACCTCCGGAGTACTGGTTTTTGCGAAGACTCTGCAGGCCAAGACAAAGCTGCAGGGCCAATGGGAGGAGACAGAGAAGAAGTACCTTGCCGTGGTCCATGGCAGGTGCAAGAATAAAGAGGGTATGATCAGCACGTATCTGGCTGAGAATGCGGCCCATGTCGTTTATTCGACTCCCAACCCGGCAAAGGGAAAACTGGCCAGAACAGCATATAGGGTCCTCAGGGAGACCAGCGAGTATTCTCTCCTGGAGATCGACCTCTTGACCGGCAGGAAGCATCAGATACGCGTTCATCTTGCCGAAATCGGCCATCCGGTTGTCGGGGACGAGAAATACGGAGCAGGGAGAAAAGTCGGCAAACGGCTGGCGCTTCACGCCCGGGCGCTCTCTTTCACGCACCCTGTCAACAACAGGAGGCTCTTTTTTGAGACCGAAGTGCCTGAATATTTCAGTAAACTGCTTGGCGCCAGTACCAGGAGCGCTGATAAATCATGAAAAAAAGAGGAGACGGCTTTGGACAAGTTTATTGAGAAGCGGGAGGTAGAATTTGAGGAGGGCCAGGGGGTGGAGCTGCTGATCTGTGAGCGCACCGAGATCGGTTATAAGACCGTTATAAACGATGCCCGCCTGGGTATGCTGTATAAGAACGAGGTCTTTCAGACGCTCAGGAAGGGGCAGGTCATCCCCGGTTTCATCAAGAAGGTGCGGGAAGACGGCAAGATAGATGTATGCCTCCACAAGCCCGGCCCTGAGAAGGTCGATGCCATGTCGGAAAAGATCCTTGAGATACTTACGGCACGGGGCGGGTCAATTAATGTTTCTGACAACAGTTCTCCTGAAGTGATCTACCGGCTCTTCGGGGTGAGCAAGAAGACCTACAAAAAAGCGATCGGCGCTCTCTACAAAAAGAGGCTCATTGTCATTGAGGATGATTCCATAAAACTCAGCGTGGAAAAAGAGACGTAAAGCTTTCGAACAACCCGGCTCATAGCATAAAGCCGGGTTGTTCGATAAGCAGTAAATGCTATTTCTTAAAAATCATCTCCAGAAACTTCTTCAGTTCAGCCCATGACTTCTTATCCGCCTCGGCGTTATAGCCCAGGGGTAAATTAAACTTTTTTGCATACATATCTGCGTCAGGGTTGGTGAAGCTGTGGACGGCTCCGGGATACGAAATGAAATTCAGGTCTGCTCCGGCTGCCTTCATTTCCTGCCTGAAGGCGGCAATCTGCTCCGCGGTAACGAATTTGTCATCCTCTCCATGGAGCACGAGTACCTTTGCCTTGACTGCTCCGGGCAGGGCAGGTTTTACTGCTGCAAAGCTTCCATGAAAACTGGCCACTCCTTTAAGGTCAGCGCCCTGGCGGGCCATATTCAGGACAATGCCGCCGCCGAAGCAGTAGCCGATAGCAGCGATTTTTGCAGGGTCAACCGGGCGCTGTTTTTTCAGGAAATCCATTGCCGCCCCAAAACGCTTCTGGGCAGTATCGAAGTTTTTCATCAATTCGGAGGAAAACTTGCCGGCATCCTCGGGGTGATTTGCCTGCCTGCCGTCGCCATACATGTCGACAGCAAGGGCGACATACCCCATCTCTGCAAGCATCCTGGCCCGTTTGCGGGCGTATTCATTATGCCCCCACCATTCGTGGACAATCAGTACCCCCGGTCGTTTTACCCTGAGTTCAGTGTCATAGGCAAGATATCCCTTCATCACAACGCCGTCTGAGCTGTACTCCACCGCTTTTTGCCTGATCTTTGCATCTGCCGGTGAAACTCCTGCCAAAAGGAAAATCGTGCAGATAACGGCCAGAGCTGAAATTGACAGTAATGCTTTCTTCATCGGAACCTCCTGATTATTTCTCTGCCGGGACATGTACCGCAGGCCTTTCCCCGACTATGAGTACAGTATAGAAAAAATTGTGATGATGCGCAATGGTGGACAGTTGAGGCAGCCGAATTACCCTACGGGTTTCCGCTTATTGCAGCCAGAAGCCCTTCGGGGGTCGCCTCGATTCGGACCACCTTCAGCCCGGTTGCCTCTGCAATATCTTTCAGGGTTACCTCATCAAGAAATATGTCCTGATCCTCTTTTAACGCGGTATCGGGAATCAGGAGTGTGTCATAACCGTCCGAGTGGTCATGGAGTGTCCGGATAATGTCCCGTCCGGTCAGTAGTCCGGTGACCGTCACCGAGGTCCCGAAGAAGTTATTGTCAACGGGCATAACCTCTATCAGCAGCCCTGCTTTTTCCTTCAGCCTGTCGATGAACTTTTTCAGATACGGATAAAAAGAGACCCCGGTTACCGCAAGGTACTTTCCTGCTGCTTCCAGTTCTGCAGGGATTTTGACCTTCTTTGCCTGGCTGAGAAAGAGCGGTACCATGCCGACGCCGTTTTCGATCTGGGGGAGTGTCCCGTAATCTCTCAAAGGCGGGAAGGTCTGGCCTGCCTTGATAAACATTTCATCTGAGCAGAAGACGACCGGGTCTCCGTGCCTTTTCATAAAGCGTTTCTGAAATGCGAGCACTGTCTCAATCGCTCTTGCCGCATCATCTCTGGTGACTGGCGCGAGTTGCTGGCGCCGGTGCATGGTCAGTCCGACGGGGACCACCGCAATAGAGGTGACGTAAGGGAAAAACCGGTAGAGGTCCCGTATCGTGTTGTGGAGCTCTTTACCGTCATTGTATCCCGGGCAGAGGACGATCTGTGTATGCATCCTGATCTTGTGTGCGGCAAAGTATTCAAGCTCCTTCAGGATATCGCAGCCCTGCGGCGTCCCGAGCATCCTGTTCCTGAGCTCTGAATTTGTCGTATGAACAGAAAGATAGAGCGGACTCAGCCGCTGTTCGATAATCCTCTTTTTTTCGCTTGCCTCTATGTTCGAGAGGGTCATGTAGTTGCCGTAGAGAAAAGAGAGGCGGTAATCCTCATCCTTGAGATAGAGGGTTTTTCTGAGGCCCTTTGGCAGCTGTTTCACAAAGCAGAAGATACAGTTATTTTTGCAGGTCTTTACTTTGAACGGCCTGATCGTAATGCCGAGATCTTCGTCCTCAGGCGCCGGGATATGGGCGTCCTGTCTCTCTCCGTTACGGTCAAAGCTGAGGTCAATGGCATCGTATCCCTTGTGGAACATCAGGTCGATGGCATCCTTGAGCTTATGGCCGTTGACCTCAAGCAGGTGGTCCCCCGGCTTCAGTCCCGCGCGGTCTGCAGGACTGCCGGGCAGGACTTCTTCTATTTCTATCCCTTTTTTAGCTGCCATGCGTGAGTTTCAATCCTTTATAGATATACTGGATTCCCGAGACCGCAGTCAGAGCGGCGGTGAGGCCCACCAGAAAATCAGGGACCGGCGGGACGGATGCCACGGAGATGCTCAGGAGCACATAGGCCAGCAGGATGAGCTGTGATGCAATGGCAGCCTTGCCGAGCAGGACCGGTTCCACTTTTGACTTGTTGTAAATAAGCGTCAGGAGGAGCCAGCCGATGACCACGATCAGGTCCCTGCTGATGACGGTGATGGTCAGCCATTTCGGGACCCAGCCATAGACAGAAAAAAGGATGAACGATGTGACGAGAAGAAATTTGTCCGCCAGAGGGTCCAGAAAAGTTCCCAGTTCTGTCTTTTGATTGGTGAGTCTCGCGAGCAGCCCGTCCAGCAGGTCGGTGACCGAGGCCAGGATAAAGAGATAGAGCGCAAGCCTGTTTTCCCCGTAGATTATCGCGGTCACAAAGCCCGGAATGATAATGATCCGCATTACCGTAAGGGTATTCGGGATATTGATGACGCTCACCGGCTATGTCCTTCAGTTGTACACAGACCCATCAGGGAATGTTGAACGGCGGCTCAGTGAAGACGAGCTTCAGTCCGAGTTTTTGGTAACAGCCGCTCTTTATCTTCCCGGCCAGGTAGGACTGCAGCAGTTCTGCATGACACCGCTCGACGCTGAACCCGTAACGCCGGGCGTCGACCACGGCTTCATCAGCAAGCTTCACGGCAGCCTTCTTTTTCCCTTCGAGCAGGGAGACTTCGGCCATGCCAAGACGCGCATAGATTATGCCCCGCGGGTCTTTGGTCTGTTTGAAGAACCCCTCCGCCTGTTTGAAGTACGCCTTTGCTTCAGCAAAGTTTCCGAGCATCTTGTGCGTGGTCCCCATACTCCAGACCGTATAGGCATAACTGACGCGATCGCCGATTTTATTGTAGATGGTTGATGCCCGGTTGAAGCAGTCCAGGGCCTTCTTATAGTCTCCGAGCATCCGGTAGGCGTTGCCGGTCCCGCAATAGGAATAGGCCACGCCGAAGCGGTCCTTAAGGGCAGTGAAAAGTTTATTGGCACCCTGGTAATACTTCAGCGATTCCCTGAACAGGCCGGCAATACGATGTGTGCCGCCCAGACCACAGAGGCAGTAGCCTGTTGAGGGTTTTGATTTGAGTTCCCTGAAAAGCAGGAGAGCTTCATGGTAGGTGCTGATTGCAGCAGGGATATCACCCTTGATCCTGAGTGTCCCGGCAATGGCCCAGAGTGCAAACGCTGCCGCAGGCACGTCGTTCTGTTTCATATAAAAGCTGAGGGCCTTTTTAGCTACCGTCATCGCGTTTTTCCAGTCGCCCCGGCCCCGGAACGTGAGACTGATATTGATCCGGGCGTCTGCCATGGAGACGGGGTCTTTCAGTTGCTGCGCAGTCTCCACGGCGTTAAGGTAATGCTCCAGGGCAAGATCAAAATCTCCGGTCATCCGGGAAACATCCCCGATTGCCATCTGGCAGTCGAGCACGCCCTGCAGGTCTTCTTTCGATTCGAACCCCTTTAAAGCCTTCTGGAACAGCTCCCGCGACTTTACATACTGGCTCTTTTTTCTCAGGTCTTCTGCCCTGGAGAATATTTTATGCATGGTCCAGCGCCCTCCTTATCTTTTCCATAGTGGCCTTGTAGTCTCCTGATCTGAAGAAGGCGGAACCCATAACCAGAATCCCTGCCCCTGCGTCTGCCACTTCTCTGGCGTTTTCAGGTTTCACCCCTCCGTCCACCTCTATCTCGACCGACAGACCCCGGGAGGAAATAAGCTCCCGAAGCTGCCGAATTTTTACCAGGGCGTGCGGGATAAACTCCTGGCCGCCAAAACCCGGGTTGACCGACATGATCAGTACCATATCCAGGTCATGGATGATGTCTTCCAGCATATGGACCGGGGTTGCCGGATTGAGCGAGACGCCTGCCTTTACTCCTTTTTCTTTTATACTCTGGATTGAACGATGGAGATGAGTCGCCGCCTCCAGATGGACGGTCAGGATATCGGAGCCGGCACTGATGAAGTCAGGCAGATACCGGTCAGGGTCCGTGATCATCAGGTGGACATCGAGCGGAAGTTTCGTCACTTTCCTGAGCGCTTCGACGACCGCGGGGCCGATCGTTATATTCGGAACAAAGCGGCCATCCATGACATCGATATGGAGCATATGCGCTCCGGCAGCTTCCGCAGCCTTTACCTCCTCACCCAGTCTCGAAAAGTCAGCCGAAAGTATTGATGGGGATATCCTGATCATGGTGTGTTCACCTCTTTCATATCAAAATATATTGTTTCGCCGCTCCTGATGGCTGTGCCCGGCTTTGGTTTCTGGCCCGCAATTATGGTGCCCTGGCCTTTTGTTTCGATGAGCAGTCCCATTTTTTTTGCAAGCTCTTTTGCGTCGTCGAGCGGTTTATTCACAAAGTCGGGGCAGGTATAGTTCATTTCATACGGACCCGCGCTGACCAGGACGGTTATTGTGCCGGACAGATTTTCATCTGGCTCAGGCCTCTGGGCCACAATGCGGCCCTTCTCAACCGAATCGGCATGGACGGTGATCACCTTTCCGATGCGCAGCCCCTTCTGTATCAGGATAGATTCTGCGTCGGCAAGCATTTCCCCGACCAGAACAGGCACGGAGAGGACCTTTGGACCTTTGCTGACGAAAACCTTGATGGCCCGGCGTTCTTTTACTTTGTTACCTGCCGGCACGTCCTGCCTGACGATTTTGCCGGTCTGGACTACAGAGTCATAGTCTTCACCCTCGATCTTCAGATAAAGGCCGGCCTTTGTCAGGGCCTCGTTTGCCTCGACAAGGGACATGTTCGCCAGCGATGGCACATCGACCGTACGACTGAAGCTCAATATGTTGAAGGTTATATAGCCAAAGACCAGCCCCAGGACGATAAAGGCAGCGAGGGCAAGCGGTATCCGGATGAAGCTGCTCAGTCTCTTCTGCATAGGGTGACCCCGAAAAAGCCGTCCATGTTATGTCTGTGCGGAAATGTTCTCAATATGCCCCCTGAGATAAACTCCTTTAAAAGAGGTGCGTCCGCATCTATAATACGAAATTCACGGTCCGTCTTCAAGAACTCCTCGATGACCTGTTCGCCTTCCTCAGGTTCGGTGGAACAGACAGCATATACCATTGTTCCTTCTTTTTTCAGAAAACGTGAGACGGTCTTCAGCAGCTGCAGCTGCTTTTCCCTGAACAGAAGCAGGTCTGCGGCTTTGTGCCGGTATTTTACGTCAGGGTTTCTGCGGATTACCCCGGTGGCCGAGCAGGGCGCATCCAGGAGTATCCGGTCGAAGGGTATCTGGTCAAAAGTCCGGCGTTCACCCGGTTCGGTGACGTCAGCGTTTATAACTTTTACACTCGTCAGCCCCAGGGTGCTGATATTTTCCCTGAGGTGCGCCAGACGTTTGGGGTCTTTTTCAACGGCTATAATCTCTCCCCTGTCTCCCATCATCTGGGCAATATGGGTAGTTTTGCCTCCCGGGGCTGCGCAGGCGTCGAGCACCCGTTCCCCCGGCTGCGGATTGAGCAGCAGCGGGATCAGCTGAGAGGCTTCGTCCTGGACCGAAAAAAGGCCGCGGGCAAAGGAGAGGTCGTCATAGGCGACCTGCCCGTCCACGGTGATTCCCTCGGGCGCATAGCGGGTGGGAGAGACCGGCATTCCCTCCTGCCGGCACTGTTCAAGCAATGCCCCGCGCGTTGTCCTGAGCGTGTTGGTCCTGAGCGTGAAGGGCGGCCTCATATTATTTGCTGCTGCAAGGAGCCTGGCCTCATCTTCGCCAAACCGTTTTATCCAGTGCCGGACCAGCCAGCGCGGATGAGAGGTGTTGAGGGCTATTTCAGACGCCGGCGAGTCCTGTTTTTCGGGTTTCAGCGGCAGAGCAAACTGATCCTTCTGCCTGATAATGTTCCGCAGGACTGCATTGACAAGCGACGGCTGGGCACTACGGTCCTTCTGCCCGAAACATTTTTCAACCTCGACTGCTTCGTTCACGACTGCGCGCTCGGGGACCCTCATGAAGTAGAGCTGGTAGATTGCGGTCCTCAGATTATTCACGGTCCGGGTGTCCAGGCTGTCCGGTTTTTTCAGGAAATGACCGAGTATCCAGTCCAGCGTATCACGGTATCTCAGGACGCCGTAGACGATCTCCATTAAAAAGGCACGGTCTCGCCTGTCAAGGGACGGGGAAATTGTTTCTATGGCAGGCTTCGGCCGGATATCTCCGCTGAATATGCGGACGAGGGCCTCGGTTGCCTGGAGACGTACACCCGGCATGTGTGGTTAACGCTCATCCTTTTTGACCGCAGAGATCTTCAGGGTCCCGTTCTCGCGGACAAAGGTGGATGCAAGCCGCGAGGTGATTTTGCTGCTGCCGCCGCCTTTTACCGGTTTCAGTTCAATATCCCAGACGATCACAGCATCTGCGCCAGCCCCCTGCGGCTGAAGGTCTTCCACCCGGTACCTGAGCGACAGGTAGTCAAACTGTTTCCACTGTTCGAGGATGCTTTCCCTTTTGCCCTTCAGTTCGCGGTAGTCAGCTGCGTACCGCGATTCCCAGAGCTTCAGGTCCTTGGTGATATTGGCAGTCCGGATATCTTCCAGCAGCCGGCGGATGTCCTCTTCGCTGACCGCGGGAACTGCAGCCACGGGCGCTGGCGTTGCTGCCGCGGGACGCTCTGTCAGCAAGGGCTGACTGTGGGAGGCAATAAACCAGGAAAGCAGGAGTGTGCAGACGATGCCGGTGATGCCGAGCGCGATCATCCGGACCATCCGCTTGGTTCTGAAATATGACCGCGGCAATTTCCCCCTGATAATGTCGAGCAGCACGGTTTTAATCTGCAACTCTGATGTTATCATCCGGTAGTAGCGGCCGGTCTGGAAAAAACGTTCGGAAAAAGAAGGCCTGGTAAGCCCCCTGACGATTTCTTCCAGGTTTTTTATGTCCGATGCTATGTTTTTTTCGAGGTTCTCCAGTATCATTTCAATCCGGGCTGTTTTTGTCAGGATAGACTCGATCTCTTTTTCCTCCCTGCCGGTCTGGCTGATATATTCGGCATTGACCATCCCGTTCTGTTTATCGTGGAGCTGTTCAAGAAGTTTTTCCTTGCGGATAAGTCGGTTCCGGAGCTGGTCGAGTTCCAGCAGCAGCGTGAAAAGAAACTGGTTTTCGATATCGGCCTTGAGGCTGTCGATCTTTATATCTTCTATCCTGTCGCTGCTGATCAAAGAACCCTTGCCCTCTTCGGGCTTGCGGCCGGGCATTTCTTCTCCGTCTGCCGGCAGCACTGACGGGTTTCCGGTGGTTTCTACCGGCTCGAGCATGGCAGAACATTCTTCGCAGTGCGTAGCGTCAAACGGGAAGTCCTTCCCACACTTGGGGCACTGCATTTTGAAATTTGCGGTCTCGTCCATGGATTACATAAGGGTTACATCGGACTGATGGTATCGGGCGGCCGGACTGACTTCGGTTTCCTGGTTTTTCTGTCGCTTTTGGGTGGATCGGCCCTGGGAATCACCACGGGCTGCGGCTCGATCACCACCGGTTTTGGTTCTTCCTTCGGTTGAAGAATCACCGGCACTGGTGCCTGTTTCTTTCTCTTTCCTGCATGCTCGAGGACCGGGGCAAGCATTGCGGCCAGAGCGGCCTTTTTTGCCTCGTGCTCAATCTGTCCGTCTTTCGGCGACAGATCAACCGCCTGCCAGAACAATACCCTCCCGTCGGTGAGGGAGATTAACTGGATGACCAGTTCCGCTGCCTCGTCTTTCGGGAGTATCATGCCATTCAGGAGAGCATCGGCAGGCAGTCCTTTGCCTGCCCTGGCCAGTATGCTGCCGCGTTCCTGAGATTTAAGCGAGGCAAAGTCCGGGAGCTGTCCTTTTATGATCGGGTCGACCAGATCCGGCGGCAGGACCTTTATTCTTTTTGACGCAAAAAGCACTTCATAGGAAACTTCTTTCCAGTTCTGCCGGTCTTCGTAAAAGGCCGGTATGGCAATGACATGGACCTCTTCAAGCAGTTCCTTTCCTGCAACCGGTATACTGTTTTTTACGGCGCCGGCCTTCATGCCCGGTGTGACGCACGAGAAAACAGCAGAAATGATCACGAGAAAAAAGACGCAATACAGCAACGGTCTTATGGATGGTCTTTGCGTATACATTGTTTATCACTCAATAATGCCATTGTTTCGGATAAAATGCAACTGCACGAACCGGGTATGGGACGGGGCTGCCACCTGTAATCACCATGGTCTTTTCTGTACGTCCGGCTGGATGCATGCACCGTATATTAAAGTAATGGGTTTTTCCTGCCGACTATGAATATTACGTTGTATACATCATTTTATTTAATACATAGAGGTAACAGGCATGCTGAACACGAAAAATATATCCATTCGATGGAAAACCGCTGTACCGATAATCATTGCGGTGTCTTTTGGGGTGTTGCTGACCATTATTGTAACCGGTTTTAAGACCAGGAGCATCGTACTTGACGAAATCCGGCATTCCTCTCTGGAGAGGATGCGGGATACGGTGCTGAACTCTCTGACGACCATGATGCTGGCAGGCGATTATACAAAGGCAAAGGGTGAATTTCTTGAGCAGATGAAGAAAACCTCGGATGTCAGGGTGATAAGGGCTGAAAACGTGGATAAAGATTTTGGAGCACCCCGTCACGACGACCATCAGCATCCTGTGGATGCGATCGAAAAAGAGGTCATCGAAAAGGGCGTGGAAAAAATTATTCTTGAGGGCGATTTTATTCGCGGTGTCTTCCCGTATATCGCCAAAAAGGATTTCATGGGCAAAGACTGTCTTTCCTGTCATAAGGTCAAAGAAGGAGATGTTCTGGGGGCTATCAGCATTAAAGTTTCGATGAAAGAATCCTTCGGGAGAATCAAGGGGTTGCAGTATCTTTATGTTCTGCTGGGCATGCTCGGCATCGTGGCCGTGACTCTGCTGGTCCTGAGCGTGGTCAGGGTTACCCATATGCCTCTTATAAACCTCATTGAAGACCTCAAGGATGTGACCCACAAACATACTGAACTTGTTTTATCCTATGCGGGCGAGGATGAGGTTGCAAGAGTCGCCCAGAATGTGTCAAGGACCATACAGTATTTCAATGATATGATAAACCGGATTATGATCAATACCAGCAAAATATTACCGGTGGTCGATATCCTGAAGACCATGGTTGACAAGACTGCCTCCGGGGCAAAGAAGCAGTCTGCCCAGGCAACAGAGATAGCCACGGCATCTGAAGAGATGAGCAATACCATTACCGATATCGCGAAAAATGCCTCTTCGGTTTCCGAGACCACAGCACAGGCCCGGGACGCTGCTTCCCAGGGAAAGACCATGGCATCCGGTGCCGTGGCTACGGTCAACCGTGTCCATGCCTCAACGGTCGAGTTGACCGATGTTGTCGACCGCCTTAACAGCCGCGTCGGAGAAATTGGGGACATTGTAACGGTCATAAAAGATATTGCCGACCAGACAAACCTGCTGGCGCTGAATGCTGCGATTGAAGCAGCGCGGGCGGGGGAACAGGGCCGGGGTTTTGCCGTG
This sequence comes from Thermodesulfovibrio sp., assembly GCA_013824615.1. Taxonomy (GTDB): domain Bacteria; phylum Nitrospirota; class Thermodesulfovibrionia; order Thermodesulfovibrionales; family UBA6898; genus PALSA-1316. Next base: position 31,246 of record PNOC01000025.1, read on the forward strand.
GTCGCCGACGAGGTGAGAAAACTTGCAGAAAGGACGATAAAGGCGACCTCCGAGATTTCGCTGAAAATCGGAGCAGTGCAGGCAGAGTCAGAGCAGACGATGAAGTCCATGGGAGAGGCTTCGGCAGAGGTTACCCAGGCCACGAGAGATATCAGCAATGTGGGCGGTTCGCTCGACAGCATTGTGGTCGCCGTTCAAAGGGTTCAGGACCAGATAACCCAGATCGCTGCCTCTGTGGATCAGCAATCGGCCACCTCTGAAGAAGTATCGCGGAATATCAGCGCCACCTCCGAGATAGCCCGGGAGATCGAAAGCCTGTCGAGCACGGTACAGGGAGAAGTCGCAAAGCTTGCGACGTTTGCCGATGAGATGAGGACGACCACCGCAGGCATTAAGACCAAAGGCGGCGCCATCGTGATGCTGGAACTGGCCAAAAATGATCATCATGGTTTTGTCAGCAAAATTGAAGCCTGCCTGAAGGGAGAAATCAGCCTGGACCCGGCACAACTGCCTGATCACCACGGCTGCAGGTTCGGTAAGTGGTACTATAAAGAGGGGATTGATATATGCGGCAGCGCTGCAGGGTTCAGGCAGGTGGAGCCGCCGCATGAGAAGATTCATCAACTGGCGAAGGAGGCTGTAGCAGCCTACAATGCAGGCAGAAAGGACAAGGCAGCAGAGCTCCTGGCTCAGATGCACCCTATCTCACGGCAGATCGTGAACCTGCTGGATGAGACGAAGAAAGACTGCTCGTAGCGTTGCCGATATACAGTCCGTTGTTGCTGGTGCCGAAGCCCCGTGCTGCCTGAGGACTTTTTACGGAATGGTCAAATGTTTTATAATGAAGTATGGCTCTTTTAGATATTAAGAAGTATCCGGCGCGGGTGCTCAAACAGAAGGCAGTGCCCGTAGAGAAGATTGACGATGAGCTCCAGCAGCTTATCGATGATATGATCGAGACGATGTATGCAGCCCCGGGAGTGGGTCTTGCGGCTCCCCAGGTGGGTATTTCGAAGCGGCTTGCGGTGATCGATATCAGCATGCGTGAAGAGACCGTTCCGCTTTTGGTCCTGATAAACCCGGTCATCCTCAGCCAGGAGGGGGAGATTGAATTCGAAGAGGGTTGCCTGAGTGTTCCTGATTATACAGCCAAGGTGAAGCGGGCGGAGAGTCTGGTCATCTCCGCGCTCGACCGGTCAGGGCAGCAGGTCGAGATCGAAACCGGCGGACTTCTCTCCATTGCGGTCCAGCACGAGCTTGATCACCTCGACGGGATCCTTTTCATCGACCGTCTCAGCCCGATCAGACGGGAATTTTTCAAGAAAAAGTACAAGAAAAAACAGAAGACCGAAGACTGAGCCTTATGCGCATAATCTTCTTCGGAACCCCTGCCTTTGCCGTCCCGTCGCTAAGAATACTGCTTGAGGAAGACAGGGAGGTAGCTGCAGTCGTTACCCAGCCTGACCGGCTCAAAGGGAGAGGTCATATTCTTGCTGCCCCCCCGGTAAAAGATTTTGCCCTGGCGCTGGGGATTCCCGTGCTGCAACCCGACAGGATCAGGTCTGATGAATTTCTACAGGAACTTCGTTTCCTTCAGCCTGACGTGATCGTGGTTGTTGCTTATGGCAGGATCCTTCCGGCAGGTATTCTGGGGCTTCCCCCTCTGGGGTGCATCAATGTCCACGGATCCCTTCTGCCGAAGTACCGGGGCGCAGCGCCGATTCAGTGGTCACTTATCAACGGCGACCCCAAAACCGGCATTACCACGATGCTGATGAATCAGGGCCTCGACACCGGGGACATACTGCTTCAGGAAGAGACCATAATCAGTGATGAGGACACAACGCAATCATTAAGCATCAGGCTCTCTGAGATCGGCGCTACCCTTCTGATGACGACTCTGGATGGCATAAGCGCCGGCGCGGTCAGCCCTGTCCCGCAGAATGGCGAACCGAGCTTTGCCCCGCCGCTCAGCAAAGAAGACGGCAAAGTAGACTGGAGCTGGTCTGCCCGCAGGATATTTAATCTGATCCGGGGAACGTTTCCCTGGCCGGGAGCCTACGGTTTCCTGAACGGGGAGCGGATTTCGATACTCCGGTCTTCGGTCTCAGTTGAAGAGGGCAGTGGAGAGTCCGGGACGATTTCTGTTCCTGGTGACGGCCGTCTCCTGGTGCAGACCGGCAACGGGCTGTTGTCGCTTGAAGAACTGAAGCCCGAGGGCCGGAAGGCCATGGCGTCTTCTGATTTTGTCAACGGCAGACGCCTCAGGGACGGGATGTGTTTCGATGCCGTATAACCTGATAAGGGGTCTGGTCCTTAAGGTCTTCTATCCGCTCCTTATGCTGCTCAGCGCCTTTATGAAGGGCCGGAAGGAGCCTTTCCAGAGGCTTGTTATAAGACTGAACAATCGCCTGGTAAGGAAAAGCAGGTATGGCACCAATAAAATACTGCTTCTGCTGCCGCACTGCATTCAGGTCAACGATTGTCAGATCAGGCTCACCCATAACATCTTAAACTGCAAGCGGTGCGGGCGATGCGAGGTGAAGGACCTTATCGGCATTGCGGAGGAGTACCAGCTGACCCTCTTTGTTGCTACCGGCGGGACCCTGGCCCGGAAGATCGTGATGGAGGCTCGACCCGAGGCTATCGTTGCGGTTGCGTGCGAGCGGGACCTCTCCAGCGGGGTCGTTGATACTTTTCCGATGCCGGTCCTCGGCATTCCGAATGAGCGTCCTAACGGTCCCTGCCTCAACACCAGGGTGGATCTTGAAAAGGTGAAGGAAGCCATAGAGTTTTTTGTCCGGGTCTGAACAGGGGAGAGTCCCCCCGTTATTCTTTCGATGACAGGCCTTGACAGCTTTAAGGCTTCGGAATTATTATAAAAAGTTATGCAGAAATCCCTGGTACGGTCTATATTTCCCCTGATACTGCCGGTTGTCCTGGCGCTGGTTCTTTCGTCCTGCGCTGCGACTGCCCAAAAACAGGAGGTGGTGGAGCCGGCCCGCCCTGCTTCGGCCATGTCTCAGCAGGAGCAGGACAAAAAGGCGCTTGAGATTTTTGAACAGATAACAGAAGTTTTTGCCGAGTCTGACAGAAAATCGGCCCTGCCGAAGGCTGAGGCGCTTTACCTGAGAATTATCAGGGAGTACCCTGATGCGGCACTGGGTCAGGAGTCCTACTGGCGGCTCATTCTCATCTGCATCCGTGACTATACCCCACCCCAGTTTGAAAAGGCAGAGGCGTATCACCATGAGTTTGTTAAGAAATATGCTCAATCCCCGTTGAGGCGTGAAATCGAAGACTCGCTTGCCAAGTCTTATTATGCCAACGGCAAATGGGAGAAAATCATTACTTTTTATACCCCGTCCATCAGGCGTTATATTGAAACCGGCAAGCTCGAGCGGCCGCACGATATCTTTTATTATGCCGAGGCAAAGATGAACCTGGGTGACCTGGGTGAAGCCGAAAAAGGCTACAAGATCATTCTTTCCCTTTTTCCGAAATCCCGGGAGGGGACCATGTCAACCCAGCGGCTTGAGCAACTGGCCAAGAAAAAAAGCAGCACAAAATAAAATACAGCTGAAGGTATTAATTAATACGTACGGGAGGTTATTAGGTGTCCGGACATTCCAAGTGGTCGCAGATCAAGCATAAAAAGGGCAATACAGACGCAAAGCGGGGCAAGATATTCACCAAGATAGTCAAGGAGATTTCTATTGCAACACGGCTCGGCGGTGGAGACCCGGGAGGAAATCCCCGGCTAAGGTCTGCCATAGAGAGTGCCAAGGAAGTGAACATGCCCCATGACAACATCAAGAAGGCGATCATGAAGGGGACCGGTGAACTTCCTGGCGTTACCTACGAGGAATCTGTGTATGAGGGCTATGGCCCTGCCGGCGTGGCGATCATCATGGAGATTATGACGGATAACAAGAACCGGACACTGCCGGAGATACGTTTTATCCTTTCGAAAAACAGCGGGAACCTCGGGGAGACCGGCTGTGTTTCCTGGATGTTTGACAAGAAGGGGTATATCCTGGTCGACAAGACCGCTGCGGCCGAGGACACGGTGATGACGGTGGCGCTGGATGCAGGCGCTGAAGATATGAAGAACGATCCGCAGGAAGAGAATTACGAGATTATAACCCTTCCCGAGGAGATGCCTGCGGTCAGGGAGGCGCTGGTCAAGGCGTCGGTTCCGGTGGCCTCGGCAGAAGTGACCATGCTGCCGAAGAATTACGTGGTCCTCGATGAAAAGGGTGCTGAGCAGATGCTCCGGCTGATGGACGCGCTGGAAGAGCATGACGACATCCAGAATGTCTATGCAAATTTTGATATTCCGGATGATGTTGCGGAAAAACTTGGAAAATAGCAGTATCGGTTTATGATGAAGGGATCGACGGTCAGCGCCACTTTTAAGCGGAAGTTCATCGCAGGACTTTTCGTATCGATTCCGGCGATTATTACGGTGCTGGTGATCGGCAAGTTCTTTGCCTTTGTCGACAGCCTGCTCGAACCGTTCTATTTCCAGATACTCGGATATCATACACCGGGGCTCGGTTTTGTCTCGGCCATAGTCCTGATTTTTATTGTCGGCATAATATCAACAAATGTCTTCGGCAAGAAGATAATCACGATGTTTGAGAACGTCTTTCTGAAACTGCCGGTCTTTAAAGGGTTCTATACCGCAGTCAAGCAGCTGGTGGATGCCTTTTCACCTGAGAGTAAAAATGCTTCTTTCAAAAAATTTGTGATTATCGAATATCCCCGTGCAGGTATGTATGCCTTCGGTTTTCTGACCAAGGAGAGTACCGTGATTGAGGGCAGTGCCCAGGAGACCGTCCTGCACGCGGTCTACGTACCGACGAACAACCTGTACCTGGGAGAGATCGTGCTGGTCTGCGACAAGGATCTTTTCTATACTGATATCGCGATTGACGAGGGGATCAAGATAATTTTATCCGGAGGCATTGCAGCGCCGAACAGGATCGGGGAGGCCCACGAATGAAAATTGCGGCGGTTATCCTTGCTGCGGGTGAGGGCAAGAGGATGAAGTCCCCGCTGCCCAAGGTCCTGCACCGCGTCTGCGGCGAGACGATGCTGGGGGCGGTTATTGCTGCTGCCAGGCGCGTTCGTCCTGAGAAGATTGTGGTGGTGGCAGGCAAACACCTCGAGCGGATCCGGGAGGCTGTGGGGACTCAGGGTATTTCCTTTGCGCTGCAGGCAGAGCCCCTGGGGACGGGCCATGCGGTGATGGCCGCGCTACCGGACCTGGCGGGTTTTCGCGGTGATCTGCTCGTGATGAACGGGGACACTCCGCTGGTCAGACCTGAGACGCTCAGGAGTCTTCTGCAGACCCACCGGAGGAAGAAGAACGACCTGACCGTACTTTCGTTCATGGCAGAGAACCCTGAGGCCTATGGCAGGGTGGTGAGGGACAGAACCGGGCAGGCAGCAGCGATTGTCGAGGAAAAAGATGCCGACGCTGAGCAGAAGAAGATTGCCGAGGTGAACAGTGGCGTTTATGTTTTCGGTGCTGCGGCCCTCAGTCTGCTGGAGGCGATTCCGGTGAATCCGCTGACAAAAGAATACTATTTGACAGATCTGGTCTCTCTGGCCGGGCAGCAGGGTCTGCGGGCCGATGCCTGCTGTATGGGGGAGGAAGCTGAGTTCATGGGCGTCAATACACGGCAGGAACTCATCCGGGCTGAAGGACTCATGAGAAAGAGTATTATTGCCGGACTGATTGCAAAGGGGGTCGGGTTTATTGACCCCGGGGCGGTCTATATCGACCAACAGGTAAGCGTCGGAGCGGACACCCTTGTTTATCCCAACGTCTGCCTGGAAGGTTCGACAACCATCGGCCCCGGGACGGTCATCTATCCGAATGTGAGGATAAGGGACAGCAGGCTCGGAAAGAAAGTCATAATCAGGGACTCTACGGTTGTGGAGGGCTCCGAGATAAGCGACGCTGCGGTCGTTGGGCCCTTTGCCCATATCAGGCCGGGTTCTGCAGTAGGCCGTGAGGCCAGGATCGGCAACTTTGTCGAGCTGAAAAAGACCGTGGTAGGGAGGGGAAGCAAGGCCTCGCACCTGAGCTATCTCGGGGATGCAAATATCGGCAAAGGCGTTAATATCGGAGCCGGTACGATCACCTGCAACTATGACGGGGTGAAGAAGCATCTGACTGTTATTGAAGACGGGGTCTTTATCGGGAGTGATTCACAGCTCGTTGCCCCGGTCAGGATAGGGAAGGGTGCCTATGTTGGTGCGGGTTCGACCATAACAAAAGATGTGCCGAGGGAAGCCCTGGCAGTAAGCCGGGTTGCACAGCAGCATATATCGGGCTGGGCAAAAAAGAGAAAGCAGAAACAAAACAGGGGGAATTGATTTTCTCCTGAGCCGGGAAAGGGGACAGGTTACATAAACATATGTGCGGGATTATAGGGTATACAGGGAAAAAAAATGCGGTGACGGTCATTTTGGAGGGGCTGAAGCGGCTTGAATACCGGGGCTACGACTCTGCGGGGGTGGCGTATTTCTCGGACAACGGGATAGACGTCAGGCGGTGCAAGGGTAAAATCAGAGACCTGGCGTCGATTGTTGAGGCTGAGAAACTCTCTGCATCGACTGCCATAGGCCATACGCGATGGGCAACGCACGGGAAGCCGTCCGAAGAAAATGCGCATCCTCACCGCTCAGGCGGGATCGTTATTGTCCACAACGGTATTATTGAGAACTATCTGGGCCTGAAGCAGAAGTTGCTGGACAAAGGATACACGTTCAGCTCGGAAACCGATACAGAAGTCCTCTGTCATCTGATTAAGGATTATGCCGACAGCATGCCGACTGAAGAGGCTGTCAGAGAGGCACTGAAAGAGGTCAAGGGCGCCTACGCGCTGGCCGTGATCAATGAAAAAGAGCCGGGCAAGGTGATCGGCGTCAGGAAGGACAGCCCGCTGGTGGTCGGCCTGGGTGAAGGAGAATACTTTATTGCCTCTGATGTTCCTGCCTTTCTGAGCTACTCCCGTGACGTTATATTCCTCGATGAGGGTGAGATGGTCGTCCTGACGGCTGACGGGGTCGCTGTCTCGACACTTGACGGGTCACCGGTCGAGAAAGAGGTCGTCTCGATCACCTGGAGTCCCTCGATGGCAGAGAAGGGCGGTTACCGTCACTTTATGCTGAAGGAGATTTTTGAGCAGCCCCGCGCAGTGGGTGACACGATAAGGGGCCGCTTCTCTGTTGAAACCGGCGAGATCAATATCGAAGAATTCGGCCTTTCCCGCGAGATGCTGCTGCCGGTCAGGAAAATATTCATTGTTGCCTGCGGGACGTCCTGGCATGCGGCGCTTTCTGCCAAATATATGATTGAGGATCTGGCCCGTATTCCTGTCGAGGTCGATATAGCCTCTGAATTCCGGTATCGCCGGCCGCTGGTCAGCAAAGAGAATCTGATGGTTGTTATCACCCAGTCCGGAGAGACCGCTGATACGCTGGCGGCCCAGCGGGAGGCAAAACGGCTGGGGGCCCGTGTCCTGAGCATCTGCAATGTGGTCGGGAGTACGTCTGCCCGGGAGGCGGATGCTGTCTTTTACACCTATTCCGGACCTGAGATCGGGGTGGCCTCTACCAAGGCCTTTCTTACACAGTATGTTGCGGTCTATCTTCTTGCCATAGCTTTTGGACAGTTGAAGGGGGAGGTTGACAGCCGGCGCTCACAGTCCCTTCTGCAGGACCTCCTGATGCTTCCCGGAAAGATTGAGACCGTTCTTTCGGTGGATGACGCGGTAAAAGAAATTGCCCGGGAATTCAGCAAGGCCCGGGGTTTTATCTATCTCGGCAGGGGAATAAACTTTCCGATGGCGCTCGAAGGCGCACTGAAGCTGAAGGAGATATCCTATATCCATGCCGAGGGTTACGCGGCAGGAGAGATGAAGCATGGGCCTATCGCCCTGATCGATGAGGACCTGCCGGTGGTGATCCTGGTGGCTAAAGACAGTCTCTATGAGAAGATGCTGACCAGCATTCAGGAGGTGAAGAGCCGGGGGGGCAAGGTTATCACCGTGGCCTCCTGTCTCTGTGATGCTGTTTGTGACATCTCGAAGAGCTGTGTCCTGGTCCCTGACACAAACCCGTACCTTCTGCCGGTATTGCTCGCCGTGCCGCTGCAACTCCTGGCGTATCACATCGGCGTGCTGCGGGGCTGCGACGTGGACCAGCCCAGAAATCTGGCCAAAAGTGTTACGGTTGAATGACCGCAGAACAGGCTGTCCGCTGGATTTCACCGGCGGCTATCTGTTAATCTATATACACACGAACAACCACGGAGCAAAAAACTGATGTCTAAAGAAGGGTTAATGCAGGATCTCAATCCCCAGCAGAAAGAAGCCTTACAGCACATCAATGGTCCCCTGTTAGTACTTGCTGGAGCAGGCAGCGGAAAAACAAAGGTAATTACCCACAAGTTTGCCTATCTGGTCAAGACCCACAAAGCACCGCTCGATTCTGTTTTTGCGGTAACCTTTACAAATAAGGCCGCTGAAGAGATGAAAGAACGCATCACGGACCTGCTCCATAATGATATCCGCAGCGCCTGGATCGGCACACTGCATTCCCAGTGCGGGAAGATACTCAGGAAGGAGATCAAGCATCTCGGATACTCTCCGGATTTCTCGATATACGACGAGGACGACCGGTGCAACCTGATACGGCATATCCTGAAAGATTTCAAGATCTATGAAGCCTTGTACAAAGGGGTTTCCTCCAGGATAAACTTCCTCAAGGCATCTCTCGTGGGGCCTGATCAGTTTCTGACAGCCGGGGACGGGTTCGGGTTTGATGAGAAACTGGCCAAGGTCTATATACGGTACCAGGATGAGCTGCAGCGGTCCAACGCGCTTGATTTTGATGATCTGATCATGCTGACCGTAAAGCTTTTCCAGGAGCATCCCAAGGTGCTGAAGAAATACCAGCAGCTCTTTGCCCATATCCTGGTCGATGAGTTCCAGGACCTGAATTTTTCCCAGTACCAGCTGGTTAAGCTCATGGCAAAACAGCATAAGAATATCTGCGCTGTCGGCGATGACGATCAGAGCATTTACCGCTTCCGTGGGGCCGATGTCCAGCATATCCTTAATTTCGAGAAGGATTTCCCCGGGACCCGCGTCGTCCGGCTTGAACAGAACTACCGCTCCACGCAGAACATCCTGGATGCCTCGCATGCCGTGATTTCGAAAAACGCCAACAGGAACGAAAAGAAGCTCTGGACCGACAAGGGGCCGGGCGAAAAGGTGCATTTCTGCTGGCTGAACAACGAGGAAGAAGAAGCCAGGCATATAGCCAAGATCATCAGAGAGCTTTACCTCAAGGGGGCCTTTGCCTATGAGGATGTCGGCATACTCTACCGGGTGAACCTCCAGTCCCGGGCTGTGGAGGACGCTCTGCGCGACGCCGGACTTCCCTACAAGGTGATAGGAGGCATAAGCTTTTATCAGCGCAAAGAGATCAAGGACCTGATTGCCTATGCCCGGCTTGTTTTCAATCATGGCGATAATGTGAGCCTGCGGCGCATCATTAACTGCCCGCCGCGCGGCATTGGTTCTGCAACCCTGACCAAAATCGAGAGTGAGGCCAAGAAGAAGTCTGCCTGCCTCTTTGACAGCCTCAAAGCCTGCATAAAGAGCAGCGGGATAGTTTCTGCCACGCGGGAGAAACTGGAAGGCTTTGTGACCCTGATCGAACAGCTTGCCTCCGGCGAAGGCGGCAATGCCTCTGATATTCTGAGGGCCATTGCCGAGCAGACCGGGCTGAAGGAGTCGCTGGATGATGATCGCAAACAGAATCTCCACGAGCTGATCGCTTCGGCAGAAGGCAGGGAGATGAGAGATTTTCTGGATAAGGTGTCCCTGCTGACGAACATGAATGAAACGGAGACCGGCGATTACATATCGCTGATGACACTCCACAATGCCAAAGGCCTTGAGTTCCCGGTCGTTTTCGTTACCGGTATTGAGGAGGGGGTGCTGCCGTATTTCAAAGCCATGGGCAAGGAGGATGAGATTGCCGAGGAGCGGAGACTGTTATACGTAGGCATGACCCGGGCGAGGGAAATGCTGCTTCTTTCCGGGGCGAAGAAGAGGCGCCTGTACTCACGGGTGCAGGAGCAGGAACCCTCCCGGTTCTTGAAGAACCTGCCGCGGGACTATTGCCACTGGATTGAGAAAGTGACCGACCATCAGCCGATCAGATGCAACAGGGACAACAAGAAAGTTGAAGTTGTTAAAGTCAAACCTTTGTTTGCCTCCGGCTGCAGGGTCAAGCACCCGGTCTGGGGCATCGGCGTCATCCGTGACTGCTACGGTGACGGAGAGGACCAGAAGGTGATGGTAAACTTCCCGAATATAGGGCTGAAGCGGCTTTCTCTGAAACTCGCCAACCTTACCAAGATATAGGTCCCGGCTCTAAGGAAATTACATGAAGATATCGATTGATCAGATAGCGCAGCTCGCACGTCTTTCGTTGACCGGGGAAGAGAAGGATACTTTCGGCCGGCAGCTCGACAGCATCCTGAGTTATATGGATACCCTCAACGGGCTCGATACGGCGAATGTGGAGCCGACCTCCCATGTTATTTCGATCAGCAACGTGGTGAGAGATGACATCCCCGCCGGGTCGCTGCCGCGGGAAGAGGCTCTCATGAACGCTCCGGACGGTACTGTTGAGTTCTATCGCGTGCCGAAGATAATCGAATGAAGATTGACGGCTTTGTAAAACCTGTCTTACACGTTCTGGGGGTATCATGCTGAGGTGCATGCTGAGGACCAAGCTCCATATGGCAACGGTGACTGAATCGAACCTTGCCTATGAAGGAAGTATTACGATCGATGCGGCGCTTCTCAAGGAGGCGGGTATCCTGCCGTATGAGCAGGTGATGATCAGCAATATGAACAACGGTGAGCGCTTTGAAACCTATGTGATACCGGGCAGGAATAATTCTGGCGAGATCTGCCTGAATGGTCCTACGGCGCGCAAAGGGGCTGTCGGCGACAAGGTGATCATATTCTGCTACAGTTATTTGGAAGACAGCAAGGCAAAGGCCCTCAAGCCGAAAATCATCAAACTCAACGAACAGAATAAGATAAAATAGTTCTTCAAAGACCCCTGAAGTCTTTCAATCCGGCCTGTAGTTTATTCCATCCCTAAGAAAAGGTTCATTTCGGGTAAAATATATCCAATGATCGAATGGACCGTATACATAAAAATATTTACAACTCTTCTGGCCATCGTAAACCCTCTCGGGGTGGTTCCCATTTTTGTCAGTATGACCGACGGCATGGCCGGTGGCGAAAGACGGCATATAGCCAGGACGACAAGTATCGCGGTTGCAGTTGTACTGGTTTTCTCAGCCCTGCTCGGCAAACCCCTGCTCGATTTTTTCGGGGTGAGCATTGCGTCCTTTAAGGTTGGAGGCGGCATTCTGTTGCTGCTGATGGCCATCGCCATGATGCAGGCCAAGCACAAACAGAGCAATCAGACTCCTGAAGAGGCCGAGGAGGCGGTGGAGAAAGAAAGTATTGCCGTGGTCCCGATCGCCATGCCGCTCCTGGCAGGGCCCGGGGCCATTTCAACCGTTATAATATACGCGGATCAATCGCTGCAGCCTCTGCATATCGGACTGATCATAACCAGCTGCCTGCTGATCTCTCTGCTCACCTGGGCGGCACTGAATGTTGCAAACCCTCTCAGTCGGATGCTCAGCAAGACCGGTATCAATATCGCGACCCGGCTTATGGGACTGCTGCTGGCAGCTATTGCTGTGGAGTTTATAAGCGGAGGTCTGCTCCAGCTCCTCCCGGGGCTTGCGAAATAGATTGTCTGCTGCGTTTTTCGGACGATCCCCGTTGCGCCTCGGCAGGGGGCGCATCGGCTTAGCCCCGAAACACAAGCCAAGATGAATCTGCAATTAACGCGAGTTTAACTTCTGGATATCTGAGAAGTACCGTTCCTAATCTGCAAAATAGAGTGGACTCGGCCGGCGAGAATTACTCCCTATACTTGAGATTTATCTGGCATTAGCTGAAAGTTCATAGCACCGACTAATCCTTACGGTGGGCATTGTTGCGATAGTGAAGATTTACGATAGAAGTCCGCGATTACGAAATGGCTGAGCCGCGAGATTTTCGCGGCTGACTCGACCCGCGGGTTGGAATCACTGTGTCTGGTTTCTCGCTGTGCTACCCGACCTACAAAAGTTTCACTGACCGACATATCTAAGGATGGGGTGCTTCCAAAATCTCATCAATATATCGTACGGCTAGTGAAATACGGGCGGAAAATTCACCAGTTACAAGAACCCATTGACGATTCTTTTCTGTTAATGCAGCAATAAATCTTTTATGCATCCAATGTCTGATATGCTCTCCGTCTCGCAGACCATCTTGCACAAAAGGTATTTCGTCCCCTGTCAAAACATACAAATCGTAGCGACGGTTATTTGCAATAGTTTCTACTTCAATACTTCGATTGTTGAGGTAGCGTTCATGCCAAATGGATGTGGCAAATGGGTCAGTATCGCAGATCAAGACCTTGTTTGCTGATCGCGCAGCATGATCCTCTCTGCGTCCCTGTTCCTTAGCAATCGCAACGAACTCTTCAGAAACCCAGACATCCGTGATGTTGCCATCCTTCCACTTCTCAACACAATATTCCCGGCCATACTCTGGGACCCAGTTTGTCTGATAGTGCTCTGCAAGCTTTTGGGCAAGAGTCGTTTTCCCCGTTGATTCTGCGCCGACAATACACACTCTTTTTACATAGAACGCGCGTATACACGGAGTAACCCATTTAAGGTATTCGAGGGGATTATTGCGTAACATTGTGCCGGAACAGGGATAAGTTAACCGGTGCCTGTCTAGCATTACATGTTTTGCTCCCATAGCACGCGCATAGCCTTCGCCGTAATCTTCTGAAGTGAAAACGGCATCGGGTGCAGACCCCAATAATTGAACCGTGTATGCTGCCCATCCCGGCGTGTCGTCATCTGCCAAAATATCTTCTACTGCCAGCACCTTTACTTCGGGGTGAACCTCGCGGATACAGGCAACACGAATATCAATAGGGACGGATTGTTCCGGCTTCCAGCAAACAAGTACGAAGAGAATCTCGCATTGAGCAGACGCCGTTTCTATTAAAAAATGGTGTCCCCGATGGGGCGGATAAAATTTACCGACTACAACGCCTGTGCGAAACAGTTTCATTACAGTAAGATCTCTTTTGGGGATTGGTTTTCAGATTTACGCCATGACGTATACCCGACGACACATAACCCGATGAAAAGTGCGTACAGTATGGCGGTGAGATAGAGCTCTTTTTGAACATAGAGTCCAACATAGATCAGATCGGCAGTTATCCAGACGAACCAGTTTTCCATGCGCTTGTAATTGAGAAGGTATTGGGCGATCAGACTAAGTGCCGTTGTCAAGGCATCAAGAAAAGGAGCCGAGTCGTTGATCTTTATGAAATACTCACGCATGCCTGCGGTGGCGACAGCACCAATAACGAATAATATCAGTATTTCCCGTGCCGACGTATGATTGACGTGTAATTCTGTTCGGTTTGTTCCACCGTGAAGCCATTGCCACCATCCAATGAGTCCTAGTAAAATATAAACAACCTGCAACGCCATGTCGCCATATAGTCGAGATGACAAGAACAGCACAATAAAAAAGATATTGTTTGCAATGCCAACAGGGAAGTTCCAGATGTTTTGTTCAACAACGAACAGGACGCATATAGCACCGGTAATAAATCCAAAAACTTCTGTTGGGTTGATCGGTATCCAGTTCTCTAAGGATGCCGACAACAGAATAATTGATACTAACGCCAGGATTGTCCAGGCCCACTTATGAACTATTTTCATTGTACCTTTATGGTTAACGCCGCCGTGAGGGGCGCAGTTTTCAGCGACCCTCTCGACGGCGTGCTTGGGACCATTGAGTCGATGCACCCTGCTTCGCCCGACCGGGCTGCTTGCCTACCAATGACCCCTATGGTTCTCAATGTTGCGCTGTTAGAACATCGTTCGCCATTTTAATGCTAGCCACCACACAAGCGCAATCGTGGCACAAGCGAAGAAGGCCAAGCGTATAAATCGACGCAATATAAGCGGCTCATCATGACGTATTTCTTCAATAGTATGAAGCAGACCGACTACAACAAATATCGATAAGAAGCTAAGTGAAAGCACTGGATACTCTGCAAATAACTTTTCGGTCCAGTTGTTAAGACTGCCAGCGTATCGGAATCTTGTCCCGAGATAGATTCCAAGACAAATAAGCCCAATTGCTCCGCTTAGGAAATCGAGCACAGTTAGCTTATTCTTTTTATCGCTTTGATCATTTTTCATATTATGATGGTGGTACAACCAGATATTATGCGATTCACGCTCGCGCATGTATCCGATAACACCGGAAATCCGATGTTAGTCCCCTAGAGTTAATACGGAACCCTCCAGACAATTTATCGGAATCTGCGAGTTAGTCATTATAAGATAGAATTTCCCCATAACTGATTACCGATGATAATTTACATTATTTTCACCTTTTTGAAAAGTGTGGTAGGAGGAAGCAGTTGTTGTCTGGCCATCCTTCTCTGCAAAATGGAAACTTTCTCTACCCGTACTTAATCTTCACATATTTGCCAACTCCACCCTACTCTTCACTGTGGACATTCCGACACAGTAATAATTATTGTTTCTAATCCTCACGTTCAAGGGGCTTTTCAATCTGTGGTGTATATGTCGTAATTTCCAGGTTGTTGTCAACAAATAGAGTTGTCCGGTTTGGTAGCACATAAACTGTCCGGCCTGTAAGCGCTGAGTATTAAGCTGCTTTCTTGGTGGCGGCGGCCTCCTTTCCCTTAGAATTAAAGGAGACGAGCTTTCTGTGACCATGGAATATGGCCAAGGTGCCGTTTGGATAGCGATGGACCCGCACCTTCACTTTGACATAGTGATAGCGATATTGATCCTTAGGGATCTGAAGGACCAGGCCATCGAATCTAACGCAGTTGTCATTGCCGACCGTTCTTTCATACTGTTCGCAGAGGATATCTTCAATAGGTGCTCCGGCCCAAGGGACAAACATGCTGACTGACTCCGCCGGGGGAACTGCAAACTCATTTTTATAGGCAGGGAGGTAGACGTCGCGGATATACCTATTGGCTGGAGCCATCTCCGTGATGCCGGCCAGGGCAAGTTCCTTGACCAGTCTATCTTGATGGGTACGAAAGACTCTTTCAGAGCGCCCACGCGCTTCAGGAGAGTAAGCAGGAATCATCTCAATGCCCAACTGTCTCATAGCACGCCCAAACTGGGTTAGATTCCCCTTGTCCACCTTTCCACCGGCCTCAGGGGTATTCCAGTAGTGGCTGCCGCGATCTGTGTACAATGATGCAAATAATCCATGCCGGTCGATAACCTCCTGGACCCCCTGGAAACTGCTGCGAGTCCCTTCCTCATCGACAAAGAACATCGAGTAATGCTCACTGGTGGCATCATCCATAGTTACAATCAGATCCCATAGCTTTCCTGGCACCCACTCATGTGTGGAACCGTCCTGATGTAGCATCATGCCAATATACGGAGCCCGTGGCCGTTTTTTCCTATGAGCTCCCTTTGTAGTGGCCTTAGGCACAAGCCCCTTGCCCTGAAGGGTCTTCTTTACCCATGTGTAGCTCCTGAGGCCTCCGTCACGCCGGTACCAACTGTAAAAGTGTTTAGCATTAAAGCCCTGATACCGGTGATTGTATAAATCCGCCAGGGCTATGACCTCATCTACCGGTGCACTTCGGTGTGATACCTGCCCTAAGCGCTGGTCCACCAGTCCCTCCATTCCCTGTTCTTCATATCTAACCAGATAACGCCGATAGGTCCGATCGCATACTCCAAGTAGCCTTGCAGCCTCCTGCTGAGTCAATCGTCCCTTCTGGCATCCCTCATATGCTTCCTCAAATCTCATCTTCCGTACCTCCTGTAGTAGTACTGTCCTCTTCATGAATGGCGCCTCCGTGCCATTCAATCTTACCCGGACAGTTTATGTGCTACAGATACGGACAGTTTATGTGTTCTCTACATGTCGTAATTTCCAGGTAAGTGTTCGTGAACTGTTTTTGGTAAAATACTCATGATATACCGATCCCGTTACAAGTCCATATTACCATGATATGCGGGAAAGGGGAATCCCGTGTATTGTTTATTATCATAAAGTTACGTCTTGTCACAAAGCCCAGGGTATGCTATTATCATGGCCATGGGGACGCAAACACCGAATCCGCATATTAATTGTTAAGGCGTCAATAATAACGGCATGAATATATTAAAGAACAAATTGGTCTGGGGCGTAGC
>PNOC01000026.1 GCA_013824615.1 Thermodesulfovibrio sp.
CAAAAATATCTCATCTGCGGCAAAGAACATTTCCATCAGACTGATAAATGCCGATGCGTCTCTGCCACTCCTGAAATTTACGCGTGATGATTATGCCCAGGTTACCTGGGTGCCCTTTGGACCGGTTGAATCATTCAACTTGGCCCCGGGCCTGGAGACGCTCTTTCGTCTTGCAGTGAGAAGGGCGGATATGACCACGGAGCAGGTCAGTGCCCTGCTTGAGGTATCTGACGGTGCCGGGATGCTTTACCGGGTGCCTCTCAGTGTTGAGAAAGGCGGCATGTAAATGGTATCCGGAGAATTGAATGCAATGAATGAATATCGGAAATATTGGACAAGGAGGACCCTTCGCATGAAACGCCACTGGATTTCGGCTTTGCTGTTGCTCGCAAGTGTCTTGCTGTATGCAGGCGGAGTATCGGCCGCACCCTTTACCGGTCTTTGGGTCGGCACGGTTGCTATAGATAAGGTGAGTGAGTCACAGATTGCTGGTGTCGATGCATTTACCACGCCTCAGAATAGCGGAACTCCTTTTACTTTCAGGCTCATCCTCCACGTTAACTCTGCCGGCACGACGGTACGTCTGTTGAAGGATGTTATACAAATGGAACACGTCAGCACCGGAGCCCCGGTACTGATCACGAACGATCAGCGTATCCCGGATTTCACCTGCCCCGATATAAACGGGGAGAAGTTTTGCCGGAGGATCAGCACGACGGCATATGATTTTGATGGTTCGGAACTTGCCATGACCGGCTCGTTTTCAACAAACACTACACTTAACGCCAAAGTTGTCCTGACTCCCGATAATCCGACGAACCCCTTCAGGCATAAATTCAGCCCTGATCATGATAACCTTGACGAACTCGGTCGGCCTATTACGGACACAACGATAACAGAGACAAATATTACAGGCAAAAACATCATGGAAGTTTATAAAGTTATACGGAATATGTCCTTTGTTTTCAGTCCGACCGACCCGCTTAACAGCGGGAATCCCGCATGGGGGACAAGCCTCATGGGAGGAACATTCACGGAGAATCTAAAGGGACTTCATAAGAATACGATATATGTTTCCGGCGTCTTCAGATTGTCGAAAGTGACTGATATCGGGGAGTTAACCCAATGAAAACTTTAAGAAAAACAACTGAGCGGGAGTATGCAGCCATGAAAAAGCTAAATCTGATTTTCCTGATGACCTTGCTGGTGTGCGGACTTGCCGGACTGTTGCCGGTGCAGGCGAAGGCGGACGAAGGCTGGCCGCAGCGTATCGGTGGAGATT
Organism: Thermodesulfovibrio sp.; assembly: GCA_013824615.1. Lineage (GTDB taxonomy): Bacteria > Nitrospirota > Thermodesulfovibrionia > Thermodesulfovibrionales > UBA6898 > PALSA-1316. The sequence continues at coordinate 1,283 of PNOC01000026.1, forward strand.
ATACGGACATAGCCAGGGCAACGGCAGTAGACGATAACGGCAATATATATGTGGTTGGTTCTTTCCAGGGGACGGTTGTTTTCGGCAATCCCTCGTCTGCGGAGGCTTCAAAGTTTACACTGGCTTCGAACGGCGGCTCGGATATGTTTGTCGGCAAGATAGATGCCGGCGGGAAGTGGCTCTGGGTGGTAAAGGGCGGAGGTACAGGGGAGGATCTGGCCAATGCAATAGCTGTGGATAAGGACGGAGATGTCTACGTCACCGGATCGTTTCAGCCTCCCGCGATCTTCGGGAGTACTCCTCCGGTTTATGCTGAACCTGCAATACCAAATCAGAATATTGATGTCTTTGTGGCAAAGATCAGCACCAATGGCAACTGGGTTTGGGTAAACACCGCGAAGGGCGAACAGGAACAGCTCGGCACAGCCATAGCTGTCAATAAAATAAAGGAGGTCTTTGTTGCCGGGACCTTCAGGTTGAATATCAGATTTAGCGTGGACGGCAGCAATCATGAGTTAACAACAAAGAGTTATACCGGAGACAAGGCATCGAACGATTATGATGTCTTTGTCGCCAAGATTAATGCCGGGGGTGAATGGAAGTGGGCGCTTTCCGGCGGAGGTACCTTCCCGGGTATCAGCTGTCTGAGCGGAAACTGGTGCTGTAATTCACCAAATGCCGCGTATGGTCATGACCATGGAGGTTATTACTATTCTCATCCTGTGTGCGGGGGCTGGTCCAACTGGGGGTTGTCAGAAGATAATTGCCGGCGGTATTATGGTGGCTCGGTTCAATACTATCCCTATACTGCTCCTTTTACCACGACGCTACCTCACCCTACCAATCTCAACTGGGACGAGGGAATTACTGCGCCAGCTTTCGGTGCTGCTTCTCCTGCCTCCTCTGCGGTACAGGATATTGCGGCAGCATATCTTTATAGTCCCCGTACAGGGGTTTGTGATCTGAGTCCCACGGGCACCCGGGTCAGCGATGATCGGGCAGCAGGAATTGCCGTTGTCAGGGACGAGTCGAGTACGACTACGTCGAGCACGCCGAATCCGAAGAACATAATTTATGTGACAGGATATTTTCAGGGCGGCGTAAACACGACCTCTCCTCAGACCTACGATTTCTCGATTTCTGATAACCGTTCTGCCCAGACAGGTGTTGCCTGTCCGGGTTGTGTCACAAAACACCTGAATTCCTCGGGCAACGGGAAGAAAGATATCTTTGTGCTGAGACTTGTTGAAGTAGGCACATCTTTAATCGGCACACCCCCTCCTGCCAACAACCCGAAGCTTGACTGGATTGTTGACTCGTCAAGTTCGGCTGCCACTGATGAAATATGGCCAAACGGGATCGCGATCGACCCCGCCCTCGACCCGCTGTTTGGAAACCCCACGACGATCAACCTGTTTGTGACCGGAGGGTACAAGGGTGCGCCTTCTCTGGGAGCTCAGCTGAGGGCTACCGGTGGCGATACCCATGCCTTTGTCGCCAAATTGACAGGCAGCGGCGATACCTCGGCTTCGTGGGGATGGTCCCGTTCTGCAGGGCCGACAGATGCCGGCTTCAGTGCTGAAGGCTTCTCTGTCGGAGCCGACAGGATGGCCCCGGATACCAGGGGTGTCTATGTGACCGGAAGTTTCCGGAAGGACCTGAATTTTTATGGTGATGCCCTGCCAAAGACTTCTCTGGCCTTATCAGGCTATGGCACGGAAAAGGACCTGTTTGTCACGAAATATAATGCAGGCAGCGGGGAACTCCAATGGGCGACAAAGGGAGGCCTGTATCAGACGGATGAATCACGCGGTATTGCCATAGATGGAGGAGGTTCATCCTTTGTTGTGGGAACCTTCGGCTCAACAGCCTCGTATCTGTCAAAGGCTGCCAGCAGCCTGATCAGCGGCTCGGCCATGAATTTCAATGGTCTGGATGAGTATGTCTTTGGTCCCACCCCGGCCAGCACCGACAAGTATGCGATCTCCTTCTGGTTTAAAACAGACTGTAATAATTGCGGAATTCTTTCGTGGTCAAGCAACCCTATCGGGCCTTCCGACAGGGACCTGTGGCTGATCAATGGAAACCTTCGCGCTGCTGTTTCCGGGGAGACGATACAGACCGGTGGCACTGACTATTCAGACGGCAGGTGGCATCATGTCGTTCATACCTTCGGAGATATCGGTTCCGTACCTCCGGCTTCAATAGGGCAGCGGCTCTTCGTGGACGGAATGGAAAGGGGCAGGGGATCAATTCAAGATTCGACCTTTGTATATTCACTGCCAGGTCCGGGCATAAACATCGGATATTCAGCCAGGGGAACCAGCCCCTATTTTTCGGGCATGATCTCAAATCTGGAGGTCTATGACAGGGCTATGGATAACATACATGTTAATCCCGCCAATCCGGATAGCCCGTTTTCGCTCTATTCCGATCTCAACAATCAGCCTAATTCCAACTCAAGCGGCAAGGTACTGTTCACCAGCGGCCCTGCTCCGCTGGAAGACATATTTGTTGCAAGCCTCGGGCCGACCGGCAAATGGCGCGAAAGCGAGACCTGGACCGTTGGGCAGGTTGTTCCGATGCCTGAAGGCGCAGTGGCGATCAGGCCGGAATTTGCCTATCCGACGAATCCCGAGAATCCTGCAGACCTGATGTATTTTGAAAAGTTTTTCTTCTGGAGCGATTATGAAAAGAAGCTCTATTCCATCCGGCCTACCGGCGCCGTGATCAAGTGGAAGGCTTCTGCTGATGTATTTAACTCTGCCCGGGTAGTTACAACAGGAGTAAGTAACTGGCCTGATAATCCCCAGACGCATATTGCGGGGATACCGGTTGAAGTGGCGCCCGGCTCGCCCGACTACGTCTTTTCACAGCTGTCGTATACCAATACCACAGCGCCTGTTGCAACCGTTACAAAAAATACAAAAACTACCCTTGATGAACTCATTTCTTCGAGCCCGGGCTATACGGTCCTGCGTTATGGAATCGGCAGTCAGGATGTCACCCGTAATCCCGTAATTTTTAAGGTCGTAAAGACCGTCTACTGGGACGACCCGAACTATCTGACGGACAATGCGGCATGCACCGTTGGGGATCGCATCACCGACTACTCCCATAATGACTCACAGGGCCGTAACGGCTATGTCTATTTCAACAAGTCCTTCCATGACGGTTATGGTACCTATAAGGCATATGACAGGGAAACCCGCACAGGGCCTATTATCCCGGTGAATGAGGTTTCATCCTCATATACACCGGATACGCATGCGACCAGCCAGGGTTCAGGACATGATATGGTTGTGGTCTGGTACGATACGGACACCATGAAGATATCCTGGCCGGTAAGGCCGGTCAGATATGACTGTCAATGGTCCGCTAATCCCTATAAGATAATAATAGCGAGCGAACTCGGATCAGACGTTCTGAGCCAACCGCCGCTTGATCCGCTTGTCTATCCAGAGGCGCAGGTCTACCGGCAGGCAGATAATGCCCAGGCCGGATATAATCCGAATGAAGAGCATGCTGCACTGTTCCCATCTGCAACCGGCAATGGTTACGACGCTGCCTTTGCCCTTAGGAATGACCTGTATAACCCGGCTAGAGACCTGCCCTCAAAACCTTACGTCCTGCTGAAATACCGTAATCCGGCAGACAAACAATGGTCGATGCTGGTCTATAAGGTGCTCGACAGGAGTGTGGCCGACGGATATACTGCCTTTAATTATCAGGGTACGGCAGGCACACCGATATTCCCGCCCTATCCGCTCCGGTTGCTCAACGGCTGCACAGAGACGACCGGAGATGGTTCCCCCTACTGGCAGGACGCTGTGAACGATCAGTACTGGGCACGCTCTGCCGGGACCGTGGGAGTGAGTTATTACTATCCTCTCCTGCTGGGGTTTGACTACGCAGACTACAATACGGGTGGCGTTGCCAGTGATCCTACCAATTTTAACGGGACTGTCGGGCAGTGCGTTGGCTGGCTTGACCGCACGGACGGTGTTACCAGGGGCAATCCGATAAGCGTTTCCTATAATATCAGCTGGCCGGCCGATGTGCCGGTGCTCCAGATCGGGGAGACGTTGCTTACCGCAAAAAGGGGTCTGCCGGATATAACGAACCAGGCGGCCATCCAGATTGTTTATGATCAGCTTGACCCGGATATTTCAGACCCGAATAATGCGCTCGTACAGCTTATTGATCCCCTGAACCCGCGGGAGGTGCAGCTGAAAGATTCAACAGGGAAACTGCTCGATCTTCCGGCTGATATTATTACCAGCAATGACAGCGGAAAGCTGGTTTTTGATGACCTGCCCTTCCACCTGCAGGTCAGAGTCTATTATAACCCGCTGACTCACACACTCGGCTTCAAGGGATATTTTGACGGTACCGGCATGGGAGATCCTCTCCTCCTGGTAAATGTGATGTCCTCGAACGAACTTGATGAGCTGCTTGCCATTAGCAGTGATGAGAACTATAAAGATGCAGTGAAGAAACTCTTCAATCTGACAAGGAATCCGCAGCAGCTGAGATTGACGCCACCACCCATAATTATTCCGAGCCCCTGGGGGCCATTCCCATGGCCTGTCATGAGGCCGTTGGTTCCTCATGCAGCTGATCTCAGCAACTGGGAGACCCTGACTGCTGCACAGAAACGCGCAAGACTTACAGCCGTGCCGTCCCTGATAGGACTTCAGGACGAAAATAATAACGGCACCCCGGAACGCCTTAATGCAGTAGGCGGAGGTTTTGCCTTGACAGCAGGCACCGCAGCAGGCTCAGGATTTGTGACACTGGTATTCAATAATGATCCTGCTCTGGGCTCTTTGCCGGTGAGTATGCAGGTCATCAGGGTTGAATGTACTCCTTCGGTATATCAGGGTGAGATCAAGGTGATTCAATCGAGCAATGTATTTGATGAAAAACTGACCCTGCGTCATAGCGGTGATTTCGGCGGTATGCCGGAGAGGTTCCGCTTTGAGTGGTATTATCATCCTGACCAGAGCGGACTGTCTCCTGTTCCGCCCCCGTCACCCGAGACCTTTGAGCTCCACGGCTGGCTTCCGTTTGCCATGTCCGATCCTGAGGGATATGGTTCCAATGATATCATTATTAAGGGAGCGAGTCTCCAGACCCTTTCGGACAACTGGTTTTATGTCCGCTATAAAGGGTATCCAGTCTGCAGCAACACAACGGTGCCGAGTCCCTGGGCAGGAGCCCCCGGGGCAACAGCGTCGAACCCAAGCGCACAGCTGGCTGAAGGCTGGATAAAGCGCGTAGTCAGGGCGCTGAACCCCTATGAAGCCCGGGTTAAGGACTTCTCTGCCGCTACGAATACCTCCCTGAGTATGCTCACGCAGATCGGCGAGCGGTATGAAGGTGTCGTTGCCATGAATAATGATCCGGACAACCTCAACAGCATGGGGCTTATCTCTGCTTATCAGACTGTTCTGAAACGGGGCATAGACCTTTCGATCGGCGGAACGCCGCCGATCAACTATGAGGCTGCCAATGCGGCGCTCCTGCTTGCAGGCTCACGGATAACCGACTTTTATATGCTGCTCGGCAATGAGGCCTATGGTGATGCTGCTGACCCAACTATAGGTTTTACGACAACCGGCGGTGGATATGGCAACGAGGCCACGTCCATGTTCGCTTTCAAAAACCAGCTTGACTCCCAGCTTGAGGAGGAACTCGTTCTCCTCAGAGGCAGGGAGTATAAGGCCGCGCGTCCTGTCTATAACCGCCTTGTCTGGAACTTCACCTCTGGTGAGGGTGAAGTGGCATACGCCCAGAACTACGGGATTACCGACCAGAATAAAGATGGGTTCATTGATGAATTCGATGCAAGAATTATGTATCCGCAAGGCCACGGGGATGCCTGGGGCCATTATCTCACCAGTTTAAAGGGTTATTACACCCTGCTGCGCCATCCCTACTACAGCTGGAATCCGAGGCCTGAGGCAGTCCTGGTTGCAGGCGCGCCTGTACAGGTCGATTATCTGGATGAGAGGAAGTTTGCCAGGGTGGCAGCTGCCAAGGCAAAGGCCGGGGCGGAGATCATGAACCTCACCTACCGCCTGAAGTATGTGGACGATCCTGCCGGGCAGTGGCAAGGGTATAAGGATACCGACGTGTCACGTGGCTGGGGCCTGACTGAATGGGGCCGAAGGGTTGGACAGGGTACCTATTTTGACTGGGTCGTGGCCAATTCAATCCTCCGTGCAGTGGATCTGAATCCGGCCCATACCGGGATACAGAAGATCGATCGTACCACGGTGCTTGAACTTCAGGATATTCCGAGACAGTTCTACTCTGTCCAGTCCCAGGTCGATATGGCAGATGCCGGTCTGAACCCGCTCGGGCTTGCCAGGAACGCTGTCCCGTTTGACATTGATCCGACCTTTCCGACGAACGCCTCAGGGATGCAGGGTATGACTCATTTCGATCAGATCTACCAGCGTGCGAATATCGCACTCAGCAATGCAGTGGATGTCTTTGATTATGCGAACAGGTCTACCCAGAGGCTGAGGGAAAACCAGAAGAATATGGATGATTTCACAAACAGCATAATCGACCAGGAATATGATTATCAGATGCGTCTTATTGAGATTTACGGCTTTCCCTATTCCGGAGATATGGGGCCGACCGGCACGTATCCGAGCGACTATACCGGAGCAGACCTCTACCACTATATGTGGATGGACCAGTCTGAACTCACCGGCGTGGACGGCCTAATCGCCAGACCGGGTGACAAGCACGTGGCTTTCCCGACCATAAACTCCGTAACCGGTGCGAGCGACTATCCTCCGACGGTTACCGATAATATTTCGTATGTTTATTCCTCCGGAGGGGGAGGCGTCATCGTCAAACCGAGTGAGAATATGGGCGTGCGGCGCGCGCAGGGTGAAATGCAACGGGCACTCTCGACGTTCTACCAGGAAAGGGCCAACTATGAAGTTGCGATCCGGGAATATGACAATGTCCTGGTTGATGTTCAGGCCAAGGTGAAAGAACTTGAGGCCCTTTCCGGGTATCAGGCTACTTCTCTTGCACTGAAGAGCGTAAAATACGTTGCCGGCGTCGCGTTAAGTGCCATAGCCAAGGGGTTGGAGTCATTTTCTATTGGTTTTAAAGCCGCGGCTGAATGTGTTGAAGATGTTGCGGAGCCTATTGGAGACGCCCCCTCAAATCTTGTAGTGACTGCAGTGGGAGGTGGAACAGGGGATGTGCCGAAAGGTGTTGTGAAGGCCGTAGCCAAACCAACGAAGTGCGGCTTGAACTCTACGGGGAGTGGCTTTGAAATAGGTAAAATCTGGGCAGAGTTTGCCAAGGACACCTCTGATGGTCTCTGGGATATGATAGTCGAAGGGGTGTCGGCGAACTACGAGCTCAATAAGGCTGCACGGGAAGTAAAGGACGCTCTGAAGGCAGAGCCTGTGGCCCGGCTGCAGGCAATAACGCAGAAGGAAGTCCTAATGCAGGCGCTTGAAAATATCAAGAATGTGAAGGTACAGGGGGAGAAACTCCTGTCAGAACTGCAATACATGAGGTCAATTGCGGCCTCCAGTACACAGCAGTACCGGTACCAGGACATGTCCTTCCGGATATTCAGGAATGACGCACTCCAGAAATACCGCGCCCATTTTGACCTTGCGGCTCAGTATACCTATCTTGCTGCCAAGGCCTATGATTATGAGACGAACCTGCTCAAGACAAGCTCGGGGGCAGGTCAGCGGTTTCTTACAGACATTGTCAGGCAGAGGAGCCTTGGTGTGATCATCAACGGCCAGCCGGTGGCCGGTTCGCAGGGACTGGCTGATCCGCTTGCGCGGCTGAACCAGAATTTCGGTGTGCTGAGGGGTCAACTTGGATTCAATAACCCCATGATGGAGACGAACCGGTTCTCGCTCAGGAATGAGCTCTTCAGGGCTGTGGACGATGCAACATGGCAGGGATGGCTGAACAGCTTCTACGTGCCTGATCTCAGGGCAGTGGCTGAGTTCAAACGGTATGCCCGTCCCTTTGCCCCCGACTCAGCCGGGCCTCAGCCCGGTCTTGTGATTCCCTTCAGCAGCACGATAACCTATGGAAAGAACTTTTTTGGAAACCAGCTGGCGGCAGGGGACAGTTTCTATGATCCCAGCGTGTTTACTACGAAGATCAGTGCGGCAGGGATATGGTTTACCAACTACAATACGACTGAGCTGTCGAATACGCCGAAGGTCTATCTCATTCCGGCCGGAATTGATGTTATGACATCACCCTCGTCCGACACCCTCGAGACAAGACAGTGGAGGGTGATGGATCAGAAACTGCCGGTGCCGTTTACGATTGGGGCCACGGACCTTACGAACCCTGACTGGATACCGGTGATCGACAGCCTCTCTGAGCAGCTTGGCGGGATACGCAGGTTCTCAAGCATCCGGGCCTATCATGATGACGGCGAGTTTGATCCTGCACAGACCATTTCTGACACCCGTCTGGTCGGTCGGTCGGTCTGGAACACCCAGTGGAAGCTGATAATCCCCAGCGCTACGTTCCTCTATGATCCTGTTGACCGGTCTGCCGGAATCAACAGGTTTATAAACGGGGTGTCGGACATCAAGCTCTTCTTCCTGACGTATGGTTATTCAGGTAACTGACATGAAAAAGAACGTGAATTCAGAAGGCGGGGTGAAAGCGATGAGAAAAAGGGGCTTGTTGACAGGTTTGGCAATTATGGGCAGTCTGCTGCTCTATGTTTCGATAAGTTCGGCAAAGATTCCCGAACCGGACAACATTATTTACGGACCGCTCTCGAGCAACGGGCAGCCGGTCACTGCAGGCGAAGTCACGCTCAGGGTAGAGAATTCATCCGTCACCCTCGCGAAGTTTTCGATCGGCAGCAGCCCGAATGCAGGCAGTTCCTTTATCCTGAGGGTCCCGATGGATTCTGCGGACCCCCGGACCCCGGCCTCTGCAAGACAGGGGGATGTAGTGGGTGTCTATCTTAACAACCAGCTTGCAGCAACCGTCACCTTGGGCCCACGGGGTACGGTCATCAAGATTCCCCTTGAGACTTGTTCTCCCTTGGTAGACTATTTCCCTGATGCTGATAACGACGGGTATCCCGGCGGGCCTGCTGTTTCCTCGTGCAGCCCTCCTGCGGGACATAAAACCCGGCAACAGATGGTATCAGATCAACAGGACTGTAATGACCATGATCCCCTGGTCCATGCTTCCCGAGCATTCTTTTTTGATGCTGATGGAGACGGGTATGGAAATCCACGGGAGATGGTTTCAGCCTGTTATCCACCTGCCGGTTATGTGGCGAACGGCCTCGATTGTAATGATAGTAATCAAAAAGAGTATCCGGGGCAGACCTGGTACAAAGACAGTGACGCTGACGGCTACTCCGACATGAGCATCAACAGGACGTCCTGTCTGCGGCCGTCCGGCTACAAGCTTGCCTCTGAGCTGCAGAGCATGGCAAAGGACTGCAATGACCGTGACGCCTCCATCTATCCCGGTGCAGTCGAAATATGTGACCATAAGGACCAGGACTGCGATGGGATCGTGGACAACGGCTGCTCTATAGGCGATTTCGGCAAGATGTCCAGAAACAGCCATTACCTGAAGGAGAGAAACTGGCTGATCAGGTCTTACAGTACCACCAACAGGGAGGCAGGGACCTATGCTGTCTACCTCGAGGTTATCGATCCGGACGGCACACTGCCTGCTGCAGCGACAGTGGGCCTGGATGCAAATCCGGTCCTGGTTGCGGCCAATGCCACGACAGCCGGTGTTACCCTTGTCTTTGATGAAGAGGCATCCGAGGCATACGTGGTCTATACCACAATTGCAGGACAGGTGCTGAGCAAGATACATGTCAGGTCGTTACCGTAAATTTTGCAAACTGTAAAGGGAGGACGCAATGCATAAATCTGAACGTATGAAGAAAATTTTCCGGGGCATGAGTTTATTATCGATATGGACATTGATCTCTGTTTTGATGCTGCCGGCGCATGCTCTGGGGGGAAGCCTTCTGGCGCCGACCAGTCCGACAGCGCAGCCGGACCGTTATACCCTGAAGCATATCTATGACCTGGTGAAAACAGGGACATCAGGCACTGCCATCCCGGCGGGAGCGTTTGTGGGCCCGAATCCGGCTATAACATCGATAGAGACGACGCTTGCTGCGGATTCGGCCTATACCCTCAATGACATCTATAATGCGGCCCCAAAGCCTAACAATAGCGGAGCGACCAGAAATGAAGTCTGCAGCGGCAAGGCATACTTCAGCCTTCTTACTGCTTCGACTTCACCATCCGGCACGTGGGGATCATCTCTGTCCGGATTGAAGGACTGCACCGCAGCGCCGGTGGCAGCTGATGTTACCATCAGCCTCGGAAATGAGCCGACAACAGCTCAAACTATAAGTATTACGACCATAAGGGGCGGATGCAGTGATACCGACTCGACGCTTACCAATTCTTCAATAACGGTCAGTGCTATCACCTCTGTACGGGGGGCAACGCTCTCAAGGACTGATACCAATAATCTTTCCTACACCCCTTCTTCTACTCTTTTTAAATATCTGCATGCCGGCGAGACGACCAGAGATGCCTTTACCTACTCCTGTACCGACGGTGTTACCGGTCATGACAGGACGGCAACGGTTTATCTTACGGTTAACGGTGTGGATGATGCCCCGGTGGCAAGTAATGCCGCGGTAACGGTAACGGAGGATACGCCTGCAGCATTTAATTTTTCTGTTGCCAGCGCAGACAGGGATCTTTCATCGCTTAATTACAATATTCTTTCAGGCCCCTCATATGGCACGGCAACCCGCGTTACCAATACAAACGCCTATATCTATACACCAGATCTGAATAATACTACGGGTGATTCGTTTACGTACGAGGCATGTATTCCTTCGACTTCTACATGCTCAAGCACGAGAACTGTGACCATAAGTTTTACGGCTGTTAATGATGCGCCAAGCTTTACTTTGGCTTCTCCTCGTGATCTAAGGCGTGCTGTGGGGACAGGCTCAGACAACGTAAGTAATTTTGCGTTGAATATCAGCAAGGGAGCTTCAAGCGAGTCGGCACAAACCTTGACCTTCAACATATCGAAGAATGATCCATCCAGTATCCTGGTGGGTACGCCCAGCATTAATACAGGTACCGGACAATTATCCTTCACTGTTCATGCTTCAAACACAGGTACGGCAACGATGACGGTGACTCTGAGCGATAGCGGCGGAGGTAGTGATACTTCAGGAGCCGAGTTGTTTACTATAACGACGTACTGACAAGCAGTTTGATTCTGTACATGAGTCGTGTGATAGAAAGAAGAAGAGACATATTCAATGATTACGAGAACGATAAGGAGCTCAGATGAAAACAGCCATTACCGGATATAAGACCAGATATAAAGGCATTATAATCATCTCCTTTTTGCTGATGTTGATGCTCCCGGCTGCTGCGTTTGCACTGCCGAACATCAACTCATATGCCTGGTCAGAGACATCCGGCTGGCTGAGCGCTGCTCCTGCCAATGCGGGCAGTGAAGCGGCTGAACTGGTCGCGGGGCCAATTCCATATCTGAAAGGCTATATCTGGGCTGAAAACTTCGGCTGGATAAAACTGGGCGACGGTACGGGGCCTTATCCTGCGCCCATTGACCAGAACGGAGTCAACTGGGGGGTCAATGTAGATCCTTCCACCGGTCTTCTTTCGGGAAATGCCTGGAGCGAAACTGCCGGCTGGCTGGCTTTCAATCCAGGGTGTAGCGCGGGAGTTGAAGGTTGCATCGGCGGCGTATACTTACCGGAACTCCTGGCAAAATATGATTCAACGACAGAGACCTTCAGCGGCTATTTCTGGGCCGAAAATATAGGCTGGTCTACCCTGAGCGATCTTGATACGGTCAGAAAACTCTTTGCCTGGAGAAAAAAACCGACGATAAATATTTCGGATGCGGGGAATGTCGACGAAGCTCTAGGGTGTGCCTGGTTTACCGTCTCTCTGACAAAGAAATACCCGACTGATGTCGATTTTAACTATGTTACTGTTGCCGATACGGCAACGGGTGGCTCCGACTATGTCACTATCAGTGCGGGAACGGGGAGCATACCTGCCAATAGCGACAGTGTTAATATCTGTGTGTCGATTCTCAATGATACGGCTGCCAAGGGGGACACCCTGGCGACATGGGGCGCCGATGAGGCAGAGGTGGAGAGCTTCAGCGTTGTGGTGACCAGTTCGGATGCGATGCCGGATAAGGGCACCGGTTACGCAAATATTGTTAATGACGATTACCGCCTGAAGGTCAGCACGTCAGGAGCTGCCGGTGGAAACGTTGATATATCCACGTCCGGTTCCCCGGTTGTTCACTGCGGTTCAGCCTGCTCTCAGGTGTATCTGCGTGATAAACAGGTCACGTTGACCGCGGTGCCAAGCCCGACATCTGCTTTCACCGGGTGGACAGCGGGCTGCAGCGGATTATCTTCTACCTGCACCGTTACCATGACCGATACCATGACAGTCACAGCCTCCTTTGATATTGATACGGATGGTGATGGGATAGGGGATGCAGTGGATAATTGTCCATCTGTCCCTAACCGTGATCAGAAGGATTCCAATGGAGATGGGGAAGGCGATGCCTGCGGCCCTGACAGCGATCTGGATGGCGTTGCCAATGCTATAGATAACTGTCCGAATGTTCCCAATACTGACCAGGCAGATTCTGATGGAGACGGCAGGGGAGATGCATGTCAGGTTAACCTGCCTGATACCGGCCAGACTACCTGCTATAGCAGCGCCGGTACTCTTATCCCGTGTCCTGCCGGGGGATCTGCTCCTGTTGCCGAAAAAGCCCAGGACGGCAGCTATAGCATCAAGCCGCCCTCCTTCACGGATAGCGCCCCTGGTACGGTAACTGACAATGTTACCGGACTTATGTGGCTGAAGCAGACTGCATCCGGATATTCCTGGTATCAGGCAGCAGGAGTTGCAGGTGGTGACAATCCGAATGCGGCCAACAATTACTGTGCGGGCCTGAGTGCGGGGTCTCATAATGATTGGAGGCTTCCGTCCCTGAAAGAATTGCTGACCATTGTTGATTATGGTGAGCGCAGCTGTTCGAGCGAATGTGGGGACTTTCCCCAGACTGCCTGCAATACAGATATGGACGGCAATGGTGTATATGATCAACTCTGCGTTGCGATAGACACCGCCGTATTTCCTGATTCAAAGGGCGGATACTACTGGACAACAGATTCAGCTCTCCCGGGTGATGGGACCGCCTGGGCTGTTGATCTGAGCTATGGCAGTTTTTATCCGAACGACAAGGATGCATTAAACCATGTGAGATGTGTACGCGGCATAAACCAGTATTTCAACAATTACACGTTGATTGACAATAGTACGCCTTCCGACTCCGATGATATGATGAGGGATAATGGCACCAATCTTTTCTGGCAGCGTAATTTCGGACCTGCGGTGCTCTGGGAAAACGCACTCCAGTATTGTGAAGACCTGGTTCTTGGATTCGGCGGCGGCAGAGAGTATGATGACTGGAGACTTCCCACGATAAAGGAACTCGCATCTATTGCCGACCAGCAGATATACGATGCAATTTACAACCGTGCAGCACTTGACATCCGCGATCTGCCGTCTGTCAAGGGTTTCCTCATAGATACCGACACCATGCAGTACTGGTCCTCGACCACTGATATTACGGACACCTCTGTTGCCTGGAGTATTGCCTTCGATATGGGGTATCCGTACCCATACATCAAGACCGGGACGAACTACGTGCGGTGCGTTCGTGGAGGCATGGAAAATACTCTTATTGTTCAGGTGCTGGGTGGTGTTGCAGGCCAGGTCGCAGCAGGGAGTGACGGCATAGATTTAGATGATAATATAATTAACTGTCCGGAGATTACTCCGGATGCACCTGATGCCTGCAGCGATGTCTACCAGTTTGGCGACATTGTTGTTCTGACCGCGACGCCAGTCCAGCCTATCGGGGTCCTGCCTTCGACGATTGGATCGGGAATGAGGACGATATTCACCGGCTGGTCCGGCGGCGGCTGCCCGACCGGGGCCGGTCCTTTTGTATCCACCTGTTCTGTATCGATCAATGCCAATATCACCGTGACCGCAACGTTTGCGGCTGATACGGACCTCGACGCTGATGATGTTTGGGATTCCGTAGACAACTGTCCGAATATACACAACCCTGACCAGGTCGATACCGACGAGGACGGGAAGGGCGACGCCTGTGAGGTGAGGCTGTCGGATACAGGTCAGACTTCAGGATACCCGCTGATCTCTGGTGAGGATGCCGATTATACGATCAACGCCCCGGCATTTATCAATAATAATAACAATGGTACGATCACTGACCTGAACACCCATCTTATGTGGCAGGCCAGTGACGACAACACGAATTATACCTGGGATGAGGCTATTGGAAATAAAACATCAGCTTTTAACACGAATAAAATAGATGTATGCGGCGACCTCATCCTTGCTACCCATTCAGACTGGCGGCTTCCCACGAAGAAGGAGCTCTACAGCCTGGTCAACTTTTCGCGCAATAACCCTGCAATAGATACTTCCTATTTCAGTGATACAGAGGCGACTGGTTACTGGACCTTAACCCCTTACGACGTGGGGGGGAACAGCGCATGGGTGATTAATTTCGGAGACGGGAAGGCGGCCTTCCTGAACGCCAGGATGACCCCGGCTCCTGTTAATCGTGTCAGGTGTGTCCGTTCGACTGCTGTTGCGTACGGAGATTTTATCGATCAAACAGATACGGTGAAGGACAGGGCAACAGGTCTGACCTGGCAGAAAATCCCGAATATACTGCCAAGGACATGGGAAGACAGCCTTACGTATTGTGAAGATCTGGAACTGCCTGCAGGCAAGATAGAATGGCGGCTGCCGAACGCCCGGGAACTCGAATCTCTCACCGATGACCTCAGAACAGGTCCCGCAATAAACACGACGTTTTTCCCGGGGGCTGTTTCGGCCGAGTTCTGGACGTCAACAACCTACAGTGCATTTACTGATAATGCCTGGTATGTTGATTTTACGACCGGAGCGACGTCATACGGACTGAAGACCCTGGCGAAGCAGGTCCGCTGCGTAATGGGTGGCAGAGACGGATCCCTTGGTGAAGCCGAACTTGCGCTGGAAGTAACTGATTCTCCGGACCCTGTTGCGGTGAATACTGCCCTTACCTATAACATGACCGTGACCAATAACGGTCCCTTTGATGCTCTGGGGGTTATCCTGACAGATGTACTCCCTGCAGGATCGGCATATGATTCAGCAGCGAGCTCCAACTTCTGCAGTGATGCCCTCGGGACAGTAACCTGCAACATTGGACCAATCACGAGCGGTAACAACGTGGTCGTGACGATTGTTGTCACCGCGCCGAATGCGGTCGGGACGATTACCAATGCAGTGACAGTAACATCCCTTACGAATGATTCCAAGCAGGGGAACAATGTTGCATTAAACAGCACTTTTGTGGGTTTTGCCACAAATACATTGACAGCAGATATTACGGGCTATGGGTCCGGCAGCGTGACGAGCAGCAGTACTCTTCCTCCTGTGGGAAGTGCTATCGTCTGCCAGGGCCACTGCAGTGACCAGTATCCGCTCGGAGCGGTAGTGACACTAACGGCTCTGCCGAGCGGAGCCTCTTTATTCGCCGGGTGGCTGGGAGGCGCGTGCGGAAGTCAATATACGCCGACAATCGCCCATCTTTCGGCTCAGACCCTGTCTTTTAAGAACAACGGACTGAGCGCTGACACAATCTCAGACAGCAATAGCGGGTTTCTCGCTGCCGGCATCAGCGCGGGTGACAACCTGATAGTGTCCGGTTCAGCATCCAATGACGGGAGATACTCGATCGAGTCAGTAACTGCAGGGAAGATAACCCTGATGAATACGAAGAAGCTTGCGGATGAGGATGCCGGGGCTTCTGTTTCCCTCACGGCTACGAAGCTTTCTTTTAAGAACAACGGCACCGACCCCGACACGATTACTGACAGCAGCAACGGTTTTCTTTCAGCCGGGCTGCAGCCGGGCTATACACTCTGGGTATCCGGCTCCGGCACGAACAACGGGACCTATACTATTGCATCAGTTACCGCCGGTACCGTAACCCTGGCGAATACGGACAAGCTTAGACAGGAGGCGGCTGCAGGTGCCGTCACCCTGAAAGTCAGCACCGGAACGGCATGTGTCGTTAAGGTCCTGACGAACACCACGGTGACAGCTTCCTTTGAATTTGATTCAGACGGAGACGGTATCCTTAACCCTGTAGATAACTGCCCTGATATCAGCAACCCTGGACAGGCCAACCTGGACAACGACGGCCTTGGTGATGCCTGCGATCCTGACAGGGACGGCGATGGCATTTTTGAAAGTACACCTGCCGGATTACAGAGATGTACGGGGGGACAGACTGCCGGCTGTTATGACAACTGTCCTTCTGTCTCGAACCCTGATCAGACCGATACGGATGGGGATAGGATTGGAGATGCCTGTGAGATCAGGGTCTCCGATACCGGCCAGACTACCAGCTTTAGTGGCACATTCGGAGAGGACCATGACTATACGATAAACCCGCCGAATTTCACGAACAGCGGAGCCGGGGTCACGGTAGACAACAACACGCATCTTATGTGGCAGCAGGATTTTGATAATCAGACCTATAACTGGTACCAGGCGCGGGGACAGGTGGACGGACCCGGGTCAGGGTGCGCGCCTTCAGGATGCAACCCCTCAGGTGCAGGCTTTGTGAACGTTTGCGGTACGCTGAGCCTCGGCGGATATGATGACTGGAGACTGCCGAACAAGCAGGAACTTCTGAGCACAACTGACTATGGCAGGCATGCCCCTGCGGTTGATGATACCAACTTCCCGGCCACTGCGTCTGCTGTCTTCTGGACGAGTGATGCGTATGGCGGGAGCGGGGGTATTGATGCCTGGGGAGTTGATTTCAGTGATGGCCGCACGGCGTATTACGGCAAGGAATCCGGAAGTCATTATGTAAGGTGCGTCAGGGGCGATGTCCCGGTTGTCTATGAAGACTATCTTGATGATAGTGCGGGGAATATATTCACAGACCGCGCAACAGGACTCGTCTGGCAGCGTGTGAGCGACAGCGCAGCGAGGACCTGGGAAGAGGCGCTGACGTATTGCGAGGAGCGGGGAGAGTCTACCGGCTCTGTTGAGTTCAATTCGGGTGCGGCTGGTTCGGTGACCGGTATTACGGTAAACGGAGTCCAGATTATGTCCGGGCCGGTCAATCTAACCTCAACGCTTGAGCAACTCGCATTGGATGTTGCGGCAAATATTAATGCATTTGCTTCATCTCCCGACTATCGGATTTTTGTTTCAGGGAAGAAGGTCATTGTCAAAGCGATGCCGGGATCCGGATCAGCGTCCAATGCCTGGGCAATAGTCAGTGCGGTAACAGGAGATATCATCAGGACAGATCTTGCCATGGGAGGCGGCCAGCAGTATGATGACTGGCGGCTTGCCAATGTCAGGGAACTTGAGTCGATCTCCTCCGTCAGGACGTACGATCCGGCGGCTTACTACGAGCCTATGCATACGTACACCTCCTCCAACAGATACTGGAGTTCGACCACTGATCATGCTGAGGACACAAAGGCCTGGACCGTCGACTTTTATGACGGGAGTATTGTTGCCGGGGAGAAGACGCAAAGGCAAGACTCCCGCACCTACGATTACCTCACCAGATGCGTACGGGGCGGACGCTCAGGATCGACCGGCGAAGCGGATGTATCAGTCGCTGCGACCGGGTCTCCCAATCCCGTGCTTGCTGGTGCTTCGCTTGTCTATACGATAACCGTAAGCAATATCGGTCCGGATGCAGCACGCGGCGTTGTCCTGACTGATACCCTGCCGATGGGGGCTTCCTTCAGTTCTGCGAACTGGCAACTCGGAGCACAGGCACCGGTGAACTGCATTAAACCGTCTCTTGCCGGTTCGACCATATCCTTCAGGGACAATGCCCCTGCCGCTGATACTATTTCAGACAGCAATAACGGATTCCTTAGCGCGGGTATCAGAGCCGGAGATACCCTGACGGTGTCCGGATCTACATTAAATGATGGTCTCTACACGGTTGCATCAGTCACCGAGGGAACCATAACCTTGGAGACTTCAGACATTCTTGCAGATGAAAATGCCGGGGCTGCTGTTTCCCTGGACGACAGGACCGTGGCCTGTTTCATCGGTTCCATAATGCCCGGCAGTCCTGTGGTCGCAACCATAACCGTCAATGCACCGAATGTCAAAGGGAATATTATCAATGCCCCGGCGGTTGTTTCCCTCACGAACGATCCTGTTTCGGCGAATAATTCTGTGTCGGTTGTTACTTTCGTTGACCTTGATACCGACAATGACGGGATTGCTGACGGTGATGACGCCGCACTGCCGAAGTGTAAGACCGGACAGACCACAGGCTGCTATGACAACTGTCCAAACTTGCTGAATCCTCTTCAGACTGATACTGATGAAGATGGAATCGGAGATGCCTGCGATCCTGATATGGACAATGATGGTGTCCTGAACTTGCAAGGCCTTACTGCATGTAAGAGTGGACAGACGACGGCCTGTTCTGACAATTGTCCGTTTGTCATTAATCCGGATCAGAAGGATGCAGACGGTGACGGTATCGGAGATGCCTGCGATGACGATATGGACAATGATGGCGTCCTGAACACGCAGGGTCTGCCGATATGTGCGGGCGGGCTGAAGACAGGCTGTTACGACAACTGTCCTTTTGTATCCAATCCGGACCAGCTCGATACGAATGGCGACAACATTGGGGACGCCTGTGCAATCAGACTGCCTGACACAGGCCAGACAATGTGCTATGAGGGTGCCAGCCCCTGGGGCGTGATAACCTGTGCTCAAACAGGGTTGGATGGAGGGCAGGATGGGGTATACACGATGAATCCGATCAGTCTGACAGCTCACGCTGACGGGACGGTGACGGACAATAACACGCATCTGACCTGGCAGGCTTCAGATGATAATAATGGAATGAGGACAAGGGCTGCAGCGAAGGCCTACTGTGAAGGCCTGATTTTAGGGAACTATCCCGGAGGGCTCTATCCTGACTGGCGGCTGCCGTCCAAGAAGGAACTCCTCTCGATTGTCAACTATGGCAAGTACAGTCCAGCCGTAGATACTACTGTATTTCCGGGGACAGAAATCACATCAGGAGCAGCCCCGGCGTTTTACTGGACAGATACCGATTCAGTGTTTGCGACTGATGCTGCCTGGGGTGTGGAGTTTTTCCAGGGACATGCTGTTATTAAGCCTGTCTCCGACACCGGATTCGTCCGGTGTGTCCGTGGCGATGCCCTGATTTATCCTGACCCAATAGTCAATACCGGAACTTCTGCCGGAACCGTAACAGACAGAGCCACCGGACTTATATGGCAGCAGGATGGAAGCACCCCGGCGCATCTCAGCAGTTGCACCGCAGGCCTAAAGACCTGGCAGGGGGCGCTTGCTTACGTTCAGTGTCTGAACGCGAACAATTATCTTAACCAACGTGACTGGCGGCTGCCTGATGTCAGAGAACTCGAGTCGATATCGGACGCAAACATAAATCCGTCTCTCGACACCACTGCTTTTTCCTCCTCTCAGTCGGAGGGATACTGGAGTTCGACAACAGCAGCTATTGAAACAGCTGCTCCGATGTACGGATATGCCTGGTATGTTTCCTTTAGTAGTGGTATAGTCGGGACCGTTGACAAACAGCAGACGCTGTATGTGAGGGCCGTCCGCAACGGAGAGGGCGGTGCAATTGGCAACTCTGACCTTTCCGTCTCCTGGCTTTCAACAAGCACTGAAGACGATAGGAATGAAGTTGTTGTGGGTCGACCTCTCACGTATTCGTTTACCGTGACAAACCTTGGTCCACATAATGCCTTAGGAGCTGTCTTCACCTATACGCTGCCTGCCGGGGTTGTCTTCGGCTCAGCGAGCTGGAACCTCGACCCCCTGGTAAGCTGCATTGACAGTAATCCGTCAGGGACCGTGACCTGTGCTCTGGGAGCGTTAATGAACGGGGTATCAGGGGTTGTAAGCCTGACGCTTACTGCTCCCCAGACAGCAGGAGAGATGACCGTCAGGGCAGCAGTTTTGTCGGAGACCAATGACGCTGTCCTTTCAAACAACTCCCTGGATGTGACGACCACCGTGGTCTATAGACTTGGGGTTGCCGTGCAGACAGCAGGCGGAGCTAACGGGTTGGTGACGAGTTCTCCTCCAGGTTCTTATGCGGGGGCGGATAATGTTCTGGGCATCAGCTGTTCTTCTGCCACTGATCCTGTTTGTACCTATGACTCTGACAGATTTACTGCAACGGATATTAACGTTGTGACGCTTAATGCTACTGTTCTTCCGTCTAATGGCGGGCGCACGACTTACTTCGCAGGCTGGCAGGGAGAATGCTCCGGCACTTCCGGCTGCGTGGTGACTGTCAATGGCGACAAAGCAGTCACAGCACTTTTCACCACTGACTTGACTGCGCCGGTAACAACAGCACTGCCTGCCGGTGGAACGTTCAAGTCCTCGGCTTCTGTTCTGCTGGCCTGCTTTGATGCGCATAGCGGCTGTGACAAGACCTATTACTGTCTCGGCGCCGGCTGCACCCCAACGAGTATCTATACCGGCCAGCCGATAAAGATTCCGCACTCGACCATGCTGCGCTTCTACTCCAGAGACAAGGAGAACAACAGCGAACAGATCAGGAGTGAAACCTATCACGAAACAGGACAGACGGCCCGCAATACTTACTATCGCAGCCGGGACGAATGGCTCGTGATGGCATACGCGAAGTATTCAGACGTTTTGAACACATATCAGATCTACCTTGCGGTTCTGGATGCGAATACCAAGGCGCTGGTCCCGGTGCAGGATACCCGGCTGGCGGCCAATCCGCTGCTGCTGACGGACTCTGCAGGGGCCGCTGATATAACGCTTGTCTACGATGAGGGTACGGGCACAGGGTTCGTATTCTACTATGACAACCAGGGGTATGAGTCGTTTCTTCGCGTGCCGCACATACTCCCGTATCGTCCAGGTGACCCGCTGCTGCAGGCCCCCGGCTCGGTTGATATGGGTGAGGTGATAGTCAATAGTTCGAAATACACGAGTGTGACTATTTCCAACACAGGCACTGCTGACCTGCATATTCTTTCTGTTATTGCCCCAGCCATGCCGTTCAGTTGGGTGGGTGGGACGTGTAATACTACCCAGGGATTGTCCCCTTCTGCTACCTGTGTCATGGAGATTCGAGTTATTTCTCCGGTCAGCGGGGCACTGACTGGTGAATTCACGATAATTTCTGACGGGGGCACACTGACCGTTCAGTTGCGTGCTACAGCACTTTAGGGAGCTCCTGGTGAAACACGTGGAATGTAAGTCCAGAAAAAACGTTTTAGAATCAAGGCCTGAGCAGGTTGTTTCGTGCACTGCACGAGAAAGGGAGGAGCCTCTTGAGAAAAGATAATGGGATGAAACAGCTACGGTACACAATCAAATTAAAGAGTTATGGAGGTCTGAGATGAAGAGATTTTTGATGATAATCGTATGTATGACACTGGCTATTACCGGAAATTTGGCCGTAAGTGTGGCATATGCTGAGGAATCGGGGTGTTTTCAGAGTACTGACAACTGGATCATACGGGTTTTTTCAGAAGGTATGGCAAGTCCGCATAAAATCATGCTTGCAGTCATTGATCCCGTGACTGGCCTGCGTGTTCCTCACAGTGCCATCAGGGCGTTTGCCGGAGCAACGACAGCCTGCCGGAACCTCGACAGGGCGACGTCGCATCTTTGCGAGCTTGAATCAGCGGCCCAGAGCCCTGATATTAGCCTTGGCTGTGATGCTGTGGCTGGAACAGCCTACATCATCCACGATCAGGCAGGGGAGGCGACGATCTCCACCATCCCCGACATAGTGAAAGCTACAACCTCGGGTGCGACTGCGCTTCAGACAACCCCTGCATTTCTGGCTTTTGGGAAGCTCCCTACCGGCCGCAAGACTATTTCAGTCACCGTCACAAACAGCGGAGCCGCCGATGTGCATATAACGTCAGTATCCATGCCTGCAGCACCTTTCAGGAAAACCCTGGATACTTGCACCGGTGCTGTCATAGCACCCGCGACCGGTTCCTGCAGCATATCCATAACCTTTGCTCCGGTGACTGCCGGTTCCTATACCGGGAGCTTTAATATCAGCTCCGACGGAGGCAATGTCACAGTCCAGCTTACAGGGTCTAAGTAAGCCTGATTAGTTCAACCTGCCCCCGTGGTGAACCCACGGGGGCAGGTTGAAAGATTACTGTTTCTGCGGGGCCGCATTTCCTGAGGCCTGAAGCTCGAGTATCCCTCTTCTGGCCTCTCCTACTGTCAGCGGGAGTTTATCAAAAGGCAGGCCGTCTTCATGCTTGAGGAGGTAGATCAGTTCAGCTACCTGCGGCAGTCGGAGCTCAATTTCCGCCATCTCTTCAGGACTGGTAAAGACTTCTTCAGGGGTTCCCTGCTTCACGATTCTGCCCCTGCTCATCACCAGAACCCTGTCAAGAAAAAGAGGGACAAAATCCACACTATGTGTCGCCATAATGATGGTTACCCCTCTTTCTCTGTTCAGATGATAAAGGAGTTCCATCATCCGGGACTCCCCCTGCGGGTCGAGCCCGGCAGTCGGCTCATCCAGCAGCAGGATTTCATGTCCCATCGCCAGCAGTCCCGCAATGCAGATCCTCTTTTTCTGGCCAAAGCTCAATTTGTGAATCTGTTTTTTTTCATGCCCTTCCATATCAACATTTTTCAGTGCGCAGGCCACTCTCTGTGCCAGATCACTCCTGCTGAAGCCGAGGTTTTGGGGTCCAAAGGCTACATCTTCAAAAACTGTGGCTGCAAACAGCTGGTCGTCCGGATTTTGAAAGACGAGGCCTACCTTTCGGTAGATGTCGCGGGGTGCCAGCTTCCGGATATTCATCCTGTCCAGCAGTACTTCTCCACTGGTCATGTACAGGAGTCCGTCCAGAAGCTTCAGGAGCGTTGTTTTTCCTGAACCGTTCGGCCCGAGTAATCCGATAAATTCTCCGGCCCGGACCTGCAGGTTGATATCTGAGAGGGCTATGGTGCCGTCCGGATAGCTGTATTCGCCATCTTGGGCAACAAGGCGTACCGTGTTGTCGCCGGCCGGGATCTTCTGTCCGCACTGGTTGTTCATAACAACTGCTCCGCTGGGGCATAACAACTGCTTTGCCGGAACATCAGACCCACCTCCAGAGGCATCCCATACCGATCAGAAAAAGGCTGGCGGAGATCACTTCGGAGGCCCTGAACGGGGTATGTTTCAGGAGGGGGATATTCCCGTCGTAGCCCCTGTTCGCCATGGCAATAACCGTGTCCTGACTGTGCTCAAAGGCCCTGATGGTCAGGGTGCCGCTCAGCACGGCAAAGGCTCTCAGACCATGTAGAACAGTCGCATAGCCGAGACGAATTTTCTGGGCATTGTATATCACCAGTGCCTCTTCCAGAAGTACAAAAATATAACGGTATGCGAACAGGAGTATCTCGACGAACTCCCGCGGCACGCGAAACCAGGAGAGCCCTGCGATGAATTCGGTGAAGGGGGTGGCAAAACCGAGTACGACGACAATCGAGACTGCCCCAAGTATTCTTGCCGCGAGCAGAAGCCCCTCCATGAGGCCTTCCCTATATCCGGTCAGGACTATTCCAGCCACGTTGACAGAGAAGAGTACTTCATACCCGGCCGAGAAGAGTTTTATAAGCACCAGGATGACTACAATGAAGAGCGGTTCTGAAAACCGCAGAAAAAATATCTTCAGCGGTACCTGCATGATGAAGCAGAGTACAAGTCCGAGTGCAACAACAAGTAGGGGAAAGGTGAAGCCGTGATAGGATAAACCCATCAGCAGCAGGCCTGCAGCTGCCATGATTTTCACCCGGGCATCTACCTCGGCCAGAAGATGGTCTTTTCTGATATATTCGGTAAACAGTTCCATTCAGCTGTTTTTCTGAGGACCCGCCGGGGGGCGCCCGTTATGGCTACCGCCTGAGAGAAGGGTTTTCCAGTAGTAGCCGGCTGCAAAGCCTCCGACCGCACCGGCAAGAAGAAAAATAAAGAGGAGCAGGTCTCCCTGGTCGGTATTGATGAGAGGCTCTTTCGCTTCCCGCCCCTGCTCAGCAGCAAATTTATTTACCACGGTGTCATCGGTACCTTTCCACTTTTCTTCAGCCGCCCCAATTCCAAACAACAGACAGAACACGGTGATTGTGATCATAGCCTTAGATATACTTCTCCGCGGGTAAGACCATGCAAAAGTCATCCCTTTACCTCATGGGGTTTCAATACCCCTATTTTTATCAGAATATCCGGTCTCTTTCTGGAGAGGAGTCCGACCATCCCGGCAGTCATGGCTCCTTCAAGTATACCGAGCGGCAGCTGCGTGGGGATAAAGGCAATTATTATTTTTGTAAAGAGAGACAGGAAAGCTGTATCGCCTCTTATCCCGAGGGCAAGTTCTGCTGAGGTTGCCAGATAGGTGCCCCAGTCGGCAAAGATTCCGGCCAGAAAGCCGGAGAGTATGAGCGGCACCCGCAATTTGCGCAGCCCGATAAAGACCAGATATGCGGCAAATGAACCGGCAATGCCCATTGAAACAATGTTTGCTCCAAGCGTGCTGAGTCCTCCATGGGCCAGAAAAAGAGCCTGTATGAGAAGTGCCGCGGCGGCGACCAGCACACTGATCCATGGCCCGAGAAGTATGGCAGAAATCCCGGTTCCCGCCGGGTGAGAGCAGGTCCCTGCTGTGGGGACCGGGATCGGCATGCAGGAAATAATGAAGACGACTGCTGTCAGGAGTCCCACGAGCGGTTTAAAAGAGAGGTCTCCAGCCGCCCTTTTTCTGAGATGATAAAGCCCGTATGCCATAAACGGTACGGCAACAGTGAACCAGATGCCCGCCCATTGCAGGGGCAGCAGCCCTTCAGAGATATGCATGGCCCGAGCATCGGTTGCCGTCAGAAAGAATGCTGTCAATGCTGTAGAAATTATTTTTATTTTCATTGTTTGTTGCTTATGCGCTGTCTTATTTATATATATTAGCAGTAGCCAGTGTCAACCTGAAGTTTTTGTTATCAGCTGTCCTGCTGCAGAAATCGTGAGCGGGCTTGCTTTCCCGCTGAAGCCCGTGATATTTTTAAACAGGACCCCTGAGGTGGAAATTGTGATGATATTGGTTCAGTCGGATTGATGAAGATTACTATTGAATATTGCGGCACCTGCAACTACCGGCCGATAGCAGCTGCCCTGGCTCTTCTGATCGAAAAGGAGACCGGCATAAAGCCGGCTTTGATCCATTCATCCCTGGCCGGGGCCCTTGAGGTGAAGGCTGACGGAATTCTGGTCCACTCCAAACGCACGACCGGGGGTTTTCCAGACAACGATGAAGTTGCAGCCAAAATCAGGCTGCTGGCCAAACAGGCAGGACAGGAAGAACGGGCGGCGGGGGCATGAACAGGGATTTTTTTGAGGGCTATGCCGAACGCATCGATATAGACGCATTTTTCAGCGATGATCTTGGGAAGGCGGGTGACTCTGGCGGCGGGATGAATATTGATGTCATGTTCAAAGGCCGGGTGAAGAATTATGTGGAGAACCGCACGCTCCTGATCAAGGAATTTGAGCTCGATGTCTATAAAACCCCTGATGGCCGCTATATCATACACATCTGCCGTCTTGACGGTTCATCAAACTTCTGCGATTATTATCTCGTCGACAGGCTGCACCTCCCCCTGAAATTCCGTATCGTCCGCGCCCTGTTTTGCGAAAGCCTTGAGCCGGATGATATCTATTTTGAATTGGGCATGTTCTCCGAAGAAATGCAGGAAGTTGCTGAGCTGCTCTCAGGCGTCCGTACCTTCAGCGGGCTGTACTGAATGCCTGCAGCTATTTTCCGGAAAGCGAGTATTTCGTGAAACAAGCAGCCGATGCAGCGCCACGAATCAATAAACAGGGTTGCGCTGCAATACAGACAGCAAAGGACGCCGACGGGATGGACCTGCTGCGCAGGGAAATCAGACAGCTCAGGAAGCAGGGCAGGGAACTGGAGGGGTTTTACGACAGTATTCTCAACGGCATTCCCTGCGGGGTCTGGGTTTCCGATTCCGCAGACCGCATATACTACGCCAACAAAGGCATGGAGATGATTGCCGGGACCACCAAGCAGAAGCTTGTGGGCCACCAGGTGTTCGAGGATGTCCATGAAAATCTGAGCGATGCCTTTGTCCGCCATTACGAAGAGGCGCGCAACACTCTCCAGCCGTTGTATTACAGCGCCATCCCGGTACTGACTCCTGCCGGCCGTCAGACGTATCAGTCCGGGTGGCTCCTTCCGAAGATTCGCAGCAGGCGCTACGATGGCATGATATGCATTGTTGAAGATATTACCAGCCATAAGGCGATCGCCAAGGCCTTAAGCGAGAGCGAGGCAAAGTACCAGGATCTTGTCCAGAATGTCAACAGTGTTATTCTCAGGCTCGATCTGGAGGGGCGGGTGACTTTTTTTAATTTGTTTGCCCAGAATTTTTTTGGTTTTCCGGAAAGGGAGATCCTCGGAAAAAGCATTGTAGGCACTATTGTGCCTGATACCGAGGAGGAAAGGGCCTCCCTGAGAGGCATGCTTCGGAACATTGGCAGAGATGCGGCGACGTATGCCAACCGCGAACTGATAAATGTGCGCAGAAATGGAGAACCGGTCTGGATTGCCTGGACGAACAAGGCGATTTTTGACAGCGAGGGGCAGCTCTCTGAAATTCTCTGCGTCGGCAACGATGTTACGGCGCGCAAGCAGAATGAGACTCTGCTGGAGCAGTACCGGAACGAGCTTGAGCAGCAGGTGGCGATGCGGACGACTGAATTGACCAGGGCGAATGAAGCGCTCCAGCTTGAGATCGCGGAACGAAAATGGGCCGAGAATGTCCTGAGGAAGTCCGAGGAAAAATACCGGCTGGTTGTTGAAAATGCCAATGAAGGCGTGGTGGTCGGTCAGGACGGGCTCTTTAAATACACGAATCAGAAGGCGCTCCGCATTACAGGTTTCAGCGAGGCTGAACTGACTTCAATGCCCTTTATTGAACTCTTCCATCCCGATGATCGTGATATAGTCATGGAGCGCTATCTCCGCCGGCTGCGGGGTGATTCTATGCCGAGCGTCTACTCCTGCCGTATCATTGACAAGGCCGGCGACACCAGGTGGCTCGAGATCAATTCTGTTCTGATCACCTGGATGGGAAGACCGGCCATTCTGACTTTTTTCAGCAATATTACTGAGCGCAAGACTACGGAAGAGCAACTGAGGCTGCTCGAATCAGCCATGCAGCAGACCTCGGATTCTATTATTATAACCACGGCCCGCAAGGAGCACTTTGCCTCTAAAATCGTTTATGTCAATGATGCCTTCACTCGCATGACCGGCTATACGCCGGAGGACGTTATCGGGCGGCTTTCGGTGATGCTCCAGGGTCCCAAGACCGACAGCACCGAGTGGTTCAGGCTCGAGGGTGACCAGGTCGATGGCAAGACCTTTCATGTCGAGACGCTCATGCAGCGTAAGGACAGGAGTAAATTCTACCTGGAATGGCGCATATCTCCGATTCGGAACGAGCAGGGGAAGGTCACCCACTTTGTCTCGATGCAGCGCGACATTTCGAAACGGAAAAAAGACGAAGAGGAACTGCTTGCCTACCAGGAGCAGCTCCGCTCCTTTACTTCTGAGTTGTCGCTGACTGAGGAGCGGGAGCGGCGCAGAATTGCCACAGACCTGCATGATCACATCGGCCAGATTCTGGCCATCACCAAGATCAGACTCGGCGCGCTGCGGGATGTCTTTGCCTCGACACACTCCGGCCGGGAAATTGACGAGATCAGGGCCCTGGTGGAGCAGGCCATCGGCTACACAAAATCCCTGACCTTTGAGCTGAGTCCCCCGATCCTCTACGAACTCGGGCTGCCGGCTGCTGTGGAGTGGCTCTGCGAAAAACTTCAGAAGGAGCACGGGCTGGCCTTTATCTGCCGCGACGACGGCAAGGAGAAGCCGCTGGCGGTTGATGTTACCGTACTGCTTTTTCAGGCCCTGAGGGAGCTGCTGATCAACGTGGTGAAGCATGCCCGGGCAACACAGGTAACGGTCGACTTGAAGCGCAGTGACGACACGGTCAGGATTATTGTCAGCGATAACGGGATAGGCTTTGATCCCGCTCTGGTCAGCAAAGGGAGCACCTTCGGACTCTTCAGTGTCAGGGAGCGACTGAAGCATTTCGGCGGTCACTACGAGATCCTGACAAAACCGGGTTCCGGTACGACGATTATCATGCGGGCGCTGTTGCAGAATGCTGACGCTGCGGGGCAGAGATGGCCATAAGGGTCATACTGGCTGATGACCATAAGATCGTGCGGGACGGACTCCGCACCCTGCTGCAGAAATATCCCGAGATTGAAGTGATCGGCGAGGCTGAAGACGGCAGATCGACCGTCGAGTTGACGAGGGAGCTTTCCCCTGATGTGGTCATCATGGACATTGCCATGCCGGATATGAACGGCATCGAGGCGACACGGCGGATTACCGGGGAGAAGCCCGGCGTGAAGGTGGTGGCCCTCTCGATGCATTCCGACAAGCGGTTTGTTTCAGAAATGCTGAAGGCGGGCGCGTCTGCCTATCTCCTGAAGCACTCGGCCTTTGAAGAACTGGTGACGGCCATCATGACCGTCCGCGAGAACCGTATGTACCTGAGCCCCGCGGTAACCGGGGTGGTCGTCGACAGCTATGTCAGGCAGAACGGCAAGCCTGAGTCATCGGTCTTTTCAGTGCTGAGCGACCGTGAGCGGGAGGTGCTCCAGCTGCTGGCCGAGGGTAAGAATACCAAGGAGATCGCCTCCAGCCTGAACCTCAGCGGCAAGACGGTTGAGGCCCATCGCATGAATATCATGTCCAAGCTCAATATGCACAGCATCGCAGAGCTCACCAAATACGCAATCCGTGAAGGTCTTACCTCCCTTTAGCAGCAGCGGCAGTCCGGTCGTGCCTGCCAACTCTCAAATTGTAACTTCAGGGGTAAGGTTTTCCCTGCCCCCTAATCAGGAAATGCCTCATTGTGTTCATACCGGTCCTTGAGTAATCTAGTATATCAGCCGCATGCAGTAGAGCAAAAAACAGTAAAATATGCCGGCAAAATTCGATAAACCACGATAAAGGAGAATGCAATGACTTCAAAAGAACGGGTTCTGAAGCTGTTAAAAGGAGAGAAGGTCGTCCCGCCCCCGATTTTCAGCGGTATGGGAAATGTCGTTGTGCCGGTCCTGGATAAATACGGGATAGTCTTTTCCCGTGCTCATCGTGATGCAGCTCTCATGGCAAAGGCAGCAGGCGGCACCTACAAGGAGTTCTGTTTCGAGTGCGCGGTTGTGCCGTTTGACCTTGGTGTTGAGGCTGAGGCGCTTGGTGCCAAGATGAATTATTATGACGATGTTGAAGGACTGCTCTATCCGACTGTCCAGGAAAAATGCGTCAAGGTGGCCGAGGATGTTGTTATTCCGGCTGATCTGGAAAATGCCGGAAGGATACCGGTCGTCACCGGAGCTATCAAGGCGATGAAGCAGGAATTTGGAGACGAAGTCGCCATCGGGGCCTATGTTCTCGGGCCTTTCACCCTGGCCGGCCAGGTCATGGAACTCGATGAGCTGTATGAGGAGTCCTTCCTGGATCCTGAGAAGATCAGCAAGATTCTTGAACGGCTTTCGGACGTTATCATCCGGGTGGCCAAGATCTACCGCGATGCCGGTGCGGATTTCATCACACTGCGGGAGATGGGCGGCACTTCGGATGTTATGAGCCCGAAGAGCTTCAGGAGTCTTATCAAGCCTCACGTTATGAGAATCATTGCTGAGATGCCCAGGCCGGTCGTCTTGCATATCTGCGGCGACACCAATGCCATCATCCAGGATATGGCAGAGTGCGGTGCTGACGCCATCAGTGTTGACCAGAAGAATAAACTGGCAGAGACCAGGCAGAAGGTCGGTCCGAATGTCGTCATTCTGGGTAATTTCGACCCGGTCAAGGTCCTGCATAAAGGAAATCCGGCTGATGTCGGCCCTGCGATCCTCGAGTGCATAACGAACGGAGCTGACGGGATCTGGCCTGGCTGCGATCTTTGGCCTGAAGTGCCGGCCGAGAACATGTCAGCGATGATGAAGGCATTCAGTAAATAATCACGTTAGGATCGGCTGAGGGAGCCAGAGGGAGAATTTCATGAAAATTGTTCAGATTGCCGGGTACCTTGGGTCAGGAAAGACCACGCTGGTGGTGGCCCTGGGAAAAGAGATTTCCGGGGCAGGCTTCAAGGTTGCGATACTGGTTAACGAAGTGGGTGAAGTCCCTGTTGACGGGAAAGTCATCCAGGAGTTTGGGCTCACGGTAAAGGACATCGGGGGCGGCTGCATCTGCTGCCAGGTGGCCGGCAATCTGTTGCATACATTAAAGGCGTTGTCCATGGGTATAAAACCCGACTTTATTATCATCGAGCCGACAGGCATGGCGGTCCCTAACGCTGTGCGGGATGTGATGAAACCGGCTGCCGGAAAACTGGACCTGACGATGGGCCCGACGATCGTGCTGCTGGATACCGGCCGCTTTGAGAAGCTTCTGTCTTATGAAACACTCAAGCGGCTCGTAGCGGTGCAGCTCAAGGACGCAGATGTCATTGCCCTGAGCAAGGTGGATGCCGTTCCCGTGGAGCAGCGTGCAAAGGCCGAGGCTGCAGCGCGTGAGATTAATCCTGCGGCAAGGGTGCTCGGTCTGTCCACCTTTACCAGGGAAGGCATTCCGGAGATAATAGCGGCAATGAAGGATATGGTGATAGCATGACGAACGAGCCCAAACAAGATGAAGCCGGAGACGGCAAGTCCCACCCTGATCACACTCATGAGGAGATAAACGGTTACTGTGCCACCTATATTTTTAAGGCACCCCGGGTGCTCGATAACGATGGGGTTAAGGATTTTGCGCGGGAGCTGATGAAGGCTATTGCTGAGGCCGTCATGCGTCACGGTGCGACGGATGTCGGGCATATAAAGGCGCATCTTGAATATGGCGGCGAGGGTTTTTTGTATGCAGACACCCTCGGCGATGTATCGGACATCATGGTGCGCGGCCGGGACGGCAGCCCGACCGATACCATAAAACTGGTCATCAACACCATTATTGTCGATATCGAAGCCCCGCAGATCCGGGATGCAAACGAAGAAGGCGTCGATGAAGTCTGCTCTAAGCTCGGCTTTACGAAGGAGATTCTCAGGCAGGACCTTTACGATGCAGACGACCATGAACACCTGCTTCAGGCACCGGACTACGACAACTTATAGAATTTAATATATAAATAGACATTTTGGGAGGTATTATGACGGGTATGACGAGCCGCGAGAGCGAGATGAAGGATTTTCGGATAACAGAAGAGCCCTTTTATCTTCCGATCAGTGATGAAGTTAAACTCTTTGAGCTGGCCTATGAAAACAAGCTGCCTCTGATGCTGAAGGGACCGACCGGTTGCGGCAAAACCCGTTTCCTGGGCTATATGGCCTCGAAACTTTCTTTGCCGCTGATCACGGTCGCCTGCCACGAAGACCTTACAGCCAGCGACCTCGTCGGTCGGTATCTGCTCGACGGTTCTTCGACCCGCTGGCAGGATGGGCCGCTGAGCCTTGCGGTCAAGCACGGTGGTATCTGCTACCTCGACGAGATCGTCGAGGCCAGGAAGGATACCACGGTTGTTATCCACCCGCTTACCGACGACCGCCGCATCCTGCCGATCGAAAAACGCGGCACGCTTCTCGAGGCAGATGACTCCTTCATGCTTGCCATATCCTATAATCCCGGCTATCAGACTGTTCTTAAGGACCTCAAGCAGAGTACGAAGCAGCGCTTCATCACCATCGAATTTGACTACCCGACCGCAACACTCGAAGAGGAGATCGTCATACACGAAAGCGGTATCGACCGGGCCACGGCAGGCAATCTCAGAAAAGTGGCTGAAAAATTCAGAAACCTCAAAGGCAGGGGACTCGATGAAGGTGTCAGTACACGGCTCCTGATCTATGCCGGGGTGCTTATTGTCAAGGGTGTGGACACCAGAAGGGCCTGTTCAGTGGCGCTGATCAATCCGATTACCGACGACGTTGAGATGCAGAAGGCCCTGGAAGAAATTGTGGCGTCAATATTCTGATTATGATGGATGCGATCACCAGACCGGGCAGCTTGAGTGAGGACCAGACAGCACGTTTTGCTGCTGTGGCGGTAGGGGTTGATATCCATAAAGAGATAGATCTTATGAGCCACCTCACCAACGAGGAGGGCCTTACAGCCTATCTTGACCTGGTCTCGATCTTCAGCAGTTTTGAGCCGGCAACCGCAGTCAAACTTCTCACCTCAGGACATAGCATCTTTGGAGCTGTAACGGCTGCTGCCAGGGCGGAAACCCTCTCTCTGCTTTTTGGCCTCAGCCGTGTGAAGTGGAGCGCCGCATCCGCGGCGCTCGCAGTTCTGCCGGATATGGCAGCTGTGATCGGCGGGGACCACCAGGGAATTATTCCGTGGCTGAAACGCGGAATCTCCCTCGCTTCGATTGATCAGGATGTGGCCATAGCCTATTTCAAAACCAGCCTGGAGGTGCATAAGCAGCTAGGACTGGAACGGCTTGACGCCTGGGCTGCGCTTGGCGAAGAGATTGCGCGACTCTCCTGGAAAGCGGCCAGGGAATACTTTGTTGCCAGCCCCGAGGTGGTCAGCAGGATTGATCGGGCTGACATAGAACGGTGGGCCAGAATTGGCCTGCATCTCATCGAGAAGAGCCCGAAGCTGAAGCCGGCCCATGACCCTCACAGCCTGCATGCCATCGGCTCAGGAGCAGGCAAGGGCCGGACGATCGATCTGGCAGTGCGGTATTTCAAGTCTTCACCCAAGACCCTTGCGCGCCTCTCGGTCAAGAACCTTGAAGAATGGGTGCAGCAGGGGCTTCAGGATATAGACAAGGTTGCCAATGCCGCCGAAGGTAAAAAAGGCGAGGCCTTCTTCGAGATGCAGACCGGTGCAAGCCGCCGGAGTATGGAGCAGCTCATTAAAGGTCTCGAACTGAAGAAGGTGCATGCAATGCTCTCATCTTATGCTGCAGCGCTTTTTGACCGCATTGTGCCGATCAGGACTTCAGCCATGTTCTACCGTGATCTTCCCGGCCTCGGCAAATTCTTTGCTGTCACTGACGGCACGAGGATCTTTCTCCCATCGAAGATATCCCTGTTTGAGGATGACAGTCTCAACAGCAAGGCCTATAAGTGGTTTCTGACGCACGAACTCGGGCATATTGAATACGGCACCTTCTCACTGACAGATCAGGACCATGCGCTGCTTCAGCAGCATAAGGCCGCCTCGACCGCGATGAAGATTTTCACGTTTCTTGAGGATGAGCGCGTTGATTACCTGACCGGACTGGCCTACCCTGGCCTCGAAAGAGACCGGCTGGCCCTCATAGCAGCTTACCGCAAGACTCTTGCATCTAGTGGTGAATCTCTAACGCTCTGTGAAGAGATATCGTTTTCGTCCGGAGACTGCCCTGCGGCAGGAGGTTCTTTCCTGGGACAGCTCCTTGCAGAGGGCAGATCCCGTGTGCGCGCAGCAGGGGTTTTTGCTTCTGATGTTGTTCGGTTGGCCGCAGGCATAGCCGACCGCCTTAGTGCTGAGGATTGGAGCGGAGACAGTTCGGGAGGCGACGACCGGTATGCAGTCTTCTATCGCGGGGCCCTCGACTTTCTGCTGGTGAACGAGGCCAGGACCGCCACCAGGGCGCTGGCCAAACGTCTTGTCGAACGCCTTGCCGAGATTGACAGAACGGTTACTGAAGACCTCATCGAGGCCGCCTTTATCCGCATTGAAGAGGCGAAAGGTCTCGAGACAGAGGACCTGGTCTATCGTCAATATGGGCGCAAATATGCGGGAAAGTCGAGCGAGGAGGATTTCGAGAGTCTTTTTGAAGAGGTGCAGACCACTCTTGATGAGATGGAAGAGGAGTCGAGGTTCAGAAGGGCCGTGTTTTATGATGAGTGGGACTTCAGGATGGACGACTATAAGAAAGAGTGGTGCCGGGTGCGTGAGATGGACATGCCCGAGGGCACTCTTGCTTCATACAATCAGACGATTACGGAGAATCACGGTCTGGTGAATGCGCTGAAGCGCCACTTCGGACTGCTCAGGCCCGACCGGTTCAAGAGGATTTTCAGGGAGGAACGGGGCGATGATCTCGACTTTGACGCTTTGATCGAGACCCTCGTGGACCGCCATGCCGGTGTTCCGCCCTCGGACCGGGTTTATATCAGAAGGGACAAGCGCCAGCGGGATGTTTCGGTCGCCTTTCTTGCAGACATGAGTTTTTCGACGAGCGATGTCCTTCCTTCCGGCAAGCGGATCATAGATGTCGAGCGAGAGGGGCTAATCCTGATGGCCGAGGCGCTCGAGAGCATCGGCGACCAGTGGGCGGTCTACGGCTTTTCGAGCGAGTACCGCGAAAAGGTGGACTTCCTTGTGGTTAAGGACTTTAAGGAGGTCTTCGGAGACCCGGTCAAACAGAGGTTCGAGGGGATAAGGCCTATTATGATGACCAGGCTCGGCGCAGCCATCCGCCATGCCAACAGCCTGCTGGCGAAGCAGGACTCGGCCATCCGGCTGCTGATCCTGCTGTCTGATGGACGGCCCTATGACGTTGACTACGGTGACTCTGATTATGCTATGGAGGACACCCGCTCAGCGCTCTGGGAAGGCAGGCGGCTCGGCATCAATTCATTCTGTGTTACGGTTGACAAGAAATCCCAGGACTATCTGCCCTATATGTACGGGGAGTCCCACTACACGGTCATCAACAATGTTGATGCCCTGCCGGTGATGCTCCCGCTGATTTATAAAAGACTTACAACCTGAAAGGAGGCGCGCATGGAGAAGTGTGAGAAGTGTGGAGGACAGGCGGATTTTATCTGTCCTGACTGCGGAAAGAAGTACTGCAAGCCGCATATGGCACCGAGGTACTCAGGGCCCGATAGGGGCTTCAAGTCCAGGCATATGTGCCCGTCGTGCTGGAAGAAAAAAGAGGTGAAGCTGACGCAGGATATGGTTGATGTCAAGACGCATAAGCCGAAGACCTATGTCTACGGGAAGTAAGATGAGCAAGGGAGTTGTGAAAAAATCATCAACTGACCGGACAAAAAGATTGAAACGTCTCGAAGAATTTGCCCTTGAAAAAGGGGCTGCGCGGGCGAAGATATTTTCTGCGCACAAGGTGGTTGTGGACGAACGTGTCAGGATGAAGTGCCAGATACCCCGCTGCCCGCACTACGGGATAGGACATAACTGCCCGCCGAATGTCCCGACGGTTGGTGAATTCAGGGAGTCTCTGGCGCTGTATTCCAATGCGCTGCTGCTCCAGACCGTGGCGCCGATAGGCAGGGACATGGACAGCTATGAGCGTAAGCAGGTCCTCGATTTTTTCAAGGGCAAGGATACAGTCTGTGGAACAAAGGATACATCTTCAGCGAAGGGGGGTGAAGGGAAGGAACAGAACAAGGATTTTGATGCCACGCGGCTCGCAGCAATAAAGCTCCATAAGATCATCAATGAGACGGAGTTGCAGGCTATGTCACTCGGTTTTTACTATGCCATGGGACTAATCGGCGGGGACTGCATGCTCTGCAGCAAATGCCCCGGGATTGGTACGCCGTGCAGAAGACCGTATGAGTCCAGACCGGCCATAGAAGGTCTTGGGGTGGACGTGATAGCAACGAGCATAGCGGCAGGCCTGCCTTTTGACATGCCGCCAGTCTCGGAGATCGTCTGGACCGGATTGCTTCTGGTCGATTGATTAGTTCCATGATTAACAAAAGGAGATTTCGCAGCATTGGTTCATATTGAACCGTATTAACTTTTCAGAGAGAGGGAGGAACAAATGAACGGTCTTGAACGCGTAGCAACAGCACTGCAGATGAAAGAGGCAGACAGAGTCCCGGTTGCACCTTTGGTGTGCGGTGCGACTCACCGGGTAGCAGGTATCTCCTATGAGGAATGGGCCAGAGGAGGTAATGTCGAGGCGATGGTGCAGGGGCACCTGGATACGGCGAAACTGATCGATCACGATGGCTTTTGCATGTTGATCGACCTGTCGGTCGAAGCCGGAGATTTCGGCATGGAGGTCATTTATCCCCTTAATGATACTCCCCACCCAAACTACGATAATAACTTTCTGAAGGGCCCCGAGGACTACAAGAAGATCCAGAGGATCAACCCCAGAAAAGGCGGCAGGATGAAGACCGTCATCGATATGGTCGGCGGCCTTTCCAAGCAGGTCGGCGGCACCCATGCGATCGTTGGTTTTGTCTACGGTTCTATCGGCATTCTCAGCATGATGCGCGGGCCGGAGAATTTCTTTATGGACCTGATGGAGTATCCGGATGAGGTCCTGGCAGCCATCGAGGTGGTCGATGATGTGCTTATCGATTACGCGAAGGCACAGGCAGAGGCGGGTGCACATACCGTCTGCGTTGATCACCTCTACTGTTCTCAGAGCATCCTGAGCAAGCCCCTGTGGGAGAAGTTCGAAGGACCGTCGATCAAGAAGATCTGCGATGCCATCCGCGGCGCAGGGGCGCTCGTCTCCCTGCATAACTGCGGCAACGGTATCTATTTCGATATGAGTGAGAAGTGGGCCAACCCGGTTGCCATCTCCCATGCCTACCTGGCAGACGACGTGACCACCTGGGAAGAGCAGAAGACGAAGTGGGGTAGCAAGATGACCACCATCGGCTGGATGGCCCCCGGGCCGGTGGCTATGCTTGGCACGCCGGATGAGATTGAAGAAGAGGTGAAGGCCGAAATTGGCGCCATGGCCAAAGGCGGCGGTTTTATTCTTTCGACCGGCTGCGAATTCCCACCGAACTCACCACTCTGGAATGCAAAGCATATTGTTGACTGTGCGAAGAAGCACGGCGTATACAGCAAATAACCTTAATTCAGTATAGTTTTTATTATCTATAAAAAAACGGAGGAAGAGAATTATGACAAATGAAAGAGAACAGGAATTAATCAAGAGACTTCAGGAGGCTGTCATTAATTACAAACCAGCCGACGCGAAGAAGGCTGCAGAAGAGGCGATTGCCGAGGGTGCTGATGCCTACAAGATGACGATGGAAGGGCTCGCCGGCGGTATGGAGGTCGTGAGTGAGAAGTTCGACACTCATGAATATTTCGTCCCTGAAACCCTTCTCTGCGCCAAGGCGCTCTATGCAGCATTGGACCTTCTCAAACCATTCATAAAGGTCCAGGAAGGTACTGTCCGCGGACAGGTCGTGCTTGGTGTTATGCAGGGAGACGTGCATGACCTCGGCAAGAATATCATCAAGGCAATATTTGAGGCCTCAGGCTGGACCGTCCATGACCTCGGCCGCGACGTGCCGCTGAAGAAGTTCGTTGAAGAGCAGATGAAGACCGATTCCGATATCGTCATGCTTTCAGCCATGATGACCACCTCCATGGTCGGCATCAAGAAGCTGATCCCGATGATCAAGGAGAAGAACCCGAAGGTCAAGATCATGATCGGCGGAGCACCGATTACCGACAAGACTGTTTCGGAGTACGGAGCTGATGTTACTGCGGACAACGCACCGAACGCGCTCAAGGAAGCCATGAAGATGCTGGACGCCCTCCGCAAGGGCAAGATGTAATTCTGCATTCGAACGGCAGGGGGTTTGCCCCTGCCGTCTTTTTTCTGCACTATGGTAAAGGAGGTTTTACAGCCGATGCAACATACAATAATTTTTCAACCTTCCGGCAGGCGTGGCCAGGTCGAGGAGGGAACAACCATACTTGAGGCAGCACGGAAGATTGGCGTTGATATAGAGGCGGTCTGCGGTGAGCTGATCGTATGCGGCAAATGCCGCGTCAAGATCATGGAAGGCAAATTTCAGAAGGAAGACATTACCTCTTCGATGGGCCACTTGAGTGAACTGGACGAGAAGGAACAGAAGGTCCTTGCCCGGAAGGATGCAGAGGAGCATATCCGCCTCGCCTGCTGCACCAAGATCCTCGGCGATGTCCTGGTCTTTGTCCCGGAGGCAAGCCGTACGGGCAAGCAGGTGGTCAGCAAGGCTGCCGGCAAGATCAAGGTCAAGCTGAAACCAGCAGTCAGGAAATATTACGTGGAGCTGCCGGAGCCGGACCTCGATGATCCGCTCGGCGATTTTGAGCGTGTCGAGGAAACGTTATACAAGAATAACTCAAAAATGAAGAAGTTGACCATAGATTACCGGGCCCTGCAGAAGCTGCCTGATGTCCTCAGAAAGTCAGACTGGAAGGTAACGGTCACGGTCTGGAACGATGCCGAAATCATACGGGTCGAGCCGGGCAAGGTCGAACATAATATCGGGCTGGCCGTTGATATCGGGACGACCTCGGTAGCCGGATATCTTACAGACCTCAATACGGGTGATGTGATCGTCACCGAGTCGATGATGAATCCCCAGGTCCGGTACGGGGAAGACGTTATGTCCCGGATCTCCTACTGCATGTTTAATGAAGAGACCGGATTGAAAGAGCTTCAGGATACGATTATCGAGGGGCTCAATACCATTGTAAAACAGTCAACGCATAAGGCAGGATTTGCACCCGATGATATCAGTGAGATGACCCTCGTCTGCAATACCGCCATGCACCACATTCTCCTCGGCATCAATCCTGAATATATGGGCGTTGCGCCTTTTACCCCGGCGCTGCACCATTCAGTGGACATAAAGGCAGAGCGCTTCGGCATAGATATTCTCCCTGCGGGCAATATCCATGTGCTTCCTATCGAGGCCGGGTTTGTCGGGGCGGACAATGTCGGATGTCTTGTTGCGGACAAGCCGCACAAGAGGAAGGAGATGACGCTCCTCATCGATATAGGGACGAACGGCGAACTGGTCCTCGGCAACAAAGACAAGCTCATATCCTGTTCCTGTGCCACCGGCCCTGCGCTGGAAGGCGCACAGATCGAATTTGGCATGCGGGCTGCTCCAGGCGCCATCGAACGCGTCAAGATCGACCCCAAGACCCTGGAGGCCACATACAAGGTCATCGGCAACAATAAATGGAGCGATGGCAAGGTCAACATGCTGGCCAAGGGCATCTGCGGTTCGGCTATCATCGATGTTATTGCCGAGATGTACCGGGCCCGTATCCTCAAGAAGAACGGTCAGATCAACCATGACCATGCTTCAAACAGGATACGAAAAAACGACAAGGGCCTCAGCGAATACGTTCTGGCCTGGAGGCATGAGACGGCTATTGATGCTGATATTGTCGTGAATCAGAAGGACGTCAGGGCCATCCAGCTGGCAAAAGGGGCCCTCTACTCCGGCTGCCTGATCATGCTGCGCAAGCTGGGCATCAAGAAATTCGACCGCCTGGCTGTAGCTGGTGCCTTCGGAAGCCATATTGATAAAGTGGCTGCAATGGCGATCGGCATGTTTCCTGACTGTGACCTCAAAAAGGTCGAATACATCGGTAATGCCGCGGGAGACGGCGCCCGTATAGCGCTCCTCAGCACGGACGAACGCAGGGATGCGAATATCATCGCGCGGAAGGTGGAATACGTGGAACTGGCCCTTGAAGAGGACTTCAATGACCGCTTCGGCGAGGCCATGCAGTTCCCGCATATGTTTGATAAGTTCCCGCACCTTAAGGGAATTCTTCTTCCTGAAGATGTAGAGTAGGTTTTTTGTTATACCGGCGGGCTTTTTGCCCGCCGGTATAAATATATAGTGTCTGTTATACAAAATAAGTCGTCATCCTCGGGCTTGACCCGGGGATCCATGATTCGCCAAGCTCACCATGACAGCTATTATGTCACCCTGAGTTTATCGAAGGGCTGGATTCCCGCCTCCGCGAGAATGACAGCCCCAAAATAGTAGTTTGTCCTCTGACCAACAAGGAGATAATCATGCAGAAAAAAATCACGCTATCAGGTGCCATGCAGAAACATAGCGACAAGCAGAGTCATGCCGTCCATATGGCAGCAGTTTCACAGGGCATGTCCACGGTCTTCGAGCGGTTTGAGGCGCAGCAGCCCCAGTGCGGTACCTGCCGCAAGGGCCTGAGTTGCCAGCTCTGCTCAGACGGTCCCTGCCGGATAACCGCCAAGTCCCCGTTGGGCGTCTGCGGCGCCACTGGCGATGTTATCGTGGCGCGCAACCTGCTGCAGCTTGCGGTAATCGGTACCGCTGCTAATAACTACCAGTGCCGGAATCTGGCCATCACCCTGAAGGCGATCGGTGAGGGCAGATCTCCGGTGAAGCTCAGGGACACGGGAAAACTCCAGCGCATGTGCCAGGGCCTCGGCATGGATGCCTCCCTGCCGGTTAATGAACTGGCGGTGCTTTTTGCAGATTTTATCCTGCGGGAACTCGGCAAGCAGGTGGACGAGCCGATGGTCCTGATGGACCTCTTTACGGTCGAGAGCAGGAGAAAAGTATGGAAGGAGCAGGGGCTTTATGCCAGTGGGCCTGCCTTCGAGATATTCACCTCCTTGACCAAGTGCATGACGAATGTGAGCAACGACCCGATTGACCTGATGAAGTCAGCCCTCAGGCTCGGGCTTGCAAACGAGTACGTCGGGCTCTGGGGCATCACCGTGATGCAGGACGTTATCCTCGGCACCCCCACACTCGTCAATGCGCAGTCGAATGTCGAATGCCTTGACCGGGAGACGGTCAATATCATTGCAAACGGCCATCAGCCGGTCTTTGCAGGATATATTATGGAAAAGGCGGCTGCCAAAAAGTTTCAGGCAGCTGCTAAAAAAGCCGGGGCCAAAGGCATCAAGCTCTATGGCTCACTCTGCGAAGGACAGCAGCTGATGAATGTCTCGGGAGCCAGGG
This sequence comes from Thermodesulfovibrio sp., assembly GCA_013824615.1. Lineage (GTDB taxonomy): Bacteria > Nitrospirota > Thermodesulfovibrionia > Thermodesulfovibrionales > UBA6898 > PALSA-1316. The sequence continues at coordinate 42,380 of PNOC01000026.1, forward strand.
GAAGTCAGGAGATCTTCGGCGGACAGCTCGGCAACTGGATCCAGGAGGAACTCTTTATCGCTACGGGACTGGTGGATGTTTTCCTTATGGACATGAACTGCTCGGTCCCCACGCTGAAGGAATACGCTGATAAATATGGTACCCGGCTTATTACGACAGACCCTGTGGTCCGGTTTGAGGGTGTAGTTCCGATGAATTTTGACCCTGAAAAGGCGGATGCACAGGCCGAAGAAATTCTCAGTATTGCGATTGAACAGTTCAAAACGAGAAAGGCCGACAAAAAACGGGTTATCAATGCTCCGGCAAAGGGCGGCAAGGGTACGGCCTGCATAGCCGGCTACACAACCGAGACAGTGCTGACGATGTTCGGCAATAATATTAATAACTATATTGACGAACTTAAAAAAGGCAATATCAAGGGAGCTGTCGCCGTGGCCGGCTGCACAAACGTGCGGCATGATCAGGGGGGCAAGTCGATACAGGCGCTGACTCTGGAGTTGATCAAGCGGGACATTATGGTGATCGGCGCCGGTTGCTGTTCATCAACGCACCAGAACCTCTGCATGTCTACCAAGGATATGGCGAAGAAGGCCGGCAGGAAGCTGAGGTCTGTCTGCGAGAAGTATGACGTTCCGCCGATAGTCTCGTACGGCTCCTGCACCGACGTCGGCAAAATACTCGATACTGTGTCGGCCCTGGCCTGGACGCTCGGCTGTGATACCAGTCAGCTTCCGGTGGCTGCTTCAGTGCCGGAGTATATGGAGCAGAAGGCTATTGCAGACATCTTTACTGCGCTTGCCTCCGGCTTGCTGACCCATGTGTCTCCTGCCCCGATGATCAGCGGCAGCCCGGTGGTTACTAAATATTTGACAGAGGACCTGGTAGCTGTGACCGGGGGCCGACTGCTGCTTGAAGACGACCCGATTAAGGCAGCCGATGCAATCGAGGCCCATATTATGAAGAACCGCAAAGGTCTCGGATTTTGACCAGCAACATTTGGACTTCAGGTCCATCGGAGATAACTATAGCCTTCAAACCCCCTCTTTTCTCCTCGGCGAATCCGCCTGAGTGCGGAAAGCTCAGAGGGGGAAGGGGGAGTTATGATTGTGAGTAAAGGACATGACTGACGAGAAAACCGTCTTTATCAGCTGCGGAATTTTTAAAGCAGAACTTGAGTATCTCGCCAGGGCAGGACGCTTTAACGGAGAGGTCGTATTTCTGGATGCTGCCCTGCATGTGAACTTTGATAAGCTGAAAAAACATCTTGAGGCGGCCCTGAGCACGGCAGACAAGCCCGGGGCCTCACTCAGGGTGCTTTATGGTTATTGTCATCCCGATATGTCAGGTATACTCGGTGCCCACGGGGCAGAGAAGATCAGAGCAGGAAACTGTCTTGAAGCGATCATCGGTGCCGCGGAAATCCAGCGGCTTGACGCTGAGGCAAAGACTTTTTTCCTGACTGCCGGCTGGATCAATAATTGGGAAAATATGTTTGCCATGGGGAAGGAGGATTTTGATTTCGATTTTACCACGATGTTTAGTCAGTACAAAAGAATTATTGTTTTTGATACCGGGGTGATTCCTCTGGATGATGATAAAATCCGGTTGTTCAGTGAGTTCACCGGCCTGCCTGTGGAGAGGCGTATGATCAGTCTGGACCATCTGCTCGGGCTTGTCAGTGAATTGAGAGCCAGTACGGAAGCCTAGCAGGCTGTTGAAAAAGACAACAAATGTCTCTCAAGATTGTCATACTCGCGAAAGCGGGTATCCAAATGTCCCTGAAAACAATGGATTCCCGTCTGCACGGGAATGACGAAAACCCGGTCGCAAATAGTTTTTCAACAACCTGCTAGTTATTACTTGTATGCGATTCTGCGTAGATATAATTCCACCTGCGGATTATAATGAATAAAAAAGCAAGGAGGCCGACATGACTGAACAGGGAAGGCCAGCAACCTGAGCACCCGGAGGAGGCATCGGGGGATGCCGTCAGGGTGGTGAGGAAAGTGCAGCGGGTAACATGGCGGACGAAGGCAGGGCCGCCGGAGACGTATCATCTGCCAATCTGGATGCCATCAGGAGCGCGATACGGGGAAAGTATACAGAGGTGGCTGTTTCTGCTGAAGGCAAATTCGGTTATCCGACCGGAAGAGCCGGCGCAGAGGCCCTTGGCTATGATGCCGAGGCGATTACTCAGGCACCTTCAGGACTGCTCGATTCTTTCTGCGGTGTCGGCAATCCTTTTTCACTCGGAGAAATACCTGCGGGAGCAGTTCTGCTGGATTATGGGAGCGGGGCCGGATTTGACCTGTTCATAGCCAGCAGGCTGGTTGGTGAGACAGGGAAGGTCTGCGGTATAGACCTGACAGAGGCCATGGTCGAGAGATCACGTCGGAACCTTTCTGAAGCCGGCTGCAGCAATGTCGAGGTCAGACTCGTTGATGGTGAGCAGATACCCTATCCTGATAATTTTTTTGATGTTGCTATTTCTAACGGTGTCATTAATCTCTCCCCTTTTAAAGCTGCCTGTTTCAGGGAAATTTACAGGGTCCTCAAGCCGGGCGGACGTCTCCAGTTTGCCGATATTGTGCTGGAGAATGCCCTGCCTGTCGGCATGGCAGATAGTCCCGAGGCCTGGTCGCAGTGAATAGGCGGCGCGATCCCCGTGGGGGATCAGGTGCAGCTTCTCAAAGAGGCAGGTTTTGCCGATGCGATCTGTCAGGGTTTGACCGGGTTTCGGACGTCCCCGCATACTGGAGGGGCTCTATTCCGGGGCACCAAGCCGGGCTGAAAACAGATTGCTGCCGGACCTGTTGAATTCTTCGGCGGCAATCATGCATTATCAATAGGTATGAAAAAATCAAAACAGGAGACTGCTGCACCCGCGCAAGTCCCGGCACCGACCGGCAACACTGCCGGAATCAAGCGATTCGCCATCACCTATCTGATACTTATGAGCATCTTCTTCTTTCTGATCGGTTTTACACCCTTCCAGAAGGTGGTCGATATCAACGGACTTTATACGCGTGGAGTCGTGGCAACAACCGCAGGCCTGCTGGTCGGTATGGGGCTGCCCTGCACCCATGAGGGCTCGATCATTCAGCTGCCCTCTATTGCCCTTGATGTGAAGTTCGGCTGCAACGGGCTGGAGGCGGTTATGATCTATGCGGTCGCTGTACTCGCCTTTCCTGCGTCCTGGAAAAAGAAGGTTCTCGGCATTACGGCCGGCTTTTTTGTGCTGCAGGTCCTGAATATCCTGAGAATTGCAGGACTCGGTTATTCCGGCGTCCACTTCCCCTCCATGTTCGAATATATCCATATATACATTGCGCAGGGGATGATGATCGCTGTTGCCCTCGGCGTCTTTTTTATCTATCTCAATTATGCACGAGAGTAACCCGCCGGCAGTAACGAAGGGGGCGGTCCTCAGGTCTGTCCTGGTTTTTGCTGTTTCATACCTCATTTTTTTCGTATTCTGGATAGCGGTCAAGGATCACTATGGCAGTGGGGTTACTTTTGTGGCCTCGAAGCTTGCGGCCGGGGTAAAGAATCTGAAATTTGAGGAAATGGTGAGGGAACAGGATGTTATCCTTGCGACCTTTACCCCTCGCGGCAGGAGTTCAAAGATGCTGATCGATATACCGGTGAAGACGTCTTCTTATTCGTTTAATGCCCCGTTGACCCTGGCCATAATGGCCGCGCTTTACCCTTTTATTTCAAGACGAAAAAAAGCCTACGGCCAGGCCCTGCTGATCCTGACGACGGTGCATGTCCTGTATGTCTTTTCTCTTGAAGCAAAGGAACTGACAGCTGTCCTGGTCGATAAGAACCTGCAAAAATCCGGGAATGCTGCAGAGCCCCTGTATCAGTTCCTCTGGAGCTTTACGGATAATATGGTGATCAGATTTGAGCCCTTCCTCCTCGGCCTCTATATGTACCTGGGGTTTCGGAAGCAGGCAATTTCTGTGTCTGCCGGCGACAGATCGGGCACAGGGGCTCAGAAGGGATAGGCGACCCTGGCAATTTCTGCCAGACCCTTCTCCAGAGATTTTGTAGTATCAATTCGCAGCGGAGGAGTGCTGTAAGGTTCTGCCTGTTTTCTCATTTTCCGGTATATCTCCCAGCCTGCATCAGAGACACTTCCCTGCTTCTGCCGCTGCACCATACGTGCCTGAATGACCTTAACCGGGCAGTGACATTCAACCGTGACCGCAACTGCCTTGAGCCGCCGGGCCAGCCCTGCTGCCTGCTGCCGCCACTTCTCGCGTGCAAAAGTGGCATCCAGTACCATGCTCCGGCCGGAGCGCAGGGCCACGGAGGCCCGGGCGAGGAGTTCGTCGTAGGTGAGGTCGGTCACCGCAGCTGTATAGATGCCATCCCCGAATTCAGCCTTCCCGTCTCTGCCTGTTTCCAACCCGGCAAGTTCCTTTCGCGCAACATCTGAGTTGAGATAGTCAGTGCCCAGCCGAGCTGCAAGTGCTTTGGCCAGAGTGCTCTTGCCGGTCCCCGGAAGACCGCCGATCAGAAAGAGCCGGGGCCGGGCATCTGCTTCTGCCAGGGTCCGGGCAAGAGAGAAATATCGGGCCGCACGTTTTGCTGCAGCTGTCTTCTCCTTCTTCGAAATCGCCGGGTCTGCCAGCCTGAAGCTCTCGACCTTCTCCCGCACCACGGCCCGGTAGCAGGCGTAGAAGGGGACCAGCAGGCGGAGTTCCCAGTCACCGGTTCTCTTCAGATATTCTTCCATGAAGATGCGGGCCAGAAGCGGGTGCCCATGGTAGAGG
>PNOC01000027.1 GCA_013824615.1 Thermodesulfovibrio sp.
GCCGGCGTAAAGATAAAGGGTAATTATACCGACAAGCATCAGCACGCTGCCCACCAGAGTATAGAGAAAGAACTTTACCGCGGCATAGATGCGGTTTGGGCCACCCCAGACGCCGATCAGTAGATACATCGGAATCAGCATTGCTTCCCAGAAGATATAGAAGAGGAAGAAGTCGAGAGAGCAAAAGACCCCGATCATGGCAGACTCAACTATCAGGATAGAAATAAAGAATTCCTTTGACTTCATCTTGACCGAATTCCAGGAGATCAGTACACAAAGGATGGTCACCAGGGTCGAAAGCAGGACAAAAAGTATACTTATACCGTCCAGACCTAGATGATAATTAATATTCCACGCCGGGATCCAGGCATGTTTCTCGATAAACTGCATATGGTACGTCGCCTTGTTGAAATTCGTAAAAAGCGGAAGAGAGACAAGGAACGTGGCAATGCTGAAAACCAGGGCTGCCCATCTGGCAAGACTCTCATTCGCCCTGCTTATCAGAAGGATAAGCACCGCACCGATAACCGGAAGGAAGATCAGGGTACTGAGTATCGGAAAACCCATCGTGTTAGCAGTAATCTGTTCCATTTACAGGGCCCTCAAGAGCATAATTGCAGCTATAACGAGCACACCCATAGCCATAAATACTGCATAGTGGTGCATCAGTCCTGTCTGGACCCGGCGCAACTGCTGACTGAACCCTCCGATAGCAGCAGGGACGCCGTTTACAATCGCTTCAATAATCTTCGCGTCGGTAATCCCGATCAGCACGTTTTTCGCTATCCATATGGTCGGCCGGATAATCACGGCACTGTAGAGCTCGTCTACATAGTATTTATTGAACAATATCCTGTGTACTCCACTGAACTGCTGGGTCAGTTTGCCGGGAAGGTCGGGCCTCAGCATATACATGAAGTAGGCTAACCCTATGCCGGTAAAGCCGACCGCAACTGAAATGGCCATGACCATCCACTCTTCACTGTGTGTTCCGTGCCCTTCAGCATGCCCCAGCACCGGCCTCATGAACTCAGTAAAATGTGCGCCGCCACCGACTAGATGGGGTATTCCGACCCAGCCTGCGGCGACCGCGCCGACACAGAGCAGCATCAGCGGGATAATCATCGACTTGGGCGATTCATGCAGATGGTGTTCCTGCTCATGCGTGCCTCTGAAGCTGCCGTGAAAGGTCAGGAATATAAGTCTGAAGGAATAAAAGGCAGTAAGAAAGGCTACCAGGGTTCCCATGCCCCAGACGAGCTTGCCGACAGGGCTCGCGCCGGAGTAGGCCAGCCAGAGTATCTCGTCCTTGCTGAAGAAACCGGCCAACCCCGGAACCCCGGCGATGCTGAGCGAGGCAATCAGCATTGTCCAGTAGGTTACCGGCATGAATTTCCTGAGATTGCCCATCTTCTGAATATTCAGTTCTCCGCCCATCGCGTGCATGACGCTTCCGGCGCAGAGGAAGAGGAGTGCCTTGAAAAAAGCATGGGTATAAAGGTGGAAGACTCCGGCTGTATAGGCCCCGACTCCGCAGGCCAGGAACATATACCCGAGCTGGCTCACGGTTGAATAGGCGATAATCCGCTTGAGGTCATTCTGGACGAGTCCGATGGTTGCTGCAAAGAGAGAGGTTATGGCGCCGGTCAGGGCAACAACTATCATGGCAGTTTCAGAAAGACTGAATATAGGGTTGCATCTTGCAACCAGGAAGACACCGGCAGTGACCATGGTTGCTGCATGAATCAGCGCACTGACCGGGGTCGGGCCTTCCATGGCATCCGGAAGCCAGACATGCAGCGGCATCTGTGCCGACTTGCCGATTGAGCCACAGAACAACAGCAGCGCAATCAGGGTCATAAGGTGAACGTCGTAACCAAGGAAGCTGTAGCTCTTCGTGGCAAAGCCTGCGGCCTGGGCGAATACCTGATCATAGTACGTCGTACCGAAGGTCAGAAAGATTACAAATATTCCGATACCGAATCCGAAGTCTCCGAACCGGTTCACGATAAAGGCTTTTTTACCTGCATCAGCAGCAGATTTCTTGTCAAAGTAGTAACCGATCAGGAAGTATGAGCAGAGTCCGACCCCTTCCCAACCGAAGTAGAGCTGCATAAAATTATTGGCCATCACCAACATCAGCATACAGAAGGTGAAGAGGCTGAGATATGAGAAGAAACGGTAGTAGCCCTTGTCGCCGTGCATATAGCCGATAGAATAAATATGGATCAGAGTACTGCAGGTCGTGACTACAATCAGCATAATGGCAGTCAGCGGGTCAATCAGAAAGCCGACAGAAACCCTGAAATCGCCCGAGAGTATCCAGGTGTAGAGGTTCTGGTTCAGGGTCTTTCCTCCAATCACCTCCATCATGGTCATCACGGAAACGACCCATGACACAGCCACCGCAGGAATCGCAACCCAGTGGGCCTTGTCCTTCAGAAATGCCTTGCCAAAAAGGATATTTATCAGAAATGCCGCTAATGGCAGAAACGGTATTAAAAGGTAATACTCCATATCTTCCTTATCCTTTCATCTCGTGCATCTCGTCAACGTGAACCGTATTCTTATTCCGGAAGAGCGCTATGATAATGGCAAGCCCTATGGCAGCCTCTGCAGCAGCGACCGTTATGATAAAGAAGACCAGTATATGCCCCCTCAAATCCTGTAAATAATGGCTGAAGGCTACCAGGCTTATGTTAACGGCATTCAGCATAAGCTCGATAGACATAAACATGATGATGATATTTCTCCGTGTCAGAAAACCGAAGACGCCGATCGAAAACACGGCCGCACTCAGCAGTAAATACCAGCTTAACGGTACCATTTCAGTGACTCCTCATCCTCTTTTTTGCAAGAACAATCGCCCCGATTACTGCAATCAGCAGGATAAGCGAGGCTATCTCGAACGGGAAAAGATACTCGGTGTAGAGAATCTGCCCCAGGGCCTTGGTATGCGTTATCTTCTGCACCAGGGCCACGGTGAAATTGCCGCTCTGACCGAGGACAAGGCTTTTCAGGGCTGCTGCGAGACTGACAAATATCGCGACAGAAACCAGCAGGCCGGCGGGCCATGAACCGATAAACCGGTCTGTCTCCAGTTCGTCCTTCAAATTCAGGAGCAGCACGACAAACAGGAAGAGTACAAGAATAGCCCCGGCATAGACAATCACCTGTATCGCTGCAATAAACTCAGCGTTCAGGAACAGATACATGCTGGCAATATGGAAGAAGAGCAGCAACATCCACATAACGCTATGCACCGGGTTCTTCCGGGTAATAACCAGCAGGGACATCAAAATAATAGCCGCGGCAAAGTAACCGAAAAAAAGCTGTGGGAGCATGCTCATTTCTCCCCCCCCGCCTTGACCTTGCTCTGAATCCTGCCCGGAATTTTGTCAAACATAGCCTGCCCTTCATGGCCTTTGAAGTCTTCAGCCAAAGGCCTCCAGAACTCCCTGTAGTAACGCGCCCCTTTTTCTCCGGGGAAGTATTTGTCCCAGTTATCGAGCAGCTTTTCCTTGGTCATGTAAAAGGGCTCCCTCGAGTAATTCGAATATTCATAATGCTCGCTCAGCGATATCGCCCCAAAGGGACAGGCCTCAACACAAAAACCACAGAAAATACATCTGAGTATATCGATCTCGTAGCGCTCGACAATTTTCTTATTGTCCTCCCCCTCTTCCGTGTAAATATGGATGCACTGGGAAGGGCAGTAGGCGCCGCAGAGACCGCAGCCGACGCATTTCATTCTGCCGTTTTCATCCTTTGCCAGGGCATGCAGTCCGCGGAACCCGGCAGCAACCTGCGGCTTCACCAGCGGGTACCGTCTGGTCACCGGCCGGACAAAGAGCGTCTTGAACGTCAGGGCCATACCCTTGAGGATCTCGGAAAAGGATACAGTAGTAAGCAGTGAATTCTTCATTTAGAGCCATCCCATAATTTTCAGCGTCCCGGTAATCACGATATTTGCCAGGGCAATAGGGATGAGCACCTTCCATCCGATCGCCATCAACTGATCATACCGGTATCTCGGCAGGGTAGCCCGTATCCAGTAATAAAAAAACATGAAGAAGTAGACCTTCATAAGAAACCAGACAATACCCGGCACAATATTGAGAAAAGGAAGGGCGTTCGTCACAAATCCCGGAAGAGTCCAGCCACCCAGGAAGCATATCGTCGCCGTCGAAGACATGATCAGCATGCCGGTGTATTCTCCCAGGAAGAACATGGCAAACCTAAACCCGCTGTATTCGGTGAAGTATCCGGCTACCAGTTCGCTCTCTGCCTCAGGCAGGTCAAAGGGGAGCCGGTTCGTCTCGGCAAACATCGCAACCATAAAAACAAAGAACCCGAGTATCTGGGGGACAACAAAAACACCGATCGGAGAGGCATGCTGACTGCGCACGATTTCGGTCAGGTTCAGAGAACCGGACATGATCATCACCCCGACAAGGCTGAGTCCCATGGCGATCTCATAACTGATCACCTGTGAAGCAGAGCGCAGACCACCGAGAAAAGAGTACTTAGACCCTGACGACCAGCCGGACATGACAATGCCGTATGCCCCCAGTGAGGACATCGCCAGCAGGAAGAGCAGTCCTATGTTGATGTCAGCCACCACAAATCCGTCGAAAAAAGGCAAAACCGCAAGAGAGGTCAGTGCTGACACAAAAAAGATGACCGGCGCCAGATAAAAAATAGGCTTATCCGAGGTTGCCGGGATGATATCTTCCTTGAAGAAGAGTTTGATTCCGTCTGCAAATGGCTGGAACAAGCCGAAGGGGCCTACCTCTCGTGGCCCGAGCCTGAGCTGCATATGGGCAATCACCTTGCGTTCCCAGTATGTTGCATAGGCCACGTGCAGGAGCGTCACGACAAAAACTACCGCTATCTTCAACAGAATAATAATCAGTTCGCCAAGAAAACCCAGCGGCTTGAGATATGATAGGGGAAGCGCCAAAAGGTCGTTCATGCACTCACCTTTCCGACACGTTCAAGGGTCACCGGAGTACTGTCGAGGACCGGGGCCTTCAGAACCGGGTCAAGGGCGATCGCAATAAGACTCAGAGCCCCTTTGCCTTCAAATATATTTGGTATCAGAACAACCTGCTTTTCAACATGCTTGTCGATAACAGCCGGCAGTTCCAGAGAACCGGCACTGGAAGTCACTCTGACTATGTCGCCATCGGCAATAGAAAGCGGGGCCGCTGTTGCCGGATTAATCCGGACCACCGCTTCAGGGTATATTTTGAGGAGCGCAGGGGACTTCCGGCTCAGCGTGCCGGAATGGAAAAGCGGCCGGGCAACGCCCAGCAGGAGCGGTCCATCAGGATAACTGCTCCCCTTTTCAATCTTAATCTCCGCGGTAGCACCGCGCAAGGGCTCTCCTTTATAAGGATAAATAGTATGCCCCTCTGCTATCTCATCATAGGTCAGGTCGCGATGCAGGGGGGATACCCGGGTAATCTCTTCAAAAACTGCCCCGGCATCAGCATACTGCATGCGCTGCGACATATGCTTCGACACCTCGGCAATAATCCTCCAGTCTTCCATCCCCTCCCGGTCGACTGTTTTTCTGACACGCTGAATCCTGCGTTCCATATTTGTAAAAGTCCCGTATTTCTCACCCCAGCTGAGGGCCGGGAGTACAACGTCAGCCTGTTGTGCGGTCTCGGTCATAAAAATATCCTGGACGACAAGAAACTCAAGCTTCCGGAGGGCAGCTTCAACTGTTTTGGCATCAGGCAGGTTGAAGACAGGGTTTTCACCCATGACATAGAGTGCCTTCAAGGCTCCGTTTCCCGCAGCGTCGATCATTTCAAAGATATTCAGCCCCGGCTTGTCCGACAGCGTCGTTTTCCATGCAGTCTCATATCTCTTCCGGAACTCGGCATATGACAGCGGCCGGTATCCCGGAAGCAGGTCAGGGGCGCATCCCATATCGAGAACACCCTGCTCGTTGGCATGGTCGGACAGCAGATATATGCGGCCGTTTATAAGATAAGTTATGGCACAGATGAGGAAGAGCTTGTAGCCTCCTCCGCTGCTCTGGATCAACTCTTTACCGATAACAACCGCAGGGGTCGCTGCCCCGGCCAGCTTTTCAATAAAGCCAGCAAAGTCTTTTTCCGAAATCGCCGGTTCTTTCATCATCTCTGCCACATCTGCCTGCACGGTCTTTATTTTTGCCTCAAGCAGGGGGTTTGAACCGGGGAGAACTTTCCTGCTCACCAGTTCGCCAACTATGTGTTCAAGGATATGCTCAAAAAGCTGTGTCTCATGGTTAAGCCCTGGATTCAGTTCGAGAGGGCTGAAGTGCTGGAACCCGGGCAGATGACCGACGGTCAGGATACTGCCTCCCCTGCGGGAACAGGCGCGTATCTGAAGGCCCAGTATCGGGTTGACGGTTGTCGGGTCGCCGCCGACTACCAGGACGGCATCTGAATTCGAAAGTCCGGAGATGATGTTGCCGGTAGCCCCCTGACCAAAGATATTTTCGATGAAGCTTTGGGCACCTGCATAGCCCATCCTTGCCGTGCTGTCAATATTGTTGGTGCCGAGGGTCACCCGCATGAACTTCTGAAAAACATAGTTATCTTCATTGGTGCAGCGGGGAGAGGCAATCCCTGCCACTGCGCCACTGCCATTCTTGTCTTTGATCTCGCCAAGCCGCTGGGCAACCAGGCCAATCGCCTCTTCCCATGTAGCCACTTCAAAAACCCCGTTTTTCCTGATCAGCGGCGTTGTCAGCCTATCGCCGTGCCCCACAAATTCATAGCCAAACCTGCCGCGGGAGCAGAGCATGCCGTTGTTGACCGGGGACCCGATCTTAGGAACAAGCCTCTTGATAACATCATCTCTGACCTGGGCTACCACGGTGCAGCCGACACCGCAATAGGGACAGACTGTTTCGATATTCTCTTTTACCTGCCAGGGCCGGTAGCTATGCCGGTGAAGGCGTGACATAATCGCACCAACCGGACAGACCGAAACACAGTTGCCGCAGTATTCGCAATCGTACCGGTTTCCGGAAAAAGGCTCGACATGAGAATGTCCGCCACGACTTACAACACCTATGGCAGATGCCCCCTGTACCCCTTCACACATTCTGGTGCAACGGGTGCACATGACACACCGCTCCATATTCCGGACAATGACCGGGTCCTGAAGGTTCTCGGTAACCTTACGCTTCTTTTCTTTGAACCTGCCGGTCGTCGGTCCGTATTTTTCGACAAGATCCTGCAGTTCGCATTCCCCGGCCTTATCACAATAAGGGCAATCCAGCGGATGATTAATCAGCAGGAACTCAAGAATCCCCCGCCGGACATCGGCAATGGCCTCGGTCTCTGTTCTGACGATCATGCCGTCAGTAACCATCAGGGTGCATGCGGTCTGGAGGCGCGGCATTTTCTCTACCTCAACCAGGCAGAGTCTGCAGCCGCCGTACTTTTCGAGCTGCTCATGATAGCAGAGCGTCGGGATCTTGATTCCGGCAGACCTGGCAGCCTCGAGAACCGTCACCGCCTTTTCGAGCTTTATCTCTTTATTGTTGATTGTTATCGTTATCATATTTTTGTTATCCCAGATCTCGACATTGGATTCGTCGCCATATTACCGGTTCGGGCAGGCCTTTGCTGATATATGCTCTTCAAACTCCGGCCTGAAGTGCTTTATGAAGTTCTGAACAACAGAAGCAGCCCCATCGCCAAGCGGGCAGAACGTCTTGCCGACCATATTCGCGGCAATTGACAACAGAAGATCAATATCTCCGCTGGCGCCTTCACCCTTTTCAATCCTGCCCAGAATGCTCCTGAGCCATCCGGTGCCTTCCCGGCAGGGAGTGCATTTCCCGCAGGACTCATGCTCAAAAAACTTCAGAGCCCGGTGACAGACCTTCACCAGACAGACAGACTCGTCCATGACGATTACCGCACCTGACCCGAGCATGCTTCCGTGTTTCGGCATATTAACAAAGTCCATCGGACAGTCAATTTTATCAGGAGGAAGCACCGGCGTCGAGATTCCACCGGGAATAACAGCCTTCAGTTTTTTTCCGCCCTTAATCCCGCCGCAGTGCGTGTAGATTATATCCTTCAGCGTGGTTCCCATAGGCAGCTCATAAACACCGGGGTGCTCAATATGCCCGCTCACGCAATAAATCTTGGGACCCGGGCAGTCGGCACTCCCGATCTTTGCATAGGCCTCGCCACCGATTTCAATAATATAGGGCAGGTTCGACAGGGTCTCAACATTATTCACAACAGTCGGCTTGGCAAACACACCCACGTTGACCGGGAACGGTGGTTTGATTCTCGGCTGCCCCTTATCGCCCTCAAGCGACTCGATCAGCGCCGTCTCTTCACCGCAGATATAGGCCCCGGCTCCCTGATGTACCGCAAGATGAAATTTCACACCCTTGTTAAGTATATTGTCTCCGAGAAGGTTGTCTGCATAGGCCTGTTTGATAGCCTTGTTAAGAATATCTTTTGCAGCAGGGTATTCCCCCCTGAGATATATAAAGCCGTATTCAGACCCCAGCGCATAACCTGAAATTACCATCCCCTCTATAAGAACATGAGGATTTTTTTCAAGTATAGGCCTGTCTTTGAATGTCCCCGGCTCTCCCTCATCAGCATTGCAGAGCAGGTACTTCGGGAACTTGGGGTCGGCCGAGGCAAAAGTCCATTTCATGGCCACCGGGAAGCCTGCACCGCCACGTCCCCTGAGCCCGGCCTTCTTCACCTCATCGATAATCGACTTGGGGTCTTTGCCCAGCACCTTCTGAAGACTGGTATAGCCGCCGACTTTCTTGTATTCGCTGATATCAGCTGAGTTCGGATTCTCTATGTTTTTTAACAGGACATTTGCCATTTATTGGTATTTTCCCAGAATCTCTTCAATGTATTTTTCTGTCAGGTTTTCGTAAAAATCGTCATTCACCAGCATCGCCGGCGCTGTGCCGCAGGCACCGATACATTCCATGATAACCAGGGAGAACCGATTGTCAACAGTGGTGCCCCCGGGCTCAAGTCCATATTTATTTTTCAGAAAATCGACCAACTTTTCCGCACCCAGGATCATGCAGGATACATTGGTGCAGAGCTGCACGACATGCCTGCCCATCGGCTTGTTCTTATACATCGCATAAAACGTTCCAACACCGCGGGCGATGGCAGGGGGAACCCCCAGCAAGTCTGAAACAGCTGCATACGCCTCCGGAGAAAGCCACCCGAACTCCCGCTGGGCAACATAAAGCGCAGGCAGCAGGGCTGCCCGTGCTGTCGGGTAGTTCTGCCTGATCTCATCAATTTCCTGTAGTGCTGTCTGGCTCAATATCGTCATAGTAGTCTTCTTCTTTTCCTGTCCTTTGTCCGTCCTGCTACCGGTCGCATTCGCCGAGCACGATGTCAATCGTACCGATATTGGCGATAACATCAGCCAGCAACCCGCCCTCACACAACCTCGGCATCACCGAAGCATGCACAAAAGACGGGGCACGGACCCTCATCCGATAAGGCTTCCCTGTCCCGTCACTGATGAAATAGAACCCGAGTTCTCCCTTGGGGACCTCGGTGCCGACATAAACCTCGCCCTCTGCTACCGTCGGGCCCTTGGTGATGAGAATAAACTGATGTATCAGATGCTCCATATCCTTCATGACCAGGTCTTTCGGCGGGAGGGTGAATTTCGGGGCCTCTGCCATGACAGGACCGGCGGGAAGGTTCTCGATACACTGCTGTATGATTTTGTTGGCCTCCCGCATCTCGCCGACCCTGACCAGATAGCGGTCATAACAATCGCCTTTAACGCCGACCGGGACTTTAAAGTCAACCTTATCGTAGGCATCATACGGTGCATACTTGCGGACATCATAATCAACACCTGAGCCTCGCAGGGTACCACCGGTCAGTCCCCAGTTTATGGCCTCCTCTGCCGAGATGATGCCGACATCGACCGTCCGCTCTTTCCAGATCCTGTTTTCGGTGACCAGCGTTTCATAGTCATCCATTCTCGAGGGGAAATCAAGGACAAAGGCATATAGTTCATCCAGAAACTGCTGAGAGATGTCGTTGCGCACACCACCAATTCGTGGATAACTGACTGTCAGACGCGCACCGCAGAGAATCTCAAAAAGATCCAATATCTTTTCCCGTGCGGTCATCGCCAGCAAAAACGGCGTGGTAGCCCCAATATCCAGAACATGAGTCCCGAGCCAGACAATATGGCTTGACAGTCTGCCCATCTCTGCTACCATCGTTCTTATAAACTTTGCCCTCTCCGGAGCCTCGATGCCAAAAAGCTTCTCGACCGCGTTGACATAGCCGACATTGTTATTCATGGACGAAATATAGTCCAGCCGGTCACTCAAAGGTAGAGCTGCAAAATAGGTCTTGTTCTCACCTAACTTCTCGATTCCGCGGTGAAGATACCCGACATACGGGGTGCATTTGACAACGGTCTCACCATTCAGGTCAAGGTCCAGCCTGAGAACACCATGCGTGGCCGGATGCTGCGGCCCCAAGCTGACCGTCAGCTGCTTTGTTTCGAATGTAGTCTCTGTATCGTCGAATAAATTATCCATTATCTCTCTTATGCCAGCGAGCGCACTGCCTTGCAAAGCAGGGGGAGGCGGTTATCCATGCCACTCATATTTTTTATACTGCTCAGCTCGATCAAGCACATCGACAAACCCCGGCCATTCCTGGTCAGGGCCTGGTCCCTTCAGCGGGTAGTCTTTTCTGAGCGGGTAACCTTCCCAGCCCTCAGGAAGCAGTATCCTCCTCAGGTCGGGATGTCCGGTAAAGGTAATGCCAAAGAGGTCAAAACACTCGCGTTCATGCCAGTTGACCCCGGCCCAAACCGGCAATACCGAATCAATCACCGGAGATGCCTCCGCAACCTCGGCCTTCAGGACTATCCTGTGCCGGTGCCTGATGGAGTAAAGATTATAGGCAACTGCAAAACGGTTCTCTTTTTTACCCAAGTAATCAATGCCGAACAGGTCTGCAGGGAAATCAAAGAACAGTGACGGCTCATCATGCAGATACCGGCAGAGCTCGACGATGCGAGCTTTTTTCACGGTAACCGCAACCTGCCCACGGAACTCCCTGATATCAAGGACTTCGTCCGGAAACTGCTCTTTTATCTCATCAGCTATTTTTAGTGGTTCCATTTTATGTTTTACCCGTACTGCGTTTTTGTACGTAGACGCCCTTAAACGCTATAAAGCAGGGCATCTATCTCCATCGGCTCCAGTGGAACTGCTCCCTCATCATCTTTTCCTGGAGCTTGATAATTCCCTCAATAAAGGCCTCTGGCCTCGGCGGGCACCCGGGGATATAGACATCGACAGGAAGGAACGTATCGCACCCCTGCACCGTACTGTACGTATTGAATATGCCACCGCTGTTGGCACAACTCCCGACCGAGATGACGTACCGGGGTTCGGGCATCTGATCATACACGCGTCTGACGACTTCGGACATTTTCTTTGTCACGGTGCCGGCTACAAACATAAAGTCCGACTGCCGGGGAGAACCACGCGGGATGATACCCATGCGGTCCAGGTCATTATGGCTGGCATAGACCGCCATCATCTCGATGGCGCAGCAGGCCAGTCCGAACGTCATCGGCCAGAGAGATGAAACACGGGCCCAATTGATGACCTTGTCAAAAGACGTTATGACAATATTCGGAGCAAGGATCTTTGTCCCTTCTTCAGCCTCGACGAGCGACAGTGCTGTCGGAGAGGTTATCAATCCCATACAAATGCCTCTTTTCTCCAGGCATAGATATAGCCTATGAGCAATATGACGATAAAAATTATCATCTCGATGAATGCGTAGAGCCCTATGGCATCAAACACCAGAGCCCAGGGATATAAAAAAACTGCTTCAACATCAAACACCACAAAGAGCATGGCTATAATATAAAACTTGACCGAAAACCTTACGTGTGCATTGCCCACCGGCTTGTTGCCCGACTCGTACGGCATCAGCTTTTCAGCGTAAGGCCTTTTGAGTCTGAACAACTCTCCGAGTAACAGGGAGCCGATTCCGAAGGCCGTAGCGGCCATAAGAAAAAGTAGAACCGGCAAATATTGAGACGGCATAAAAGTTCCGGGCATGACGTTATAATTTATATTAAAACGAGACTGAGAAGTCAAGTAAAAAAATAAAAAAAATTTAAAAAGGTTTTATCTTGCATAAATCAAAGAAATGGTATAAATTTCATGGATATGCTTGTTAAGAAATCATTGCACTCGCTGACGGGTAAACTCCTCCTTACCATCGGGACGCTGATGATCGTCGGGAGCACGATATTCTGGTACTTTCTCTTCCGGCATCAGGAAAAAGAACTTCTCGAGAACTCGGTCAAGTACGCCTACTCGTTCGTCGACTATATCAAGAAGAGTACGCACTACGGCATGATTACAGCTCAAAGCGTGCTGATACAGCAGACCATCGAGGCCATCGGGTCGTCGGAAGGAGTCCTGAGCGTCAGAATTTTTGACTGCACCGGAAAGATCGCCTATTCTTCCAAAAGCGATGAAGCAGGCGTGCGAATGAAGAAAGACAGTCCTTCCTGTGTCCGCTGTCACGGCACCGGCCTCAGCCCGTCTGATAAGCCGGTGGTTTCGTTTATCCGTAACAGCGAGAACAAGCGCGTCCTGAATATCATGCATCCCATTTACAATGAGCGGGCGTGCTATACTGCCTCCTGCCATTTTCATTCCAGGGACCAGAAAATGCTGGGACTGGTCGAGGCAAATGTATCACTGGCCCATCTGGACAAAAGTATTCAACAGCAGGGTATTGCTATAACCATGTATATTCTGATATTCCTGTTCGTGATATCGATCGCCCTCTGCACCATCCTCTGGAATCTGGTATCGACCCCTGTCAGCCTTCTGAAGCAGGGCATGGAGCGGGTAGCCGGCGGTGATCTTGACTACACGCTGGACATCAGGACAAAGGATGAAATGGGAGATCTCGCCCGGGCCTTCAACGCCATGACCTCAGACCTGAAGAAAACCAAGGTTGAGCTCGTCGAATGGGGCAACACCCTCGAGAAAAAAGTCCAGGAAAAAACCCAGGCAATCCACATGGCACAGGCACAGCTCATTCACTCTGAAAAGCTGGCCTCTCTCGGAAGAATGGCTGCCGGTGTTGCTCACGAAATCAACAGTCCCCTGACCGGTATTGTGACCTTCGGACACCTGCTTCTGAAACGCTTTCCTCCCGGAACTCAGGAACGGGAAGACGTTGAGGTGATCATTGAACAGGCAAACCGCTGCTCGAATATTATCAAAGGCCTGCTCGGGTTTGCCCGGGCTTCAGCAGCCGAAAAAGCTCCGACAAATGTCAACGATGTGCTGGACCGTTCCCTTAACATCGTAAGGAATAAGGCGGACTTTTTCAACATCAAGCTCATCACGGAGTTTGACGAGTCTCTGCATCGCGTCAAGGCCGATGCCTCGCAGTTGCAACAGGTATTTACCAATATGATTATCAATGCAGCCGATGCAGTCGAAGGGAAGGGAACCATTACGGTTATTTCCAAGAACATTACTGACGAAGGCCAACCTGTTGCCGAGATAGAGTTCCGCGACACCGGAACCGGCATCAGTCCGGAGAATATCGAGAAAATATTTGAGCCGTTCTTTACGACTAAACCGGTAGGCAAAGGGACTGGCCTGGGCCTTGCCGTCAGTCACGGCATTATCCAGGACCACGGCGGCAAACTGCTGGTCAACAGCAAAATGGGAGAGGGTACAAGCTTCTTTGTGCAACTTCCCGCATACAGGGAAGAGGTATGAGCAAAGGCAGAATACTGGTTGTCGACGATGAGGATATCGTCAGAACAAGCTGCAGCCGGACCCTCGTACCAGAAGGATATGAGGTAACCCTCGTCAAAAACGGATTTGACGGACTGGCCCTGCTTGAGCAGGGGCCTATTGATCTTGTACTGACGGACCTGAAGATGCCGGAAATCGATGGCATTGAAATCCTGCGCCGGGTCAAAGAAAAGTGGCCCCAGGTTGAAGTAATTATCATCACCGGCTATCAGACCGTTGATACGGCGGTCAAGGCGATAAAACTCGGGGCCTTCGACTACCTCGAAAAACCGTTCACCCCTGATGGTCTTATCGCATCGGTAGCAAAGGCGTTTGCTCACAAAAAAACGGCATAGGGTTTTAATATTATTTAGGGAGGACTCACATGGAAAAGAAGGGGAAGGTTTTAGTACTCGATGACGACCCTGTCGTTACACTCAGCTGCAAGAGAATCCTCGGCGCAGAAGGGTACAATATCGTCACAGCCAACAGAGGCGAGGATGCCATCAAGAAAATCTCGAATGAGGAATTCGACCTTCTGATATCCGACGTCAGACTCCCTGATATAAACGGGATCACCGTCCTGCGGGAAACAAAACTGATCCAGCCAAAGCTGGATGTAGTCATTATTACCGGCTATCCGACACTGGAGGACGCAAAGGAGTCAGTCACCCTCGGCGCCTTCGAGTTTATAGAAAAGCCGTTCACCCCCGAGTTCATGCTGAACGTCGCGGGAAAGGTCTTCGACAATAAGGGCTGGATCCTCAGAAAGGCCTTTATCGACGAATTCAGAAATGATATTGTTTCATTGCGGGATACGGCAAATCCGGTCCTGTTCTATAAAGAAGGGACCTGGGCCCGGCCACTCACCAACGGCATGTGGGAAATAGGCTGCGATGTACGGTACTGGCTGCTCAGCGGACAACTGACGTATGTTGATATGCGCACTGACCTGAAAGCCGTTATGGCAGGAGAATCCTTCGGAAAGATTATTTCCGGCGGCGGCAGGGAGGAAGACCTGGTGTCCCCGATGTCCGGAAGGATCGTGGAAATAAACAAGGAGGCGAATGCAGCCATGAGCGCACTCGTCCGCGATAACCTCAGTGAGGGGTGGCTTCTCTGGCTGGCCCGCGTTGAGCCGCTCTCGACAGCCCACGTCTAGCACAAGGCAGCGATAAACAAGAGAACTCCAGGAGGAAAAATATGGCAGGACCCAGGATATTGATAGTTGATGATGAACCTGTTGTTATAAAAAGCGCAGAGCGGGTGCTGAGAAGCGAAGGCTACGACGTTGAAGGCGCTGCCGGTGGGCGGGAGGCGATCCTCAAGCTTGAAAAGGGCGGCTATGACCTCGTCTTTACCGATCTTAAGATGCCTGAGGTCGACGGATTGACGCTCATCAAGTGGATCAGAAAATCCTCTCAGGTAATCGGCATCGTCATTATCACCGGCTATCCGTCACAGGATACCATAAAAGACGCCCTTGAACTCGGGATCATAGATTACGTGCCAAAGCCTTTCACCCCGTCAGTCCTGCTCGACGTTACGGCGCGGGCAGTCGAATGGACAGAAGGCCGGAAATCCAAAGAGGAATCGGCTGGTGAGGAATTCCCTCCTGCCATGGCAGCTGAACTGGACCGGGTCATCCAGCAATATAAAAACAGGCCGGGAAGTCTTATCCCGGTTCTGCAGCGTGCCCAGGAGATTGTAGGGTACCTGCCACCCGTGGTGCAGAGAAGGATCTCGAGGGGATTGAATATCCCGGTGGCTGAAGTTCACGGCGTGGTATCCTTCTATTCTTTTTTTACCATGAAACCGCGGGGAGACCATAATATACGGGTATGCCTCGGGACGGCGTGCTACGTCAAGGGAATTGAAGCTGTGACAAGTAAGATTAAGGATGTCCTGAAGATAGATATAGGGGAAACAACAGAAGACAGAAAGTTCTCCCTCGAAGGAGTACGCTGCCTCGGGGCCTGCGGCCTTGCACCGGTCATGGTCATCGATCAGGAAACCTTTGGAGCCATGTCAGCGAAAAAGGCCCTGGAAATCATCGGCCGCTATGACCAGTCCGCTGTCGGAGCGGCAGTGACCGAGGAAGCAGAAGCAGACCTGACGGGAAAGGAGAATTAATATGCCAAGACTGACCATTGAAGATTTAAAAAAAATAAAAGAAAAACACCGGGCAGATTTCACGCTGAGAGAAGGCGGATACAGGGCAAAGGTTACGGTACATATGGGTACCTGCGGCATAGCCGCGGGCGCACGCAATGTCATGACAGCGCTTATGGATGAGATTACCAAAGCGAACCTGACCGACGTTATTATAACCACATCCGGCTGTGCCGGACTCTGCGCCCGCGAACCACTGGCGACTGTAGAGATAATGGACCAGCCGCCGGTGAAATACTGCGATCTGAATGACGACAAGATGAGAGTAATATTCAAAGAACACATCATGGGGGGAACCCCCGTTGAAAAATATGGCCTGGTCGTCGGCAGTGAAACAACGTATTAGATACAAGACGCTGAGGAGGAAATAGGATGGAAAAGTTTCGGGCAAATTTAATGCTCTGTGCGGGGACCGGCTGTGTTGCCAGCGGCAGCGCGAAGGTGCATGCTGCGCTCCGTGATGAAATAAAAAAGAGAGGGCTTGAAGACGAACTCAAGATAGTCCTGACCGGCTGCAATGGCTATTGTGCCGAAGGCCCTGTTATGGCGGTCTATCCGGATGAGATCTTTTACCAAAAATTAACCGTCGAGGATGTCCCCACCCTGGTCGAAGAGCATTTTCTGAAAGGCAGGCCCTATCAGAAGCTGATGTTCAAGGAACCGGAGAAAAAGACTGCCATTCCGTTAATGAAAGATATCCCCTTTTTCAAACATCAGGTCCTGCGGGTTCTGAGAAATAAAGGGCTTATTGATCCTGAGAAGATCGAAGAGTACATTGCACGCGATGGGTACCTGGCAGCGGCAAAGGCGCTCACCGAGATGACTTCCGAGGATATTATCAAGGTGATCAAGGACTCCGGAGTCCGCGGCAGAGGCGGTGCCGGTTTCCCCACAGGCATGAAATGGGAATTTGCTTCCAAGGTCAAATCAGACATCAAGTTCATGCTCTGCAATGGAGACGAAGGCGACCCCGGTGCCTTCATGGACCGGTCGGTCATGGAGGCTGATCCTCATTCAGTCATCGAAGGCATGATCATCGGCGCCAAGGCTATTGGGGCCCATCATGGATTTATATATGTCAGGGCAGAATATCCGCTCGCCGTACAGCGCCTCCAACTGGCAATAGACCAGGCGACCGAGGCCGGCCTGCTCGGCAAGAATATTCTGGATACCGGCTTTGATTTTGTGCTTGAGATATATCTGGGTGCCGGGGCTTTTGTCTGCGGCGAGGAAACCGCGCTGATGCGTTCGATTGAAGGAAAACGCGGCATGCCAAGACCACGCCCCCCCTTCCCGGCCGTTAAAGGCTTATGGGACAAACCATCAGTATTGAATAACGTAGAGACCCTGGCCCAGATATCCCCTATTATCCTCAATGGGGCCGGTTGGTACCGAAGCCTCGGGACAGAAAAGAGCGCCGGCACCAAGGTATTTGCCCTCACGGGCGCTATCAGCAATGTCGGCCTGGTTGAAGTCCCGATGGGCATTCCGCTCAGGACCATCATCTATGACATAGGCGGCGGGCCCAAGAAGGGCAGAACATTCAAGGCAGTGCAGCTCGGTGGACCTTCGGGAGGCTGTATCCCTGAAAGTCTCCTGGATATTCCTGTGACCTACGAAGATATTCAGGCAACCGGAGCCATTGTGGGTTCAGGCGGCATGGTTGTCATGGACGATAATACCTGCATGGTGGGAACAGCAAAGTTTTTCCTTGAGTTTACGGCTGATGAGTCCTGCGGAAAGTGCGTCCCCTGCCGCGTCGGGACCAAGATTCTTCTGGATATTCTTACTGATATAACTGAAGGCAAGGGCAAGGAAAGCGACATAGAAACCCTTGAAGACCTCGCACGGGATATTCTGGCATCGTCTCTCTGCGGTCTCGGGCAGACAGCCCCCAATCCTATTCTTACGACCATAAAATACTTCAGGGACGAGTATGAATCGCATATCGTACATAAGTGGTGCAAAGCCGGCGTATGCCGCGACCTGACCACGTTCTGGATTGACGAAAAGATGTGTAAGGCCTGCGGGGCCTGCCTGAGGGCCTGTCCTTCCAAGGCCATCGTTGGAGAGAAGAAGGTCCCTCACAAGATCATCCAGGAGCTTTGTGTCAACTGCAGAACCTGTTATGACACCTGCAAGTTCAACTCGATAAGAATTCTCCCTGCCGGCTTTGAGGGAGATCCCTATGAATTCCTGGGTATCGGCGCTGCAGCGGCAACAACAGGCGAGAAGAAGGGAGATGCATAAATGATCGTTGAACTGACTATTAACGAAAAGAAAGTATCCGTTGAAGAGGGGACAACCATCCTGAAGGCTGCCCAGCAGAACGGAATAAAGATACCGAACCTCTGTTTTGACAAGCGGCTCAGACCCTATGGAGGCTGCAGGCTCTGCGTTGTTGAGGTGGAGGGCCAGCCCCGCCTCTTCGCATCGTGTTCAACGCCGGTTGCACCTAACATGATCGTAAAGACAGATACGCCAAAATTGAAGAAGGCACGGCAGACGGTCCTCGAACTTCTGCTGGTCCATCATCCACTCGACTGCCCGATCTGCGACAAGGCAGGCGAGTGCGATCTGCAGGACCTTGCGTTTGAATTCGGAAAGCCTGAAGGAAGGTTCCTGCGCCACCGCAAAGCAATGCCGCCGGATGTGAGGGGCCCTCTCGTTGAACTGACAGCAAATCGCTGCATCCTCTGCGGAAAGTGTGTAAGAATATGTTCCGAGCACCAGGGCAGAGGGGCACTCGGCCTCATAAACAGAGGCTTTTCGACTGTGGTACAGCCTGCCTTTGGCGAAATACTTGAATGTGACTATTGCGGTCAGTGCATTGATATATGCCCGACAGGGGCGCTTCTGAGCAAACCGTTCAAGTTCCAGGCCCGTGCCTGGTACCTTGAAGAAAAAGATACAACCTGCCCCTTCTGCGGCTGCGGGTGCACCCTGACCCTCGGCTTGCGAGAAGGCAAGATTCTCAGGGCCCGGGGCAAGGAAGATACCGGCAGAAATGATGGAAATCTCTGCGGACGGGGCCGCTTTGGTTTTGACTATATCTACAATGAGAGCCGGCTGAAGAGCCCTATGATCCGAAAAGATGATGTCTTGACCCCGGTATCCTGGGACGAAGCACTTTCGTATATCAGCGACAGGCTAAAATCTATTATGGCCACAAAAGGGAAAAATTCGGTTGGAGCAATCGGCTCACACCGGTGCACCAATGAAGACAACCATATGCTGAGGAAGTTCATGCAGCAGGTGGTCGGCTGCAACAATATGGATTCGGCAGCCGCCTTTGGGTATGCAAAGGTGCAGAAAGCCCTCAAGAAGGCTTTTGGTACCACGCAGCACCCCATCCAGATGAAAGCCCCTTTGGGTAAAGACCTGATTTTTGTTATTGAGTCAGACATAAGCATCACCCACCCGGTCTTCGGGTTGAATATGCTCCAGGCAAAGAGGGAAGGAGCAAAACTTATCGTTGCTGATTCGAGAGGAACAAAGCTGACACGCCACAGTTCTGCATATCTGAAAATGCAGCCAGGCACCTCAGTCGCGCTGCTTAACGGGATATGCCGGATCATCCTTGACAAGGGACTCTTCAACCGGGAAATTGTTTCAAAAATGGCCGGTTTTGCAGATTTCGAAAAAAGTCTCGGCAACTATACCACCGACAAGGTTGCCGGGATAACCGGTATTTCTGAGCAGGAACTTGGCGAAACTGCGGTTGCGCTCGCAGAAGCAAAAAGCAGGATGCTCTCATTCACGGTCAGTTTTACTGAAAACAGCAAAGGGACCGACCTGGTCATGGCTGCAGCAAATCTGGTAATCCTCCTGGGGGAGGATGTAGATGCGCTTCAGATCCCGGCTGAATATGCGAACACCTATGGGCTATATTCTGTTGGACTCAGGCCGGATGCCGATGCTCCTGACGGGAAGGATATCTTTGAGATGCTCTATGAAGCTGATGCGGTCAGGGCGCTTTATATCATGGGGGAAGACCCTGTCTCGTCATTCCCGTATAATACAAAACTCTGCAGCAATCTGAAAAACCTTGACCTGCTGGTCGTGCAGGATATAGCGATGACCGAAACAGCCAAGTTAGCTCATGTTGTGCTGCCTGCTGCTGCCTGGGCCGAAAAAGACGGCACATTTATTAATGCTGAAGGGGTATCTCAAATTGCCAGGAAAATTATTGATGCTCCGGGGCAGGCACTCCCTGACTGGCAGATCCTCAGGAACCTCTCGCTTGCCATGGGAAAGGAAATCTCGGTCAGAAGTGTTGCAGACGTTACAGCCGAAATTAACGCTGCAATCCGGGACGAAAATATTCCTGACACACGGATCTTCCAGCCGGTTGCTTATACGCCGGGGGAAGAACCTGACGCTGAATTTCCTCTGGCACTGGTAACCAGAGATGTACTCCAGCATTCCGGCAGCATGACGACACGGTCCAAGTGCCTTGACCTTGTCGTTTCCGAGACCTTTCTTGAAATCGGAGAGCAGCAGGCAAGGGAACTGGGAGTCGCTGACAACAGTTATGTCCGTGTGTCCTCCAGAAGAGGAAGCGTCTTTCTCAAGGCAAAGATATCAGATACCATTCCCTCAGGCAGGGTATTCGTCCCGCTGCATTTTCCCCATGGAAAGGTAAATGCACTGACCTATCCGGCCTCGAACGGCACGGCAGGCACTGATGCAGTGAAGATCGAACCGGCAAAAGGCTGAACAGAACGCTTGACCGTCATGCCGGCTTGACTTCAGCCGGCATGACGGTCTTTTTTATATCTGCAAAACTCCTGACAGCCGCCCGCAGTTTTTTTCCCGGTTGATTTCCTGCATGAAGTGCGATACCCTCAAGATATGACCTTGCGTGAAATTATGGATATACTCGGCGCAGAAATGCTTTCCAACAATGATGACGGAAAGATCGTCGTCGAAAACGTCTACTGCGCAGATCTCATGAGCAATGTTCTTTCGTATTCCATTACAAATTCTCTCCTGATAACGAACCTTACCAATGCACAGGTTGTGCGCACCGCTGATGTTGCGGATATCAAGGCCATAGTCTTCTGCAGGGGAAAAAAGCCTGAGCTTGGCACGATAATGCTGGCAGAAAGAAAAACCATCCCCCTGCTGGTGACCGGGCTGTCGATGTTCGAAGCATGCGGCAGACTTTATGAGAACGGGCTCAGGAGTGACAAAGACACTGGCAGGCAATGACAAGCAGCTCTGAAGGGACTTTTTTTCTCACCGGCAAGGATTTTGTTAAGGCCGGGACTGCGTCAGGCAGCCTCAAGCGGGTCCTTGAAGATATGGGGGTTCCGTCTGCGGTTGTTCGTCGGGCCGCCATCGCCGCTTTCGAGGCGGAAATGAATACAATCATCTATGCTGTTGCAGGTATAATGCATTATTATGTGACCGCGGAAATGATCAAGGTCGTTATACAGGATATGGGACAGGGGATCGAAAACATTGAACTTGCCATGACAGAGGGATATTCTACCGCACCTGATTATATACGTGAGATGGGGTTTGGTTCAGGCATGGGTCTCCCCAATATAAAAAAAAATGTGGATAAATTTATGCTGAGCTCTGTATCCGGGGAAGGAACAACGCTGGAATTTATTATTAATCTCGAAAAAACCTGATAAAGGAGTACTGCATGATACTGCAGCAACTGGTAGACAGCCTGTCTCTCGAAGTATTAACAGAGGGTGCGGATCTGATGCGTGGGGTCTCCGGTGGGTATGTCAGCGACATGATTTCTGATGTCATAGGCAATGCACGGGAAGGACAGGTCTGGATAACCTTTCAGGTCCACCTCAATATTGTTGCTGCAGCCTCCCTGAAAGGCCTGTCAGCCATCATCATGGTAAACAACCGCAGACCCCTTCCGGAAACTCTGCAGCGGGCCTCGGAAGAAAACGTCGTCATCATGACAACGTCACTCCCTGCCTTTGATCTTGTCGGCCTCCTTTATGACCTTGGCCTGAGATGCCGGTAGAGTTTATAGCTGACCTTCATCTCCACACCTGCCTGTCTCCCTGCGCCGAGCTTTCCATGACACCAAAGGGAATTGTCGAAAAGGCTTCTTCCCTGGGGATAAATATTCTGGCAGTATGCGATCACAATTCCGCGGAGAACGTTGCCGTGACCAGAGACCTGGCAAGGAAAAAAGGGATCTTCGCCGTTGCCGGAATGGAAATCTGTTCTGCGGAAGAGGTCCATCTGCTCAGCCTCTTTGATACTATTGAGGAAGCGTTCAAAATGCAGGAGATTGTCTATGAGCATCTTCAGCCCGGCGCAAATGATGAAAATGCCTTTGGCATGCAGGTTGTTGTCAATGCCGGGGATGAAGTGCTGGACTTCAACAAAAGGCTCCTTATAGGGGCAACCAGCCTCTCTGTGGACAGGATTGTTGAACTGATACACAGTCTCAACGGCATTGCTGTTGCAAGCCATATCGACAGAGAGGCCTTCGGCATTATAGGGCAGCTGGGGTTTATAAGCCCGGAAATCCCCTTTGACGCCCTTGAAATTTCAGGCCGTACATCCTTTGACCAGGCTCTGTTGCAGTATGAGGCCTACCGTCAGACCCCGTGGATAACGTCATCTGATGCGCACCTGCTGGAAGAAATTGGCAGACGGACCACCCGTTTTGTGATGAACCATGCGACTTTTGAAGAATTATCTCTTGCGCTCCGGGGCATTGACGGAAGGCGCCTTTACTTCTGAACGTTCATGGAAGATATCTCCCTTCATATTCTTGACATCGCTGAAAATTCTGTTGCTGCCGGCGCCACGGTCATAGCCATTACGCTTGTTGCTGACGAAGATAGGGATATTCTCACGCTCAAGATAGACGACAATGGCAGGGGAATCCCGGCTGAGATCCTGGGGCAGGTCATGGACCCCTTTTATACCACGAGGACCACGCGCAAGACCGGGTTCGGACTGTCACTGCTTTCCCAATCCGCCAGAGAAGCAGACGGTGACATACTGATCACCTCGGCCGAAGGCAAAGGCACACAGATATCTGCTTATTTCAGGAGCAGTCATGTTGACCGAAAGCCTCTGGGCAATCTGGCTGATACGTTTTCAGTCCTTATTGCAGGCAATCCTGATATTGATTTTATTATCACCTGCAGTCTGAAGGGAAAAGAGTGTCAGCTTGACACACGCTTGCTCAGGGCGGACCTGGAAGAGGTACCCCTCAATGCCCCTGACGTAATTGCGGCAATTAGAAAATACCTGAAGAAAGCTCTGACAGGCCTGAACTAGCCTGATAAAGGGTAATTGCCGGGCAGCGCCTGCGTCAGGCGGTCCGTTCGACCTTATCTTTTTTCGAGTATTATGCGATGCTTCAGGAGCGAAATCTCGCGTATCTCGCCTTCGAATATCTTCTGCTCGCCAAAGAGATTTTTCAGGTAAATCTTCCCCGGCTCGGGCTTCATGACATCTACATTTTCGAGATAAAGTTCCTCTACCCCGTCCTTAAACACATAGGCGTTCGCCTCACACATTTCCAACCTCCCTTATCCTGGATATCAGAGTATCGACAAGATGCGGCAATGGCTCCTTGCTGACGCTCACGATTTCAACCCCCTCCTGGTTCAGGGGGAGCAGAATTTTTTTAGCCACGGACGCTATAATCGCCGCTGCCATCTTCGCGGTCACTTCGCCAAGCATGGCGTCAGGAAGAACTACGCTGAGGGGCCCGACGATCATATCAACCCGAGAAGAGTTCCAGACAATGGCATTCTCGCCGGTAGCACCCTTATTGGCCCTCGACTTCATCATCGCCGACGTTGCTGCCGCATTTGTCCCAAGGGCGATAATCTCAACGAGATCCGGGAGTTCCTCCCTGATCCTCCTGACAATGAGGGCTCCGATACCGCCCCCCTGCCCGTCAATTACTGCAATACGCATCATAGTTGAAGTATATAGAGATCGGACGCGGGGAGTCAAACCAAACATGCCTCGTGCGATATTTGGTAATGACTGATGACGGCTGCTATGCTTTTTTTGTATAATGTTGAGGCTTTCAGAAGTCAATATCCAGATAAGGAGAACAACATGCTCAATGTAGAGAAGAGATTATCAGGGGGAAAACTATCAGGGTTGTTTTTGATGCTTTGCATTGCTCTTACCGCGGCATCGTTTTTTGCTCTGCCCGCGACAACAGTGCAGGCCACCGAAATGGGCGGGGGGGCCTATCCCAACGGGGCCGAAGACTTTATGTCGGGGGCAGTCCCCCCTCCGGGCTTTTACTTTATCGATTATCTCACCCATTATCGTGCAGATGTGATGAAAGATGGGAGCGGCAACAGCGCTGTCCCCGGGTTTGACCTGAAGGCTACAGCAAATGTTTTCAGATTTATTTATGTCACCAAACAACAGATACTGGGCGGGTTCTGGGGCATGCATGCCTTTATTCCCGTTGTCAATCTGGATGTCTCAGCCGCAGGCCACAGCCAGTCGAATAGCGGGCTTGGCGATATCATAATAGATCCCTTTATTCTGTCCTGGCACTCCAAAAACTGGCATGCCGTAACCGGACTCGATATCTACCTGCCGACAGGTTCCTATAACTCTCACGACCTGGCAAATATTGGCCGGAACTACTGGACTTTTGAGCCGGTAGCGGCGCTCACCTATGTAAGTGACAACGGGTTCGATATTTCGGCAAAGGTCATGTACGATATCAATACGAAGAACGATGATACTGACTACACTTCCGGACAGGAATTCCATGTTGATTACAGCATCGGCAAGAAATTTGACAACCTCAGCGTCGGACTCGGAGGATACTATTACAAGCAGGTTACCGACGATAAGCAGGCCGGAGCCAAGGTCGGCGATGGAAACAAGGGGCAGGTTTTTGGCATCGGGCCCCAAGTCAAATACGACCATAAAAACATGAGTTTTCTTCTTAAATATCAGGCTGAAACCAATGTAAAAAACAGGCCTGATGGCGACAAGTTCTGGTTCAAGTTTGTCTACGCATTTTAATTATACCGCCTGAGTCTTTCGCGGGGGGGGGGAATCAGTTCCCCCCCCCCTTTTTTTCTGTACAGACAGTACCGTGACATAGATATTCTGGCCCTTGACTCCCACGAGAAACAGCGCTCCTGTCCCAAAAAAAAGCCCCTGTTCTAATGTAATAATCTTCTATCCCCCTATTTGCCTCTGAATAATGAAGCAAACTTAACTGGACTATACCCATAATCGCGGCTTAGAATAAGTAAACAAAATACTATATATATTATTAATAATAATTAATATAGCGCGCATCCGGTTTCAAGGGTTCTGCTTTGGCAGATTCAGGGTTATTAACTATCACCAGGAGGAGATATGAAAAAAAGGCTTATCATCACGCTATTGGCAACTATATTCATTATGGGTACTCTCAGCAGTTCTTATGCTGTTTCATCGTATCTGAGCAGCTTCAGCAGTACATATCCGGCGTCGGGAAGTTCATCCTTCAGCTGTTCACTATGCCACACAAACGTTCCAACCCGCAATGCATACGGCGCTGCATATGGCTCAGGCCATAATTTTAACACTATAGCATCCCAGGATTCTGACGGGGATGGCTTTACCAATCTGGCAGAGATCACGGCAGGAACAAACCCCGGAGACGCCGCGAGCAAGCCGGCAGCCCCGGCAGCCTGTACCTCGTACACCTACTCAGCCTGGTCGGCCTGCCAAGCTAACAATACCCAGACCAGAACGGTAGCAACAAAATCACCTGCCGGCTGCACTGGAAATCCAGCTGCATCATTACTGACTCAGGCCTGTGTTTATGTTCCGCCGGTTACGGCCTGTACCTCGTACACCTATTCAGCCTGGTCAGCCTGTCAAGCTAACAATACCCAGACCAGAACGGTAGCAACAAAATCACCTGCCGGCTGCACTGGAAATCCAGCTGCATCATTACTGACTCAGGCCTGTGTTTATGTTCCGCCGGTTACGGCCTGCACGTCTTTTACGTACTCAGGATGGTCAGCCTGCCAAACTAACAATACCCAGACCAGGTCTGTTGTCTCAAGCTTGCCCGCTGGATGCACCGGCGGAACCCCACTGCTGACCCAGATCTGCAATTATGTTCCACCGGTTACGGCCTGCACGTCTTTTACGTACTCAGGATGGTCAGCCTGTCAAGCTAACAATACCCAGACCAGGTCTGTTGTCTCAAGCTTGCCTGCTGGATGCACCGGCGGAACCCCGCTCACTTCCCAAGCCTGCAATTATGTCCCTCCCACGCCTGGAAATCCGAGGTTGATATCTCCGGCATCAAGTGGATTATATTGGGACAATGTCAACCAGGTAATGATTATCGGAGGTACTGCAGGAGACTAAGCAGAAGAATATCTAAAAAGGAAGGCGATGCCGGGCATCGCCTTCCTTTTTTTTCGCCTGCCAACAGAAACCTGCCTGGCCGGATTTGACTGATCAGCCCTGAATCTGATAGTCTAAACTCCATACTGTCACTTTCAGGGGATACTATGGACTCAGAACTTCAAACACTTATGGACCTCGCTACGCGCAGAGGGAATAAATATCTCAAGGGAAATTCAGGTCTTGCGGATATCAGCACCAAAATGGCCGAACTGGGGGTAATGCTGCTGGAGGTAGCACGGCGTTTTCCCGACCTTGCTGAGCAAAGAAGCAAGGAAGAACTGATCGAGGTTCAGCAGAAACTTGACGACCTGAGAAAATCCATCTTTACAAGCAAGATAAAGTCTCCCTAACCGGCTGGTCCGGCTTCTGCTACTTTTTTTCGTCAGGCACGGCCTGCTTCTTTTTATCGGAAAGTCTGCCAGCCTCTTCATTAAATCTCTTTATCCTGGTATCGAGTTCGGTATTGCGCCTGGTTAATTCATCGAATTGTTTTGCCGGCATCCAGTCCGGCGCTTTCTTGATGTCCTCCTGAACCTGCTGCCTCTCCCTAAACAAACTCTCTCTCTCCGCCTGAAGCGATAGTCTTTTCTGAGCAGAGTCATCTGAAGAATTAAACATGGCCGCCGGTTTCTGGTCCTTACCTTCCAAAGGAGCCCCCTGATTCTTACCCCCGGGCTTCACTGAATTGTCCGACACCCCCGAAGCAGCGGTATCGGTCTCGCTGGTTTCATAGACAGGCTGTTGCCTTATAGAAACGTTCTTCATGGACAGGACATCATGCTTATCGATCTCAAAACTGCCTCCCATCTTGAAGCAGATCAGCCTGTCAGTCTCCTCCCGGCATTCGTCAGCAATAATACTGGCCTCATTTTTCAGGCTGATCTGAACCTCTGCCGGGGCATGCACCGGCAGAAAAATCAGGGAGAGCAGAACTATAAGTCCCGGAGAGCGCAGTTGTTCTTTCATAGCGCCCCCTTTCTCGGATGGCTGTCAATGAGATTTCTGATACCCCTTGCATTGCGCCCGCCAAACAGCACAAAGCCGTCAGGCATAATCAGCGTCGGAGTACCGGTAATGCCAAGCTCAGCAGCAAGCCGCACATTCTCCTCCACCACCGGCGACTGGCAGGAAGGTTTCGGGATCGGTCTTTTGTTGAAGTTGTCCTCAAGCATCGTCAGAGAACGGTTGCAGAGAATGCTCTGAGATTTCCAGAGCGAGTCCGGATGTATTTTTAAAGGTAAAAGCTTCAGATAAAAAACAATGTCCTTATCTTCTTCGATGACTTTCCTGAGTTCAGCATGAAGCTTTGAGCAATAAGGGCAGTCCGGATCAGTAAAGACAACGATCTTTTTGGCCGCATGTATATCCCCGAGTACCAGGGCGTCTTCAAGCGGGATCTTCCCGGCTTCCACATACCGCTCAGGCGCCTGTGGTCTGATATCAGCAGGTTTTTTCTCCTGAACAACTGTCGCCAAGCTGTTGCCGGGGGCCTCAATATCAATAATGGTTCCCCTTACAACCTGCTTTTTCGAAAACCCTACGTAGAGGGTATCCTGTCTCCCCCGTCTATCAAGCGAAACCTCCCAGAGTCCGCGTACAGGACTCATCTTAATCCCCGCGACTTTTGCATCAGTCGCCTTCATCTTTGACAGGATCTCCTCAGCTTCCCGCTGCTCAAGGGAGTGGCACTTGGCGCAGTCCTCCTCGCATCCTCCAAAGCTGTATGCACGGGGACTGCTCATTAAAAACAGAGCTACCACAACACCGGCAATAAATATGTTTTTCATGGGAAACAAGTTCTCCTTCCTCTGTTGTTGGCGGGCTCATTATTATATCATGCCCACGCCCTGGCCCATCTAGCGGGTTATACGCAGGACCCCTTCCATCTGTTTTATCTTCTGCATAAGGCCCCGCAGCTGCTGCAGGTCCCGGACCCCGATGAGAAATGTAATTATTCCGTGCCGCTCCGGGGTCGATACCGCCTCCAGGTGGTTGATGTTGATATTGCTTGAGGAGACGAGGGAACTTATATTCGCAAGGATACCGGGCTTATCTATCGTCTCGACAACAAGCCGGGCATTCGCCGTCATATCGGCTGCCGCCAGCCAGTCGACATCAATCAAGCGGGCCTCTTCAACAACCATCCGCTCGATATTGGGACAGTCCCTCCGGTGTATGGTCACCCCTTTACCGATCGTAACAAACCCCACGAGATTATCCCCGGGCACCGGGTAGCAGCATTTAGCCGTATGGTACAGGACATCGTCAATCCCCTTGATGCTAACCCCTTTATGCTCCTTAAGCGGCTTGTTGACCCTGACCTGCTCGGAAGGCTCCTCCTCAGCCTTGTCCGGGAGCAGTCTGTTGAAAACCTGGTGCGGGGATATCTCTCCGAAACCTACTGCCACAAAAAGTTCTTCAAGTGAACCGATACCGAGCGATTTCGCCGCTGCCAGAATCTCATCGGATTTCATCAGCGCGTTACTCATATTATGCTTACGCAGTTCTGTCTCGAGCAGTTTAATGCCAAGCTCTACACTCTGTGTACGCTCCTCCGCCTTGATCCATTGCCTGATCCTGTTCTTCGCCCGCTGAGTAACCACAAACTTAAGCCAGTCCCTGCTGGGGCCATGAGTCTGGGAGGTAATGATCTCTATCGTATCCCCGTTTTTTAGGGCATAGCGGAGCGGGACTATCTTTCCGTTAATCTTGGCGCCAACGCATTTATGCCCGATCTGGGTATGGATGCCGTAGGCAAAGTCGACCGGGGTCGACCCCATCGGCATCTCCTTTATCTCACCCTTGGGGGTAAAGATATATACGACCTCCGGTACGACCTCCCCCTTGACGGCCTCAAGAAAGTCCATAGCGTTGGGAACCTCATTCTGCACCTGCACCAGGTCTCGCAGCCATGAAATATATTTGCTGTTTCGTTCGTCGAGCTCACCTTTTTCCTTATACTTCCAGTGAGAGGCAATCCCCTCTTCTGCAACCCGGTTCATCTCCTCGGTACGTATCTGAAATTCTACCCTCTCTCCTTTCGGCCCGATAACCGTTGTATGGAGCGACTGGTACATATTGGATTTCGGCACCCCAATATAGTCCTTGAATCTGCCGGGGATAGGCGTCCAGAGTGAGTGGATCAGGCCGAGGATAGCATAGCAGTTGGACTTTGAATCGGTCAGGATCCGGACTCCGGTGACATCATGCACCTCATCAAAGGTGATCCGCTGTTTCTGCATCTTCTGATAGATGCCGTAGAAGTGCTTAATCCGGCCCTTAACCTTCCCGGGGAGTTCTTCTTCCTTAAGTTTTCGGTTGATCAGGTCAATGACCTCCCGGATATACCCCTCCTGGTCTTCCCTGCGTTTGGCGACCTTTCTGACAAGCTCCTGATACAGCTCCGGCATCAGATACTTGAAGCTGAGGTCTTCAAGCTCGATTCTGAGCCATGCAATGCCGAGTCTGTTGGCAAGAGGCGCATAAATCTCGAGGGTCTCGGCCGCTATCCGCTGCTGCTTGTTCGGGGGAAGAAACTCAAGAGTCCTCATATTATGGAGACGGTCGGCAAATTTTATGAGTATGACCCGCACATCTTCAGACATGGCCAGCAGCATCTTGCGGAAATTTTCTGCCTGGGCCTCTTTCTTAGTCTGGAACTCTACCTTCGACAGTTTAGTCAGTGATTTGACTATGAAGGCGATCTCCTTGCCAAAGATGCTCCGGAGATCTTCAGTCGTCGTGCCGGTGTCCTCCACCGTGTCATGCAGGAGCCCGGCAGAGATGGAAGCAACATCCATCTTCATGTCCGCCAGGATCGAGGCAACTTCAAGGGGATGTTTGATGTAGGGAGAGCCCTCGCTGCGCTTCTGGCTGCAGTGGGCCTCGCTCGAAAAATGATACGCCTTTTTCAGGGTAGCGATATCTGCATCATTCTTGTACGAGAGGACCTTGTCCAGCAGGCCCTTCAGGGATAACGTCTCAGCCATTTTCTATTATACAACGAACAGGGGCCCGAGCTTCATGGTCATATTTATTATCTCAGCTAAAAAGAAGGACAAATTTATCGAACAACTCTTTATGAAAGTGGTTAATCATCTGCTCTTTCATAAGTTTCAGGGCCTCAAAGGGCAGCAGTCTCTTTTTATACGGCCGTTCGGCGGTCAAGGCATCGTACACGTCTGCAATACAGCAGATGCGGCCATACACATGGATATCGC
The DNA here is from genome assembly GCA_013824615.1 of Thermodesulfovibrio sp. Taxonomy (GTDB): domain Bacteria; phylum Nitrospirota; class Thermodesulfovibrionia; order Thermodesulfovibrionales; family UBA6898; genus PALSA-1316. The sequence continues at coordinate 30,631 of PNOC01000027.1, forward strand.
TGCCCTTGAGCTGATTGGGATATCCGGTGCCGTCATCTCTTTCATGATGTTGCATGGCGATGATTCTGCATTCTTCAGTCAACTGTTCCGTTTCTTTCAATATTTTATAGCCCTGGTACGGATGCGCCTTCATGGTCATCATTTCTTGATCAGTCAATCTGCCCGGCTTATTGAGAATGGCCGGATCAATGCGCACTTTGCCGATATCATGCAGAAAAAACCCCGCCCCGAGCTCATGCATATTATGGGCAAGTGACTCGCTGAAAAGCATCTTAGAAAGCAGGACCGACAATACTCCGACATTGACTGAATGGGTATAGGTGTAAAAATCATAGGAGGTTATAGTCAATAGATTTTTTGAAGTCGCATCGTCAGAAATAATCAGATCAACTATCTGGGAAATCCCTGCCTTGGCTTCACGAATATTTTCTGCGCGCGGCTCGTCAAGGAGGCGCTGCATTATAGTAAGAGAAGATTTATAGACAATGGCTGCTTTTTTTTCAGGTGCCATTGTCTTGCTGCTGACAGCTTCCCGCAATTCATCAGGGACCAGTTTCCCCGGCTCCCATTTTGGAGGAGGGGATGGGTGCTTATCGTCAAAGTCAGCTTTCTCCATTTTTTCAGGAGCAGCCGCATCTGTCTCGATGTCGACAGCCTCAAACCCGGCAGCCATAATCTCCCGAATCTGATCATCAGATGTGATCTCAAAGTGGTTTTTAAGGAAGGGGTGGCTGAACCACGAAGCAGGAAGGATGACGTACATACCGATCTTCAGTTCGCGTGTGGGAATAGTCCGTCGCATCAGAATATTCTATCACAACGGTGCCGGTTTGCGGCTAAGGATCCCGTCGCAGTCGGAAGCAGCCCCGCCGGCCAGAGTCAGGAACCTGGTCTCAGTGCTTTTATGACCAGCTGGAGATATCTGCTCCCTTTCCATTCATTGAACGAGGGCGTAAAGACTGCATCAATCTTTTCCGGAGCATCCATCTGCTGGAACGCAGCCCCCATATCAAAAGCGATGGAATCGATAGCAGTCAAGTTTCCTCTCAACCGCATTTTCAGATGGTTACTTCCGACAATCCTGGGATTGATCACCTCCAGAGATCTTGAGCCCAGGAGAGGTTCCGGGTTCCCCATTCCAAAAGGTTCAAGCCTTTCGATCTCTGCAGCCAGGGCATGAGAAACGTCAGAGAGTGCAATATCAGCGTCAATTTCCAGGGTTGGAGCCAGGTCATGTTCGGGAATTGTGCTGCGCATAACCCGGCTCAGGGCGGCTTCAAAATCAGCCAGCCGGTGCGCCTCGAGCTTCACCCCGGCCGCCTGCCGGTGGCCACCAAAGGTAATCAGCATTTCGCTGCACTCCGCAAGCCCTTTGCAGATATCAAAAGCAGGAATACTCCGGGCAGAACCCTTGGCAATACCATTATCAGTGGAAAATATAAAGGTCGGCCTGTTGAATTCATCGGAAATTTTTGACGCTACAATGCCCAGAACACCCGGGTGCCACCCTTCTCCGGCAAGGACTATGACCGAATCCATGGCCGCCTGATCAATCTTCGAGCGGGCAGCCTGGTATATCTCGCTTTCTATCTTCTGGCGTTCAGTATTCAACCCGTCAAGCCAGACACTAATCGGAATGGCCTCATCATCTGTCCGGGCCAATAGCATCCGGACAACATCATGAGCATCGGCCACCCTGCCCGCTGCATTAATTCTCGGCACCATGGTAAAGGCCAGCAGCCCGGACCTCACTGTCCTGGCATCAAGCCCGGATACGGTCTTCAGCGCCCGAATCCCGGGCCGAAGGGCGCTCTCGATATAGCGCATTCCCTCTCTGACCAGTATCCTGTTCTCTGCGGTCACGGGCACTACGTCAGCCACCGTCCCCAGGGCGGCCAGATCAAGCAGGGACAGCAGGTCATCGGGAGAAAACCGAAAGCCGTCGGTCAAGGCCAGTGCGTGTCCGACCTTGAAGGCAATACCGGCCCCTGAAAGGTGGGCAAGTCTCGGCACCTCCTCATGCTGGAGCTTGGGATTAACAATCGCAATCGCCTCCGGTATCAGGAACCCGTTCAGTTCCGCAGCATGCTGAATTGTCTGTCCGACAGCGCGTACAGGCTCATGATGGTCTGTAATGATAACGTCTATCCCTGCTGCTGCTGCCGCGGCTGTTGCTGAAAAAGAAGAAATCCCACAGTCGACTGTCACGATAAGTTTGGCCCCGACTTCGCATGCCCGGTCCACCCCCGGCTGATTAAAGCCATAGCCATGGTCTATCCGGTTCGGAATAAAGTACTGTACGTCCATGCCTGCAGTCCTGAGAGTCTGCACAATAATCGCCGTGGCAGTGACCCCGTCAGCATCATAATCACCATGGACCAGAATGCGCTCCCCGAGTGCAGCAGCATGCCGTATTCTGGCAACAGCCGCCTGCATGCCGGAGAGGAGAAAGGGATCTTCAAGGCCGGAAACCGAAGCATTAAGGAACTCAGAAACAGCAACGGGTGTCTTGAGACCCCGGTTAATGAGGATCTGTGCAGATATAGGGGAAACTGAGGCGGCTCGTGAAAGATGTCCGACAAATTCGGGATTTGTCCTGTTGACCAGCCATCGGGCCATCATGCTCTATTGCCTGACCGGCTTCGGAAAATCCAGACAGGAGACCCGGGATGGCTTTTCTCTCCGGGGCCCCCATCCAGCTGGATCATTTTTTTGTCAGAGGTTTATTCCCGCCCCAGAGAAGGACCACGGGACTTGCCACAAAAATAGAGGAATAGGTTCCGATGGCCACACCGATGAGCATGGCAAGAGAAAAGTCATGAATGACCTCACCGCCAAAAAAGAAAAGAGCCAGGGAGCTCAGCAGCACCGTCATCGAGGTAACAATAGTCCGCGAGAGCACTTCGTTGATACTGTCGTTCATAACTTTTTCAACAGGGTCCTTTAACCGCACCTTGAGATTTTCCCTGATCCTGTCAAAAACAACGACCGTGTCCGTCAGCGAATATCCGGCAACGGTCAGCAGCGCCGTAATGAGTATGAGATTTATCTCGCGGCCCATAAGATAAAATATGCCGAGGACCGCCAGCACGTCGTGCAGCGTTGCAATCGTGGCTCCCACCGCAAAATTAAATTTGAACCTGATCGCTACATAGATAAGTATGCCCAGCGTTGCAAGAGCCACAGCCTTCGCCGCATCCGCTCTTAATCTGCCGCCGACCTTGGGGCCGATAACCATCGTGGAATCGATCACGTACTTGTTGTCGGGTAGCTTCTGGGTAATGACTGCGGTTATAGCGTCTGAGGCCTGCCCCAGTTGCTGCTCGGTTTTTTTCACCCGTATCAGGACTTTATTGATTGCGGGAAAGTCCTGAAGATCAACGTCCTTAATCCCCCCTTCCTCAAGTGCCTTTCTTATCGCATGCAGCTCGACCGGCTTTTCGAACTTGAGCTGTATCGCTGTTCCCCCCGCAAAGTCAATGCCGAGGTTGGCCCTTCCGGTGGCAACCTGTACAATCGCAACGATCCCGAGTACCGAAAGGATGCCGGATATGACAAAGGCTATAACCCTCTTGCCCATAAAATCTATATTGGTATTTTTGATAAGTTCTAACATGATGCCTCCTCTGCGAGTTCTATAGCTAAATGCTCAGCGTCTTTACGTCCCGCCTGGAATGTACCAGGTCAAAGATCGCCTTGGTCCCTATCAGGGCCGTGTACAGATTGATGATAACGCCAAGGCTCAGGGTCACCGCAAAGCCTTTAATCGGGCCGGTCCCGAACTGAAAAAGAACCGCTGCAGTTATCAGGGTCGTCACATGCGAATCAAAGATAGTCCAGAAAGCCTTATGATAACCGGAATCAACTGCAGACCGCGGCGGTTTCCCTGCCCGCAATTCATCCCTGATACGCTCAAACATCAGAACGTTAGAATCGACCGCCATGCCAATGGCCAGAATGACGCCGGCGATGCCTGGCAGCGTCAGCGTTGCATTGAGCGAGGCCATGGCGCCAAAAAGCAGAACAATATTCAGGAAAAGTGCAAAATCAGCGATAACACCGGAAAGCCGGTAATAAACTATCATAAAAACAACGACCAGGAGCGTTCCTATCATGCCTGCCATGGCACCGGCGGCAATAGAGTCCTCCCCAAGAGACGGGCCTACCGTCACGTTCTGCAGCATTTTGAGCGGAGCCGGCAGAGCTCCAGCCTTTAGCACGATGCTCAGGTCCTTGGCATCCTCCATGGAAAAGCTGCCGGTTATCTGCGCATTGCCTCCGGCAATTTTCTCCTGAATGACCGGTGCTGAGTATATGCTGTTATCGAGAATAATAGCCATCCGTTTTTTGACATTTGCCCCGGTGACCTCCTCGAAGAGTCTGGCCCCCTCGGCATTAAAGGAAATAGAGACATATGGTTCACTGAACCGGGAGTCGAGACTAACCTTTGCTTCGCTCAGGAGGTTTCCGGTCAACGCCGCCTGCTTCTTAAGAAGAATCGGGAACTTTGTTGCTACCCCGGTCTCCCTGTTCACCTTCTTCTCGAAAAGTATCTCGTCGCCGGCCGGAATCTTATCGGCAAACTGGGCCAGGATCTTCTCCTCATCCCCCGGGGCTATTGATTGCGGCAATTGGGCTGCAATCGGGGATTCATCATCAACCATCTTGAACTCAAGCTGGGCAGTCTTGCCAACCAGTTCTATCGCACGGCGGGGATCTTTTACCCCCGGCAGCTGCACGACAATCTCGTTTTCGCCCTGCCGGTGAATCGTCGGCTCGGAAACCCCGAACTGATCTATTCTGTTTCGGATAGTCTCAAGTGCCTGATCAACGGCATTGTCCTTGATTCTCGTCACCTCTTTTGAGGCTATCCGCAGCGAAAGAGCCTGACCAGACGACGCTGCATCAAGCAGCGGAAAGCTCTCCTTTACTGCTGCAGCAATTTCAGGACTGGAGGGTGATATCTCGATCACCGGTCCGCTTTTCTTGACATCGGCCGGGAGCTTCTTCTTGGTGAGCAGCTCCTTAATCAAAAAGGCATAACGGTCCGTTGAGGTCTCAACTGCCTTGTCGCCCTCAACCTCAAATACCAGGTGCAGGCCTCCCTGCAGGTCAAGACCCAGGATTATACCCTTGTTCGGCATATTCTTCTGCCACCACTCCGGCATTACTTTAAAAAGCGGCGTATTGGGCAGAAAGAAGACCACGGATATCATCAGGGTGAATCCAATAAGCAGGAATCTCCACAGTAAATTCTTTTTCATCAAACCTCCAGAAACAGGCTAAATTTATCTTTTTGTTTTACAGCAGACAGGTATACCCTCGAAACCATCAGGACAGATTACTCGTCCTCAGTGCCCTGCAGTCCGACAACATAGCCTCTGCCGAACTTCATCCGCACATTTTCAGCAACTTTAAGCGTGACGGTATCAGGCCTGACTTCCTCGATAAGGCCATAGATGCCTCCTGAGGTGATGACCCTGTCACCTTTTTTCAGGCCATCAAGCATGGCCTTGTGCTCCTTCGCCTTCTTCTGCTGCGGCCGTATCATCAGAAAGTAGAATATGACAAAAATAAGTACCAGCGGCAGAAAGCCCATCAGGCCGCCAGCCTGACCCTGACCACCGCCCTGGGAAGCAGGCCCCATCGCATAAGCAATTTCTGTAAACATTTCAATACCTCCAGGGAAAATAGTCTAGTAATATACCTTCTTTATAGTTCTTTTGGCAAGGTTTACAGGGTACCGAAGTTCTCCCCAATCTTCCGGCATGAACGGTAAACAGCATGTCTTGTGCTTCGAAGCCGTTCCGGAAGCAGAGCCGCTCAAAATATCCAGACATCCCTCACCCCTGACTTCCTGTCCAGCACCTGATTCTCCAGACAATGAATTTCAGGTAAAGAAACGGTAACCCCAGACTGGTTCTAGTCCTGTATAACTCCCTGACTGCATCAGGGGACGGGAATAAGGTTCTGAAAAAAGAAGTCATTATTCTCGACGGCCTGTCGAGAGCAAAACGTGCAATAAATTTATCGGTGTATTTTTGAGAGTGTTGCGGCCTCCCCATGGTGGGCTGAAAATAGAACGCCAGAAGCACGGAACTGCTGCAGTCTCTCTGTTGGATACCCTGCGTCAGGCCAGGAAGTGAAGGCATCGTCGTCGGGGCATCCTTCCACACCCGCTGGATCTGATCAAGGGTAATCTGTGTAATGCGTAGAAGACCGATCGTTTCAAGCCTGCCGGCAAAATCCGGCCACTCTATCGTGTCACGGTATTTGTGCAAAGCCCATACAATATCGACGAGTATTCTCATCTCTCTGAAGGAGTGCGAATGATGATGAATAAGCAGCATTATCACAATCATTTCGGGGGACAGCTTCGACCCTTCCGGATCTTTCTTGCTCAGCTCCTCCCCTATGTCTGCGGAGGTCAGACTAAAAAAATAGGGGACCCCGAAGTTCCAGTGCAGTTCGATGCAGATGCCCCAGTCCGGGTGTATATACGTTGTGTGGTGGATTCGGGCTAAACTGTAGCCGACCGGTTCCTGAACGCCTTTTTCATACCCGGCCGCAGACAGGATTGAATCCGCCCGTAATACATCAGGCTTTCGTATGAGAATATCAATGTCAGAAGACGCACGGCAGTTTGGATTGCCGTAAATCTCCCTGGCTATTTCATTCCCCCTTATGACAACTGCCACAATATTATGACTGCCGAGGAGAGAAACAACCTCTTTCTCCATGGCCTCCTGTCTCATGCAATGAGCTATGCCTTTCAGATACAGAGGGCGCCAATCTTCCAGTGCCTTGGCCGCTATTTTCTTAACAGCGGCATGTTCCTGATGCTTTAATAACTGGCTGTACAGAAGCATAAAAAGATTGTTATTAATAGCCTCTGATTTCAATGAGGCAAGATGCTCACTATCGGCCTCCAGCAGCAGGCGGGGCGGAAACGGCAACACTAACTCAGGCAGGATTGAATTCATAACAGAGAGCACAAAAAAGAATAAGGCATAGCAGCAGAAGCAGCTTATTTCGTCAGCGCATCCGTTTTTCGAATCTGTTCAGCTATCCAGACATAGGTTTTCCCCATGCCTTCCTTCAGGGATATCAGGGGCTCCCATCCCAGCATCTCCTTTACTAATTTATTATCTGAATTCCGCCCCCTTACGCCCAGGGGGCCGGGAATATGCTTTAACGTTAATTTTCTTCCGGCTATTTCCATGACGACTCCGGCCAGTTCATTGATGCTGATCATTTCCTCTGAGCCGATATTGAGCGGTGTAGCTATCTGCGACCTGGTTAACCGGATTGTTCCTTCGATGCAGTCATCGATGAACAAAAAAGACCTCGTCTGCTTCCCATCTCCCCATACCTCTATTTCTCCCCCGTCAGATGCCCTGACGACTTTTCTGCAGAGGGCAGCAGGAACTTTTTCCCGTCCGCCGTCCCACGTGCCCTCAGGGCCATAGATATTATGATATCTCCCAATCCTTACGGCCATCCCGTAGTCCCGGTAATACGCAAGATACAATCGCTCACTGAAGAGTTTTTCCCATCCATAATCGCTGTCCGGTGAAGCAGGATATACAGAATCCTCAGAGCAATTCGGGGTATCAGGGTCCATCTGGTTATATGATGGATACACGCAGGCAGAGGAGGAAAAGAAAATTCTGTTGCTGTTATTCTTCCTGCAGGACTCAAGCATATTAAGATTGATCATGGCGGAGTTGTGCATTATTGCAGCATCGTTCTCTCCGGTAAAAACAAAGCCCGCACCGCCCATGTCCGCAGCGAACTGATATACTTCATCAAACGTCCGGTCAAGACTTCTGTTGCATACGTCAGGATCTCTCAGATCACCAACAAGGTAATCGTCAGCAGTGCTCTCGCTGAACTCGGGATGTTTCAGGTCCACCCCTCTCACCCAGAAGCCTTCTTTTTTCAGTCGTTTCACCATATGCGATCCGATAAAACCGGCCGCACCGCATACTAAAGCACATTTTTGCTGTATCATGACTATTGCCTGCCTGACCTGAGGATATTCACCATCGCAGTTTTACTTTCTGTATTATGCCATATTCCTGATCAAGAATGCCCAGGTAGGTGATGACAGGCAGCATTATCATGAAATCCACACTGAACATGGCCCCTGCACCCTCTGTCACTCCCCGGACCGTGAAAAAGGCCAGGATACCGCCTGCCTGGATAAGAAATATTTTGTGTTTCTGTTCACGTTCGGATATCCTCCTTATCGCCCTGAAGAACAATATCCAGGTCCAGAGCAGGCCGCATACATATGCTGTCGCCCCGGTGAAACCTGAGGTCAGCAGTGCATACAGGTAGGCATTATGAACATGCTCGGCAATCAGGTACCTGTCCGCCTGAAAACCCCTTCCGATAAGCGGTGCATTCAGTATTTCGCTCCATCCGAGTCCCCAGGCCCTTGTTCTTCCTGTCATCGACCGCAATTCTTCATTGCTCTGCCCGCGCTTCAGGAAGTCTGCTATTTCCTCAAATAATTGCCCTGGCAACGCATCACTCATGAGAATGAGTCCGAACAAAATCAACAGGATCAGAGCAAGAATCCTTTTCCGCCCTCCCAGAAAAAGCATCTCAAAAGCGAGCACAAAACCAAACCCGATAATCGCTCCCCTGGATTGCATTATGACAACAATCCAGGCGAAAAAAAAGAGGGGAATTATCCAGAGAAACCTTGTCCAGCTCGACCCGAACCAGAGGTATATAAAAGATAAAATGCCGGGCACTGCGGCAAATCTCGCCATGCCGGAGGAGCGGGACATCGGCATCTGCGCTATCAGGGGCATCCTGCCCTCAATGCCATAGCCAGTAATACCGGCTCGGCCCTCGACGTATAATGCGTCGAACGAAAAAAATATGAGAACACAAAGGAAAACAGTCAGGATTACCATATTGAGAATGTTCAAATTCACTATTTCATTCATCATATCTTTTTCATGGAGATAGAGTTTCATGGCGGCTATCGGAGCAAGATACGCAATCGCCCAATATGCTGCATCAAGAGGTTCCGGTGACAATATACACGCCAATAGCCCTGTCAGTCCATACAATAACCAAAGCCTCACGTTGCCGGGCAATTGCCTTCTGCTTTGCCCTGAAGTCAGGATAATGACCGGGGAAAAAATAACCAAAAGCGGAAACAGGGTGCGCAGCCAGTGCAGCCATTCAACCATATCCTCAGGCCGGGATCGCAACACCCATGGGCCGGTATTGATAGAAAACCAGAGCATAATCCAGAATATTGCTGAAACAGACACAAATTTTTTTAACCAAACAATCCACTCCGGATAACGCGCTGACCCGTTGCCGGCTTTGTCTATATTATTATTGTCTGTCATAAGTTTAAGCCCTGTTTGCTGCCAGCTTTTTTCCACGCATAATCCTGCACTCGTTTAGATGCACCGTCAGCCGGCAGATCTTCAATCTCATCGGTTCTGTCGATACATACCGAATATTCCTTCGGAATATAATAATACAGAACTATCATTTACTATGACGTATTTATCTTTCAACTGTTATTTTGTGGTCTGACCGGGGCACCTTCGGGATTTCGCAGGAAGGCATCGAAGGCTTCCTGTCGAGTTTTGTGATTGTCGGTCATAACATTCTGAATCTGCATGAAATATCCGCCATGCACGCTCCGTCTGTGGCGTCGATCAATGCTCCTCCGGTGTTATAGGCAGGATGCACCATGATCTCAATGGAGTGAGCCCTTTCAGCGCTTTTTCCCAGGAGGAATAGCGCATCTGCTGCCGAGCCAAAATACTCTGTTCTTGCCAGGCCGGCCTCCTGAATTCTCCTGTTGAGGTGATGCCGGTACCATCTTTTGAGAACAAACCGTCCCGGGCCGCAGTTGCGTGCCTTTCTGAGATACGGGATGCCCGCTTCACGGCATAAGGCGATTACAACGGCAGCAATGCCCCATTCCTCGTGGACATGGTGATGCGAATCGGCATGGGTAATGGCAATATCGTTTTCTCTGCACTTCGAAATCTGAACGCGCAACTCCGAGGCAAGAGCTCTTTTTTCGCTGCTGCTCAGCATCAGGTACCGGGATTCCCGGCTCATGATGAATTTGCCCTCCGAATTGCAAAAGCGCCGGCATCTCTTGATGTCATCGGTCAACGGAAAACCCTCACTCAAGACAAAATGTATTCCTACGTCCTTCATCAGATTGTGATCATGAATCAGCTGACATGCCTCTTCAAACCCGGGCGTATTGGACATGACCGTTGCGCTGGAACAATATCCTTTTTCGAAGCACGCAACAATTGCTTGATTGATTTCACTGCTATAGCCAAAATCATCAGCGTTGATGACAAGCATCAGGTACTCTTCCCCTTCTTCTTCGTGGCAAGATAGCCTGAAATCCGCCTGATTACAGCCTCGGGTCTGAGAAGCGATGCACAGATAAGCCTGGCACTCCCCCGGATCCTTCTCGACTCTGCAAAATCCAAAAGGGAATTCCGGTATTCTAAAGCAGACCAGCAATCTACCCGAACAAGGAACCGTGCGAGGCTGCTGCGCCCATTTTGGCTCTGGGTATATTCATCATAGGCAGGCTCCTGAATGCCCCTCTCCCGGCACTTTGCGCACTCAGCAGCATATTTTACGGCCCGATTAATTTCAGCCTGCTTCAAGTAGTTGTCAGACTCCCGATGGAACCGCATCAGATAGAGAACCTCATCAAGGTTCACGACTTTACCTGCCTCGCTCATCCTCAGAAAAAGATCCGTATCCTGGCCGGATTTAAGGAGCCTGTAGCCGCCAATCTTCCTCATAATCCCGGTCCTGAAGATACCGGCTCCATGACAGAAAACGGCCTTTTCTTTCATCAGCAACTTTCTGATATCTTCATGGGACAAAGGCAACCTTGGTCCTGCAAATTCTTTTATGCCTGCTATCATTTTTATCTGGCTGCCGAGCATGACAACATCGGGATGGTGCTCCATATAGTCCACCTGAAACTCAAGACGACGGGGGAGAGAAATGTCATCAGCATCCATGCGCGCTATATATTCCGTATCACAGAGTCCGATCCCCCTGTTCAAGGCAGCCCCCTGCCCCTGGTTTTCCTGATAAACAATTCTGACTCTGGGGTCATGCAGTCCGTTCAGATATGAGGAGGAGCCATCCGTTGAGCCGTCATCAATTATCAATAGCGTAAAATCCTGCAACGTCTGATTCAGGATACTGTCAACCGCCTCGGGCAGATACGGCATACCGTTAAAGACGGGAAGCAGAACTGTCACCTTTGTTGTCATCCTCATAATATGCCGGATCACGAATAAAACTTTCTAGTACTTATCCCTATGAATACAACCATATGCATCCACCTGCTTTGGGTACAGCATATTCAAAATCTCTGCTTTCTTTTCCCATGAAAAATCTGCGGTGCGCCGCAAGGCGCCTTCAGCCAATAGACAGCGCTTATGCTCATCGCGTGCAAGCATCTCTACAGCAGACGATATATCTGCAATTAATTGGGCCGGCTTCTCGATTGGCACTTTAATGCCACAGTCCTCCGTTACTATATTTTGAAAGCCGCAATGATCCGGACATATAACCGGCACACCCTGGGACAGCGCCTCGATGAGAACGGTTGAGGTCAGATCTTTAAGGCTGGTAATTACTAAAATATGGGCGTCGTGAACAAGCTGTACCGCCTCAGCGCGAGGCAGCCATCCGTGCCATCTGCATTTATTATCTACAGCGAGTTTTTTTGCAAGCTTCTGCCATTTCTCAGAGCACTGCCCACTCCCAAGGATATCCAGTTGCCAGTCAACATCCCCGGAAAGCGATGCCAATGCATAAAGCAGCAACGGGAGCGCCTTTGCCGGATCATGCAGACCGCTCCATGCTAATCGCAATGGCTCATCCGATTTTCGGACAGAATGTCGTGTTGCTATCTTATCGGGAGGGCCGATCTCGCATATGACTTCACTCTCCCTGCCATACCATGTGCGTATCTCCCGTCTAATCCCCTCAGTCGCGGCGATGGCACCTCCATCTGCTTTCCTGAAGGCTCGCCTGACTGAAAGCAGTAATATCTTGTGAAGCATATTGATAATATTTCTGGCCCCGTAATACACACATCCTTTAAAGCCGAGCATAGGGAGAAAGCGCCAGGGAGTATTTTCCAATCCACCTATGGGTCCCCAGACAAAGGGGATATCCATTTTCCACAAATAGCCCGGGACGCGGAAGCCCACATAGGTAAGCTGGTGGACCAGATCAAAACCGATCTCTTTGTGGAGTTGAACTGCCAAGCTATACGCCTCCTTTTGCCACAACTGATAGGTCCAAAGATATGAAGGAGGCCATAATTTCTCAAGTGTAAGCCAGCGGGTCCTCGGTATATAATGGAAATGGATATTATCACCGTGGCCTGGGGCTTCCGCAACTTTCCTGTCAATATCCGTTTTATTGATCTCATCCGTAAGCACCCAAACCTCATGGTGCTCCGCAATGGTGTTTACCCATCCCCATCCGACCCCTTTCTCGGACCCCTGATAAGGGTTACAGGCGTAGGCACAGGCGAGGACTTTAAATCTTCTCTCCGGCATCTTTATACCCGTGTAAATCCCATAACGCGACTGAGTACTCTTCGTAAAATACGGATGAAACCGAACGGTATTGCTGCCAGGGCCTTTCTCAATGACATGGTCCTGGCGTTGCTTGTTTCTTCGAAAAGATCAGGGTGCACAAGCCTGAGAGGAAAGCCCATCCATTTTGCAGATATAATCTTGAGTTCCGGATGGCATTCCAGGTGGTCTCTTCTGATAAAGAGAAACGTATTCTGCCTATACCACCACGCTATCTTCGCGTTATCCCAAACTGCAGGCCTAATGCAGTCAATTACCACGTACCCCTGCTCATCGAAGCGTTTTACCCAGTAGTCCTGCCACTGCTCATTCACATGTCCATCCCCGCCGCCATGAGGTATATCCGCTGAAAACAGTATAACAGGAGCTGTTTTTGTCAGGGATTTCAGGAATACGCCTTCATGCTCCGGAGGAATATGCTCAGCCACTTCCAGGCACAAGGCTAAATCAAACGTCCGGGCAAGATCAAACGGCTTTGTAAAATCAGCTACTAAAAAATACTCTTCAGGTATCATAAGTGCCTCTTTATCTACCCAGGGCCCGTCGACACCTGCAATGATCTTAATACCCAGGTCCCTGCATACAGATGCCCAGGTCCCTGTGCCGCATCCGATATCCACCACAGACTCACACGTGATTAACTCCCGGACCAGCGGCAGAATCTCTCTCGCTGCATGTATTGACCCATTTTTCTGCTTTAGATAAAAATCCTTATCATACAAGCTCACTTCGGCATTATTAGAGGACTTACTGCAGTCCTGACTATCCTTTGGCCAGGTGTTGTTTAGCCCTCGGGAAGAGAGATCATCAATAAAATGCTGCATAATAATTTTCCATGAGTACTGCCTGTTCACAACTTCCCTCCCGGCGTTTCCAATCAATACAGCAAGATCCTGATTGCTCAGCAAATGGATAATCTCAGTCGCAACCTGTCCTGCATCTTCTGCTAATACTATATCCGTCCCATTTCTAACAAGAAGACCTTCTGCGCCCTTGGCTGTCGCCACAACAGGCATACAACCAGCCATATATTCGAGAATCTTAAGTCTTGTTCCCGACCCTGTAAAGATTGGGGCAACACCTACCGTGCATGCTTTAGCAAATACCGGTATCTTTCCATGGGAAACACAGCCTGGATTTATCAACCAGGCCTCTTTATAGGGGACCTCTTCACCGGTGATTACCA
>PNOC01000028.1 GCA_013824615.1 Thermodesulfovibrio sp.
TTCAATCTCACCGGGAGCCGGTCTTCGATTATCCATTGCCCCAGTCTGCGGGGTGAGAGGCTGCCGGAGACCGGGGAAAACAACAGGGCATGGCTGCCCCCGAGTCCATAGCGCGCTATGACCTGTTTTGCCCAATCGTAATCCAGCCTGTCCCCGATCACAAACTTTATCTCATCTGCAGCTTTAAGGTGTCCGAGATTTGAAAAATCATTCTGTTCCGCCATCCCGCTGCCGGGGGTCTTCAGATCAAGAATAATCACGATCCTGGGATCCAGATCCCCGATGCCAAGGGAGCCGTTCGTCTCCAGCAGCACCTGATACCCGTTATCAAGCAGGCAGCAGGCCAGTTCCTGCACCCCCTGGCTCTGCAGCAGAGGTTCACCGCCGGTTATCTCGACGAGGGGAAGGCCTGCCTTATGCACCTGCTCAACAACTGCATCAACAGTCATCTCCTGCCCCTCTTCAAAGGCATACTGCGTATCGCAATAGGAACATCTCAGATTGCATCCTGTCAGTCGGATAAACGTGCAGGGCTGGCCGGCATAGCTTGACTCGCCCTGTATGCTGGTAAACATTTCACAAACCCTCATAGTCCGGCCTGCACCCTATCCTTTCCCCTAAGGGTCAGATACCCCGAAAAAATGATCAGGCTCCCTCCTGCCAGAGATTTCAATGCAGGCACTTCGGATAAAAACAGCATACTGAAAATGATCGCCATCACCGGTTCGAGATACCCCAGAACTGCCGTCCTGTTAGCCGTGACAGTCTTCATTCCCCAATAATACAGCATCGGCGCTATCGTTGAATGGACCACCCCCATAACCAGAAAACTCCAGGCTGCATGGACAGGAAATTCCCTGACAAACGGAGCGAGGAGGATCATAATGACCACATTCGGAACAAAGGACATCACCAGCGGGTGCTGCTGCTGTGTATAGACACGCGCCATGATAATGAGCACGGCGTAGGAACACCCCGACAAGAGACCGGCGATAATGCCGGCAGAATCACTGCTGCCGACAGAAAAACCTCCCAGCATAATAAACAGCCCGGCCGTCGACAGGGCAATTGCCAGGATGAGAGTTCGCGTGGCCTTTTCCTTCAGAAAATATGCAGCCAGAAAAGCCACAAGCACCGGGGCAATATAATGGGACAGTACTGCATTGGCTATGGTCGTATGCCTGAAGGCATAATAGAAGGCAAAGGTGTTCAGAAGATTGACGCACCCCAGCATAGCCGGATACCGGAGGGTCCGGATGTCAGGAACAAACTTTGACCAGCCGCCCGCCAGAAGGATTATCCCCTGGAGAGCCGCAGCCACAGCAGAGGAGTAGAAGATAAGGTCTACTTCGGAAACATCTGCTATTCTGACGATGACGCCGAGCGAACTCCAAAGAAAAATCGCCAGCAGAATGCTTAAAGACGACATTATCTGGAGGGTTTGAAGTAAAGGGCCGAAAGCGGCGGGATCGTCATGTTCAGAGAGAAAGGCCTGCCATGGCAGGGGACAGGGTCTGCCTGAAGGCCCCCGGCATTGCCAAGATCGCTGCCGCCGTACAGACGGGAATCGCTGTTTAAAATTTCCCTGTAAAAACACGGTTCGGGCACCCCGATACGATAGCCATAATGGGGCACAGGGGTAAAATTACAGACCACCACAATATGATCTCCCCGGTCTTTTGCATAACGAACATAGGATATCAGGCTGTTGTCGGTATCATGAAAATCGATCCACTCAAACCCCTGATGCTGAAAATCGACTTCATGCATTGCAGCCTCTGATGCATAGAGCCGGTTGAGGTCACGACTGTAACGCTGGAGTCGCTGATGCGGAAGCTCCTGCAGGAGATGCCAGTCGAGGCTGCTGTTAAATTTCCACTCATGCCCCTGGCCGAATTCTCCTCCCATAAAAAGCAGCTTTTTGCCGGGATGGCTGAACATATAGCCGTAGAAGAGTCTGAGGTTTGCAAACTTCTGCCAGGCATCACCCGGCATCTTCTCCAGCATCGATCTCTTGCCATGGACCACCTCGTCGTGCGAGAGGACCAGCACAAAGTTCTCGGAAAAAGCATACAGAAGACTGAAGGTCAGGCTGCCGTGATGAAACTTCCTGTAGACCGGGTCCAACGAGATGTAATCAAGCAGGTCATTCATCCAGCCCATATTCCATTTCAGGTCAAAACCGAGTCCTCCCAGGTAGACCGGCTTGGTGACGCTCGGCCAGGACGTGGATTCTTCGGCAACCGTCAGAATACCGGGGAAGTAGCCATGCGTGACTTCATTGAACTTCTTTATGAAATCAATCGCCTCAAGGTTCTCCCTGCCCCCGTGGATATTAGGAACCCATTCACCCTCTTTTCTGGAATAATCCAGATAGAGCATAGACGCCACCGCGTCCACCCTCAAGCCGTCTATATGGTATTTATCCAGCCAGAAGAGCCCATTCGAAATCAGGAAATTTCTGACCTCGTTCCTGCCGTAGTTGAATACGAGCGTGCCCCATTCCCGGTGTTCCCCTTTGCGGGGGTCGGCATGCTCATACAGGCAGGTCCCGTCAAAAAAACCGAGTCCGTGGCCATCCTTCGGAAAATGCGCCGGGGCCCAGTCGAGAAGCACACCGATTCCGTTTTGATGGCACTGGTCAATAAAGAACATGAAATCTTCAGGTGTGCCGAATCTGCTCGTCGGTGCAAAATACCCGATCGTCTGATATCCCCAGGAGTCGTCCAGCGGATGTTCACAGACAGGCAGTAGTTCGATATGCGTATAGCCCATCTCCTTGACGTATTCAATCAGGGTATCGGCAAGTTCACGGTAGGTAAGAAAACGGTTCTCCTCATCAGGTACGCGCATCCATGAACCGAGGTGCACTTCGTAAATCGACACCGGAGACTCAAACCAGTTTTGCTGCTGGCGCCTCTTTATCCAGGCACTGTCACGCCACCGGTACTGATCGAGATCATGGACCACCGAGGCACTCTTGGGACGGTACTCAAAACAGAAGCCATAGGGGTCCGCCTTGACGGCGTGATGGCGATGATACTTCGACGTGATATCGAATTTATAAACTTCCCCTTCAGCAAGACCCGGGATAAAAACCTCCCAGATGCCGGAGGATTCGATGAGGTGCATCGCGTCCCTGCGGTTGTCCCACTGGTTGAAGTCTCCGACAACGCTCACGAGTTTGGCATTCGGGGCCCAGACCGCAAAATGGACACCGCGGACGCCGTCCACTTCCAGCAGATGCGCACCGAGCTTGTCGTAGCTCATATGATGACTGCCCTCGCCGAGCAGGTGGATATCATAATCCGTCAGTATCCTGATATGCTCCCCGGTCTTCTTCAACCCATCTTCTCCATCTCAGATAACCTCATACCGGTATTGTACTATAATCCGAGTTTGTTTGTTATTAGATACCCTTCCGCAGAGGCAGACAGGAATACCGAAAAGACTCTGTCTGCAACTCCTTATAGCCCTTGCATGAAGCCAGCCAGCCTCTCTCTTATAAAGAAAGCACTTGACTGCGTTTACGTGATTAATAATAAGATCTTGTTGCATTACAGAGTCTTTGAGGTGTTTCTGTCCGCCTCTGCGAACCTCAGTGCATGCCCGCGGCAGAGGGATCTATCTTCCCCGCCCTCATCAGCAGCACCAGGGGCAGGATACAGATCATCAGGACACTCAGGAGATAAAAAGCGTCGTTAAAAGATATCATCGATGCCTGCTTCACCATCTGCCCATAGATCATGCCGAGTCCGCCCTGTGTGGCGGTTGCCGGGTCCATGCCCTTCAGTTGCAGCGCCTGAGAAGCGTTCTCCGCAGCCATCTGATAATTACGGTCGAAGGGCGTAAGATTATCAGTGAGTCTGACCCCATGGAACTGGGCACGCCGAGAGATAATAGTCGTTACAAACGCCACCCCGAAACTGCCACCCAGGTTCCTGAGCAGATTATAAATGGCAGAGGCATTGCCCATTTCTTCCTTGCGGACACTCGACATGGTCAGCGTCGTCAGCGGGATGAAGAGAAACCCCATCCCGATGCCCAGGACAATCCGGGGCCAGATAATCGTGTTAAAGTCTGCATGCAGATTGAACTGTGACATGAGGAATGTTGAGTACGCAGATACAACAATCCCGAAAATCAGCAGTCCTTTGGGATTGACCTTTGTCACGAGTCGCCCTGCGAGCGGCATTGCGAGCAGGGTTGCAACTCCCCCCGGTCCGAGCACCATGCCCGAAAGTGTCGAAGTATAGCCCATCAGCGTCTGGAGGTAGACCGGCAGCAGGACAATGCTTCCAAAGAGGTTGAAGAAGGCAAAAAACATCACGACCGTCCCGGTGCTGAACGAAATATTCCTGAAGGTCCTGAGATCAACAATCGGGTGCTCCACCACTGATTCGACATAGACAAAAAGCAGCAGCGAGGCCACGGATATCACCGTCAGGGTTGTGATATATCCGGACGAAAACCAGTCCTCCATCTGTCCCTTGTCCAGCACGATCTGGAGCGCCCCCAGGCCCACAGCCAGCAGCACCAGCCCCCAGTAGTCGATCTTCATGCTCATGCGCTTCATATACGAGGGGTCTTCGATAAAATACAGGACCATGAGGACCGAAACTACTCCGATCGGGATGTTGATGAAAAAGATCCAGTGCCATGACCAGTTGTCCGTAATCCAGCCGCCGAGCAGCGGTCCGATGATCGGGCCGAACATGATTCCGACCCCGAAGATCGCCATCGCCATGCCGTGCTGTTTCCGCGGAAATGTTTCCAGCAGAATCGACTGGGATATCGGTTGCAGTGCCCCTCCGCCGATGCCCTGGAGTATTCTGAACGCAACCAGACTCTGCAGGTTCCAGGAGATGCCGCAGAGAAAGGAGCTGAAGGTAAAGAGCATAATCGAAAAAATGAGGTACCGTTTCCGGCCGAAGACCCGGCTGAGCCATCCGGTCATCGGGATGATGATCGCATTCGAAACGAGATACGACGTGATCGTCCAGGTTGACTCATCAATGCCGGCAGAGAGACTGCCCCGTATGCTGTCGAGAGCAACGTTTACAACCGATGTGTCGATGATCTCGATCAGTGTCGGCAGCATGACGGTCAGGGCAATAATCCATTTGTTCAGACCCGCTGCGTCCCTGTCGTCCATCAATGCTTGCTCTCTATAATATGCATAGCGGCCTTTACGCCGTCTGCTGCGCTGGATATTATACCTCCGGCGCAGCCGCTGCCTTCTCCGACGATATAAAGATTTTCAAAGTCAACACAACAGCCGCTCTTTTCCCTCAGAGCCTGAATCGGGGAAGAAGTCTTGCTCTCCAGCCCCATAATAATGCCTGTTTCAAAGCCCCGTATCTTTCTGCTGAAATCCATCAGTCCTTCCCTGATCGCACTGCTTATTTCAGCAGGCAGCAGGTCACACAAAGCAGCCGGCTTCAAGCCCAGGGGATAACTTGTTTCAACAGTTTGCGAGGTCACTTTCATTCCTATAAAATCCCGGATACTCGAAAACGGCGCCAAGAAGCCGTCTGAATATCGGTAAAAACTCTCTTCCAGGGCTTCCAGCCAGGCAAGCGCCTCCAGCGGGGTCGATTCCCTGCCGATAAGTCTGTCCGGATGGACGCCGGCCACACAGGCCGCATTTGCGAATTGTCCATTTCTCTGGAACCGGCTCATGCCGTTGACTATGTTTAAATTTTCATAGGCTGCTGCGGGGACGACAATGCCGCCCGGGCACATGCAAAAAGTGTACACAGGCAGAATCCCGTCTCCTGTTGAGGTAAGGCGGTATTCTGCAGCCTTTACGCCGGGCAGGCTTTCCCGGCCCCACTGGGCCTTGTTTATAATCTCCTGCGGGTGCTCCACTCTGCTGCCCAGGGCAAAGTTCTTTGTGCGGAACTGAACGCCCCTCCTGATCAACATCCGGTAGGTCTCATAGGCTGAATGACCGGGTGCGATGATAAAATAATCAGCTTCAAGTACGCCTGCTGTCGTGACAGCCTCCAGCACCTTTGCGTCCTTAATTTTCAGATCTTCCAGCAGCGTCTCGAAAAGCACGGTCCCCCCGATACCCAGAAACTCCTCTCTCAGATTGAGAACTATCTGCCTGAGTCTGTCACTTCCAAGGTGAGGGTGTGCCATAAACCCGATTTCTTCCGGTGCACCGGCCTGGATATAACTGGAGAGAATAAACTGTCTTTCTTTTGATATGTGCTTGCTTCTCGACGTGAGTTTCCCATCAGAAAATGTACCTGCCCCGCCCTCGCCAAAGGCATAATTGCAGACAGGATTAAACACCCCAGTCCTCTCAAACTCCCTGATCCCCTCGGCCCTTTTATGGACCTCCGCACCCCTCTCGATAAGCGTGGTCTGAATGCCCGCCTTCTGCAGGACAAAAGCTGAAAAGAACCCTGCAGGCCCGCTGCCGACCACAATTGCTTTCTCTGCTGTTTGGTGCTGAGGAATAGTCAGGGAAGGAGATATGTCAGGCTCGCCACCTTCAATTTCACTGGACAGGACTGAGACCCGCAGCAGCCAATGGATGTTCTCTTTCTTCCTGGCATCAAGACTTTTGTTGGCTATTTCATAGGTGAATTCTTTTATCCGGAGTTCTTTTTCGACAGCTTTTCTCAGCTCGTCCTCCTGATACTCAGTAGGCAGCTTCAACGATATTTCTTTGTAGCCCATAGTAATCAGTTGATGGTCTGCTACTCGATAATGATTGTCGGTTCGACCGACATCCCTACCCTGAGGACCTCTTTCCTGCTTGCATCCTTGTCAATGACAATCCGCACCGGTATTCGCTGGACGACCTTCACAAAATTGCCGGTTGCGTTTTCTGCCGGAAAAAGAGAAAATGCCGAACCGGTACCTGCCATGATGCTCTCGACCTTTCCTTTTGCGACCACACCCGGGTACATGTCCACCCGGATATCAACGCTCTGGCCGGGCTTAACTTTCCGGAGTTGCGTCTCCTTGAAATTTGCCGTGATCCAGATATCGTCCAGCGGGACTATAGCCATAAGCGGCTGGCCAGGCTGCACCTGGTTACCTGCCTCCACCGATTTTTTGGTGACATAGCCGTCAGACGGAGATAGAATCTTTGTATAGCCCTTCTGGAGTTCAGCTGCCTGGGCACCTGCCTCCCGCTGTTTGATGACGTCAGCCTGCGACTTCAGGAAGGCCTCAGCCTGATAAATCACCGCCTGCTGGGTCTCAAGTGCCGACTCCGCCTGTCTGACCTGATCACGGGCAGCCTTCACCTGGGCAGCAGTGACATCAAAGGCAGTCCTGGTCTTCTCGAACCGCTCCCTGGAGATTACCTCTTTATCGGCAAGATTCTGGGCGCGTTTGAGGTCCATCTCGGCCTGTACCATCAGAGCCTCCTGCAGATCAAGACCTGCCCGGGCTGCCTGAAGCCGGTGTCCCAGTTCAGACTGCTGTTTTTTTGCAACCTCCACTCTTGCAGCACCCTCTGAAAGGCGTGACCGGTCGGCACTGAGACTGGACGAAGCCTCGTTGAGCCGGGCACCATAGTCAGCATCATCAATCTCCAATAAAACCTCTCCCTGCCTGACCAGTTGGTTTATGCCGACAGGGACCGACCTGACCGTGCCGGGTATCTTCGAGGCAACCGTATGAATCCGCCCCTCAATAAAAGCATCATCAGTCGAGATATGGTTCGCCTTGTATCTGAGATAGAAAAAAACAGAGACAGCAGCTATTACGACGATAACAGCAAGTGTGGTTAAGGCGATTGTCCTTTTCCTGCCGTTGCTGCTATTAGTTCCGCCCTCTGCCACACCGCTTCCGCGGACCGCTTCTGCAACCACAGAATCATCCATACTATTGATATACCTCCGTCAGATCTCTGCCCAAAGCATACAGCACTGCTGCCTCAGCCTTTTTTGCATCGTAGAGCGCCTTATAGTGATTCGTCTCGGCAACCGTCAGCAGTGTCACAGCATCGAGGACCTCAGTAGCCGTACCGACGCCTTCTTCGTAGCGAGAGCGATTTATTCTCAGGTTTTCTTCTGACTGCAGGACAGCATCCTTTGTCACCAGGAGTCTCTCCCTGGCGGTGGCGGCATCGAGGATATAGCGTGTCACTTCAAGTCTGATGTCCTCAATGACCTTTTCCTTCTGCTCCCGAAGTCTGGAGCGCTGGGCCTCAATCTTCTGCAGTTCGGCCCTGGTACTGCCGCCGCTGTAAAGATTTATCCCCATGCCAAGAATAACAGACCAGTTACCCTCGTGGACCTGGTAGCGGTTTTCAGTGAAATCATACCCTCCCCTGACTATGAACCTGGGGTAATAATCCGCTCTCCTCGCAGCTTCATCAAGGTCAAGCGACTTCATGGTTTCAGCAACAATCTTCAGTTCCGGCCTCTGCCCTGCAGCTGTCTCCCAGGCCTGCTCCAGGGTCATAGCAGTTACGGAAACAGTCCCGAAGTCAACATCAACAGCATTGATTTCTGTGTAGAGCGGCCGCACGAGGATGTTATTGAGGCGGGAGACATTCAGCTGTCTGCTGTTTATCGCACTGATGCGACGTGACTGTGCATCAGAGAGTCTTACCTCGGCCTGCAGCAGGTCATTTCTGGTGATTGATCCCTCTTCCAGGAGCGCCCGGGTATTATGCATGTGTGCGGTCAGCCTCTCGACCTCCCTGTCCGCAACCGCAAGCATCTTCTGCGATTCAAGCAGATCAAAAAAAATCAGGGCAAATTCAATAGCCACAAAATTCCTGACCCGCAGGGTATCGAGTTTTTTCGTGTTGGCACGCATCCTGCCGGCCGCATACCGTGAAGCGTTCCCCTCAAAATCATAGAGCGTATGCTGTATGCTCAGGCTGTATTCGAGAAAATCCCGCTGGGAGAGAGGCACGGTATTAGATCCAAATATTGCCGCCGGCTGATCTGCAAGCGCAGTCCCCCGAAAAGACGCATTGACTGCAGGCAGCAGACGGGCATGGTCCACTGCGGCATCAGCTTGAGCAGTACGCTCTTCGTACACCGCAATTTTTATCTGCCTGCTTTTTTCGACCGCCAGCTTCAAGCCTTCGGCCAGTTTCAGTTCAGTGGCCAGGGAAACACCCGTAACCGCAAGAAAAGAAATCGCTCCCACAAAAAATAAACTTATATATCGCACGACTCGACTGTAATTAGAAAATCTCCCCTCACCCCTCTTTGCCAAAGAGGGGATCATTCCTCCCTTTGGCAAAGGGAGGTCAAGGAGGGATTTTCTTATAGTCATGTTCATACTATTTTAAGACTCATCAGTCAATTTATTCATATCTCAGTGCATCAATCGGATCGAGCAGCGAGGCCTTGTAGGCCGGGTAATAGCCAAAGAAGATCCCTATCAGACCAGAGAACCCGAAGGAAAGCAGGATCGACGGAACCGAAACAACGGTGGGCCAGCCTGCCAGCATCGACAGCACCTTTGACCCTCCGAGCCCGATCGCAATTCCCGCGGTCCCGCCGATCATCGAGAGCGTCAGTGCCTCGATGATAAACTGATATCTGATGTCCCAGGTCTTGGCGCCGATAGCCATACGGATACCTATCTCGCGGGTCCTCTCGGTCACCGAAACGAGCATGATATTCATGATCCCGATACCTCCGACCAGGAGTGAGACCGAGGCTATGGCGCCAAGGAGCATGGTCATCACCTTTGAAGACTGCTCTGCGGCCTGCATCATCTGGGTCAGGTTTCTGACCGTAAAATCATTGTCCTGCCTCGGACCGATATGATGACGCTGCTTCAGAAGATCATTGATCTGCCTCTCCGCCACGGCGAGGTCAGCTGCGCTCTTTGCCTTTACCATAATGACTCTGACCATGCCGGGCATGGTCGTTCCAAAGAGTTTTTTCTGGGCAGTGGTGACCGGTACATAGATTGTATCGTCCTGGTCCTGCCCGTTTGGCGACTGCCCCTTCGGCCCCAGCACACCGATCACGGTGAAGGGTATTTTTTTGATCCTTATTATCTGGCCCAGAGGGTCAGCACTCCCGAACAGATTATCAACCACCGTCTGTCCGAGCAGGCAGACCTTGGTAGCGCTCCGGACATCCTGATCAGTAAAAGGACGTCCGGCTGAAAGCGGCCAGTCTCTGACTTCCAGCATGCCGGGCGTTGTGCCGGTAATGCCGGTCGACCAGTTCAGGTGGCCTGATACGACCTGTGCAGCCCCGTTATGCACCGGTGCGACAGCAGAGACGGCACTGCATTCCTTCTGGATGGCTGCGGCATCGTCCATCGTCAGGGTGGACTGAGTTCCCGCTCCCATCCGAACGCCCCCGGCGGTTGTCGTTCCCGGAACAATCATGATCATGTTGCTGCCCATTTTTGAAATCTGTTCCGTGATCTGGCTGCTGGCGCCGGTACCCACGGCAAGCATTGCAATCACCGCACCTACACCGATGATGATACCAAGCATCGTCAGCGCTGAACGCATTTTGTTAACACGCAACGCCCTGAAAGATAGTTTGAATGTCGAAGAAAAGCTTATCATCGCCTCTGCTCCTGTCTTGTGTCGCTCACCAATGCCCCGTCCACAAACCTGATCACCCGCCGGCTGTAGGCGGCAATATCGTTCTCATGGGTTACGAGGATCACCGTGATATTTTCGTCATTATTAAGTTTAACCAGGAGTTCCATTATCTCATTGCTGGTTTTTGTATCGAGGTTCCCGGTCGGCTCGTCCGCAAGAATGATTGGAGCATCATTTACCAGTGCACGCGCGATCGCAACACGCTGCTGCTGCCCTCCGGAGAGCTGGTTCGGATGGTGATGTTCCCTGCCTTCCAGCCCAACGCTCTTCAGCGCGGCCATAGCCTTTTTCGTGCGCTCTGCCTGGCTGAGTCCGGCATAGAGCATCGGCAATTCAACATTCTCCAGAGCTGAAGTTCTGGGAAGGAGATTAAAACCCTGAAAAACAAAACCTATTTTCTTATTTCTTATCCCAGCCAGATCATCCCGGGAGATATCTCCGACCTCCTGTCCGTCGAGAACATAGGTCCCGCCCGTCGGCCTGTCAAGACAGCCAAGGATATTCATGAAAGTCGACTTCCCTGAGCCCGACGGCCCCATCACCGCAACAAACTCACCCTTCTCTATAGTAAGCGTCAGGTTGCTGAGGGCATGCAGGTCGATATCCCCCAGTCGGTAGGTCATACTGAGATTGCTGGCCTCAATGATCGCCATACTAGAACATACGGGGCGGACGTGAGGCGGAGTTGGCCTTGTTATCCTTTGCTCCGAGCGCCTCAAGGATCACCTCCTGCCCTTCCCTGAGCTCACCCGTGACTATTTCCGTCAGATTGCCGTCGCTCGTTCCGACGGTTACGCTGATCTTTTTCGGTTTGGTATTCTCAATAATGTAAACCGTTTGTCCTTTTTTGCCGCCGGCCGGCCGCTCCTTTTCGACCGGCCTGAACCTCAGGGCAGCATTCGGAACCTTAATAACATCCTTCTTCACCGCTATGATAAGCGTGACATTGGCCGTCATCCCGGGTTTAAGCTTCAGTTCAGGGTTGTCCACCTTGACCACCACATCATAGGTAACCACATTCTGCACGGTAATCGGCGCGCTTCTAACCTGTGAAACCATACCCTTAAACGTAATATCAGGATACGCATCGACGCTGAAATCAACCGCCTGTCCGACCTTGATCCTGCCGATGTCCGACTCGTCCACATTCGCATCGATCTGCATCTTCGTGAGATCCTGCGCAATCGTGAAGAGCGTAGGGGTCTGGAAACTCGCGGCAACGGTCTGCCCGACATCCACGTTCCTTGAAATAACCGTGCCATCCACCGGGGATATTATCCTCGTATATCTGAGATTTGTTTCGGATATCTTCATTGCAGCGGAGGCCTGGGCTATCTGAGCCCGGGCCGAACCAACAAGCGCTGCGTTCGTCTCGACATTCGTCTCGGCCGAGTCAAGGTCACTCCTCGCTATATATCCCTTTGAAAAAAGCTCCCTGTTCCGTGCCAGGGTCCTCTTTGAATCCGCCAGAGTCGCCTCTGCTTTCTCATGATTAGCCCGAGCGTTCTGAACATTGGCGCGCGCCTGGTCGAGTTGCGCCTCGAAGGTTGCCGGATCTATTTCGGCTATCAGCTGCCCATTCTTTACCGGTGAATTAAAATCCACATGGATCTTTTTTACTGTCCCGGAGACCTGCGTGCCGACCAGAACCGTCGTCACCGCATTGACCGTGCCGGTTGCCGTCACCGCCTCGACAATATCCCCCCTGGTAACTTTCTCAGTCCTGAACTTCTGCCCGCCCTTGTCCTTCTGCCAGAAAAAGAAGACCGCGGCAGCAGCCAGCAGAACGATACTGATAATCACAATAGCTTTTTTCAATGAAGCCTCCGTTTCTCAGGCACCGAACTGATTGTGCCCCTCGCAAATATGCGCACATACTCCCTGACCACCCTGTCCTTATCCGGCGCCTGATACTTGCGGAGCATAAGGAATTCCTGATTGTTAAAATAAGAATAGAACATACCGAAAAAAGCCCTGGCCCCGAGCGCCGTATCAAACTCGCGCAGCGCACCTGTTTTGACCAATCCGTCAAAATATGCAGCCAGGGTGTTGACCATTTCATCGATAAACGAATGATAGATGCCGAGTATCTGTTCCGGGTAGCGGCTGATTTCAGTATGCATGATCCTTATAAGTCCCTTGCGCCGCTTCAGGGCAAGCAGCAGCTTGCGGGCTATCCGCATCAGTGCGTCTTCATACGACAGTCCGGAAACCGCCGGGAGCAGCTCCCTGAGAACCGGGAGGAACGAGTCATGCTTCAGAACCTCTTCGAAGAGTCTCTCCTTGGAGGAAAAATGCCGGAAGAGCGTCAATTCCGCAACCCCCGCAACGCGGGCTATCTCCTTCGTCGTAGCCCCCAGATAACCTTTTGTTGAGAAAAGCTTCAGCCCTGCGTCAAGTATCTTATTTCGGGTATTTGTTTGCATGGCAATAAATGTTAGCGCTTACTTACATTAATGATACGGGAATACCCGGGGAAAGTCAAAAGATCATCTGCCCCTGTGGCCGGGTTCCCGGTATGAAACGGGAGCCAACGCAGCGGGCAACACAGCGCCTCTGCAGGCAATTGCCTGTGCTATACTTAATTCCAGGGCGCTGTTTTCACGGCAGCTATCATACCGGCAGAGAGGGACCTCAGTGACCAGATTGTTTTCGGCTTCTATACGTACGCAGCTGTTGCTGATTGTCACTATTCTTGCTCTGCCTGCTGCCGCAATTATCGTGTATTCGGGATTCAAATTACGTGCGGAGGCAATACAGGAGGCCCGCAACGAGACACAACACCTCTCCTCGGTTATCGCTTCAGAGCAGCAGAATCTTACTGACGCCGCCGAGCAGCTGCTGGTGGCACTGGCCCAACTGCCGGAGGTACAAAGACCCGATGCCTCCCGGATAAAGCCGATTCTCCGTCGGATCCTGGCGCTGAACGCCCGATATTCAAATCTCATTATCGCAGACAAGGCTGGAAATATCTGGGCAACGGCAGTAGAAGTAAAACCTCACAACGTCTCGGACAGGAGACATTTCAAGGGAGCCCTGGCCTCGGGACAGCTGTCGTCCGGTGAATTTCTGATCAGTCCGGTTACCGGCAAAGGGGTACTGCCTCTGGCCTATCCCTATACAAACGAAAAAAGCGAAATTTCAGGTGTCATCATTGTTGCTATTGACCTGGACTATTACAAGAAGCTCTTCAGCCGGTTTGAGCTTCCGTCAGGCAAGGGGTATCTGCTGCTTGACCACCAGGGCATAATTCTGAGCGCCTCCGGTCCGGGCATATCTGTTGGTACAAGGTATAATCCCCTGGCCTTCAGCAATATGCAGAACGGAAAAGATAAAAGCACGGTCATGGAAAAGGGCATGGATGGCAGGAAGCGCTTTATCACGTACCGCAAACTCCAGCTTAAGAGTGAAGACTCGCCCTATTTGTATATCCGCACCGGTATACCCTTATCGATCGTGCTGAATGCCATAGATAAATCCTTGGCCTTCAATCTGACGCTGTTTACCGTGGGCCTGCTGATTGCCCTTTTTTTTGCGTGGCTGCTTGGCAAACGCTCAATCGTCGACCGCATCAGTCTCCTGGAAAAAGCCACACGCCGGATTGCACAGGGAGATCTGAACATCACGGTCTCCAGTCTTATCGGAGGGGGGGAACTGGGAAACCTCGGGGCCACATTCGACGACATGGCCAGGCAATTGGCCCTGAGAGAGAAGGAACTTACAGGGTACCGCGACCGTTTGGAGGAAATGGTGTCCGCACGCACCGCTGAAATCTCGGTTTTGAACAACCAGCTGCAGCAGTCCCAGAAGCTGGAGGCGGTGGGTCTGCTGGCCGGCGGAGTAGCCCATGACTTCCGCAATATCCTTGCGACCATAAAGGGCGCAGTCTATCTGATCCAGAAGAAACTGGAGAAAGAAAGTCCCCTGATCAAATACGCTGATCAGGTGTCAGCCTCCATTGCCAAGGCAACCAATCTGTCAGACAGCCTTCTTGCCTTCAGCAGAAAACAGGCCGTGGACCTGCAGCCGCTGGCATTGAATACCGTCATTCAAAAGACCGAAAATCTGCTGCATCAGGTTGTCGGCGAACACGTTGAACTGATAGTGCAATTGGACGCTGCCCCTTCCGTTGTCCTGGCAGACAATAATCAACTCGAGCAGGTCCTCTTAAATATGGCAACCAACGCCCGCGATGCGATGCCTGGCGGTGGCAGACTTTTCATCCATACCATGAACTTTACCATGGACGAGACCTTTATACGGACCCACGGCTATGGGGTTGCAGGGGACTATATCCTGATGGAGATCTCTGATTCCGGGTTGGGGATCGAGGACGGGGTGAAGGAAAAAGTCTTTGACCCCTTCTTTACCACAAAAGGGCTCGGAAAAGGCTCGGGGCTGGGACTCGCGGTGACCTATGGCATAGTAAAGCAATACAGTGGCTATATTGTCATTGAGTCAGAGCCGGAGCAGGGGACGACCTTCCGGATCTATCTGCCGGCGGCAGATGCGACTCCGGTGGAATACAGCCCCACTTTCCACTGTCCACCCACTGACGGTACAGAAACGCTCCTTCTCGCGGAGGACGATTCCGATACCAGGAGAACCCTGAGTGAAGTACTTAGCCTGTCGGGATACCGCGTGCTGGAAGCCGCGGACGGGGCAGAAGCCCTGGCGATTTATACGGAGAACAGACACAGCATTGATCTGGTTTTCATCGATGTATGGATGCCGAAGAAGAACGGGCCCGAAGTCTGCAGACTGATACGGGCAATCAGTCCCGAAGTCAGGTTTCTCTTCATGAGCGGCTATGCGGATGACCTGACGGATGCCCCGGACGTACCCGAGAAATTCAGGGACTTCATTTCCAAAGGTGCCCGGCCTGAAGAAATCCTCAGAAAGATACGGAATCTGCTCGACCATCAGGTCAGCTGATAAAAAGCCTTATTCAGCTTCGCGTATATAGGCTATCTTGTCGGTCGGGATTACTATCCAGCCGGCCCCTTCGGATTCGAGATAAACCTCATTGTCATTGATCTCGATCAGCTTGCCCGTATAAAGCATCTCCCCTGTCCCGACCTCTACCATCCTGCCGATAAGTTCTGTCATGCATCGCCCCTCGCTTTCTTCATTGCTCCTGAATTATATACGATACCGGCACCGATCAGAAAAAGGCTGCATGAATAAAACAGCCAGAGCAGAAAAAGCACAAAAGCGGTCAGGGGGCCATACACCCGTCCCAGTTGCGCAATACTCATCGCATACCAGGTGAAAGCGTGCTTGGCAATTTCCAGCATCACCGTCGTGAAACAGGCACCTTTGAAGGCATGTGCAGTCCGCACGACAGCCCTCGGCATAATCCGGTAGACCAGGGTCATCGTGAGCAGTACCATGACAAAGGGCAGCAGATACCCGACGGCAAAGGCTGTTATCCGTCCGAGCCGGATACCCGGGAAATAGGGTTTCAGCTGCGATATCAGGGGGATGACCGATGCCGTGGCAAACGAAGAACCGATGAGAAGGATGATCAGCGTGATCATTGCCACCGATGCGACCACCGACTGCAGCAGAGGTCTTCTCTTTTTGATTTTGAATGTTATGTTCAGGGCTTTTTCAATAGTCAGGAACAACTGGAAAGAAAGCAGTCCATACAGCACGAGGCTGACCTTCCCCAGCCCCTTGTGGGAGATGAGACTGACAAGGTCCTTCGCAACCCTTTCGGTTGCCGTCGGAAAAAGACTCGAAAGCCTTACGTACAGGAAATTATAAAAATCCGGATAATTGCCGAGAACCTGTCCAAAAAGAGCCATGAGAAAGAGACAGAACGGGATAAGCGCCATCATGGTAAAGTAAGATAACGAAGCTGCCAGCATAAGCCCGTCGTCCCGAAAAAAAGAGACGATGCTTCTCCCTATCAGGCGGGGGAACGTCAAGAATCCCGGTCGCGTCTCCGCGCCCTGACATAAATCCGCAGAGGCGTTCCTCCAAAACCGAAGTATTCCCTCAGGCCCTTTTCAATATACCGGAGGTGTGAATCCTTGACTGAATCAGGATAGTTCGCAAATACCACAAAGGCAGGCGGGGCTTCCCGCACCTGGGTCATATAGTAAAGCTTCACCGACTTACCCTTATACATCGGAAGGGAAAGATGCGACATGATATCCCCGAAGAACCTGTTCAGCTCACCGGTCGGAATCCGCTTCTGCCTTTCTTCCATAATATGGTCTATGATCGGAAAGACCTTGGTGATCCTCTTTTTTTCGGTCCCGGAGATTGAAAGGACAGGCGCATACTGCGAGAACCAGGCCTTCCGCTGCATCTCGGGTAAAAAAGCCTTGAAGGCCTCTTCAGGATCTCCTACCAGGTCCCATTTGTTCAGCAGGAAGATCGCCCCCCTCCCATATTCCTTGACAATGCCGGCGATCTTCAGGTCCTGCTCGGTAATGCCCTCGCTCGCATCAAAAACAACCAGGGCGAGGTCGCAGCGCTCGATGCTTCTGACCGCCCGGACCATCGAGAAACGCTCGATCGAATAACCGATTTTACCTTTTCTCCTGAGACCGGCGGTGTCGATAAGAAGATATTTCTTCCCATGATACGAGCAGACACTGTCGATAGCATCCCGTGTCGTACCCGGCACCGGACTGACGAGCATACGCTTCTTACCCAGAAGCGCATTGACCAGGGTCGATTTTCCGGCATTCGGTCTGCCCACAACAGCAATTTTCGGAAAGTCGGTAACTTCCTCCTGGTATACCGGCAACAGGGCATCGATCCGCTCCATCGCCTCCTCATATCCATAACCGGTAGCTGCAGAGACCGGCCAGAGGTCTTCAGTCCCAAGGGGATAAAAATCATAGAGTCGGCCGTCCCTGGACGGCGCGTCAATCTTGTTGACCAGCCAGAGCACCTTCTTTCCCGAAGCACGTATCAGGCGGGCCAGTTCCATGTCCGCAGGAGTGAGGCCATCCTTCCCGTCCAGCAGATGGATGATAATATCACCTTCGTCAATCGCAAAGAGGGCCTGCTCTTTTGCCTGAACGAAAAGGTCTTCCGGTGGATCGGGGTAAAAACCCCCGGTATCAACAACCATAAAGGTCTTTCCCCCCCAGCGTGCGTCGAGGTAATTCCTGTCCCTCGTCACCCCGGGAAAATCATCCACAATAGCTGTCTGCGATTTGGTCATACGGTTAAAAAGAGTGGATTTGCCGACATTGGGTCGGCCGACAATAACGATAACAGGTTTAGCCATAGTGGATATTGTACAATATTACCCGTGCATAAAGCCCCTTATTGAATTAACCGGCAAAGACTTAATGCGGGTTTTGAAGCACGGTGCGCGAAATCACAGCCTGATCATCCATTTCCGGAAGGATGGCCTGTGTGAAAACTGAGTTTCCTTCACTGCCAATAACGGGCACATAACTTGCTTTAATTAGTTGAGGACAATTGCGTCATGATTATCAGAACCAAGATTATTACGATCATAGCCGTAACCATTCTGCTTACTGTCGGAGTAACTACTATTGCCCTGATTAAGTTTCAGAATAACAAGATGATCGAGTCAAAGCTTGAAGATACCGAGTTTCTCTGTGATTTAATCGAAAAGACAACCGAAAGCGCCATGCGTCAGGGCAACACCTCCGAAGTCCAGAGTATCCTTGAAAATATCGGAAAGAACAAAGAAATCCCTTTCCTCAGAATACTCTCCCCTGACGGCACCATACTCAAGTCGACCAACAAAGCCGAGATCGGAGCAAAGTCTGCGGAATTCATCAAGTCGTCATCGCGGGAAAATTTTCTAAGGCCTACCCTCACCAATGAAACCACCATCAACTATTTCCACAATATTCCCAATGGAAAAGATTGCTACGGCTGCCACGACCAGACAAACCCTGTCATCGGGGTCATCCACCTGAATTACGATATTTCCCGGAATGTCGCTACCTTTCTTGCGATCAAGAGAATTCTGATTTTTTCGAATATAGGCATTGTCATCCTTGTCTCTATAATCCTGGGCATCCTCTTTTCGCGCCTTGTAATGGTCCCGCTCAGACGTCTTATGGATGCAATGCATGCCGTCGAAGGCGGCAACTGGCAGACAACGGTCAGAATAAGCGGCAATGACGAGCTCAATGTAATCGGCAGATCATTTAACACCATGGTCCAGGAAATCAACAACCTCTATAACAAGAATATTTCCAAAGAGCGCGAACTCTCAAAAATGCGCGGTGAACTGGAACATAAGAGCAGGGTGGAAGACCTTAACACTCAGCTTGAATTCAAGATCAAAGAACTTGAAACCGCCAACAAGGCGGTCACCGCCCTCTCCCGGGAGGTGAAGAGCAAAAATATCAAGCTGGAGATGGCTGTCGAGCGGCTGAAGAGGATCAACGAAGTCGGCCGCATCCTGGCATCTATTATCGAGATTCAGGAACTCATGAAGATCATCATCCAGACGGCTGCAGACCTGGTGAAGGCTGAAAAGGTGACCATGCATCTCAGGAGTGCTGACCGGCCTGAGCTGACCCTGCAGTTCGTCAGGGGCGTCGGGATACGAAATGCTGAAGAATTCACTGACGACATCAGCCGGGACTATGCCGATACGATCGCTCACGGAAGACCGATCATCAGGAACGACGGCCCGGCAGCAGAGCATGCCGACTCCGGGTTGCGGGGTTCGCGGATAGCCGTCCCCCTCAGGATGAAGGGACAGGTCATCGGCGCGATGATAATCGAGAACAATGCCGACAGCGGTCTCTTTACTGAAAACGAACTGGAACTGCTCACCACCCTCGCAAATCAGGCTATGGTCGCTCTGGAAAATGCCTGGCTGTACGAAAATGTCAAGAGCAACTATTTTTCGACCATACAGTCCCTGGTCAATGCCCTGGAAGCTAACGACCGCTTCACCAAAGGCCATTCAGAAAGGGTGCGGCAGCTCTCTGTCGAACTCGGCCGGTTCATCGGACTTGACGTCAAGGAACTTGAACTGCTCGAACATGCCGCAATTCTCCATGACATCGGCAAAATCGGGATTGATAATTTTATACTGCAGAAAAACGGCAGGCTTTCCAGCAAAGAGTACAGCATTATTAAAAACCACCCGCTGATCGGAGACCAGATACTCCAGCCGATCGGCACCCTTGATGGCGTGCGCAATACGATCATCCAGCACCACGAGCGCTACGACGGCAGCGGCTACCCGTATGGCATACGGGGCGATGAAATATCTCTCAAGTCCAAGATTCTCTCGGTCGTCGATACCTTTGACGCAATGATGACCGACCGGCCTTACCGGAAGGCACTCCCTGTTTATGAGGTCAAGAACGAACTCAGGGCGAACGCCGGCACCCAATTCGATCCCTATGTGGTTGCTGCCTTCGTTGACCTGCTCTCTTCAGACGAAGAGCGCATTCTTGCGCTCACCGGATACCAGAGTCTCGCCGCACTGTAGTTGAGCGGTTGAGACCAATTCCTTCCCTGCAGCCGATTCCGCACATTTTTTTGAAATAATGAGGTTGTTGTCATTATATCTGCGCCGGTTGTTCACATTTGTCATGCGCCGGCCAGATGAGGTATTATTATTCTGCTTTTGCAAAGGGCATGGCATGAAAATCTATAAAAAACTGACAGGCATTCTCCTCGCCCTGGCGGGCATCCTGGTGACCGGACTTCTGGGCTATTCATTCCTTGAGGGGTGGTCCACGCTTGAAGCACTCTATATGACTGTTATTACCCTCTCCTCCGTCGGCTTCATGGAAGTTCATCCCCTTTCCAATGCCGGCAGGATTTTCACCATGCTGCTGATCCTGTTGGGCTCGGGGGTATTGATATACGGCATTTCCGTTATCACCGCTTTTGTGGTGGAGGGCGAACTAACCGACGTACTCAGGAGGAGATCAATGGAAAAGAAAATCGCGGGACTTCACGCGCATTATATTATTTGCGGTGTCAGTCAAACCGGACGGTATGTCATCGATGAACTTCTAAAAACCAAAAAAAACTTCGTGGTCATCGAAAAAGACCCGGGCAAAATAAAGCAATTAATCACGGAAAACATTCTCTGTATTGAGGGCGATGCAACGCACGATGCGGTCCTGATGAAAGCCGGCATACAGAAGGCGAAAGGGGCGATCACCGCCCTGCACTCTGATGCGGAAAACCTCTTTGTTGTAATCACTGCGAAAAGTCTCAATCCGGCCCTCCGGGTGATTTCCAAGGCGGTCGAAGAGGAGTCCGAGCAGAAGATCCGGATGGTCGGCGCTGATGGCGTGGTCATGCCCAACTACATCGGAGGCCTCAGAATGGCCTCAGAATTGATCCGTCCCTCTGTTGTCGGTTTTCTTGATATCATGCTCCGCTCAACTGACCACACCATACGGGTCGAGGAGATTGAAATTGCCGCGGAGTCACGGTTCGCCGGAAGGACGCTGCAGCAGACCGGCATCCCCGAAACAGAAGGCGTAACTGTCGTAGCCCTGAAGGACAGAACAAAGGATACCTATGTCTTCAACCCGTCTCTGCAGACGGTCCTCAGTTCCGGCCACGTCCTCATCGTTATAGGAAACATTGATCTCATACGGGGCATTGACAGCAGGCAGGTGTAAGGGATAATGCTGCCTAAAAAGCTCCGAAGAACCTCCGGATTCCTGCCTGAGATCAAAAAGGAGATGAGCCCGGGAATTTTACTGGCCATCATTTTCTTAATCAACTCCTTCCTCTTCACCGGTCCAGCTGAGGCAGCAGCCGCGCCCCGCCTCCGGCTGATAGTAACGGCAACGGAGCAGGAGGCCCGCGAGATACTTGCCCATATCCGAAGAGGGAACGCTTTCGCGCTCATTGCAAAAGAGCGGTCTATCGACCAGAGCAGGGAGCATTACGGAGAGCTGGACAGTCATGGTCTGAGCCAACTGGGGGGCCCGCTGCGCGCAGCCGTCTCCTCCATGCGTGAAGGTGATCTCAGCCGGGTTATCCGTATTGATGCCGACCGTTATGCGCTTATGCAGTATATAGATCTCCGGCACTACCGGCTGGGTGCTGCGGCTTTCCGGGCTGGTGATTTCAGGAGCGCGGAAAAGCACTTGCTCCGGCACCTGGATGACAACCCCGATGCAGTCAAAGCGCGGCTGATGCTTGGTGAGATATACGAGACACGGGGCCTCGCTGAAAAGGCCCTGACGGTCTATGGCGAAGTACTGGTGCACGACCCCGGTAACCAGGATGCAGAAATCCGGAAAACAAGACTGAGCAAGACAGAAAAACCCCCGTCTCCCCAGACCCTGCCGTCAACGGAACTATTGTCGAAGATTGCAGAACCTCAGCAGGAGGGCAAAGACAGCAGTAGTCTGGGCAGTGTCGGCGCGGGAGAACCTGCAGGCAAAACAATCTCGCCTGCTGTGGTGCCGGTGCGGATCATAATCGTCGACAGCAGGCAAAGAGCAGAAGATATTCTGAATGAATTGCGCAGAGGCAAGCCCTTCTTTTTTCTGGCCCATGACAACTCCATTGAGAAGAAAAGCGCCGAGGAATACGGCGACCTGGGGACCGTTGACCCTCTGACGCTGCACCCTGCCCTCCGGGATGCTCTGCTCGGACTTCAGCCCGGCCAGATAAGCGGTGTTATTCGACTCGGAGAGGGCAGCTATGCTATTATTCAGCGTAAGGATACTATCTTTTCATATGAAGCTGAAAAGGCTTCTGCAGCAGGCGATCTGCAAGGGGCTGAACACTATCTGCTGAAGCATCTCAGACTTAATCCTGAAGACGCGGAGGCAAGAATGCAACTGGCGTCACTTTACGAAACACGGCGCAACTTTGCCGGAGCCGAGGATGCATATTTCCAGGCCCTGGTTTTTAAACCCCGGGATCCCGGACCTTATGAGAGACTGGGAAAGCTATATCTGGAGCAGCATAATTATGCAAAGGCCAGGGACATTTTCGGCAAAGGACTCAGTCTGCCCTCAGCTCGCAGACTTTTTGAGAAACTGATGGAAATAGCGAATATCTCTTTACTAGGAACGGTCCAATGACAGACAAAAAGACACTTCTCTGGATAGTATGTATTCTGGCCCTTCTGGTCCACACGACCGGGTCTGCCTCTGCAGCACGTCAGAAAAACGTATCCCGCCAGAAAACAGCCGTCTCCAACGCAGCTGTCTCCATGACCCGCGCGCTCGTCAATGTCCCGGTTGCCGGCGTCTATATGAGAAGCAACCACTCCTCCGAGCGGGTGACTGAGGTCCTGCTGGGAGATGAATTCAGGGTGATTTCAATCAGCAATGACTGGATATATGGCTCCATCCCCTCCCAGAAGGACTACCGGGGGTGGATTGGGGCCAGGAATATCATCACCCCTGCTGATAACCGTTTTTTAACCAGCCAGACTTTTGTCCAGGTAAAGGCAAAAAACACAAAAATCATGATGGATGACGGCTCAACCATTGCGGTGGCCTCCTGCACGAGACTGCCGCTGATCCGGAAGAACGGTGCACTGTATGAAGTCCTTCTGCCGGGCGGACTGACCGGCACTCTTCCGGCAGGTTCCTGCGTTGTTGAAGACGAAGAGTTCGGCAGAGGTGTGACCCCTGAGGACATTATGTATGCTGCAGAGTTCCTCGGCTCTGATTATAAATGGGGCGGAATAACCGCATCAGGTATGGACTGTTCCGGCTTTGTCTATTCGGTCTTCAGGGTCAACGGCATCTACCTCAAGAGAGACTCCTATATGCAGGCAGGCGAAGGGGTGGATATTCCGGTGGAAGACCTCAAGCCCGGAGACCTTGTATTCTTCAAATCAAAAGGGGCCAAACGTATAACCCATGTGGGAATCTATATAGGCTATGGCAATTTTATCCATGCCAGCAAATCGAACAACAGCGTCACCATCAGCAGTCTGTCTGAAGGCTATTATAAAAGAGGTCTGGTCGCCGCACGCCGCATACTGAACAGCGAAAGGAATCATCGAGCCGCCGGCAACCCTGTTTTAATGCAGTTCGCCAGTCACTAGCCGCGTTGTCACTTCGCCGGTATATCCGGCGCAGCCGGCTTGTTCCCCGACCGGAGAAGCTTCTCCAGCTTTCCGTACAACGCCGGGGAGAGCGTTGATACTATCTCCAGTTCCTGCCGTGCGGCAGCGTGATCCTTCATTCCCAGATAGGCAACCGCAATCAGGTAATGCGCATCCGCATCATTTGCTCTCACGGCCAGCAACCGGCGAAAGGAAGCAACAGCCTCCTGATATTTTCCCAATCTGGTGTAGGCTATGCCAAGATTGAAATGTGCCTCGGCAAAATCAGGCCTGAGCTTAAGGACCTGCTGCAGCACCCCTATTGACTCATCGTACTTCCCGGCCTTGCCATAAATAACACTCAGGTTATTATAGGCCTCGACATAATCCGGGGCAAGTCTTGTGGCCTCTTTGAACGCGGCAGCAGCGTCTGAGGCCCTGCCCTTCTCGGCATCATAGAGAAGACCCAGTTCAAACCAGGCACGGCTCAGGAGCCTGGTTCTGTACTCTGCAAGCATCTTCTCTACCACGGATATTGCCACAGCGCTGCCAGCCTGGCCAGGCTTCTCAACCGGCTCAGTTACCACAGCAACGGCCTCCCCCAGCCGGTCCAGCACCGGAGCTCCGATGCTCTCTGCGGGCAGTCCGGCTTCTTCAATATCCAATAGATCACCCTTTGAAAGTCTTTTTCTGATCTTACCCTGCAGCAGCAAGGTCGATCCTGCCGGTCCGCCCGGAATATAGCAACGGGTGTCCTTCCTGAACGGGTATTCAGACTGAAGTCTGAGTGCCGGCAGCGCAGTCTGAGCAGTCTTCAGCAGCGCAATCCCGAGAAACGGATCAGTGGCAATAATCTCTTCCGCCACAAGGATGGTCCCGTCAAACGTTTTCAGGACAAGAGTCTTTTCCGGCTCCTGCCATGGAATAACTGTCCGGGAGCTGGTCACGACAATACCCTGTTCACTGATAATGAATCCGGAGGCAGCGGCAAGCACTTCCCCGTCGCGGGTCTGCAGAACAACAGAGACTATCGCTTTGTTAACGGAGCCGAGCGGGTCCGGCAGTCCGGAAGAAACAGCAACTCCGGCCATGAGAGGCAGGCAGATTAAGAAGCAGACCGTCAGCAGTCTTTTGCGGTTCAGGAACATATCCAAGAATAAAATATCAGCGACCTAAAATGCCAATTATCTTTTGTTTTTGATCGGCCTTTGGTATACTCTAAAGAACGTAAACCGTCCTGTCATGAAATATATTTATTACATTATCTCAATCTCCCTGCTGGTTTCGGCAATAGCCGCCTATCAGTTCGTCTTTAATAAACCACCGAAGACAAATGCCGCACTCATAATCAATGACCGGATTATATCCAGGACCGAGTTTGATAATCTCTATGCGGCAAAGCCGGTCCAGATAGACGGCCAGAGCGAATTCATCAACACGCTGATAACCAAGGAGCTGATGATACAGGAAGCCCAGAAAGAAGGCATCGACAAGGATCCGGCCTTCAGAAAGGCGATCCAGAACTACTACGAGCAGTCTCTTATAAAACTTCTCATGGACAGAAAATTTTCCCGGCTTCCGGTCGAAGTGTCCGAGAACGATATTGATCATTACATCGCCTTGCAGACCAGGAATCTTCACCTGACCATAGCGAACGCTGATAGCGAAGCGGCAGCCGCGGCAGGCACGTTCTCTGAAAAAGAGACGAAGGTAGTCCGTTGCCGTGATCTTTCCGAGGACATCAGAGAAAAAATCATCACACTGAAAGAAGGGGAAAGCACAAAACCGGTTAAAGCTGGAGCCTCCTATATGGTGATTCGCCTCGATAAAACTGAACCGCTGCAGGAAATGACGGCACCTGCCCCGAACCGCAAAACAGTCAGGCTCATTCTCGCTGAACAGAAGAAGCAGCAGGCCATGGACCAGTGGATGTCCGGTCTGCGCCAGAAGGCGACTATCAGCGACCTTCTCAAGGAAGGCAGGTAAGGGCACCGCTATGGACCAGAAATGGAAACGTCGCAATTACTTCATCAAGAAAGAACTGCAGGGGCAATATATCTTCACCATCTTCCTCTTTGTTATCTTCGGCTGCCTTATCTTCACCTTTATATTCAGCCGGCTCGCGGCAGATACCATGACCATAACCTATGAGAATTCTGTGCTTCAGGTTGGAAAGACTCCGATAGTTCTCGCCAGGGAATTGTTGAAGGCAAACTGGATATTCATCCTTACCGGCGGTTTTTTTATCGGCTTTCTGGCGCTGTTCGTCACACACCGTTTTGCCGGGCCGCTCTTCCGCTTTGAAAAAACTCTCGATGCCATGATCAGGGAAGACCACTCCTCAGTCATCAGGCTGCGCCCCAATGACGAGGCCAAGGAAGTGGCCGAACTGCTGAACCAATATAATGATAAAATATCAGCTGATCTGGCGGAACTCAGGAAAGAATCCGAGGCAGTCGGGGAGCAGCTGAAAGCCGCTGCCGGGGCCGATGATCCTGCCGTAGTCAGGGCCCTGCTGGCTGAGGCCACGGGGCGAACTGAAAAACTGATCACCCGGCTCCGGAATTACAAGCTCAAGAATGACTGTTAGCCATGCGCCCCTTTACGGTCAGCGCCATCGTTCTCCTCTGCTGCAGCCTGCTGACAGCAGAGGCCTTCAGCGCTGAGCTCAGAACGCAGTACACTACCCTGGTCTACGAGAAGGATGAACTGCTGCGGGACTTCAATCATGCGGTCTCACTCGGAAGTCTTAACCATCTCCTGCGCAGCAGAAAAAGCATCACGGCCGATGATGAAATAAAAAATAAAATCGATGTTTTAATCGAGCGCATTCAGGCGGTCCTGGATATGCGCCCCCGTGAACTCAAATTCAAAATTGTTCTCCTGGCAACCGATACGGACGTCCAGAAGATATACCGGTCAAAATACAATGCGAATGCTGATTTTATTGCCTTCTATTCGCAGAGGGATAAAACAATTTATCTCTCGGTCAGCGATATCCGCCTGGGAGTGCTTGCGCACGAACTGGCACATATGATCATTGACCACTATTTTGGCGTCCCCCCCCCGGTCAAGATCCACGAAGTCCTGGCACAGTTCGTCGAGGAGCATCTCAAGGACTGAAAAGTGATAGGACCTGTTCAGCTTGTCCTGAGAGCTTCAACGATATTCATCCGGGCAGCCCGGATAGCGGGCAGCAGCCCTCCGACCAGCCCCATCCCGACCGCAAAAAAAAGAGACTGAAAAGCAATCCCCGCATTCATCGTAAATTTAAAGGCTAATTCTGAAAATGTCTGAAAGTTGACGGTTGAAACTGTGAAAAACTGGAGAAAAGAGGCAAAGAACAGCCCGATGCAGCCACCGGTCAGTCCCAGAAAAAGCGCTTCAATAACAAAAGCGGCCAGAATACTCCTGCGGTGGAATCCGAGGGAACGGAGCATCCCAATCTCTGCTGTTCGGTTGGCAACCGAAGCATACATGGTAATCATCGCCCCGATTACAGCCCCGATTGAAAAAATCACGGTCAGGGATATCCCCAGTATGCGCAGGAATTTCGCCATCATCTCGGACTGGTCAGCATAATATTTCGTCTCCCTGCGAACCTCAAGCGTCAACCGGGGATCACTCTCCAGCCGTGTCTTCACTCCCTCAAAGGCAGATGACTCCCTGAGTTTGAAAAGGACAGATGAATAAACCGGCCGTCTGAAGGCCTGCATCAGCAGATCGGCATCCCCCCAGATCTCTGAGTTATAGCCCGTATTTCCGGCGTCAAAGATGCCGACCACGGTCCAGTCCCGCATACTGAATCGCAGCTGCTCGCCAACACCACCTCCCCTGAACCGCCTGGCAATGCTTGATCCGGCAATGATTTCAGAGGACCCCGCCCTTGGCATCCGACCCTCGACCAGCTGTACCTGCGGGCGCAGGGCCAGCGAGTTTTCAGTTATACCCCTGATAACCACCAGAGACGGCCGGTTGCTGCCGCGTTTCGGCAGGTTGATGAGAACCACCAACTCCCTGGCCAGAAATGGCCTTCCGTTCAACCCTGTTGCAATTTCGGGCTGCGTCTCGACGATCGAGGCCTGCAACCGTTCTATGCCGCTCTGGACCTCAGAGTTCGAAGCCTTCCGCACCACGACAACGTTATCATAGGAGCCAGTCTCAATCAGCGTCTTGCGGAGTCCTTCAGCCAGCATCAAAATAGCGGCAAAGACAAACACCACCAGAGCCATACCCAGTGTCGTAAACAGTGTTGTCAAACGTCTCGTGATCAGGTTGCGGTAACTGTAGGCAAGCGGCAGTTTCATCCGGGACCTGCATTCTTTTTTCCCCACATTTCACTTATTACCCTCATCCAGTTTTCCTCAACGCACCGGCTATGCTGATATTCATCGTTCGCCAGGCAGGAATCAGCGCCGCCAGAACGCCCACTGCCAGACCGGCGGCGATATCCATGTATATTGTTTCGCGCGCCACGTTGAATACCGGAAAGAAGGTGCCCATAGCGGTTCCAAAGGCAGCAGAAACCGGAAACGTCAGCACGATGCCCGCCGCAGAGCCCAGCAGGGTAAGCAGCAGCGACTCCCCAAAGATCATCAGGGCAATACGCCAGCGCTGAAATCCCAGGGTCTTGAATATCGCATACTCTCCCATGCGCTCACGCACAGTCATCGCCATGGTGTTTGCCACCACCACCAGGATGATCACAATGACCACAAAGGAAACGAGCTGAATCGCCATGATAATTGCATCGCTCATCGATACAAACCCCATCTGGAAGGCCTTTTCTGTCTCGGTAATAGTCTCTCCGATGGAATTTCTGAAATTCTGGTCGATCGCCACCGCCACCGATGAGGCCAGGTCCGGATTGGTCACGCCGACAACATAAAAACCGACGTTATCTGCGCGCAGAGGATAATTCTTCCGCAGCGTCTCATTGACATAATCCCACCTGAAGAGAAGCTGTGACTCATCAGTACTCTTGAACTTTCCGGTATAGATCCCCCTGAGGACCAACTCCCAGTTCCCCGGAAAGATCGTGCCTCTCAGGGTGATCGTATCACCGACCTTCCAGCCATATTTCGCCGCGACCTTGCGGCCGGCAATGCAGGCCTTGCGCTCACGGAAAAAAGCAGAGCGCTCCTCGGGCTTCAGTACGAATTCAGGATATAGGTCGAGGTAGGTCTTCGGTTCAACAATAAAATTAGGAATAAAGTTCTTCTCGTCGATATAGATGCCGCCGAACCAGTTTCCGAAGGAGACCTGCTTCACCCCGGCCACCTGACGGATCTTTTCTTTATAAGAAAGAGGCAGATAGAAGATGATCGAAATGGCATTTCTCGTCACGAGTCTGCTTGAAGAGGAGGCTTCCACCCCCGCATACCAGGCGCTGATTACGGTCCGGAGGAGTCCAAAGGAAAGAATCGCTATCATGATGCCGGTGATAGTCAGAATGGTCCTGAGCTTATGCCTGAAGACATTCCTGAAGAGAAATTTAAGGAGCAGCATCGTCCAGCATCAGCCCTTTATCCAGATGACGTATACGATCTGCCTTTGAAGCCGCCCGGGGGTCGTGGGTGACCATGATCACGGTCTTGCCGAGTTCGCGGACCAGCCGGTCCATCAGTCCCAGGATATCTCCGGCCGAGACGCGGTCAAGGTCTCCGGTCGGCTCATCAGCAACCAGTATCGTCGGATCGGTCACGATTGCCCGTGCGATAGAGACCCGCTGCTGCTGGCCGCCTGAAAGCTGGCCCGGGTAATGCTGCATGCGGTCTTCCAGCCCGACCATCCTCAGGGCTATCTCCGCATGCTCCCGTCGCCCCTTCCCTGAAAGGCCGGTAAGTATAAGCGGCAGTTCAACATTCTCCTTTGCAGTCAGCACGGGGATGAGATTATAAAACTGGAATATGAAGCCTACATGGGATCCGCGCCAGCTGGCCAGCTCGGTTTCGTTCAACTCTGTGATCTCGACTCCGCCAACTTTTATTGATCCGGAGTCAGCCTTGTCTATACCCGCGATAAGGTTCAGCAGCGTACTCTTGCCTGACCCCGAAGGGCCCATCAAGGCGAGAAATTCGCCTTCCCGTATATCAAAACTGATATCCTCCAGCACCGGCAGCACCTCACTACTGCGGCGGTAGGACTTGAAGATATTGCGTATCTCAACAATAGGGGTGTCTGTCCCCATTCACTTCTCGACGATCTTTATCCGGTTTTTATGGCCGCCGGTCTTCAGTTTCCCGGTCGGTCGCAGCAGAACCTTGTCGCCGGCCTTCACACCGCCGAGGACCTCAACCATATCCCCGACAGCGGCTCCCAGAGTGACCTGGACCTCAACCGCCTCTTCGCCCTTCACCAGGTAGACAAAGCGGGAAGACTGACGTTCTGTCACAGCGCCGGGATTTACCGCGGTCCTCGGACTCTCTTCCTCTGCTGTCAGCGGCCGCTGCAGAAAGGCGACCTTGGCGCTCATCTCCGGAAGTATCCTTGCGTCAGCGTCGATAAATGCCACCTTCACAAGAATTGTGGCCCTGGTACGGTCGGCAGTCGGTACGATCATATGCACCCGGCCACGGAAACGCTTCTCAGGAAAAGCGTCGAGCTGAATTTCACAGGGCTGTTCACGCTTCACCTGGCTGAGGTTGGACTCGGCAACATCGACCTCGACCTGCAGCGAACCCATGTCTGCCAGGGTAACGACAGAGGCACGGGCATTTGCAGCAGCACCGAGCGGAGTCACAAT
This sequence comes from Thermodesulfovibrio sp., assembly GCA_013824615.1. Classification (GTDB taxonomy): domain Bacteria; phylum Nitrospirota; class Thermodesulfovibrionia; order Thermodesulfovibrionales; family UBA6898; genus PALSA-1316. Next base: position 30,316 of record PNOC01000028.1, read on the forward strand.
ATCTCCGATGTCCGCATTCTTCGTAAGGACAACAGCATCGAACGGCGCCCGTATCAGTGCATATTCGACCGCTACCCCTGCTCCTTTCAGTGCTGCGCGTGCTGCACGGATGCCGGCCTCAGCGCCCGCAACCCCTGCCATGGCCTTCTGCCGCCGCGCTGCTGCGAAATCAAATTCCTGGCGCGAAACATATCCCTTTTCCATAAGCTCACGGTTGCGGGCAAACGAGAGTTCAGAATCATGCTGTTCAGCCAGCGCCTGCTGCCTGGTCTCTGTCATAACCGAAAGGTTGGCGGCCGCCTGTTCACTGACGGCAACGGCATCGTCATTTTCGAGACGCGCCAGAATATCACCCTTCTTCACCCTGCTGCCCTCCTCTACCATCAATGCAACAAGACGCCCGGTCACCTTAGAGGCGACCGCTGCCTTGCGCTGAGGCACAACATACCCGCTGGCATTCAGAAGCGTTATCGTCTGGGAAGGATAGACTTTCGAGACCAGGGTCACTTCCACCGGAATGGCAGGACTAAGAATGCCGGATATAAAAAGCAGACCCAGGAGCAGAACCACTGCGCCGGCAGCTCCGATTTTCAGCATGACAGTCCTCTTCTTTTTTGTCACCCCGGGCACTGCCTTGTCTATCTTCAGGCGTGTAATATCATCAGTCATGCAGACTCCTCAGGTACGATTATTCATTTCCAGGTCACTTAAGAAGTATAGCAAAACACCGTGGCAGGCTTAAAGAAAAGGCATTTGGCTCAGGAGCCTGCCAGCTTGTATGTGCCCTGCCGGGCGCACAAAAAAAAAGGACAGCCTCGCTGTCCTTTTTTCCCTGTTTCCCTGCTGAACGGTATTCTAAAATCTCTATGTCGATTTCGGGGCAATGACCATCGTGATATTCTTGCCCTCGAATTTCGGCTGCTGCTCAATCTGATACTTGCCGGTCAGTTGCCCGATGATCTTCTCGAAGATCTTCAGTCCGAACTCCTGACGTATAATCTCACGGCCCCTGAACATCATGACCACCTTTGCCTTGTCCCCGCCCTCGATGAACCGGTTGATATTCTTGACCTTCAGGTCGAGATCATGCTCATTGATCTGGGGGCGGAGCTTGACTTCCTTGACATCGGCCGTCTTTCTCGGACCGTGTTTCTTATTCATCTGATACTTGTATTTCCCGAAGTCGAGTATCTTGCATACGGGAGGTGCTGCAGTAGGAGACACTTCCACAAGGTCGAGGTCTCTTTCGATGGCGACTGCCAGTGCGTCCCTGACGGTCATCACCCCGAGCTGCACGCCTTCATTGTCAATAACCCGGATTTCCCTCGCCCGTATCTGGTCATTGATCCTAATACCTTTTGTGACGTCCTTGCTGCTTATGTTTTCACCTCCTGGTGTTTATCTCTTCGCGCAGAAAAGATAAAAGTTCATCCGTGGTAAAAGGGCCGATATTCACCCCATTCCGCCTTCTGACCGATACCTTGTCTTCGGCCATCTCTTTGTCACCTATTATAACCGAATAAGGTATTTTTCTAATACTGCTCTTCCTGATTTTGTTGCCGATCTTCTCATTGTCCGTATCCAGTTCAGCGCGAATGTCCTGCTGCACCAGCATACTCGTGAGGTTTTGCGCATACGCGTCATTATTTTCAGAGATCGTCAGCACCGAAAGCTGCACCGGTGCCAGCCACAGCGGGAATGCTCCCGCATAATGCTCTATAAGAATGCCGAAAAACCTTTCCAGAGAACCCATCAGCGCGCGATGGACCATGATTGGCCGATGTTCCCTGCCGTCAGAACCGCGGTAACTGATATCAAACCGTTCGGGAAGGTTGAAGTCTACCTGAATGGTGCTGCACTGCCACGAACGGCCGAGGACATCCTTAACCTTGATGTCAATCTTCGGGCCATAGAAGGCGCCGCCGCCCTCATCAACCTTGTAGGCAAGCCCCTTGGCCTTCAGCGCCCCTTCAAGCGCTGCCGTCGATTTGTCCCAGTGGTCATCACTGCCAACGTATTTCTCAGGCCGCGTCGACAGATAGGTATCAAACTCCTCGAACCCGAAGGTCCTCAGGATAAAGAGAATAAATTCAAGGCACTTTTCAATTTCCACTTCAATCTGGTCTTCACGGGCGAAGATATGGGCATCGTCCTGCGTAAAGCCCCGGACGCGGAGCAGGCCGTGAAGTACGCCGGAACGTTCATACCGGTAGACCGTACCGAGTTCAGCATATCTGATCGGAAAATCGCGGTAGCTTCTGAGCGAGCTTTTATAAACATGGATATGGAACGGACAGTTCATCGGCTTAATCTCGTAGGGATACCCCTCGACCTCCATGGGAGAATACATATTCTCACTATAGAAATCGAGATGACCGCTCGTCTTCCAGAGATCAAGCTTCGCAACGTGAGGGCTGAAGAGGAGCTTATACCCTGCTTTGAGATGCTCATTTCTCCAGAAGTCCTCGATCGTCTTGCGGATCATGGCGCCGTTGGGGTGCCAGAGGATCAGCCCCGGACCGATCTCGTCGTTGATGCTGAAGAGATCCAGTTCCCTGCCGAGCCTCCGGTGGTCACGCTTTTTCACCTCTTCGAGAAAATCAAGATATTTTTTCAGGTCCTTGCTGTTGGTAAATGAAATGCCGTAGATTCTCTGCAGCATCTTGTTTTTTTCATCTCCGCGCCAATAGGCCCCGGCAATGCTCAGGAGTTTAAAGGCAGCAATGCTGCCTGTCGAGGGGAGATGAGGCCCCCGGCACAGGTCCATGAAACCGTCCTCTTCATACACAGAGACTGTATCGTCGGTGATCTCCCTGATCAGTTCTACCTTATAGGTCTCCCCCATGGATTCGAAAAGGCTGATTGCCTCATCCTTCGACATCACCTTCCGGAAAAATGGAGAGTTCTTACTGATCAACGCTTCCATCTCTTTTTCGATCGCCAGAAGGTCCTCGGGAGTAAAAGCCCTGCTTAAGTCAAAATCATAATAGAACCCGTCCTGGATCGCAGGACCGATCGTCACCTTTGCTTCGGGAAAAAGCCGCTTGACCGCATGGGCCATGATATGAGACGTGCTGTGGCGGAAGATCTCTTTGCCTTCATCCGAGTCAAACGATATCGGTTCGACAAGCAGATCATTGTCAACAGAAGGGATAGAAGAAATATCACAGGACCGGCCGTCGATCTTCACTGCAACCGCCTTCAGTCTCTTAAGATGTTTGTCAAGCTCCGAAACCTCATGCAACTGCAGTTCATTGCCACCGTCTAATCTGAGCTTAATACCAAGGCCTCCTGTGTACGTTTAATAATAGTATAGATATCATACCTGATATGAATTTTCAAGGTCAATCGGGTTTTGCCGTGAAGCGCATACAAGCGGGTAAGCGAGCAAGCGCATACAATCTGGCAAACATTCTGAAAATCGATTTTCCCCCGCCTTGGAGCGTTAGAGCTTGTTTTAGCCTGCTTTCGCTTGTTCGCCTGTATTCGCTGCGGGCCTGAATACGAGCGACACCCATATGTCGGCAATCACCTTATCAAAACATTTCAGTCCGCCCGCCTCCATTCGGATGATGACTTCATCCTCCTGCCCGAGCATAATGCCCGAAAGCAGGACAATGCCCGTGTCTTTGAGGCGAGCCCCGATTTCAGGGACTATCGAGATGATGATCTCGGAAAGCAGGTTCGCTGCAATGAAGTCAAAGGTGCCTTCGGCAACGGTTATGCCGCCCTCCCTGATCGTGACGTTGTCCAGCCGGTTCAGACTGATGTTCCTCGGGGCCGCATCGACCGCCAGGGGATCAATATCGACACCAACTACCTCTCTGAACCCGAGCTTGGAAGCGCAGATGGCAAGAATCCCGGTGCCGGTGCCAACATCAAGAAACCGGTCCTTGGCGCGATGGTCCATATAGCGCTTGATCAGCAGCAGGCAGCTCTGCGTTGTATGGTGGTGCCCCGTCCCGAAGACCATCCCGGCGTCTATAACAAGGTTGATGCGGTCAGGCTGTTCTGTCTCCCAGGACGGCAGTATCAGAAAGGTACCGGCCACATCTATTGGCTTAATATTCTTTTTCCATACCTCGTTCCAGTCCTTGTCCGGGAGGTTCACGCATTCAAACGTAAAGTCAGGGTCCAGGCCCGACTCTTTCAATACTTCCCTGAAGGCCAGCAGTTCTTCCGTCAGCTTGACAACCTCCACCTTGTCATCGAAATAGGCAATGATCCTTTCCTCCAGATCAGTTACACCGAGGCAGCCCATCCCGGTCAGCCGGTTTACAAGGGCATCCCTGGATTCATTCGGCACAGTAATAGTAATTTCGTAATAGGTCACTGTATTCTCCTCAATTACACTATATATATTTATTATTTCCCTATCATATCGTGATCAACAAAAAGAGTAAAGCAAAGCAGCTGGCAGGCTAGCAAGGACTACAAGCTCAAAAGCTTCAGACCGGTAAATAATTCCCCGATTCGCCTGACAGCTGATTTTCCCAAAAGTTTGCCAGCTTTCGTTCGGTTGTATGGCCTGTTGGCTTGCGTGTATTCGCTTGCCGCCTGCTGCTTATGTTCGCTTGTATGCACTTTATGACATAATAACAACATGGAACCATTTACAAAAAAAGCAACCGTACAGAAGGGCGATCCTCTGGGGGCAGCCGATTTTCTCGTTGCTGCCTCCGGACTTTCGAAAACAAAAATCAAGGACGCGATGAACAAGGGCGCTGTTTGGATCAAGAGGAGCAAGGGAAAGCTCAACAGGCTGCGGACAGCGACTGCATCCCTCAGGCCCGGAGACCAACTCGAACTCTACTATGACCCTGAACTACTCGCAAAAAAACCTCCGGTTGCACACCGATTGGCCGACCGACAGAATTACAGTATCTGGTTGAAGCCCGCTGGGCTTCTTGCCCAGGGAACGATGTATGGGGACCACTGCAGCCTCATGCGGCAGGCAGACCTCTTCTTCGGAGTTCAAAGGGAAATATTCCTGGTGCACCGCCTCGACCGTGAGGCTGCGGGACTGATGGTCCTTGCGCATAGCAGTCAGGCGGCAGCCGCGTTCTCAGAGATATTCAGAAACAATCTGATTGTCAAGAAATACCGCACCGAGGTGCGCGGGGACCTTCGCAGTAAGGCCCCCAAGGGTACCATAGACCTTCCGCTTGACAACAAACCGGCAGTCACCGAGTATGCGGTCGAGTCTTACAATGAAAACACCAACACGTCCCTGGTCAGGGTAATTATAAAAACCGGGCGACTGCACCAGATCAGGCGTCATTTTGAAATGATCGGCTTTCCGGTCATAGGAGACCCCCGCTATGGAAAGGACAACAAAAATATCGGCGGGATGAGGCTCGAAGCGGTCTCTCTCTCCTTCAGATGCCCTTTCCTGAGAAAAGAGGTCGAATACAGGATTCCGGACAAGCCGGAATAACATAGTTAAGGTATTAACTTGTCGGCTTAATCAAGAACTGTGAACAGGAACCTCAGTCTTTGAGGCAGGCAACTCGGCTTTGACCTGTTTCCGGGCGAAAGAATGCATCACATCTGAAAGGGCGTTCAATAACTCGGTTGAACAAAGGAAGCCTTCACCGTCCATCTCCTTGGTAATATCAATGCAGCCGAGGCAGCCGCCCTCCCCGACAATCGGAAGAGACAGGGCAAGAGGCCTTCCGTCTTCGCTGATGTTTTCACTGCTGTATTCAAAAAAAGGCTCAACAGGATCGTGGGCATAGAAGTAGATTCTTGCGGTAGAAAAAGTATACAGTTCCATCAGATGCCGGATATGATTCTTCAATTCATCGAGGGAATGGGACTTCGTCGCGTCATGCCTGAACCGCTTGATAATAAAATTGTAGTACTTGCGTTTTCTGTTCAGTTCGAAGTTGCGTTTCATCTCCCTCACAATAGGAACGAATTCTACATACCCCAAAAGTCTCAGGCCAAACACTGCGAAAAGGACTATAAAAACAAACCCGAAAAAGATACTGTTAAGCTGCTGACTGATCGAAAGCAGAGCCATAAGCATGACAAAAATATTGATGGCATATATGACAATAAGGACCATCTTTTTTGACAGGCCTTTTTCGAGCAGCTTGTGGTGGATATGTTCCTTGTCAGCCAGCCCCAGAGGTACACCCCGGTAATACCGGCGCAATACAGCATACGCCATATCCACGAGCGGCACACTAAACGCAAGAATCGGAACCATGACCGCTGCCAGAGCGGTCGCCTTATGCGAGGACATTATCGAGGTAGCGCCAAGAAAAAAACCGATAAAAAGGCTGCCCGCATCACCCATGAAGATCGAGGCAGGAGGAAAATTATAGATCAGAAAACCGCAGAGCGCGCCCATCAGGATGATCAGAGCAAGCTGCAGATGGACTTCACCGCCGGATATGTAAAAAAAAGTGGCTGCGATGAAGATTGCCGACCCCGCGGCCAGACCGTCCAACCCGTCTATGAGGTTAATGGCATTTGTAATCACTATCATCCAGATTACGGTCACCGGGAGACTCATCCAACCCAATAGGATTTTGCTACCGAAGGGATTGTTAATCGCCTCGATGCGTATGCCCCAGGCATAGATGATCAGGGCGGCCGCAATCTCGGCAATCAGCTTGTGGCTTACCCGAGCGCCCTTTATGTCATCGTACAGACCGATCAGAACGATAACAACTGACCCGAATACCACTCCGATAAAGACGTCGTGGAAATGGTCCCACTCTCCCCGGTAGAGAGAAAACATCGTCGTAACAAAAAAAGCGATATAAAAACCGATGCCGCCGAGCCGCGGAATAATGCCGGTATGCACCCGCCTGCCCGTGCCTTTATCGACCGCACCGGTCATAAAAGACACAGGACGCATCAACGGAACGAGAATTGACGAAAGAATAAGTGCTGCTGCGAAATAAGAAAAATACTGGCTGAGCCCCATCGGCTTAACGACCTCCCCTGCATTGCGATTCCCCTGATAATGCCTATCGTTAGTTTAATACTTCAGCGGGTTTTTTGCAATTATAATTTTATACGCAAATGCGAAATCTCAACTCTTGCCAGGCGGCTGCCTGATCTCCGGTACATGGCCGACTTCAGTCAGGACCCTGTTTTTTCAGGCTGTGCGGCAAGACCTGTCCCATAAACCAGCAGGTAATACAGAAGTTTCTTGTATTCACTGAGGACAAAGTCACGGGATGTTTTGATCCTCCACCAGTACTCTGCATTCCACCATGAAGCAGAGGTTGCAACAAGGGTGAACGTCATACCGGTCTCCCTGATGACCTGCCGCCAGGTCCAGCTGACGCGTCTCATATGAGGAGGATCAGTAACAATAAGCACATGCTTCCACCCCCTGGCCTGCATCAGCTTCAACGAGTTGACTGCCTCTTCATAAGTATTATTCGAATCCAAGTCGAAAAATATATTCTCCTTCCGGGCACCACTGCGCATAAACTCCTGCTGCCTTTCTTTTTTGCCGATCGGCCGGATAATAAGAACATTCTTGACATGGCCCTGCCTGAAAACGTCCAACGCCCTTGCAACGCGGGCCTCTCCATTACCTCCCAGAGCTATAACCGCATCAGCCTTTTCAGGAATACCGGCCTGAGAGGAGAGGTAAAACCCGGCACTGCAAAACAGCACCGTCACGATGGACAGCAGGCCGCCGAGTATTAACGTACCATACAGATAACTGAGAACCCTTTTCAGGCGATTGCGTTTCATTCCCTTGAACCTTATCCCCCAGCTTAATGACAGGCTATTCCGGCCAGGCGTACTTCCTGCTTATCAGTTTTCATCGAAGCACCCTTAAAAACTACCCGAGGTCATATTACGCTGGGGCAAACATTATTGTCAATCACCGTCATTGACCTCAATTGACTTGCTCTGATCACTGTGCAACAATGGGCTTATGTGGGAGTACACGGATAAGGTAAAAGAGACCTTCCTCAAACCGAAAAATGTCGGGGAGATCAAGAACGCTGACGCAGTCGGAGAGGTGGGCAGTATCATCTGCGGGGATGCGCTTAAGCTCTACCTTAAGATCGATAGGGAAAGCGGAATGATAACGGACGCAAAATTTCAGACCTTCGGGTGTGCAAGTGCCATTGCTAGTTCGTCGGCACTAACCGAAATGGTCAGAGGGAAAACGCTTGATGAGGCCCTGCAACTCACGAATCAGGACATAGCAGATTATCTCGGAGGTCTCCCTGACCAGAAGATGCACTGTTCGGTCATGGGAAGAGAGGCACTTGAGACGGCAATTTCCGCTTACCGGGGGGGGGCCGTGCCTGTGAAGGAAGAGGGAAAGGTCATCTGCAAATGTTTTGACGTTACTGAAGAGAAGATACGGAAAGTCGCTCTGGAAAACCGCCTGACAACGGTTGATGAAATCACTAATTTCACCAAGGCCGGAGGCGGTTGCGGGGAATGCAAAGCCAATATCGAGATAATTCTCCGGGACATCTGGCCGCTAAAGCTCCCTGAAAAGACTACCAAAGAGAAAAAGCTGACAAATCTGCAGAAAATAGCCCTGATACAGGAAGTCATTGAGAGTCAAATCAGGCCTGGCCTGCAGGCGGACAATGGGGATGTTGAACTGGTTGATGTCGAGGGAAACAGGGTGGTCATTGCTTTGAGGGGCCTTTGCACCGGCTGTGCCATGTCCGGCGTCACCGTAAGGGCGATGAGGGACAAACTCAGAGAACTGGTGGCTGACAATATTGAAGTCGAGGTTCAGGCGTGAGCATTACCTACCTCGATAGCAACGCGACAACACAAACCGCGCCGGAGGTCCTGGAGGCGATGAGGCCTTTTCTTGCAGACCTCTACGGTAATCCTTCAAGCATGCATACTTTTGGCGGGCAGGTCCATCGCAGAATCGAGGAGGCTCGGTCGCAGGTGGCACGGCTTATCAACGCCGACCCTGCAGAAATCATTTTCACGAGTTGCGGAACCGAAAGCGATAATACGGCTCTCATGACTGCGGTCGAGACCAATCCACGAAAGAAACATATTATTACCACCAGGGTCGAACATCCTGCAGTCCTGAACTTCTGTCATCATCTCGGCAGAAAAGGTTTCCGGATAACCTATCTGCCTGTCGGCGGGAATGGAGAAATCGACCCGGACCTCCTCCTGAAATCGGTCGACGATGAGACCACTCTGGTTTCGGTCATGTACGCCAATAACGAAACAGGTGTCATCTTCCCTATCGAGGAGATCGCCGGAAGACTTGCTGACCGGGGTATTATGTTCCATACCGATGCGGTCCAGGCCGTCGGGAAAATTCCGGTCAATGTCAGAGATACGAGCATCGACATGCTCTCTCTGTCCGGACACAAAATCCATGCTCCAAAAGGCATCGGCGCCCTCTATGTAAGAAAGGGAAGAAGGTTTCATTCCTATATCATCGGAGGCCACCAGGAACACGGCAGAAGGGCCGGCACTGAAAATGTGGCCTCGATCATCGGGTTTGGAAAGGCAGCAGAACTTGCGCTGACAACACTTGAAGAAGAAAAGACATCTGTCAGCAGGCTTCGCGACAGACTCGAACAGGGACTGCTGGCATCGTGTCCGGATGCCAGGGTGAACGGCGATACTGCACACCGGTTGCCGAATACGACGAACATAAGCTTTGAATACATCGAAGGTGAAGCTATCCTGCTGAGACTCGATGAGTACGGAATCTGCGCATCATCGGGCTCCGCCTGCTCCTCGGGCTCGCTGGAACCTTCACATGTCCTGCGCGCCATGGGAATACCCTATACCGCAGTGCATGGTTCGATAAGATTTTCACTCAGCCGGTATACAACTGAACAGGAGATTGACCGCGTTATAGGTTTGATGCCGGGCATTGTAAAAGAACTCAGGGAACTCTCGCCGTTCGGAAGAGACGGGGTGACCGGCCCCAAGCAGAAATAATGCTCCTACTGGGCTGAGGGTTTTGTCTCCTCAACCGGAAGCTGACCGGTCCCCGGGCTATCGTCTGCTGTCACGCCTTCATGTATCGCCTCATATTCAGGCACCACAATCCCCCGTTTCACCATAATGTTGTAGATCAGCCGCGACCGGTTTTGAACATACTTTGACGAGCCGAGAGGATCGAACTTGCGCGGGTTCGGAAGCACTGAGGCAAGCCGGGCCGACTCCTCCGGATTGAGCATAGAGGCAGACTTGCCGTAGTAGTGCCGGGAAGCGGCCTCGATGCCGAAGATCCCCCGGTCGCCCCATTCAGCAACGTTCAGGTAGAGCTCGAGTATGCGTTTTTTGCTGATAACCTTCTCCATCCGGTAGGTGATGATAGCCTCTCTGAGTTTTCGGACAGGATTTTTTGAAGGAGACAGATAGAGGTTCTTGGTGAGCTGCTGGCTGATGGTGCTGCCGCCGAGTTTGAACTTCTTTTCTTTAATGTCCTTTTCTATGGCCTTCTGCATCGCCTCATAGTCAAAACCCTCGTGCTGCCAGAACTTATCGTCCTCACCTATCAGCACCGCCTTGATCAGAAACGGTGAGACAGCACTCAGCGGTACCCACTTCTGATTAACCTTGTATTTCTTCCCCTCCCGCTCCCACTCACCTTCCCGGTATTTCATGAACGCGGACTTCTTCGGGTTCTCTTTCCGGAGAACTGATACATCAGGATAAACAAAGTTGAATCCGATAAAACCGGCAAGGCCGATAAACAGGATGACGATAAACCTGGCTAAAAAGGATTTCTTTTTTTTCCTTGCCATAGGTCCCGGGCTCAGAGAAGGGACTGATCGGTGAGAGGCAGGTCTGTCAGGGGCTGAGTCTCTTCATGCCCCAGGGCCTTCTGCTGCCGCAACTCCTCGATCTTCCGCAGCGGCTTTTCGAGCATATTGGTGCGCGTCGTGACAATTGTATCATATTCTTTTTTTGCGGCGTCGAGCCTCTCGCCCATGAGCTTGAACTTGTCCTTGTACAGCGACCACTGCTTCGAGAATTCCGCAAGCAGCCGCAGTATCTCGGAGGCGGTCCGCTCAAGATTAAAATTCTCGACAGCCTGCCTGATGACTGCAAGCACCGCATACAGCGTAAATGGCGAGCAGAGGATGACCTTTTGTTTCAGGGCCTCGTCCATGATCAGCCGGTCCGACTCGTTGATAAAGCCATAGACCTGTTCGTTCGGGACAAAGAGGATCACATAATCAACCGTGTTTTCAGCCGGATTAATATAGTCCCTGGTCGTCACCTGTTTGATCATCAGCCGCATGTTCCTCAGGAGTTCTTCCTTATAACGCTTGCGATCGTGGTCGGACTGCGCATCGAGGTAATGTTGATAATTGTCCATCGGGAACTTGACGTCCATATTTATCTTGAGCCTGTTGGGGAGCAGGAAGGTATAATCCGGCCGGCCGGCGGCATGCTCCAGGGTCTTCTGCTTAATATAGTTAACGCCCTCGACCAGTCCGATCAGCCTAATGATGTCCTCTGCCATACGCTCGCCCCACTCCCCCCTCTTCTTGGAGCTTGCAAGGGCCTGTTTGAGGTGATCGGTCGTGGTATTGAGTTTGCTGGTGACCTCTTCATGTTTCTGTATCAGGGCCGCGACATGGGTAAGCTTGTCCCCGCTGTTTTTCCCGACCTCCTCGATCTTGCGCTGGACCTCGGCCAGAGTCTTGCCGATGTTCTCGATGTTCTGGTCGATTAGCTCCTTCTTGGTATCGAGCTCCTTTTTGCCCTCACTTGACTGGGACTTCATTTTTTCTTCAGCCAACTTTATGAATTCATCGGCATATTTCCTGAATTCGTCCGAGTTCTTCGCAAGGGCGTCATGCGAAAGAGCCTTGAACGTATCGCCTATCTTCTGCTCCATGACTGCGAAACGCTCAATCTCCTCTTTCAAGTGGCTCTGGGACTCCTCGAGTCTGGCCTTCAGCTGCCTCTCTGCATCGAGTTCATTCCTGAGAACGGCTATCTCCGCATCTCTGCCGGTGACCTGCATTCTTAGCTCAGCGGTTATTGCCTCAGCACTCTTAGCCCTTCCCTCAAGCTCAGCGGACATTCCTGCGTGCTGCAACTGCAGGTCTGACATCTGACGTGCGTGTGACGCCCGAAGGCCTGCCCGTGAGGCGAACCAGGCAAGCAGTGCCCCGGCGATGAAGGCTGCGCTTATGTACACTATCGTCATCATACAATTCTCCTTACGGCCTGTATTTTACCCTATGCATCCTGACAAAAAACAGCCCTGATTCAGTTATAATTCATCGTCTTTTATAATTATATATTCTGGAGGTTATCTGATATGTCGGAAGAGAACAACGAACAGCTTGAAGGCTCTTTAAAGGGCTACAAGGAAAAGATCAGCCCGCATGTCAAGGCGACGCTGAAATGGGAACGGGAGCTTATCTTCACCGGCAGGACGCAGGAAGGCTATGAGATCGAATACGATGCCCATGTCCAGTGGGGCTGCAAGCCAACGGATTCGCTGCTGCTAAGTCT
>PNOC01000029.1 GCA_013824615.1 Thermodesulfovibrio sp.
AACCCCCGTAATGAAAAAAGATTATATTGCGGGACTCCAGCAGGAGGACAGAAAAGTCATGATGGTCGGAGACGGCATCAACGATGCACCCGCCCTCACCCTGTCGGATATCGGTCTGGCGATGGGCCGCGGCACGGATATCGCCATTGAGAGCGCCGATGCCATATTACTGCGGAACGACATCAGCCTGGTCCCGTTCATCCTCAGGCTTGCCAAGAGAACGAACACCATAATCCGGCAGAATATCTTTTGGGCCTTTTTCTACAACCTCCTGGCCATACCACTGGCCATGGCGGGCATTCTGCATCCTATTGTAGCAGCCGGAGCTATGGCAGCCAGTTCTCTCTTTGTTGTCGGCAATTCTCTCAGGATCAGGCTGGATACGTCGAATACAGGCAGTCGGAAACAGGAGGTGATTTAAGCATAATGTGGACCATAGGATTTCTGATATTCCTGTCGATCATCCTCGGCATCGGGGCCTGGCTTTTCTTTGTCTGGTCTGTCAAAAGCGGCCAGTACGACGACCCGGAGGGTCCGAAATACCGGATGCTCGAGGATGAGGATGACAAAAAAGACAGTGAAACCGGTGCAGACCATTAAACCGTAATTATCCCCAACAGTCAGCATGGGGAATAATTCCCCGATAAACTGGGGAATTATTCTACTTCAGGGCAGCACGACACCCCCCTGCCACAGCTAAATCCCTTATCCGCGCGCTTTTCCTCATATGGCACTCTCCTTGCAAACATAAGACAGATGACTGACGTGCTATTATGCTCAAACAACCAGCTCCTGGCAAAAAGCCTGTACGGTATGCTCCGGGACGAAGGGTATTCAGTAGAAACGGCAGACCATCCTGCCCTGGCGGTCCAGATGGTTCTCCGCAAAGAATACACGGCACTGGTTATTGATTTCGAACCCTTCGGCCTTTCGGTCGATGATGCAGTCAGAATTATCAGGACTATCAGGCCCGAGATCATCGTTTTGTTTGTAGGCAACGATGCAGGTGATGATGTCAGCGCAGCCGACGGCCTCAGCATCGGGGCCCCGGTAGACCTTGCAGAATTCAGACAGACGATTCAGACCATGCATCGCCTGAAATACGCAAAATAAAATCCTTATAAGGGGGCAGTAAAAATGGAACCACGCGAGATTATCCTCAAGGCTTTTGAAGGCGGCAAACCTGAGCGGGTGCCGGTAACGCTTTTTGGCGGCGGCATGTGGAGCATCAAGGACTATGGCTCAACATTTGAAGCACTCGGCAAAGACCCTGCAATGATGGCCGACATGTGCATCAAGGAGGCAGAGAAAATCAGAAGTGACGTTATCTATGTCGGCTCAGGCTATAACAACTTTCATGCCTCCTCGCTGGGAACTGCCTTTGGCTGCGGCATAAAATACCGGGAAGTTGGCGCGCCTGACCTTACCTCACATTTCGTCAGTTCGGAAGAGGATATCGACAAACTGAATATGGACGACCTCTTCAAGGACCCGGTTATACAGAACGTGTTTGAGGCCACGAGACTCGTCAAGAAGGCAATCGGCAATAAATACCTGGTAACCATGACCTGCTGGGGACCCTTTACACTTGCGGCCCGTTTCGTCGGGGAAGAGACCTTTATGAAGGCTACTTTCAAGAAACCGGCCTTTGTCGAAAAGATGGTCAATTTCTGCGCAGATCTGCTTATCCACCTGTATGAGCCGCTGGTTGCCGACGGTGCGATTGAATGCCTCAGCATCGCTGACCCTACGGCCTCGGGCGATCTGATCAACCCGAAACAGATGGCCAAGTTTGCGGTTCCACCCCTGAAGAAGATGAGTGACTGGGCCAAGTCGAAGAACGTCCATACCATCCTTCATATCTGCGGGAATACCGGTGACAGACTGGAACAATTCATAGACACCGGCTGCAGCAGCATCTTCTTTGATCAGAAGGTCGATATAGCCAAGGCCAAGGAAGTCCTCTTCGGCAAGATGTCGTTTGGCGGCAATGTGGCCCCGGTCCATGTGCTCTTGAACAAGACAGCGGCCGAGGTCGAGACCGCCTGCAAAGAGGTGATTGAGATTGCAGGAAAAGACGGCGGCTTTATTCTCGTACCTGGCTGCGATATTCCGCCGACAATCTCGTATGAGAACCTCAAAATGTTTCACGACACGGCCTTTAACTGGAAATACTAGACATAGAGACAGAGAAGGTCCACGTGATGGAAGGGAGGTGAGAGGACGCTTAACCGGAGTTAGACAAAAGATGTTTGGAGGCAGCGATGGGATTATTTGATTTTATCAGGAAGCTTCTGGCCGTAGAGCCGGAAAAAACTACGAGGGAGGAATTAAAAATGGCAGAAAAGATGACAGTTGAACAGGTCAATGCGTACATGAAAGAGAAGTGCGGGTTTGTCCCGAGAATGTTCCAGATCATCAACACGGTTACCCCTGATCCGGGCAGGACATTTGCCGATTTCTATGAAAGCATCTTCGGCGATGGTGCGATCTCCAGAAAAAATAAGGAACTTATGTTTATGTCAGGCGGCGTTGCCTACTGCTCACCGCGCTGCATCATCCATGCTCTCCCGGCTGTCAACGCCGGTGCAACAGACGGCGAGATCTTCGAGGCTGCTGCTGTCGGTATGATCCTGGCAGGTTTTGTACCGGGCGGCCCTGGCATCCCCTATGCATTTGAATATGCCCTCAAGTGCATCGATATGGTAGCCAAGTACCGTAAGGGCGAGGCCTGGGAGTATCTGCCGGCTCCGAAGTTTGATCACGGCGTATATTAAAGATTAAAAAAAAGGGGCAGCCCGTTCTTGCGGAACGTGGACTGCCCTGAGGTTAACGACAACCTATTTTACCATAATCTCTATAAAAGGAGTCAGAATGTTTAAATTTGCAAAGGAACAGAAAGTATTCAACATTGGCGGCATAAAAGTCGGCGGGCAGCCTGGGGAAAACCCTCCGCTGATGATTGCATCGCTGTTCCATAACAAGGACAGTGTCACCAAGACAGACCGCAAGGGCAACTTTGACCGCGAAAGAACAAAAGAAATGCTGAAGCAGATGGAGCAGATTTCAGCTGCCACCGGTGTGCCCGGCATGGTCGCCATGGTCGCCAACACCCCTGACGAGGCAAAGCTTTACATAGATTTTTATCTTGAAAACACTTCCATGCCTTTCGGCATCGATATGTGGGTTGCTGAGCAGAGGGCCAAGGCGACGGAATATGTATCGACACTCGGCGTGCAGGACAAGTTTCTCTATAACAGTATCACCCCCTGGGACAAGGATATTCCCGGACAGGTAAAGCGGCTGAAGGACCTCGGGATAAAGCATGTGGTCATACAGGCCTTTGACGATCAGGACCAGTCACCGGCAGGCAGAATGAAGTCTCTTGAAGCAATACTTGCCCAGGGAGCAGACTCGTTTGAATCGATTATCGTCGATACCTCAGTCATGAATATGCCCTCAACGTCCTTTTCCCTGGTGGCCAACCGGATGATCAAGGAAAAGCATGGACTCCCCTGCGGCGGGGCCTACTCAAACGGCACCCATATGTGGAAGGAATGCAAGGAGGCCTGGGGCCTCGACGGGTTCAAGGCCATGGATGCCGTGGTGCAGGGCATGTCATCGGCGCTGTGGTCAGACTTTAATTTCAGCGGGCCTGCCATTACAGCCCCCCGGGTCTTCCCGGCCGTGGCAAGTGCCAACATACTGCTGTCAACCCTTGTCTATGAGGAAACAGGAGTTATCTATGACTCACCTGAACTGCCGATACGGAAGATGTTTGGTGACTTCATTACCAAGCTTACCGAAGGCGGCTCAAGGAAAAAAGGCAAATAATAATCCTGAAAGGAGAATCACCTTTAATGAATTCACGTGAAAGAGTCTTAGGTCTTTTCAAAAAAGAAAAGATAGACAGGGTGCCCTGCTTCAGCGGCATGGGCAACATAACAGAGGCCGGCATTAATAAGCTCGGCTACAAATTCGCCGGCATTCATCTTGATGCCAAGCAGATGGCGGAAACGGCAGCAACCACCTTCAAACTTTATGGGTACGAATGCGGCGTTATGCCGGTAGACCTCTGCGTCGAGGCGGAGGCCATGGGCTGCCAGATCAATGTCTATCCTCACGCTGAGGGCATACTCTACCCGACAATCAAGGAAAAACTTATCCATAACGAAGCAGAAATGGATACCATTACCCTCCCGGCAAACATGGGAGAACTGGGCCGCGTGCCGATGATGCGCGAGGCGATTAAACTGCTGAAAGCCGATATCGGCAAGGATGTCGCTATCGGCTCCTATGTCCTCGGGCCCTTCACCCTGGCCGGTCAGATCATGGAACTGAACGACCTGCTGAAGCTTTCCTTCAAGAAGGCTGACAAAGTCGCCAAACTGCTCGATCTTATGGCAGATGCGATTATCATCGTGGCCAAGGAATTTGAAAAGGCAGGCGTCGACTACATAACGGTCAGGGAGATGGGCGCCACCAGCGACGTGCTGAGTCCGCGGGTATTCAAGAACCTGATCGCCCCTCCGCTTAAGAAGGTGATCAGCCAGATTTCGGTCCCCTCGGTGCTGCATGTCTGCGGCAAGACAAACGACATTGTCACCACGATGGTGGAAACCGGACCGACCGCGATAAGCGTGGAACAGAAGAACGACGTTGCAGAAACCAGGAAGAAACTGGGTGACGACGCCCTTATCTTCGGAAACATGGATGCCTATAATGTCCTTGTTTCCGGAAGTGAGGAGCTCGTCCGCTCGACCGTAAGGAAATGCATAGACGATGGGGTGAATGCCGTATGGCCCGGCTGCGATATCTGGCCGTCAGTCCCCCCGGCAAATATGTTAGCAATGATGGATGAAACAAATAAATATGGAGGTAAAAAGTAATGGCAGATGAGGCACGCAAAAAGGAAATTTACGAGAAGCTCAGAAACGGTGTTATCCAGTATGATGAAGATGCCTGCAGAGAAGGGGCCCAGGAAGCACTGGACGCAGGACTCGACGCCAACGAGGCGATCTTTGACGGCCTTGTTTCAGGCATGGAAGAAGTCGGCAGACTCTTTGAGGCACAGGAGTATTTCGTGCCCGAGATCCTGATGTGCGCTGACGCACTCTATGCCGGACTGGACATCCTCAAGCCGCACTGCAAGCAGATGGACCTCGGAGTCAGAGGATCCGTGGTCATCGGTACCGTCGAAGGCGACGTCCATGACATAGGCAAAAACCTTGTCAAGATGATGTTCGATGTTGCCGGTTTTCATGTTTATGACCTTGGCAGGGACGTTCCCCTCGACAAGTTTGTTGATGAGCAGCTCAAGACCGACTCTGAACTGGTCTGCCTGTCAGCCATGATGACCACCTCAATGGTCGGCATGCCGACGGTCATCGAAAAGATCAAGGCAAAGAACCCCGACTGCATGATCATGATCGGTGGAGCACCTACCTCAAAGGACCTCGCTGACAAATGGGGCGCCGACGGTTATGCTGAAGATGCCAGCAACGCACTCAAAGAAGCAATCAAGATGGTAGGCTTTCTCAAAAAACTGAGAGACGAGAAGCTTAACAAGAAATAGGCAACGGGTGGATGCAGAACCGCTGAAGCGTTTTCTGAAAACCGAAGGCGCAACACTTGTCGGCATCGGTGACGTTACGGCGGCGCTCTCAAGCGAGATTATCCATCTCAGGCGGGGCATTGCAATTGCGGTCAACCGCAACCTTAACAGGGAAACGGTTGACCAGCTCATCCGCCTGCAGGCCCTGGCAGAGGGATGGCTGAGGGCAAAGGGGTACCGGAGTCTTTCGATCCCTGCTGACTCAGACAGAAAAAAAGACAAAATGATCACGAAGCTGTACAAGCTCTTCTGTCACAAGACGGCAGCGACGTGTTCAGGTCTGGGTTGGGTGGGCAAGAACGGGCTGCTCATAAACCGGGAGTACGGTTCGAAGCTTTCGTGGGCAACCGTCCTTACCAATGCGCCCTTCAGGGCAGATGCCCCGACCTCACAGTCCGAATGCGGAGACTGTGACCTCTGTGTCAGACACTGCCCCTCGGGGGCGGTAAAAGGCGAACACTGGACGCTGGCTGATCCCCTCAAGGAGATCGTTTCATATGAAAAGTGTCGCGCGCTGAAGACCAGGAGGATCTCGCATAGCAGCAAGCCGAACTGCGGGTTCTGCATAACCGTCTGCCCTTATTCACGTAATGGAAACAATCACGGGACAACATAACTGAAAATACATAGGGGTATCATTCCGGCCCGTCCGGAATCGGCCTTTAATAATGATCCCGGACTAACCGGGATGACGAATGATACATATCAGGAGGATTGCTATATGAGCCGTAAATTCAAGGTAATATTCCAGCCGGCAGGCCGGCGTGGAGAAATAGAAGAAGGAACCACCATACTTAAGGCGGCCCAGCAGCTGGGGGTTGACCTCGAAGCACTCTGCGGCGACAAAAAGGTCTGCGGCAAATGCAAGGTCAGGATAGAAGAAGGTTATTCAGAAAAAGACAATCTCGAATCTGGCATGGCTCATATCACGCCGCTGGAGCCGACTGCCGAGGAACTGAAGCATATCAAGCCGGAAGACGGCCCGGGTATCAGACTGGCCTGCTCCTGCGAAATACATGGGGACCTGAAGGTATTCGTACCGGAGAGGTCACGCGCCGGAAAGCAGGTTGTCAGAAAAGCAGCCGGAGAACTGACAATCGCCCTCGATCCTGCAGTAAAAAAGTATCCGCTGACGATGACTCCCCCCACCCTGCACGATATGACCACCGGTGACTACGAACGGGTCGTCAAGGCGATGGAGGATATCTACGGCATTAAAGACCTGAAATTTGATTTTGAGGTGCTGCTGCAGCTGCAGGACGCCCTCCGAAACGGCAACTGGACCATCACGCTTACGGTCTGGCAGGGCAAAGAGATCATTAAGGTTGAGGCCGGGCATGTAGACGTATGTTACGGACTGGCCGTGGACGTCGGGACGACCACTTGCGTCGGGTACCTCTGCGATCTCAGCACAGGCAAGGTCATTAATACCGAATCCATGATGAACCCGCAGGTGCCGTATGGAGAGGACGTCATGTCGCGTATTACCTATGCCATGACGAATCCTGAAGGCCTCAAGACCATGCAGAATGCGATCATCACAGGCCTTAACGAGATCATCAACAAGGTTTGTGCCGAAGTCCGGAAAGATGGCGCTAATCCGGGTTATGCAATCGATGACCTGACGATCGTCTTCAACACGGCGATGCATCACATATTCCTCGGGCTTAACCCCATTTATATCGGTCGTTCTCCGTTTATCCCGGCTGTTCAGAAATCGCTGGATATCAAGGCGCGCGACCTGGGGCTGAAGATCAACCAGGGGTCCTTTATCCACGTTCTGCCGATCGAGGCAGGGTTTGTCGGTGCGGATAATGTAGGCGTTCTGATCGCAAGGGAACAATACTTCCAGGACGACATGGTGCTCGTCATCGATATCGGTACCAATGGCGAACTGCTCCTTGGCAACAAAGACCGTGTATGTTCAACCTCCTGCGCAACCGGGCCTGCCTTCGAAGGGGCGCAGATCAAATTCGGCATGAGGGCCGCACCTGGTGCTATCGAAAAGGTAAGGATTGACCCGATCACCAAGGAACCCCAGTACAAGGTTATCGGCAAGGCAGACTGGCACACCCATATTGAAGGCAAGATCAATGCAAAGGGTATCTGCGGCTCCGCAATTATCGATGTGATCGCCGAGATGTTCAAGGCAGGCATTATCGACAAGACCGGGAAGTTCGTACCTGACGCAAAGACCAATAGGGTCAGAATGGACGCAGCAGACGGCAAGCCGGAATATGTCCTTGCCTGGGCTGAAGAGACCTCCATCAATCAGGATGTCACCGTCACCCAAGGCGATGTCAGGGCCCTGCAGCTTGCAAAGGGTGCGCTCTATGCCGGTGTAAAGCTTATGATGCAGAAGATGGGTATCAAGAATATTGACCGTGTAGAGCTCGCAGGAGCCTTCGGCAGCCATATCGACCGGGAGGCGTCGCTCTGTCTCGGCCTGTTCCCTGATGTGCCTATCGAAAAGGTTGTTGTCGTCGGAAATGCGGCTGGTGACGGAGCGCGGATGACGCTTCTGAACAAGAGCAAGCGGATAGAGGCAGACGAACGCGCCCGCTGGGTCGAGTTCGTCGAGATCGCGACAGAGCCGACGTTCGAGAAGGAATTCATGCAGGCGATGCATATACCGCATATGAAGGACAAGTTCCCGAACCTCAAGACCATGTTGGAGGAGCAGAAAGCTCCCATAGCCTCCAGCATCAAGGGATAAGGCCGAGCCGTCACATGACTAAAATAAGGATAAACCCCGGGGCCTGCGGCTTTGAAGCAATGGTGGAGCTGAAACAGAAGGACAAAAATACTGTTACGGTCAGCATCTCTTCCGAGTGCAAAATGGTCGAAAAGCTTGGCCAGGAACTGAACGAACTGGCCATGATGGACGCCTTCAGGCATCTCCTGGGAAATCCTGTGTATGTAAAGGGGGCAGCATGCCTGAAGCATGCTGCCTGCCCTGTTCCAAGCGGCATTCTGAAGGCGCTCGAGGTAGAAGCAGGTTTTAATGTACCAAAAGATGTAACCATGACCTTCATAAAGGAGAACTCAGAAACAGAAGAGAAGCAGGAATGATCCGGTTTCAGACGAATAACGGAACTATTAAAGAAATTACTCTTTTATACCGATTATTTAGTACAATTAGGCGTACGGGGTACGCTTCCGCTAATACTAAAATAAAAGGGAGTAATAGACCATGTCCGTCCTTCAGGTAATTCTCATCGTACTTATAATACTTTCTGTTGGTTTCAATTTTTTTCTGTTTTTCAGGCCCCGTACCGGCGACTTTAATAAATTTTTGCATACGTTTTTTGCAAAAAATATGGCTGGCCGTATAAGCCTTGCAAACACCCTTGAAAAAACCGGGGTGGGCGACCAGATCCAAAAAGAAAGCATATCCTTCCTGAATGAATTCATCCTGAAACTCAGACAGATACTCAGAAACAGCTTTTCGATAGGACATAACCTCACAACGACCTCAGACTCAATGAAAAACGATGCCTCAAGACTGCTTGAAATGGCGGACAGTACCAGCATGCAGTCGACCCAGGTCGCTACTGCCATGGAGGAGATGAGCACCACCATCAGCGAGATAGCCAGAAATGCCTCTACCGTGGCAACCTCAAGCGTCTCAACCCTTGATAATGCGAGCCAGGCGGAACGTGACATAAACGAGAATGTACGGAGCATTGAGATACTCTCAGGCAACGTATCGAACTGGGCTGAAACAAACAGGGCACTCTCTCAGGCAACCCATAAAATAGATGAGATCATCCTGGTCATCAACGATATCGCCGACCAGACAAACCTGCTTGCCCTGAACGCGGCGATCGAGGCGGCCCGGGCAGGTGAACAGGGACGCGGCTTTGCGGTTGTTGCCGACGAGGTGAGGAAGCTTGCAGACAAGACCGGGAAGGCTACCAAAGAAATAGGCGGGATGATCCGGGATGTAAAGACCAAGGCCGACAACTCCCTCGGCACCATGGATTCGACGCTCTCCGGGGTGACCGAAAGCATACAGAGATCAAGAAGCGCTGAAGAGTCGCTGGTAAAAATCGTATCCGAAGTGCGGCAGATCACGGACATGATCCAGCAGATAGCAACAGCATCAGAGGAACAGTCCAAGGTCTCGGAAGATGTTGTTGCGAATATGGAGAAGGTGGCCAGCTATGCAAACGAAACCAAGAGTCTCGCTCAGCACATAGCAACCTCAGGAGACTCTGTTGCCTCTCTGGCGATAAACCTGTACAGCAATCTCTGCGGCCTGAAAAAGGACCCCCTTGACGAGGCCATGGAGGGCCTGCTTATATCGTGTTCGTCAACTTTTCAATCAATGCTTGAAGAAGCAGTCAAAGCGGGAAAGGTTACACACAATGCCCTGTTTGATGACAATTACGTCAAGTCCGGCGAAGAGGGAAAACTTTCCACGGGGGGCACGAGGTTCTTTGAGGACTCGGTACTTGCGCTGCTGAAACAATGGGTCCAGACAGACAAAAAGATAATTTATGTCGTAGCCATGGACAGAAACGGCTATATGCCGACACATCTTATGCCGGCCCGCTCAGGACTCAAGATGAGCGACCCTATTTCGCTCAATGGCGCCCGGAGTGAAAAACTGATCGGTCAGGCTTTCAGGCGGCCCATAGCTGCGGGCGGAGAACTGGTCATTGATATCGCGCATCCGGTTCTGCCGGGCGGCCGCCATTGGGGATGCCTGAGAATCGGATATATGCCGGATATGTCGTGATATATGGCCACAGTGCCCGGTAAGTGAATGTATCAGCTGCTGGCTGTTGCTGCCTATATTGTTTATACTGTCTTCAGCCTGCGCCTTTTGTGGCACTTTCTGATATGGGTCAGAGCATCCCATGCCAACAGGGGGGTCTTTCGCTTTAAACTCAGTACTTCATTCAACACGGTGCTGCTCATGGCAATTGACCTTATTTCATTCAGAAGAGTCATGATCGCCAGCGGTCCGCTCTGGGTTGGCTCTCTGATCTTTCATCTGTCGTTCCTGCTGGTGTCCCTGGGGCACCTCAGATACTTTACCGACCCCGTCCCTGCCTGCATACAGGACCTGCAGCCCCTTGGGCTCATTGCGGGGTACCTCCTGCCGGCGTCTGTCATCTGGCTGTTGTCGATCCGGACCCTGTCAGTTAAACACCGGTATCTGACCTGGCACAACTATCTGATTCTTGGACTGGTACTCTGCATCAGCACGGGGGGACTGCTGCTCAGGACTGTCTTCAGGACCGACCTGGTTGCAATAAAAAGTTTCGCCTACGGGCTGCTCACACTGCAGCCCGCTCTGCTGCAGGACGCTTACCTCTTTGCCCTGCATTTCGCCCTGGTACTGATCCTGGTCCTGATACTCCCGTCGCATATTTTTTCTGCTCCTCTGATCATCATGGAGGCCAGAAGGCGCGAGCAGGAACTGAGGATGGTAATGCATGACCGCTGATAAGACAGAAGACCAGACTGCAGGATCCTTTACCGAAAACCTCTCGATGCTCCAGATGATAGAGCTGGACGCCTGTACTCAGTGCAGAGAATGTCTCAATGTTTGTCCTGTTCAGGAGGTGACCGGGAACCCGGCGGTCTCTCCGCCGGAGAAGATAAGAATGTTCCGGGAGTTCATAAAAGCCACGGCCGGCCTTAAGTCCCGCTTTCTGAAACCAAAGGAAATCGACCGCAAACTGCTCGAGGACTTCACAAAGGCGGTATTCGAATGCACCACCTGCGGTGCCTGCGGCAAGCACTGCACCGTGGGTATCTTTACGCAGAGGCTCTGGCCATTCCTGCGCAAGGAGATGATCTCCCGCGGGCTGGTTGATTTCAAGATCCTGACTGATATGCCCGAAGCAATCAGAAATACCGGCAACCCCTATAACCTGCCGGCAGAAGACCGGTATCACCCGTGGCTTCCTGCGGGCATCACCATAGCAGAACAGTCGGAACTTGCCTATTATGCCGGCTGCACCGGCGCCTATACTGCTCAGCCCATGGTTAAAGGAGACGTCAGCGTCCTTAATGCCATCGGCGACCCCTTCACCATGCTGAAAGAGGAAGATGAGGTCTGCTGCGGCTTCCCCCTGTTTATTTCAGGACAGCATGATATGCTGGAGGACCTTACCAGAAGACTGGTCACCTCCTATCAGGCCAAGGGAGTAAAGACCCTGATCTGCTCGTGCCCCTGCTGTGTGAATATTATGACCCGCGAGTGGCCGGTATTTTATGGGAAAGAACTGCCCTTCAGAATAATGCATATTACCCAGTTCGTTCTGAATGCCTTAAAACAGGGGAAGATTCGGATAACAGCCGGGCTGAAGACAAGGTTGATCTATCACGATCCCTGCTACCTCAGCAGAGGGGTAGGAGTCATCGAAGAGCCGAGGGAAATCTTGAGGAGCATCCCGGGAGTCCAACTCCTGGAATTCGAGCGCCACGGGCTTAACTCGCGCTGCTGCGGGGCCGGAGGCGCTGTCCGGAAGGTCTATCATGAAAATGCCATGGCCATGGGCAGGCTTGCCATTGACGAAGCCGTTGCCAAAAAAGCCGACCGCCTCGTCCTGAGCTGCCCGGCCTGCTACGGCAAGGTGAATGAGGCCATGGTTGGTCATGACAAACAGATCCCCATCGTCGATATCATGGAACTTATAGCAGGACTACTGGAAAGGAAACAGATATGAGCCACTTTACCATCCGCTGCCGAAAATGCGGCAAAGAACTTAAAGACGTCTATTGTGCCTTCTGTGAACATTGCGACAATGCCCTGCTCCTGACCGAGTATAGCGATCCGCTCAGGAATGACCTCGGCGAAGGTATCTGGAAATTCAACTGGCTTCCGGTCCACACGCCTTCCTTCAGTCAGCCCGGCACCGTCGTGTACCGGTCCGAATGGCTCGCAAGGCATTGCGGTCTCGACAACCTGTATATTGCCTTTAATGGGTACTGGCCTGAACGCGGCGCATTTCTTCACACCTGCACCTTCAAGGAATTTGAGGCTGCGGTAGTTCTGCAGAATGCCAGGGAGAACGGCGTGAAAGGCCTGATCGTGGCCTCTGCCGGCAATACAGCCCGTGCATTTGCCCATCTCTCTATCGTCTCGAAATTCCCTGTGCTGATAGTCGTGCCAATGATGTGCCTGATGGAAATGTGGTATCTCGAAAGCTCCTCGATGGTGCCGACTCTGGCTGTCGGGGATGGAGACTATTCCGACGCCATTGACGTGGCCAAAAGAATTGCAGCCATATCCGGCTTCCCGTTTGAGGGGGGCGTTCGCAATGTAGCGAAAAGAGACGGGCTTGGCTCAACCATTCTGGAGGCGGTCTCGGTCATCGGCCGCATGCCTGATCACTACTTCCAGGCTGTCGGCAGCGGAACCGGCGGAATAGGCGTATGGGAGATGTGCGAGCGGCTCCTGCGGGACGGCCGTTTTGGAGACAGATTGCCCAGACTTCATCTGGCGCAGAATAGTCCTTTTGTCCCGATGGTCCATGCGTGGGAACAGGGCAGCAGGAAGCTCTTTGACGAGGACCTGAGGCCTGAGCTTATCGGCCAGATTTCGACGCGGGTACTCTCAACCCGCTATCCTGCCTACTCGATCCAGGGCGGAGTCTTTGATGCCCTCACCGCCACCAGCGGAAAAATGTATGGAGTCACCAACCGGGAAGTATTTGAGTCGATGGAAATATTCAGCAACCTCGAAGGCGTTGATATCGTTGCAGCCTCCGGCGTTGCGGTGGGAGCCCTTATACAGGCCGCCCGGTCCGGTAAGATATCGCCCAGAGAAACGGTGCTTCTGAATATCACCGGCGGCGGCGAGGTAATACTCGGGAGAGAGAGAAAAAGGTACAACGTGGAACCCATGTTCCTTTCAAAGAAAATCACCGACAAGGAGATAGATGAGACCCTATGTTCAATCCTGAAGCCGAACTGATCAGCATTATGCAGGAAGCAGGGACGGATTTCACCGCCTCCCTCCCCTGCGAAAAGATAAAGACCCTGCTGGAGATGCTGGGCGATCGCTTCCCGCACCTGCCGCTGACACGCGAAGAAGAGGGGGTTGGTATATGCGCCGGCGCAGCACTTGCGGGAAAGCATCCGGCCATGTTCGTACAGAGCTCCGGCATCGGAAATATGCTGAACGCCCTGCTCTCCCTGACCCAGTTCTATGAACTGCCTCTCGCCCTCTTCATCAGTCAGAGAGGCATTTACAAGGAACGGATCGCCGCTCAACTGCCGGTGGGGCAGAGGCTGCCCGGAATGCTCAGAGGCGCTGGTATCGGCTATTCCGTAATAGGATCAGCAGCCGACTTTAAACTCGTGAGAAAGAAACTTGCAGAGGTCTACAGGAAAAATATTATTCATGCCTTTCTGCTCAGCCCCGCGATCTGGGAGGGGTCGGAGGCAAAACAGGCGGCAAGCGGCAGGCTGCAGGCTCCGATCTGCATACAGCAAGCTGCAGGAAGCAAGCGGCAAGCGGCAGGCTATAAACCACAGGCGCCGCGTTATACCCGCTATGAAATACTAGAGATCATCGCCCCCTGGCTCAAAGGGAAGGCTGTGGTCTGCAATCTGGGGATACCCTCGAAGGAGCTGTACGCGATTCTGAATCAGCCTTCCAATTTTTACATGCTCGGCAGCATGGGTATGGTGACACCCATCGGCCTCGGCATTAGTTTAACCTCAGACAAGGAAGTAGTGGTGATTGATGGGGACGGCAGTATTCTGATGAACCCCGGTACGCTTGCCACGGTCGCCTTCAGCAACCCGAAGAACCTGACTATCATCGGGATCGACAACAGCTCCTACGGGTCGACCGGGAACCAGCAGACGCTGACCGGGAAGTGCGTTGATCTTGCACTGGTGGCAGAGGGCTTCGGAATGCATAACTCAATAAAGGCCGCAACAAAAAAGGAGCTTATCGCTGCCATGAAACTTAAAACCAGCGGACCAAAGTTCATCCACGCCCTTTCCGTATCCGGAAACAGCGATGCCCCGAATATCCCCATCGGGCATATTGAGATAAAGGAACAGGTATGGGCCTTTCTGGCGAAGTAGACGTAGACCGGCATTCCATGACAAAGGTATGAAATGAATAGATGGAATATCCCGAATTGGCTGGAACAAGAGGTCAGTGCACCCCGTGCCCATTTCTGAACATCTGCTCAGGCGCTGTCTGGACTCTTTCTCCCTTCAGAACTCAGCCCAGCTTTTTCTTCGCCTCTTTTGACCAGATCAGGCCTTCCTGGATCGAGGTCTCGATCGCGGCGTACATCCAGTTGTCCTGCTGGACAAAGAATACACGCTCTTTGAAAGGCCTGCGCAGGGTGTCGATGATCCCCCTGTTGATCAAGCCGGGCGCCTGGATCGGCATGGGGTGGCCCCAGCGAGCTATTCTGATATCCACGATCCTTGCCGGGTCAAGCTTCAGCTGAGGAAGGATCTCCTCCCTGATCTGCTTTGCAAACTGCGCATAGTACTTTTCGAATGCGCCATCCATATACAGCTTTCCGCGTCCTTCGCTGTAGGGAAATCCCCGGTAGAGCGTTAATACGGTATGCCCGGGCCGGCCTGCCGCCGTGATATCCGGTCGCGCATAGCTGCCATAAATCACATCAGTAACGCCCTGCTCGTCAGTCGTCTTCTCGATATTGGCACGGTCAAAGGTCCCGTTGCCCAGCAGATAGTAATCATAAAACTCATCTTCACGAAAGGGTTGATCGACCAGGACGTTGGCCACCAGATACGCATTGTAGTTCAGCTGCTCAATAGCCTTCAGTCGTTCGGGTTCAAGATCGCGCAGGATCTTTCCGACCACGAACTTCGGACAGCCGAGGATGGCCACGTCGGCCTGGATCCTGGCCGGTTTTCCCTTATGATTTATGTACGAAACCAGCACGCCCTGGCTGCTCACCTGAACATCGAAAACCAAAGCGCGGGGTCTGAAGTGACTCAGCGGCACGGTATCAGTCATCTTTTTCAGGGCTGCTTCGGCTATCGCGCCATTACCTCCGGGCATGACATAGATATCGCCGAATTCGGCGGCATACGCATTCATTCCCCCTGCGGCGCTCATCTGGTCGAGCGTACAGGCAAAGGTGGACCAGCAGTAATGCTCAAGCGCAGTTTCAATATGCGGATGGAGTCTGGCTCCGAGGACCTCTTCCAGATGTGCCCTGAACGTCATCCGGTCGAGTTGTTTGAGGCGTTGAAGGACTTCATCACTGCCGGGGGGGATCTCAGGATAAAGCTGCCCTTCTTTTTCTTCATTTACATCTTCGAAGTATTTTCTGAGCTTTAAAAACTGCGCCTCTGCTCCCGGTGCGGTCTCACCGTTCCAGAAATTCGTGTACCGTTTGCTGTTAAGGAGAACGGGGTCTTCTTCTTTCTTGGTCCTCCAGATCTTGTCGATGCCGATCTCCTGATAAAATTTCAGGATGCTGCTGTCGGCATCCTGACCGCAAAAATAGGCGGCCGCAGTCGAATAGTCTGTCCCGCGCCAGGCTTCGCCCTGAGCATTGCCGCCGAAGCGCTGCCCCTGATCAAGCATAATGGGTTTGTAGCTGCGCAGTTCGTAGGCGGCGGTGATGCCTGCAATCCCGGCGCCGACGACAACCACGCGGGTCTTCTCGATGTCTTTGATACTGTCGGCCAGGGCCTTACGCTCAGCCCTGTTCTTAAACAGGAAGAAGTCGTGAGGGACGTCCGGTTTTTCGCCTCCGAACTCTTTCAACGCCAGATCGCCCAGCGTTCTGTCAAAGGGAGAAAAGCAGAGGCCGTCAGGATTTGTCAGGGGGTCCTGAACAGAAGGAGCCAGGCCCGAAGCTCTTGGATTGAACGTAGTGCAGCTTGGCAACTGGGTGAGGATAAAGGTATAAAGTCCGCCCTGCCCAAGAAGTTTAACTGCCTGACGGCGTGTAATCGGTTGATCCAGTTTTTTTTTCATCTTTATAACCCCTCCGGATTGAAGTTCCCCTCATCAGGCCGGCTCCCGGAGCTGACCTGACGTCAATGTTCACCTTTTATCTATTTCAGCAGTATCGGTTCCCCGGAAACAGGAAAGCCGCTCTTCTGCATCGATTTTCTTATCTCATCCAGACCGGTCTTTGTATCATCAAAAATAATCGTCAGGCTGAAGTCATCCGGATTGTCATCGGCATACTTCACACCAGGGATATCCTGGGCAGCAGAACTTGCCGCCATACCTGAAGTCGCTCAGGTGATTTTGGGAACGCTGAGCTTCATCTTCAGGTCAGCCGCAGATACACCAATCGCCGATGAATAAAAGATCAACGCCATCACGACTGCCTTTGCTCCTGCTGTTTTCATGGACTCCACACACCTCACTTTTTTCTTATTTTCTTGCACTCCGGACCCAAATGTCAAGAACAACTGACATTCTTGTGCTCTTTGTCCGGAGACATGGTACACTATTTTCATTATGGATTCAGAAGCATCTGCAGAAATGGGAAGTAGTCCGGATGAAATATAACCTTATCAGTTTTTCAGGGATATTTATCATCATGGCGCTTGCCTGGCTTTTTTCATCAGACCGGAAGGTGATCAACTGGAGGGTCATTATCTGGGGAACGTTGCTTCAGCTGATCTTTGCCCTCTTCATCTTTATCATACCTGCAGGTTCTCAGTTTTTTCTCTTCATTAATGATGCGGTTGTAAAACTCCTGGATAATGCAACCGCCGGCATAAAGTTTCTCTTCGGCAGACTCGCACTGCCGCCGGGGGCCAGGAATGAGGCGGGAGAAGAATCACTCGGCTTTATCCTGGCCTTCCAGGCCCTGCCGACGATCATCTTCTTCTCAAGCCTTATGGCCGGCCTCTATTACCTGGGGATTATGCCGAAACTGATCGGTTTTTTTTCGAAGGTCTTTACAAAACTGCTGCGCATCAGCGGAGCAGAGTCCCTGAGTGTTTCGAGCAATATCTTTGTCGGAGTCGAGGCGAACATGACGGTCCTGCCGTATCTGAAGACTATGACTAAATCAGAGTTCTGCACCATCCTCGCAGCCGGCATGTCAACGACCGCCTCAAGTGTGCTGGCGCTCTACGTATTTCTTTTGCAGGAGCAGTTCCCGGCCATCGCCGGCCACCTGGTATCCGCCTCAATCATATCGGCTGTCGCTGCCATAGTCCTGTCAAAGATCATCCTGCCTGAAACAGGCCAGCCGATCACGCTCGGCATCGAGATTGCGCCCAATTATCAGCAGGAGGCATCCCTTATGGAGGCTGTCATAAACGGGGCCAATGAGGGAATGAAGATGCTGGTCGGAATTGTTGCCCTTCTGCTGGCCTTTCTGGGAATAGTCGCTCTTCTGGACTATCTGCTTTCAGCTGCAGGCGCCCAGGTAAACCTCCTGGCTGGCCTCAGCATTGACTGGTCACTAAAGGGACTCCTGGGATATCTCTTTTATCCCCTGACGCTTGTCATCGGGGTTCCTCCTTCAGACGCGTATGAGGTCTCAAGGCTGATCGGTGAGCGGACGGTGCTGACCGAGGTTAAGGCCTATCAGGACCTGGCCGTCCTGATGTCAAAGGGGATGCTCAAGGATCCCCGTTCTGCGGTACTGGCCGCCTATGCGCTCTGCGGTTTTGCGCATGTCGCCTCGCTTGCCATATTTGTCGGCGGCACTGCAGCCCTCGTACCGTCCAGAACAAAAGACATCTCCGAGATCGGTCTCCGCGCCCTGCTTGCAGCCACCCTCGCCTGTCTTATGACTGCTGCCGTCGCCGGGACCTTCTTTATGCAGGGATCGATTCTGCTGGGGAAATAGCCGGGCCTTCCGAAAGTTTACGTCCAGTCCGGACAGAGAATGAAACCGCAAGCTAGTCTATAAAAAGATATCCGTATGACCCGATACGACCGTCCCTCACCGGCCATGCATATACGGTGGAACTGGCTGTCTTGGTGCCATAGCAGGCAAATGAGGTGACCAATCCTTCCAGATTAGTGCACCAGGCCCGCGACTGGTCCGCCACAAGGGTCGTTGCCGACCAATAGAAAGATGACTGTACATTGTTAAAAACATTTCCCTGTGCCCAAACTGCAACCCCAGAGCCATCTGTCAGCCTTGGGTCCATGCCCTGTTTTTTGGCACTTGCGGTCATCGCCATCCATTCCGTCTCGGTAGGCAACCGCCAGTCTCCTGCAGATGAACCATCATTCAAGCTGCAGATGCCCTGTCCAAGCCCTGCTGCCCAATTCATCGCATCATACCAGGACATTGCACCCGCGCAATTGGCGTTCTTAAGCCATATCAGCCCACCCCGGCAGTCTGTGACCGTGCCGTCGTTGTTGTCCTCATATCTGCCGCCATCGTTGCAGTCGGCTGCATATCCTGAAACGCACAGAGATAAAAAAAGTATGCTCGCCAGCCCTATAGACCATGTTTTCATATAAACTCCCTTTAAGTACCGTAATCCGTCAGATGGGATCAGTGGATATGCAGACTGCCGAAAGACCCGATCTGTCCGGCACGCACTGGCCATACAGGCAACAGATTATCTTTGTTAACACTGTATACTTTGCCATCACCCATAAAAACACTCCACGCCTGAGTCGGCGTGGACGGGTTCGTCGTAGTCGACCAGTAAAAATCAGATTGTACCAGACTAAAGGTATTGCCGCCTGATCCTGTCCACTGGCTGGAGCCTGAACCGTCAGTCAGCGCAGGATTCGAAAAGCCAAGTTTTCTGGCATTTTCTACCATCGCCATCCATTCTGTTTTTGTGGGCAGTCTCCATGCCCCATTCGAAGACCCGTCGGACAACCCGCAGATCCCATGGCCCAGGCCTGCCACCCATTTCACGGCTTCATCCCAGTAAAGTGTGCCGGCACTGTTCCCGATACCGCCGGATGTCTCATTGCAACTGGCGTTCTTCAGCCATACCAGACCGGTCCTGCAGTCAGTGACCGTTCCGTCATTGTTGTCGTCATACCTTCCACCACCGTTGCATTCCGCCGCATACCCGGCGCTACACCACAGCAATACCAGCACGAGAGAAAACAGACATAATTTTGAAAACATACCGTCCCCCTTTTCAAAGATAACAGGCATCAGCTCATTCAATAAACAGATAGCCGAACGACCCGACCTGACCGCCGCGCACCGGCCAGACGTGGAGGGTACTGTCACTGGCCACTGTATCTATAAAACCATTGCTTAAACTGATGTACCATGCAAAATTCGCAAAGTCCGCGCGCGGAGTCTGAGACCAATAAACGGAACTCTGGACATTGTTAAAGGCATTTCCATTTGTGGTCCACTTCGAAGTCCCGAGCGTATCAGTAAGCACGGGGTTCTGAAATACCTGTCTTTTTGCGCTCGCTATCATCGCCATCCATTCTGTTTTTGTCGGTAATCTCCAATCACCGGCAGCAGATCCGTCAGACAAACTGCAGAGGCCGTCTCCCAGCCCCGCAGCCCATTTCAAGGCGCTCGTCCAGGTCATAAACCCATTAACACCCGGAAGAACACCTCCTGAGGCGGTCGTACAGTTTGCATTCTGAAGCCATATCAGGCCGGTCCGGCAGTCGGTGACGGTCCCATTAGAATTGTCTTCGTAGCGGTCACCGGTGTTGCAGTCAGCAGAGCAGAGTGTCGTCAGCAGAAAGATTATCAACATAGTTACGGGTATGGTCCGCAGAATCATAGTTTCCCCTTTCCTCTTGATTCAGAATCAGCAGGACACTTGTGCCCCGGATCGAAACATCTGATGTATATTAGCTGGAGGAATTGTTGCCGGTCAATGAAAAATTCAATGCTTCTCATGCTTCTGCCCGCAGAATCATAGCAGATTCCGAAGCTGATCCCGGGCATAGTTCGACTACAGGGGCTTCATGCACAAAAAAAAGCCGGTGTCATCTGACACCGGCACTGTATACAGATACCTCACCCGGTAATCGGGATTTTGGTGCTCTTATCCTCTACCTCATGCGTCCTGGATAGTCTGATCTCCAGCACTCCATTTTCGAGATGTGCCTTTGATTTGTCAGTTTCGACGTCAAAGGGCAACTCGACGCTGCGGCAGAAGGAGCTTTCGCTGCGTTCGTAGCTGTAATATTCTCCCTTTTCAACCTTCTCTTCGGTCTTCCTTTCGCCGGAGATCGTGAGAATATTGTCATGGACAGTAATATTCACGTCATCTTTACCCATGCCGGGAATATCAGCCTTCAGCACAAGCTCTTCTCCCTCAGTGTACATATCAAGTTTCGGAAGCTTTGTTTCAAACTCCGTTGTACCGGTCGGCAGCATGGTTACCGTCAAAGGATCCTTCCAAGTCCCGCCAAACCATCTTCCCATATCCTCAAGATGTGACACATACCGTGGTGTTCTTACCAGTAAAAGATCTCTTGTTACCGTCATAATGTCCACTCCCTTCCGCGGGTCCCTCTCAACTGCCTTGGGGATACCCCTTGCTCTTAATTACATTATATGCGTTGTTTCGTTACTTTGCAACTAATAATTAGAGAACTCTTAGAAGAAAGTTTTTCTGTTGCTGTATCGTATATAAAATTAAATCACAACGTGCAGCGCAGCTGTTGCCCTACCGGGATGCCTGATTCCTTATCCTCATCCTGACAATTTTCCAGGCATCCTCTGCCGGCATCATGCCGCTGAGCTCCTCAAAGGATCTTACCATCTCCTCCTGGCGCGCCTCTGAAAGTCCGGCTGCAGCTGCCCGCTCACTGACAAATTGCTGATATCTTGCCTTCATATCCGCAGGCTTCTCACTGGGACCGGTGCTACTGACGACGGGTGGTGCTCTGGCCGGCTCTGCCCCCGAAACTTCAGCCGACGTTTTGGCCCTGTCTGTTTCACCGTGCGGGACTTTCGGAGCAGGTGTGCGTATTCCCGTCTCAGGTCCCTCAGGAATTGACAGCGCCGGACTGTTTCTGTCAGGACCCGCCTCACGCTGCGGCCCGAAAGCAGGAGCCTCTTCCACCTTTTTTTCCTTATGAGGAGAGGCTGCACTCCTCTCATGAGCATACCCTTTGAACGCCTCATCGACCAGGGATATGGGAGTAAGGACGGAGTTGCCGGCAGGAGCTGCTTCGGCCTTCACCTTCGGTAAACTGTCAGGTTCTTTTTCCGGCAGAAACAGGCTGACCGCGCAGTTACGGAATGACTCCCGGTAAAGGGACTGAACCACGGCAAAGAAGATCAAAAGAAGCAGGGGTGACAGCACAAGGCTCAGGCCCTTTACCGGGGCCAGCCTCTGTGTCAGATTTTTCATGATTATGCCTTCTTACTATATCTATCGGCATAATCATGACGTTTATTTAGAGGAGAGGCACCTCAGGGTATTACAGGATACTGAAATGCCTGCTCTTCTCCGGAGAGCGCCTCAACCAGAAATGTCCTGAGGTATTTCCTCTCTTCAGCTGTCAGGCCGAGGGGCTTAAGGACAGTATTGCCCTTCCCTGCTCCCCTGTCAAAGAAGTCAATAACCTCTTCAAGGGTGACAAAGATTCCGTTATGCATGTACGGCGCTGTCCTGGAGACCTCTCTGAGCGTCGGGGTCCTGAAGGCCTTCCAATCTTTCCTGTTTTTGGAGATAAGATATCTGCCTGGGTCTTCTACGAGCGTCCGATAGTCTTTGTAATGTGAGACTTTGGCCACAAACCGCATTGTTGCGGTTACGGCCGGATCGTCCATCAGGACCGGGTTTTCAGGAACGTGAAGAGCATGAAACTGATTATCGCTGAGACTGGGACCATAATGACAGTCTGCGCATCCCCCCTTCCCCTTGAAGATTTCGAATCCCTTCAGTGCCTCCGCTGAAAGCGACTGCTGATCCCCCTTCAGGAAGCGGTCGAGTGGATTGCTGCCGGATACCAGCGTGCGTTCAAACGCTGCTATGGCCATGGCTATACGCTCCCGGGTCGCCTCAGCGCCGAAGACTTTATTGAAGGCCTCAACGTACTCGGGCACCACCCGGATCTGCTCTTCAACATAATCAAGATTCTTATTCATCTCGAATGCTGACATCATGGGGAAAAGTGCCTGTTCCTCAAGACTCTTCGCCCGGCCGTCGTGAAAGAATCTTTTCTGGAACGTAATATTCAGAAGTGTTGGCGAGTTTCTCCAGTTCTTTGTCGTGGGGTAGCTCAGAGAAATGTCCAGCCCGTCGGCAAAGGCCTGCTCCGGATTATGACAGGTGGCACAGCTCATGGTTCCGTCTCCCGAAAGCCTCCGGTCAAAAAAAAGCTTTTTCCCGAGCTCGATCTTCTCCGGAGTCTGGGGATTGCTGCGTGGCACCGGCACCTGCTTAATCGTCTCGAGCGAACCGGCAAGAACAGAAACTGCAAACACTCCTATCCCAACCAAAACCAGCATCAGCATGAACAAAATAAATATCAGGCTACTGTATCTGACATTGTGTCTGGACTTAGCGTGCATTTGCCAGCTCCTCCTCAATAATCTTCTTTAAATATTCAAAAGGCCGGTTTCCAACAACCTGCCTGCCATTGATGTAGTAGGTGGGTGTGTTGAAGAGGTCCAGGCCGGCCGCAAGCTTCAGGTCCGCCTCGATTGCGGCGTCGTGCTTCTTTGCATCCAACGATGCGGTAAACAGCCTGATATCCAGCCCAATCTCCCGGGCATATTTAATAAGGCTCTCTCTGTCAAGTTTCGGCGAGTTCTTCAGCAGCAGGTCATGCATCTCCCAGTATTTACCTTGGTCAGCCGCAGCCAGCGACGCCTCAGCAGCTATCCGGGAATAGTCGCGGTATTTGTACGGATAGTTCTTGATCACCAGACGGACCTTGTTTTTATACGTATCGAGGATCTTCCTGACGGTCGGACCGGCCGCCTTGCAGTGAGGTCACTGAAAATCAAGGAACTCGATGATCGTAACCGGAGCATCTTTCGGCCCCTTCTGCGGCGAATCTCCGATCGGGACCGTAAAGCGCTTTTCTGCCGCAGAGACCACTGAAGCAAGCAAAAGCAGGAACATAATTGCGGATTTCAACAGCTTCATATGCCACCTCGGCAATTGACGGCCTGGACGGGCTGCCCGTCCAGGCCGCACATAGCGTTAATTCTTTACTTCTCCATACGAAAGCACATTGAAATACTTGCAGGCGAATTTAAAGAGGAAAATTCCCAGGGCCACAAGAAACAGGGTGACCATAAACTCGTTGCCGGTGGGAAAATAGCTCACACCTCTTTCCTGCGCATGTCTTAAAAGCCCGAAAATAGACACATTCATGCGATTGATCACAATGCCAACGATAACAAAGCAGTTGACAAGAAATATACTGCCCATGCTGTTGCGGACCGAAGGGAGGAGCAGCAATATCAGAGGCACAATCACCCCAACCGCCATCTCAAGCAGATAAAGCCTTGACTCCATGGTTCCGGCAAACGCAGCCCCCAGGCCAGGTCCGCTCAGAAGAATGAAGATCTTCAGGACAAAGTAAAATCCGATCGCAACGATCGAACCTCTGGCAAGCCCGGAAAGAATGCTCATATCAGCCTTATGTTTGAAGAATTTCGAACTCAGGATAGATTCAAAGCTGACCATGGAAAGTCCCATCATAATCGCAGAGACCAGGAAGCTGAACGGCAGAAGACTGCTGTACCAAAGAGGATGAAGCTTATCAGGCACGATCAGATAAACCGCGCCTAATGATGACTGATGCAGCGTCGAAAGGAGCGTGCCGAAAAGGGCAATCGGCATCATGATCTTCTCCACAAATCTCTGCACGCCCTTAAGTCCGATCCGCTCAAAAAACATGGGGCTCGACTCCATGGCAAGGACCGTTGTGTAGATGACTACATGTATCGCCACGATGAACATGATCGAGTGAATCTGCCACATGACAACGGGATGCCAGATGCGAAACGGATGACCGATGTCCAGAAAAATACCCGATGCGGCCAACAGGTAGCCGAGAAAAGCGGTCAGTATGGCAGGTCGTGCGATCGGTTTGTATTTCTTCATATTGAAAAGATAAACAGCGCTGGCAATCACGAACCCGCCTGCCGCCATGGCAACCCCGCCCAACACGTCGAACCCAATCCAGAACCCCCAGGGGAAGTCATCCTGCAGATTTGTTGTTGCACCAAGTCCGAGAGTCATCCGTTTATAAACAGACACCGCACCGGCAATAATAAGTATCAACAGCCCCAGCGTCATAGGGGTAAACATCTTTATTTCATGACGTTCAGTGCTCATTGTTCATCCTCCTTGTCCATGTTCTTCATTCTCCTGGTGATCACCCAGCTTCCGATGCCAGCGGCAAGGACAACGCCGATAATCGCCGGGATACCGGAGATATACTTCCAGGTCAGATCAGGAAGGACCTGGTCCCCGACCTTGGCGTGGCCTATCTGATCGAGGGGAATTGCAGAAAGAAGAAGCACGGAGGTGCCTCCTGCCTCTTTCTCGCCATAAATATGGTTATGGTATTTTCCGGGGTTTTCAGCAATCCTTTTCTTAGCCTCTGTCAGGTTCTTTTCGATGCTGTCGCTGAACTGGATCGTCCCGGTAGGGCAGGTCTTTGCACAGGCCGGTATCATACCGGCAAGAAGTCTGTCATAGCAAAAATTACATTTCTGAATGCTGGGTGAGAGCTTTTCCCACTCATATTTCGGGACATTGAAAGGACAGGCAAGCATACAATACCTGCAGCCCATGCAGCGGTCAGCACGGTAAATGACCGGCCCTTCTGGAGTCTTTACCAGGGCCTCCACGGGGCAGACTGAGGCGCAGGCCGGTTTTTTGCAATGAAAGCAGCCGTTTCTTGAGAAGTTCCATGTTATCGCACCATTATGCTCGCTTTCGTAAAAGGCGATGTTCGTATAGGTCTTTGAGTTCAGTTTCGGGGGGTTGGTAAGAGTCGGGCCAGCCGTAGTCTTGTCTGTACCGTTCTGGTTCCACGACTTGCACGATATCTGGCACCCCCTGCAGCCGATGCACTTGGTGGTATCTATCAGGAAACTCGCCTCCATCTTCCTGACGGCCGGGTCAGTCGCTGTTTTTTCCATTATTGCATTCGTTCCCATAGCAGCCCCCTAAATCTTTTCCACGTTGACCATAAAAGCCTTGGTCTCCGGGATCATTGTATTTGCATCACCGATAGTCGGGGTCAGCAGATTTACAGCTTCCCCACCGCTGCCGTCTTCAGGGAACTGCCATCCGAAATGGTTCGGCAGACCGACCTGATGTATTGTGGATCCTGCAATCTTAAAGGGCTTAAACCGCTTGGTAACCACAGCCACGGCCTTCACCTCTCCTCGACCGGACTTTACTTTCACATATTCTCCGCCCTTAATACCCTTTTCAGCTGCAAGTTCTTCACTCATCTCGACAAAGAGCTGCGGAGCAGCCTCAAGCAACCAGGGCAGATGGCGCGTCAGAACTCCTGTCTGCCAATGCTCGGTCATACGGTATGTTGTAGCAACATAGGGATACCGCATATCACATGAAAAAAAGACGTCCTCAGGAGAACCACCCTTACCGTCATGAAACAGTTTGACAGCCGGGTTGATCTTCGTTTTCGACATCAGATTTTCCTGAAGCGGGCATTCAAGAGCCTCGTAATGTTCAGGAAACGGCCCGTCAGCAAGACCGGGGCCAAAAATAGCGCCCATGCCGTCCGCTCTCATGATAAACGGATATTTCCCTGCCTTCTCATCCGCCATAGGGGGCGCCGGTCCATCAGGCACATCACCGTCCCATCCTGGAGCAACCTTATTTGTCTTGGGATCCAGTTTGTCAGGATTCCATTTTATAACTTTTCTCTTGGGATCCCAGGGCTGTCCTGTCATATCAACGGCTGCGCGATTGTAGATGATCCTCCTGTTGAGCGGCCAGCACCACGACCATTCAGGGAACATGCCAAGCCCTGTAGGATCGGTCTTGCCCCTTCGCGCCATCATGTTTATCATCTTGCCCTCTTTATGCGTGTAGCTGCCGCTATAGATCCAGTTTCCGCAGGAGGTTCTTCCGTCGGCCTGAAGCGTCACAAAGTTGGTACAGAGCTCGCTCTTCTTACCCAGTTGCTTTGTCGCGTCCTTTGCATCAAAAATATCTTCCAGATAGTAACCATTTATCTCTCTGGCAACCAGGTGGGTATCAAACTCTTTATCCTTTGATTTATAGTTCCAGGTAAGGTTTGTAATAGGTGCAGGAAATTTACCGCCCTTGGTCTGGTAGAGCTTTTTTACGCGCTTATAGAGCTCATGGATCATCTCTCCGTCAGGTTTCGACTGACCAATAGGCTCAATCGCCTTATAACGCCACTGGGCCCACCGGCCCGAGTTCGAGATACTTCCTTCTTTTTCAACAGAAGATGTGCAGGGAAGCATGAAGACCTCAGTCTGGATATCCTTGGGATTCACGCCCGGCCCTCTCCAGAAGGACGCTGTCTCGTTATCAAAAAGATTCACGTTCACCATCCATTTAAGCTTTCCAAGAGCATTCCTCGTCTTATTCGAATTCGCACCTGAGCATGCCGGGTTCTGCCCCCAGGCAAAGAAGCCTTCAAATTTGCCTTTCGACATCTGGTCAAAAAGCATAAGCCATGAGCCGTTCTGGCCCTCATCCAGTTTCGGCAGCCAATGGTAGCCGAAGTCATTATCCTTCGTGGCGGCTGCGCCATAGATCGCCTTCAGATAGCTCGCAAAATACTTGGGACGATTGCCCCACCAGTTGACGCTCTTGGGATCCTTGGTCTTCGGTGTATACTTCTCGTTATATGCCTTGAGGTCAACCAGGGCAGCTGAAGGTACAGGAAGATATCCGGGCAATATATGGAAAAGCAGTCCCTGATCGGTCGAGCCCTGAACATTGGACTCGCCGCGCAGCGCATTCACGCCGCCACCGGCCAGCCCGATGTTGCCCAGAAGAAGCTGAATGATCGTCATTGCCTTGATATTCTGCGTGCCGACCGTATGCTGGGTCCAGCCCATGGCATAACACTCTGTACCGACCCTGGTGGGTTTTCCGGTAGACCCGTAAATCTTATATACCTCAAGGAGCTTATCTTTCGGTGTCCCGGTTATGTCAGAAACCTTATCAGCCGTGTACCGTGAATAGTGTTTTTTCAGAAGCTGGAACACACAGTTCGGATCTTTGAGCGTCATGTCTTTTTTCGGAAGCCCCTTGTCATCCATCTGGAACGACCAGGTCTTCTTATCATACTTGCGGGTCTTCTCGTCATATCCGGAGAAAATGCCGTTGAGCTGGCCGGGCATCCGGAAGTCAGGATTTACCAGATAAGCTGCGTTAGTATAATTGGCCACATACTCTCTGAAATACAGATTATTGTCGAGAATGTATTTGATCATGCCGCCGAGGAAAGCGATATCAGTTCCGGAACGGAGAGGAGCATACAGGTCAGCCTTTGCCGCAGTCCTGGTAAATCTGGGGTCAACAACGACAAGCTTTGCGCCCTTTTCACGCGCTTTCATGATCCATTTCATTGCTATGGGATGATTTTCGGCAATATTACTGCCCATGACGAGAATTACATCAGCATTCCTGAGATCTATCCAATGGTTTGTCATTGCACCGCGTCCGAACGACTCTGCCAGAGCCGCAACAGTAGCGGAGTGTCATATTCGGGCCTGGTGTTCTATATAGACAAGCCCCAGGGAACGGAGCCATTTCTGAAGGACATAGCATTCCTCGTTGTCCAGTGCTGCGCTTCCGACATGGGCAATGGCATCGGTCCTGTTAACCGTAAATTCCTTCTCAACCTCCTGATCTGTACCGTCAGGCTGCTTTTCCTTTACCTTCGACTTTGACACGAGTTTGAAGGTTCTGTCCCGGGTATCCTTGATCTTCTTTGCTATCTCGTCCAGAGCCCAGTCCCATTCGACGTCCTTCCATTCGGAAGCGCCTGCAGCACGATACTTGGGCTTAAGCAGACGCTTGTCATTATTCACGATCTGATAGAGAGATGCTCCCTTGGCACAGAGCGAGCCTTCATTGATCGGATGCTCCGGATCTCCCTCGGTGTTAATTACCTTACCGTCCTTTGTATGGACGATGATACCGCATCCCACAGCACAGTACGGACAGATGGTCTTTGTTTCTGCAGCGCCCTTGATGCGGGCATCGGGGACTTTAATCTGGACAGATTCAGCCTCCGGCGTCATTCCCGCCCCAACAGCCCCCGCTACCGCTGTCCCACCTGAAAACTTTAAGAAATCCCTACGTGATAGCGCCATGCCAAACCTCCTCAGATTTTATGAAATGATCTCCGTACGGGTAATGCTGATAGAACGGCAGAAAGATGAGAACTCCCGTTTGTTTGCAGTGGACCGTCATCCCAGTCTATTATTTATATTTATAAGCTCATAACCCATAACGCCGGTATTTTTACAGACAGGGGTCTCTCATGTCAATAATTATTTCTGGCAACGCATGCGGAAAGTGGACAGGACCTGCGGTGAGCGGAAGCGGATACGTACCGGCACGGTATGGATGATTGATTCTGGGGAAGCGTTTTCGGACTACGAAAGGGCGGCAGGCCGCTTGAATCTGACAATCAGTCAGATAAATATCAACCCGGCGCGATAGTGATCATTCAGTTTCTTTGCCCATCTCACCATGGCGATATGCAGCCTTCCTTCCTGATGCTTGTCGTCCCATTCAAGCACATGACCAGGCTCAAGAGGAAAGGTTGTAATCAGGCCCATCCCTGCCTTGCTGGCATCAAGGGCCTCGCCCTCGCTATGCTCCCTCATGAAATCGGAATTATCCATGAACAGGACCGTAAAATTGATAGACTCCTTATAGGGCTCCCGGTCATACATTCGTTTGCATGAATATTCTTCCACCACGCCTCCATGCCGACCCCTCAAGAAAACCTGACGCCTGCCGGTAAAGACCAGATGTCCGGCTTACTGTCCATAAATATTTATTAACAAACTACCAGTTTCAAATATTAGTATACATGCAATAATATGTCAAATACAAAAATACTAAAAAAAAGATGACAATGGTTACTCCGGCAACGGCAAGCCGTATCTGCCGAATAAACCTCCTTTTCCGAATATTTTTTTGGCGTGCTCATATCTTTCCGGGGTACCGATGTCTATGAGACTTTCGTTGCAGAGAAAGCCATACATCTTCCTGCTAAGAAGCTTGGGAAAAAGGTCATATTCAATGGAAAATGGTATTCCAGGCGGTATCAAAGAAAAAACATCTCGCTGAAACAAATAGATCCCTGCATTAACACTGCCACGGCCCTTCTTCCCCTTCTCCAGGAAGGAACTGATTTTGAAAGCTGCATCCATGTTAACCGTTCCATAATCGCCCATATCTTCAATCTCAGTCAAGGCTATGAGATATTCTGCCTTCCTGTCACTGTACGCGTTAAGAAAGTCCTGCATATCAACAGGACAAAAGGAATCACCATTCATAACGATGAATGGATTGCTCAGGATCAATGGTTCAGCATTTTTGACTGCTCCTGCCGTCCCAAGGGGCATCTCTTCTTCTGAAACGATAATCGTTACGTCAGCATTCGCTTCACGGTAATACTGCAGAATTACTTCCTGCATATGACCGGTGCAGAGAATAAATCTTCTGAATCCCTGCCCCTCCATGAATCGAATAAGGATATCAAGGAAAGGATTCTCATTAATCGTAGCCATAGGCTTGGGCAGATGACTCAAAACAGAACGCAGCCGAGTACCCAATCCTCCACAGAGTATTACGACATCAAGCGCTGTTGGGCTCAGTCCCCCGACTGTGTTCAATACCTGCCCTCAGGTTCAGGCTGATAAACAATGACCTGACTTCCATAATTTTCAAATCGGAAAGGCACCATCAGCAGACTACTGAGCTTTTCCCGAATGGCAGGCTGGTCTTCCGGCCTCGCACAGATCAGCATAAAGCCGCCACCGCCAGCTCCAAGAAGTTTCCCGCCATAGGCGCCGGCACTGTATGCAGTTTCGTAAATCTCATCGATATGCCGGGTTGATATTTTATCGGTAAGGCTCCGCTTCAACTTCCACGATTCGTGCATCAGTTTGCCGAAATCAGCAATATCGGCAGTAGTACTGTGCAACAGAGAAATGGATTCATCTACCATCTCAGACATGATAAGTAATTCATTTTTCTTCTGGGGCGTCGCCTTAATCTGCTCCCGGGCTATCTCGGAGGCTGTCCTTGAAAAGCCTGTAAAAAAAAGCATCAGGTGATTCTGAAGCAACTCCAGCCTCGTCCTGTTTATAATGATCGTATCAACACTGAACAGGCCATCCTGAGTAAACGTTATCTTGTTAAACCCGCCAAAGGCTGCAGCCACCTGGTCCTGGGACCCTACATCCTCGCGGATCATGGCATGCTCAATATGAATGGCCTCGCGCGCCAACTGCTCCTTTGAAACCATCTT
This sequence comes from Thermodesulfovibrio sp., assembly GCA_013824615.1. GTDB lineage: Bacteria > Nitrospirota > Thermodesulfovibrionia > Thermodesulfovibrionales > UBA6898 > PALSA-1316. The sequence continues at coordinate 30,990 of PNOC01000029.1, forward strand.
TCCTTCCCAGGCATAGAGTGTATTGAGCAATCCTACGGTAAAAGATGAGCTTGACCCCAGTCCTGAGCGCGCCGGAAGATCTCCGTCATGGTGGACGCTGAGACCCTCCGCAATATTCATAAACCTGAACGTCTCCCTGACTGCAGGATGCTGAATCTCGTCAATGGAACTCACATACTCCTGGCGCGAGTAAACAATCCAGTGTTTGAATTCAAAAAAGGACGGCAGTCTTCTGCAGGTTATATAGCAATACTTATCAATCGTTGTCGAAAGAACAGACCCGCCGTTCTCTCTGTACCACACGGGATAATCGGTACCGCCTCCAAAAAAAGATATACGGAAAGGTGTTCTCGTAATAATCATGCCATCCTCCGTGAACTAAACAAAATGCCCGGCCTCATCTCTCCGTGACAGGACAGGATTATTGATAGGCCACCAGATGCCCAATTCGGGATCATCCCACCGGAAGGTGAACTGACCAGAAGGGTTATAGTAGCTGGACTGCTTATAATGAAAGATCGCGCGCTCACTGAGCACGAGGTGGCCGTTGCCGTGTTTGGGGGGCACCAGCACCTGATGCCTGTTTCTGTCAGAAAGAATAAACTCCTGCCATTTCCCGAAATGCTCAGACTCCCGGTCACCGTTGACCACGACAAAATAAAATCGGCCATGCAGACAGGAAATAAGCTTCCAGGTATTGCCGTCCCCGTGAATGCCGCGCAACACGTGCCGGCCTGACACCGAAATATCGTCCTGCACAAAAGCAATGTCTATGCCATTTTTTTTGTACAGCTCCTCGTTGTATGTCTCCACATACTCGCCCCTGTGGTCCTCGAAAATACCGGGCTTTATGAGCAGAACTCCATCCAGTTTTGTTCTCACAATCTCCATGCATACCTCCCTGATTAACCTTGGTCCGCCCTGCTGCACAAATACAGATACGCACCTTTTTTATTCCCGTACCAGATAACTTCCCGGCACCAGTCATCCCACGATGTCCAGGCTAACGTGGTACGGTCTATTCGATAATCATATATTCCCTTTTCAAGAGGAACCGACACGCCTTTAAGTGCTGCCTGGTAGACTTCCCAGATATTGTGCGTCAGTCTGACCTGAAGGTCCTGACACTGAAAAGGCATTTTAATAAGCCGGTGGTTTAACGTAACCGCCTCTTTCAGCAACTCTTCAGAAAATTCTGTTCCCCTGTTTCTCAGAAAAGAGAGCAGCGCCTCAGCAGCCTCCTCATAAAACGCGTCAAGGCGACCTCCGGTGCAGAGCTTTATCAATATATACTCATCCGTCGGCCACCAGATGTTCAGCCATTCAGCAGATTCAGTGTATTCCGCCCCCCCCTGCTGAATGGCCAGAGCCCTCTCGGTAAAAAACTGATGCAACTCTGAAAGCACCGGAGAGGTGACCGCACCATCTGTGAAAATTCCTATCATCTCCCTGAAACGCACCGGACAGTTCTTATGCGCAATGATCAGTGGAATCTGGAGTATCTTGTCAAAATGCAGCAGGGCCGTCATCCAGCCGAAAACTCTCGCCCGCACCCAGTCATTTCCGGGCATAGTGTTCGTCCCGACAACGAGTTTCTGGGTCTCGTAGATATCATCTGAGTCCGTAAGACTGCCATGGAGATTTATGATTTTTGTCTCGCGGATAACAAACCCGTATTTCTTCTGATACTCAGCATCCCCCATTTCAGCATTATCAAGGACAACGAGGTTGTTGAACTGTATCCGGTTATGCTGGCCGTTTTCGATCACCGTCGAAACCCCGTCAACAAAAGATGGATAGGTCTCCTCCGGCAGTCCAAGAATGATATCAGTATAGGTCTCGATACCGTTGCGGGTAAATTCGCGTTGCAGTTCATGAAAAGTCTTCAGGGAAATGTTCTCCCGGTTGATGGCCCTGAGGGTCTTCGGGTTGAGCGACTGAAGGGAAAGCGTTACCCCTTTATTCAGACCGGCATCCGCCATATCTTTCTGTATCCGATACGTCCTATCGGTAGAATTCTTGGTATTCTGGACTGAAAAAGCCTTTGGATATCCATACTGCTTCTTGTTCGCAGCCATATAGTTCACGATCTCAAGGTCACGTTTGAGAATGCCGAAATTGGCATCGCAGCAATAAACAAACTCAATATTCTTCCTGCTGAACCAGTCAATCTCAGCGTGGAGTCTTGCAAGATCAAATGAATAAACCCTTGACTGGGTCGCCGATCCCCAATCGCAATAGGAACAGCTAAAAGGACAGCCTCTGTTCGTCTCCCAGAGGGCAATCCAATCTTCTGCAGGATTATTCTCCATCAGCGGATCAAATAAACCTTCCAGATAGGGTGATGGGATTGATTCGAGCTCTTCCGTACGCTCCGCAATTATATTTCGGATGAAAGTATTCGCACCATCCAGATAACTAACGGAGGGAACCGGGGACCAGTCCCGCGCCTCGAGGTTTTCCAGTATAGAGACAAAAGGCCGCTCTCCTTCGCCGTGGCAGACCAGATCAACCTGCCGGTTGCTGCGCAGAAAATCCTCTGCCATACTGCTTTTCTCTGGAATATGCGGTCCGCCGAAAACAATAAGAGTCTCAGGCTTCAGGAGCTTGAGTTGTCGAGCAATTTCAAGAGACAGTCTGATATTCCAGACATACGCACTGAAAGCAACCACCTCGGCATCCTGCAGTTTTGCAGTAGCCTCGTCCACCGGAATCCTCTTGAATAGGGGGAGGCTGAACTCAAATCTCTCCGGCTCCTTCAGATGCTTCTGGGCAAAAACCTGCAACAGACCAACGGAATACGGGAAATAGTTCTGGTTCGAAAAACTGTTGTTTATCTGAACCAGGCCTACGGTGACTCTCTTCATGCCTGCTCATGGAGGTGATAATTCACCTTCTGTGTATGCTCCAGGGGATTCTTCAGGTACCACTCCCAAGTCTCCTGCAACCCTTCACGGAGGGAAGTCGTCGGATTGTAGGTCAGCAGTTTTCTGGCAAGACTTATATCCATGACGCGGCTTTTTGCACCGGAGGGCTTTCCCGTGTCAAACCGGTAACTGAAATCAAGAAAACTGCTGAGGCATTCGGCAAGCTCCCGGATCGATGTCCCCTGGCCGCTTCCGAGATTGACCGGCATAGCCTTTGTCCCGTAGTAGAGCGCAAGGACTACTCCTTCGGCAATATCTCGGCTGAAGACAAAGTCTCTGACTGCAGAGCCGTCACCCCAGATCTCAACCGGCTGCACTCCGGAGCGGACTTTATGCATAAGGGAGGGTATCACCATTGCGGTCTCCGGATCAAAATTATCACCGGGGCCGTATACATGGGCAGGAACGACGATCGAAAAGTTCTCAAGACCATACTGGACACGGTAGGCATGTATCTGCAGTTCAGCCATCCTCTTTGCCCAACCGGCAAAGTCCATCGGTTCCGATGCATAACTGAAGTCGCTTTCCCGCAGAACCTCGGCGGCGGCATAGGCGCCTATCGAGCTCGTATAAACAACCTTTGCAATCCGCTTGACCCGGCAGGCCTCAAGGACATTTGTATTCATCATCAGCGTTGGGACAAAATGACTTGCCAGTTTCTTCCCTGCAACTCCGGCAGATCCCTGGACGCCAGCCAGATGAAAGACGAAATCCATACCGCTGACTACTTCATTACAGAAGGCCTTTTCGGTAAGGTCGCCGAACAGATGCTCCGCGTCGTTGCTGAGCGTTATACGGTCAAGGGAGACTATCCTTACCTTTGCACCGGCAGCTACCAGAATTGCCACAACCTGCCGTCCAATAAGCCCGGTCCCGCCCGTTACAAGAACATTCCTGCCGCTGAAACTCTCGAGAATCTCTTGTTTTATCATGCCTCGAACATTCTGCATAATTCTTTTGCTATCGGCAGTTCCCGCTCTTTCAGGCTAAGAAGGTTTGTTCTATCCATAATTGTGCTATTTTAATCTATCGGGATGGCTAAATGGTAGGTCACCACCACGACAACAAGATAATCGTGCAGGTGATAATTGAGCAGTTTACGTCTTTGCTGCGGATACCTCTTCATACCACCTGACAGTATCTGTCAGGCCGTCTCTCAGAGCAATCAGCGGCTCGAAGCCGAGTATAGCTTTAGCCTGCGATGTGTCGACAACCCGGAAGGGAATCGTCACCGGTTTTGACGTATTGAATACCACCCTTGCGCCATGATAATTTGCCGCCTCCAGGATTATACCCGCAATCTCCCGTATGGTCGCCCCGCTCCCATACCCAAGATTCAGGGGTTTGCCGGTTGCGTATTTTTCGAGCATAAGCAGACAACCCCGGGCCAGATCAGTGACATGAAGAAAGTCTCTCACCTCGTCGCCGCTGCCCCAGACTTCGTAAGGGGTTGCCCTCTCAACAGCTTTTCTTATGAGCGCAGAAACCACGTGAGAGGTGCGCGGATCAAAATTATCCAGCCTGCCATAAACTGCCGTGGGTCTTACCACCGCAAGCTTCATTGTCGTCTTTGAAGCGACAAAACCGGCAAGTTTCTCAAAATATCTCCGCATCCAGCCATATCCTTCATACGATGGATGAGGCGGCGCTTCCCAGGCCTCGTCTTCTTTCACCGGATGATCGACAACAGGATAAACCGTGCTACTGCTGAACAGGAGAAAGCGCTCAACAGATGCAGATGCCGCCGCCTGCAGCATCTGTGCAGTAAGAACCAGGTTGGCGGTGATTCCCGCAACAGCTTCGGCTGGCGTGACTGCCGCGCCTGATACCGCACCCGCGGCATGAAAAACGAAATCAACATCCCGGACAGCACGGAGACAATCCTCTTGCCGCGTCAGGTCAGCCCTGACAACTGAAACCCTGTCATCGTTAAACGGCAACGGTCGTTCATGCACCGACACTCGAACTTCAGCCCTCTGCCTGAGCAACTCCTGCACGATATGCGCCCCGACAAACCCGCTCCCGCCGGTTACAAGGACTGATTTGCCCTCATAAAACATGCTGTTGCCCAGTCATTTTTTCACCGGCCTCCAGACACACAGTGAGTATCCCTCATGAAAAAGACTTCCAAAAGGCACCCGGTGAATCCTGAGGATTTCAATCCGGCCCTCCTCTTCAAGCTGCCTCAGTCGTGGCAGGTATCCTCTAAGATAATTGCGCTTTGCGTGATACTGCATTGCAAGATAGTCCGGCAAAATCTTCTCATCATAGAGTTCGTAAAAAGGTTCGGCATGGATACAGAGTGCGGGCGCCTTACGCAGAAAAAACTGTATAAGCTGCTCATGATCAGTCCCCAGCTGTTCAAGTGAATTTAAGGTCAGCACTGCACTACCGGAAGGAAATACAAGTGTGTCATCCGGGGAAAACATGTCAAAAAGCAGCCCGGTGATGGCATAGCCTGTTGCTTCTGCAATCTTGTTGACGAGGTCTCTTGATGAGACCGACCAGTCGAGCCCATAGAGCTGCTTTTGAGGGAAAAGTCTGGCAAGCATCGCCAGATTATACCCTGTCCCGCAGCCGAACTCAAAGACCGTTCCTGCGTCATGCAGATACTGCCTGAAAAGCCAGTTTCTGAAAACAGTATAAAAATTCAGCTCGAATTCGGCACACACCGGCAGCACATACTCCTGATGCAGCCTCACCGGCTGGTCAGGCCTGACATATTTGGGTGTAAGCTGGCCAAGATCAAAATCATGCTGGACAAAAGTCTGAAGGTTCTCGGCCCAGCCTTTTTCCCATTCCGGCCGTCTCTTTTCCCCGGAAACGCTCATATTCCCGGAGTCCAGCCTTCTGATCACTTCCAGAAGTATCCGGTCCCGTCCGGCCGTATCGGGCCTGCGGTACCTGAAATCAAGGTTATCAATCAACTCCCTGCATGCTGCAGGAAGTTCGCCGCTCTTAATCCCGAAGAGCGCCGAAAAATCTGTCTGCGTCAGCAGGGAAAAAGATGTATCGTCTGCAGCAGGCAGTGGAGAGGATTCGGACATCGCCTTACCGGCACTGCTCCAGTTTCAGTTTCACCGTCTCTCGTATCGCATCAGGGTCCAAACCGATTTTTTTCCGTATATCATGCAGAGTCCCGTAAAAACTGCAGAACATATCAGGGAGCCCGTGATATGACACGCACAGGTCAGGCAGCTCCTGAACGGCTTCGTATAGGCCGAAGGCATCATGAAAAACAACTATTTTTGTCTCCCTGAACCTTTCAATCAGCTCTCTGTCGATAGGCTTCAGAGTATGAAAGTATACAATGTTCACCTTCAGTCCTGCACAGGCCTCCATGACATTACCCAGCAGGGGACCGGCGGTCATTACGGTCACCGGGGCCCCGGCATCTCTGAGGAGCACCCCCTTGCCGAAGGCTACCTCATCCAGGGGGACAGTATGAGGATGGTCAGATAGTCTGAAATAGGTCGGCCTGCCGTTGTTATACTGGCTGCGGAGCAGTATGTCGAGCTCATGGCAGGAACCGGGCTGAACGACCTCGAGTTCAGGGATTAACCTCAGTATTGCCAGATCTGTATAGCAGTGATGCGTGGCGCCGTCCCAGGCGTAATCAAACGTGGCACCGCAGGACGCAATATTTGCCCCGAACCGGTTATAGGCAAGATCAAGCTTGATCTGCTCCAGACTCCGTTCAGTGACAAAGGGGGCGATGGTATGGACAAACGGCGAAAATCCTTGGGAGCTCAGGCCGGCAGCAACGCTTATCAGCGTATTCTCACAGATACCCATGTTAAAAAATCTGTCTGGATATTTTTCCCTGAAATCGTTAAAGAGATAAACGCTGACATCGCCGAGCACTACGACGATTGAGTCGTCATGTCGCGCAAGGTCGACAATCGTATTTTTAAACTGTTTCCGCATCGAGCTCCTTTGTCAGTATCTCATACTCCGCCTCATTCGGGGACTTTCTGTGCCACTCGTACTGATTCTCGATGAGAGTGCTGCAGCCATATCCCTTTATAGTATTGGCAATTATCACCTTGACCGTATCGCTGTCTCTGCCCAGTTCTTTTTGGATAAGTCCGATGTCATGCCCGTCGGTTTCTGACACCGCGCAACCAAAACCCCTGAAGTGAGCAGTCGGGTCCTGTATCTGGAGTCCTCTCGCATGCGATTGGTTATTATCATAAATTATGATCAGGTTGTTCAGCTTGAGATTGACCGCCACCATAACCGCTTCCCATACAGTCCCCTCATTCGACTCTCCATCGCCGATTACGACAAAAACCCTTCGTGCTTCACGACGTATCTTGAAGGCGATGGCGATGCCGACGGCAACTCCGATACCATGTCCGAGAGAACCGGTAGAAACTTCTATACCAGGTACCTTCAACCTGTCTGCATGACAGCCAAACCTTGACATGAACGAGCCGAATGAATAGACTTCATCTATCCCGAAGTATCCGCACCGTGACAGGACACAGTAATGGGCCAGTGCAGCATGCCCTTTGCTCAGGACAAAGATATCCCGACTTTTCAATGATGGGTTTTTAGGGTCATGGGACATGAAGTCATATGCGGCATATATGATTTCAACAACAGAAAAACAGGTTGGTATATGCCCGTGGCCACTGGCCTTTGAAATGCCCAGAATATCCTTCCTGATTTCCTTGCAGACAGGAGTCACTCAATCTCCAGGTACGAAATACGGGAGGTCATCGGCAGTCTCCTGACCCTGACATTGTTAAGCCCAAAGGTCTCCATAAGAGCAACCGTCTCACCGGGAAATATGTCGTCACATAACTCGTCAAACACCAGGATACTGCCTTTGCAGAGATGTGGCCTGACCGCTTCCAGTGCAGCCCTGGTCGGCGCATAGATATCGAAATCGAAAATGGCCAGCGATATTATCGTCTCGGGATGCCGCCGGAGATATTCAGGGACTGTCTGGATGGCATCCCCTTTAACAAGTTCGTATCTCTTCAGATGGGACATCGGGTTTAACTGCTCCTGCATATGCAGGAGCTTGTCCAGGTACTCCTCATAGTCTGGTGTAACGGAAAAAGAACCGTCTTTACATTTGCAGGCATCACCGTCCTTCTCGGACATTCCCCTGAACCCCTCAAAGGTATCGAACCCTACAATTTTCCGGTGACGGTTAAAGGGCTCCAGGATACCCCTGAGCGCGGAGAGGACCGAGAGAGTCTGGCCCCATCTCACACCGAATTCGGCAATGATCCCATGGTTATGAACGATCTTCTTGTAAATCTCATAAAAAAACAGAATGCGCGAAAGGTTTTTTGAGGTAAGATAGAGTCCCAGATTAGCCAGAATCTCATCGTCGTGGAGTGGTGATGCCTTAAGGGAAGCGGCAAAATTCTTCTGGACCGTTTTTTCATCGGCACTCGATAAAACTATTGCATCATGTTTTTCCGTTTTCATCTCTTCCACCAACTCCTGTTTTCTATCCACCATGCGGTGGTTTTTTGTATGCCCTCTTCTATCGTATGATCAGGCTGCCATGCGAGAATATCACGTGCGCGGGTACAATCCAGTGCGCGGTATTTGATCGCCTCTATTTTATCTGAAGCATAGACAATCTTTAAAGGGGTGTGTCCGGAAGACGCCAATGCCCACTGCACAACATCGCCGACAGTAACTTTCAGACCGCTGCCGATATTAAAGGTGTCGAAGGTCAGATCGGCTCTGTCCATCATCATAACCACAGCCTTCGCGAAATCCTCTGCATAGATGACATCACGGGTAACCTCAGGGCTCCCCCAGACCTCAAAGGGGTCCATGCCATCCACAGCCTTCCGTATGATGGCAGGAATAAAATTCGACGTGGCAGGATCAAACTTCGCATAGGGACCAAAGATATTGGAAGATCGAGCAATGAGGACCTCCATTTCAAAGCGCTCGTGACAGAGCTGGCAGAGCTTCTCGGTAAGTCGTGCCATCCAGCCAAAGCCAAAATAGGCGGCGTGAGGGTCCTTGTTTAGGTCCAGTTCATCTTCCCTGATATGTCCCTCAAATTCCTGGTACAAAGAGGCCGAACCGATATAGACAACCCGCCTGACCTTTTCGGCACAAAAGGCCTCAAGCATCCGTGCATTCATGATAAGGTTGTTGTTGATATGCATCCAGGGCTGTGTAGATGTCAGCCTTATCCCGCCGGTGTAGGCGGCTGCCATAATCGCACATTCACAACCGCTGACCATCCTTCGGCATTCCTCCAGAGACATAAGGTCACCGCAAACATATTCGATATTGGGATGCAGAATAAATGGTTCGGTCGTCAAAAAAGAGGCCCGAATCCTGGTCCGCGGAGAATGCTGTATAATATGGTGCAGAATGCTCGAACCTGCCAGCCCCGTGGCCCCTGCAACAAAAACAGTTTTGCCGGAAAGGTATCCGCCATTGAGTTCCGGAGGCATGCTATTTGGTTACGGTCAGAGCCTTCCACGGATTTCTTGACAGCTCCTCCCTCCAGTAGTCAAGAATGTCTATCAGGGTCTTCTCCAGGGGAATCTCAGGTTGCCAGCCAGTTTCAGCGGTAAACTTCTCGGTGCTCGGAATCTGCAGCGTTACATCCGAGGGCCTGAGCAACTCAGAATCAACCATTACCTCCAGGGCTATTTTTGCATAGGACCTCAGCTTCTCGAGCCCTTCCCCGATCGTCACGGTCTGATTGCCGCCTATATTGTAGACCTCGCCCGGCCGACATTTGTTTACCATAATCCAGTATGCCTTTACCGCATCCCGCACATCACAGATCGTGCGCACGGAATTAAGATTTCCAACACGGATCACCGGGTCCTTGAGCTTAAGTTCTGCTGCCGCTATCTGTTTTGCAAAGGCAGAAAAGGCAAAGACATCTCCGCGGCGCGGACCGGTATGCGTAAACATCCGGGTACGTATAGTCCTGATACCGTACGAAAGCCAATACTGGTAACCAATCATGTCCTCCCCAACCTTACTGACAGCATACGGAGATGCCGGTCTGAACGGACAGGCCTCGGTGATAGGGACATCAGCTGCACTCACCTGGCCGTATACCTCTGAAGATGAACAGATATGAATGACTGGATCAATCCGGGTTATCCTGACGGCCTCAAGGAGGTTCGTCGTGCCGATAACATTCGACCAGAGGGTATGTACCGGTGAATTGAAGCTGGTCAAAACATAACTCTGGGCTGCAAGATGGAATATGACATCCGGCTTTATCAGTTCACAATGGCGAACAAGGGCTCCGAGGTCACAGAGATCAGCCTCGACCAGTTTTACCTTATTGTATATCCCGGAGAGGTTGTCTTTTGGACTCCTCCACCTGCAGAGGCCGTAAACTTCATGCCCCTCATTAAGATTAAGAAGATACTCCGCAAGATGACTTCCCACAAACCCGGTAATACCTGTAATCAATATTTTTTTCATAAGTAATCCCTCTATGCCGCTTTGGTGAAGTTCAGGCCGGTGACGTACTCAAATATAATGTGCAATAAAACCCCAAGACCATTTTTGAATACAGAAAGTTTTCTGACCCCTCCAATTCTCTTCGGTTCGTCCCCCGGAATTTCAGTAACCTTCATATTGAGTTTTACAGCCCTGATGCTGGACCCCAGTTCCCAGCTGTTCATCAGAAAGAATTTCTTTCTTAACCACCATTCCTCTTCCTGCCGGTCCAGTTTCATCCGGATAAGAGATTCACGGAGGTAACTCCGATACCCCACGAGGGTATCGGTATAATTTGCTCCGAAGAGGAGATTTACCATGCCGGTAAAAAACTTATTCCCAAACCCGGTAAAAAAATCATCATCATAACTTTTTGCCGTTCCAAGGTAGCGGGAAACAATGACCATATCATACCCTTCCATTGTTTTTTCTACCAGCACCGGAATAAGTTCCGGGATACTGTTGCCGTCCGGAGTAAACAGGATCACGATATCTTTTGTGCAATGTTTCAGGGCCTCCGTTTCAGCGTCAGGAAGCCCCTTGCCCGGTTGAAGATAGACCGGATAGCCATGCTCCCGGCAGTACTCTATGGTGCCGTCTGTTGACCCTCCATCGATGATCACAAGCTCGTCATACCACTCTTTCCTGATCCTCGGCATAATTACCTTCATGGGTTCGAGCTCATTCAAGGTAGGCAACATCAGGGTTACCGTTAGTCTTCTGCTACTGCCAGTTTCTGCCACGTTATTGACTCCTGTCTGAAATATTATCCTTTTACTTTACTAAAATCCTCCAGATTGGCGCAATTCAGCATACGCAGAGGCAACGGGATCGCAGGGTCATTTTTTCAGGAGAGGCTGGAACCCAATTCCTTCGGTCGCTACTCTCTGCAAAGACCCCTGATATACATTATTCCAAGCCACGATTTCCTGGC
>PNOC01000030.1 GCA_013824615.1 Thermodesulfovibrio sp.
CATTAAGGAACTGGGCAGCGTCCATATTCACGAAAAAAATACCGTCAGGGGAGAGCGCCCTAACGACTGCTCTGCCGACAGAGACTCCGGTTATTCGTGCTGACGGAGATTATTATCATACCTGGCGACCAAGGCTGCTCCGGATGGCAGACGACATCAACAGCCTTTCTGCTACAACCGAGCGCGAATTCATAGGCGTCGGTGAAAAGCTCCGCTCTTTTGCCGAACGCTTCAACGAGAATTCTGAAAGCGCTGCGAAGATAATCACGGTCCTCGACGGCGGCTCCGGCCTGAACACAAAGGCCTTCAACGATCTCTTTGCCGGTGCCTACCGTGAGATAGAAAACTGTGTACAGGCCATCTCCTCCGGAATAGCCGACATGAACTCCCTCACCTCGCGCATGCATGACATCCTTTCTCTGAGGTCCTTTCTGAAGGGCCTGTCACACTCGATTTCAACGCTTGGCATGTATATCAGAATAGAGACCGCGCGTGTGGATGATGCAGACTTCAACACCATGACCGCAGTTGTCGATGACCTCGGTCATCAGATCGTGAAGGAGACCGAGGAGATTGCGGCCTCCGGGGGAGAGGCGAATGCCGGACTCGTGACGATCGTTCTGCGGATGAATGAGACAATGCAGGAACTCCAGCGGAGCATGGCGGAGGTGCAGACGAGTATCGACGAGATACTGGCCGATGTCGACAGCATGATGGTCCAGGCCGGACACGTCTGCCTGAGGATGGAGGGTCGGACTTCCCAGATCATGCCGGAGATCGGCAAGGTGGTCGGGGCCCTGCAATATCATGATATTTCCCGTCAGCAGATGGAGCATGTCAGCCACGCGCTGGCAGATATTTCTGAACGCTCCCGGCAACTCGACGGGATGACCGACGAGGAAAAGGACGCTTTTAACCAGTGGGTCTATAATGTGATAACGATCCAGATACATCAGCTGAACCAGATCGTGGAGGAAGCCGGGAAAGCAGCTGCCGGGATTTCTGACCACCTTACAACCGTTGCAGATCTGGGTGAGGCGCAGGTGGATGATGTCGGCATGCTTATCGAGGAGGACGGGTCGGACGGTCACCGTATCGAACATATCGGCGCCGAGATGGAGTCGCTCTCAGGCATTCTGAATCAGGTGCAGGCCGTAAACCGCTGGATGATCGACTCTATGGCCGGGTTGAGTATGAATGTCGGAAAGATGTCGGTCCAGGTGGCGAATATCGAATCGATCAGCGACAGTATCAACCTGCTGGCCCTAAACGCGATCATCAAGGTGGCGCGGACCGGCGAGGCAGGCAGGGGGCTTGGCGTACTGGCTGACGAGATACGGAAGTTATCGGATATTGCAAAGAACGAGATTGCCAAAGGCGCCCGCTGCATCACTTCTATTCTCGATGACTCTGCCCGGATGAAGGAGAGCATTTCTGCTAACCTCAGCAGGCAGATCGAAACTACAGCTGCCATCAGCACCCGGACCGGGGATTCGGTCAGAAAGCTGCTAGATGCTGACAGGGATTTGATGGGGTCACTCTCGAGCATATCTGCTCTGTCCCGGACTCTGCAGGAGGATATCAGCGAGCTGGTTTCCGGTATTACCTTTCACGAGGTTATCGGTGCCAGAATGCAGAGTATTGTTGTTCAGTTGCAGGCGATGCTTGACGAGGCTGAAAACAAACAGATTGCCTCGAAGGCCGGCGCCAACGGAGGGACAGTATCGGGGGCAAGTTTTGACTTGCATGAGCTTTCAAATCGTTATACCATGGAAAGCGAGCGTGAAATTCATGCCTCAGCCATTGCCGGCGGAGCCGGGACTGCTTATGAGTTGAAACCGGACAAGGCCGGTACCGGTGACTCTGAACTGGGAGATAACGTAGAGCTTTTCTGAGTTTTTTTGCTGCTGGTTTTTTAATGTGTCATTCCCCGACTTGATCGGGGAATCCATTAATTTCTGTATATGCTGGATTGTCCGGTCAAGCCGAACAATGACAAAAATATTATCTTGGACGCTGACTATTATTAGGGGGATTCAGATGAAGATGGAGAAACAGCCGGACAATACAGGGAAGCTGGTCCTTACGGGCGACCTGACCATACAGCATGTGACAGAGCTGAGAGGTGTCCTGCTTCAGGCCATGCAGGAGGTTGAGCAGTTGACACTGGATATGTCAGGCGTCACGGATATTGACGTGCCCTGTCTGCAGCTGCTCTGTTCTGCCCACCGGACCTTTCATGGTTCAGGAAAAAAAATAGAGATTCAGGAAGGCGGTCCGGAGGTTTTGAAAAAAACGATGAACGCCGCAGGATATTCATCCCATGTCTGCGGAGCAGGCGAGGCATTGAGCTGCCTCTGGAAGGGGGGGAAGGGCTGATGGCAAAGGTGATTATGTCAGTTGATGATTCGGCGAGTATCCGCCAGATGGTCAGCTTTACTCTGAAGGGTGCAGGCTATGACGTGATAGAGGCGGTGGACGGCAAGGATGCCCTTGCCAAGCTCAATGGAGCCACGGTCAATATGATCGTCACCGACCTCAATATGCCGAATCTCGACGGGATCGGGTTGATTAAGGCCGTTCGCGCGACCCCTGCGCATAAGTTTGTCCCGATCGTTATGCTGACGACCGAATCGCAGGACTCAAAAAAACAGGAGGGCAAGTCGGCCGGCGCCACCGGCTGGATTGTGAAGCCCTTCAAGCCGGAGCAGTTGATTGCGGTCGTGAAAAAGGTGCTGGGATGACCGACAAACTGCGCGAAACATATAAGGAAGAGGCCTACGAACTGCTGGCCGAGTTGGAGACATCACTCCTGGAGCTTGAAGAAAACCCTGACAACCTTGAACTGATCGGCCGGGTCTTTCGGGCCATGCATACCATCAAGGGTTCAGGTGCGATGTTCGGGTTCGATGATATCGCCGCCTTTACCCATGAGGTCGAGACGATTTTTGATCTGGTCAGAAACGGGAAGCTCAATGCCACGAAAGAGCTTATCGACCTGACGCTTGCTGCCCGCGACCAGATCAGGGCGATGCTCGATGCCTCTGACGGCAACGGGGCGGTAGATGCTGCGGTCTCGGAAACAATTGTTGCCGGCTTAAAAAGGCTTGCCCCTACTTCGGATAAAACAGAGGCGCAGGCAGCGATATCCTCTTCGCAGAAGCCTGAAGTGAAAGATTCAAATTCCGGCGATAAGACTTCCGAGATAACGTATAGAATTCGCTTCAGGCCGTCAGCGGATCTCTTTGTCAACGGCACAAATCCAATCCCGCTCCTGAACGAACTCAGAGAGCTTGGTTCCAGCCGCGTAATAGCCCATACAGATGCCATCCCGGTTCTGGAGGACATGAACCCTGAAATCTGCAGCACCTACTGGGATATTATCCTGACCACCGACAAGGGAATCAATGCGATAAAGGATGTCTTTATTTTCGTTGAAGACAGTGTTGAGCTGAAGATCGAGGTTATCGACCAGGGTTGGGCTGACGGTGAGGCAGGGGATTACAAGAAACTCGGACAGATTCTGACAGAGCGCGGTGACGTCAAATCTGAGGACATTGACAATATCCTCGGCAGACAGAAGCGGTTGGGAGAACTGCTGGTGGATGCCGGTGTGGCCAGGCCGGGCCAGGTAGCCTCAGCCCTGGTAGAGCAGCAGCATGTCAAGGAAATCCGGGAGAAGAGACAGACCGTTGAGGCTGCAGCCAGTATACGGGTGCCATCCGAACGGCTCGACAGTATGGTGAACCTTGTCGGGGAGCTGGTGACGGTGCAGGCCCGCCTTACCCAGGCTGCGGCCCTCAGAAAAGACCCTGAACTGGCTGCCATTGCAGAAGAGGTTGAACGGCTGAGCGGCGATCTCAGGGACAAGACCATGAGCATCAGGATGCTCCAGATAGGCACGACCTTCAGTAAGTTCAAACGTCTGGTCCGCGACCTCTCGAAAGAACTTGGCAAGGAGATTGAACTGACGACCTCAGGGGCCGAGACCGAACTCGACAAGACCGTCATCGAGAAATTGAATGACCCGCTGGTGCATCTCATCAGGAACTGTATCGATCACGGCATAGAATCTCCTGAGGAGCGGGAGAAAGAGGGAAAACCCCGGATCGGCAATGTACACCTCTCAGCAGTACATTCTGGCGCCAGTGTGCTGATTGATATTGCTGATGACGGTAAAGGGCTCAATGCCGCAGCCATTCGGGCCAAGGCCATAGAAAAAGGTCTGATCAGCGCGGAGGCCGCGCTAACCGAGAAAGAGCTTTTCAATCTTATTCTTGCCCCCGGTTTTTCAACAGCCAAGACCGTAACCAGTGTTTCAGGCCGGGGCGTGGGCATGGATGTGGTCAAACGGGCCATAGACGAACTGCGCGGCTCGATCGAGATCAGCAGTTGGGCAGGTCAGGGCTCGACCATAACCCTGAAGCTTCCGCTTACCCTGGCTATTATTGAAGGGCTGCTCGTCAGGATCTCGGGCAATTTCTTCGTGCTGCCGCTCTCCTCGGTCGAGGAGTGTGTGGAGCTTACCCGTGAGGATTCTGAACGGGCGCATGGCAGGAATATGGCGAACGTTCGCGGACAGATAATTCCGTATATACGGCTGAGGGACCAGTTTATGATTATCGGTGAACCCCCTGCTATTGAGCAGATTGTCATAGCAAGGGTAGATGGCAACCGGGTAGGTTTTGTGGTGGACGGCGTGATCGGTGAGCATCAGACCGTCATCAAGAGTCTCGGCAGGGCTTACCGTGATGTTGAAGGCATTTCCGGAGCAACAATACTCGGTGACGGGACCGTGGCGCTGATACTTGATACGTCGCACCTGGTTGCGACCGCCACACTTGAAGAACAGACCCTGGTCCAGACCTGACGGGATTTCGGCGTACAAACTCTAAGCAGAGTCTGTTCATAAAATAGAGATTTGTCATCTTCGGGCTTGACCCGGGGATCCAGAGCATACTGGATTCCCGATTAGGGACTTCGGGAATGACGGGCAAAAAGAAGAGTTTAAAGCCAGATACGTAATTATAAAGATCAGCAGAAAAAAGGAGGAGTGAATATGCTCAAGAACATGAAGATCGGAACAAAACTTATGGGGGGCTTTGGTATCGTCCTGGTGCTGCTGGTACTTGTCGGCATCGTTGGGTACTGGAGCACAAATAAGCTGACAACGACTACGGTGCATCTTCTGGAGGGCGACGCAAAAATTGCCCAGCACAGCGCCCGCCTGAGGGCGAACGTCCTTGGTATGAGACG
Source organism: Thermodesulfovibrio sp. (assembly GCA_013824615.1). Taxonomy (GTDB): domain Bacteria; phylum Nitrospirota; class Thermodesulfovibrionia; order Thermodesulfovibrionales; family UBA6898; genus PALSA-1316. The sequence goes on from PNOC01000030.1 coordinate 5,257, forward strand.
GTATGAAAAGGACATGTTCATCAACATAGGCTCTGCTGATAAGGTGAATGATTATGTGAAGAAGTGGGAGGATCAGTATAAGAGCACCGGGGAGAGGATAGCTGACCTTGAGAAACTGGTTGCTGACCCGAAGGAAAAAGATATTGTAAAGGCCCTGAAGAGCGACGGGGATGCCTACGAAAAGACTATGAAAAAAGCGATTGCCATGATCCATGAGGGAAGGATAAAGACGACTGCTGAGGGTAATGTTGCTATTGCAGAAGCAAAAGACGAGACGCATCGAATGGAGAAGAATGCGGTGGATCTGGCCCAGGAATATAACAAGAAGATGGACGAGGACAAGCCGATCGTGGAGGGGATTGCCCGGACGGCAACAATAGTCATAGTCGTTGCGGCGCTGCTTTCCGTCATATTGGGCATTCTCTCGGCGGTCATCATAACCAGAAGCATTACCGGTCCATTATTTGAAGGGGTTGCGGTTATGGCCGCATTGGCGAAGGGGGATCTGACCGTAGATATTGAAGCAAAAAGCAAGGATGAGACAGGACAGCTTATTGCGGCAATGAAGACAATGGTAGATAAATTAAAGAGTATCGTTGGTGATGTCAAATCAGCTTCGGACAATGTTGCCTCCGGCAGCCAACAGCTCAGTTCAAGCTCTGAAGAGATGTCACAGGGTGCGACCGAGCAGGCCAGTTCTGTTGAGGAGGTCTCCTCCTCCATGGAGCAGATGACCTCGAACATACGGCAGAATGCTGATAACGCCCAGCAGACCGAGAAGATCGCCCTGAAGTCTGCAACCGACGCACGGGAAGGCGGCAAGGCCGTATCCGAGACCGTCGCTGCCATGAAGGAGATAGCAGGTAAGATCTCGATCATCGAGGAGATAGCCCGTCAGACGAACCTGCTGGCGCTGAATGCCGCGATCGAGGCTGCCCGGGCTGGCGAGCACGGGAAGGGCTTTGCAGTCGTTGCCTCTGAAGTCAGGAAGCTCGCAGAACGCAGCCAGGCTGCGGCAGGGGAGATCAGTCATCTTTCGACAACCAGCGTGCAGGTGGCAGAGAAGGCCGGCGAGATGCTCACCAAGCTGGTCCCGGACATCCAGCGGACTGCAGAGCTGGTCCAGGAGATCAGTGGTGCATCGAATGAGCAGAACTCAGGGGCAGAGCAGATAAACAAGGCGATCCAGCAGCTCGACCAGGTGATACAGCAGAATGCATCTGCCTCGGAGGAGATGGCCTCGACAGCAGAGGAGCTTTCCTCTCAGGCCGAGCATCTCCAGGAGTCAATTGCCTTCTTTAAGACCGGAGAGGAGACCGCTTCCCGCAGGATGGTGATGAATGAACACAGGTCCGCAAAGATTCCTCAGAAGACCAATGTAGCCCATATGCAGCATAAGGCCATTGCCTCAGCAGCACCTAGTAAGCGGAGCGGCGGCGGTGTTGCGCTCGACCTGGGAGCCGACGGTCACACTGACGCGGACGACGCTGAATTCGAGAAGTTTTAGGAGGTGAGGAGATGAGTGTCAGTGGAATCATGGAGACGACGCAGTATCTGACGTTCAAGTTAAGCGACGAGGTCTTTGCCGTTGACATCTCGAAGGTGCGTGAGGTCCTCGACTTCACTTCGGTCACCAAGGTGCCGAGGACCCCTGATTTTATGAGAGGGGTGATCAACCTCAGGGGAAGCGTGGTCCCGGTTGTCGACATGAGGCTGAAGTTCGGCATGTCCGAGACCGAAAAAACGGTCAACACCTGTATCATCATCGTCGAGATCTCCCTGGACAATGAGACGACGATACTCGGGGCACTTGCAGACTCGGTCCAGGAGGTCATAGACCTTGAGCCGGACCAGATAGAGCCGGCCCCGCGGATAGGGACCAGGTTAAAGACTGAGTTCATCAAGGGCATGGGAAAGAAGGATGACCATTTTATCATGATCCTGGATATCGACAAGATTTTTTCATCCGAGGAACTGGCGATGGTGCAGGGAGCAAAGGATAAGCCGTAGAGGAATGGGTCAATAAGTCATCTGCTTTGACCAATCCACTTATTCAGAACAAACCACCCCTACCCCTCCTTAACCAAGGAGGGGAGTCGTGCTAACCTCCATTAGCTCCCCGCCTAGATTAGGAGGGGTGGCCGAAGGACGGGGTGGTCTAGTCTGGAATTTATTATCAGGGTTATTAATTGCATTAGAAAGGACCGGAAAATATAACTATTCCATCAATGGACGACATTAACTCTATTTCCAGCGCTCAGACGTTGTCAGCGGTCATGTCCACCAGGGACTTCAGCCGCCTGAGTGAGGTTATCTACAAAGAGTGCGGCATCAAGATGAGTCCGGTAAAAAAGGTGATGCTCGAGGCCCGGCTCAGACGGAGGCTGCGTGACCTCTGCATGAAGTCATTTGCCGAGTACTGCGATTATGTTCTGAGCCCCCGGGGTATTGAAGACGAGCTCTTCCTTATGATCAACGAGGTCACTACCAACAAGACCGATTTTTTCAGGGAGCCCCGGCACTTTGAATACCTGGTCAGCACCGCCCTGCCGCAGGTCATGAGGATGGACGGTGCAGGAACGAGGAGAAACCTTAATGTCTGGTCAGCCGGCTGCTCGACCGGCGAAGAGCCCTATACTCTGGCGATGGTCCTCTCTGCTTTTGCAGAGCAGTGCAGGGGGCTGAAGTTCATGATTCTGGCGACCGATATCTCGACCAAGGTCCTGTCGAAGGCGACCCGGGCTGTTTACGAGATGAAAGCGGTTGAACCTGTGCCTCCGGCCATGAAAAAGAAGTATCTTCTGAGAAGCAAAGACCGGACCCGTGATCTGGTCCGGATAGCCCCTGAACTGAGGGCCCTGGTGCGTTTCCGCCGCCTTAATTTCATGGAGGGTGATTTCGGGATGCGGGAGCCGATGGATATCATATTCTGCAGAAACGTAATCATCTATTTCGACCGGCCTACGCAGGAGAGGCTCCTGAACCGTTTTTGTGAACACCTGCTTCCAGGCGGCTATCTCTTTATGGGCCACTCAGAAACCCTCAATGGTCTTGATGTTCCGCTTGCTCCGGTCGGTTCCACTGTCTACAGAAAGCCGCTATGAAATCCCGGACAGCTGCTCTTCCGTCCGTCTACCTGAAGCCCGGAGAGTTTGCAATCTCGGGTGAGCCTTCAGTGATAACCACGGTCCTGGGATCGTGCATATCGGTCACCATGTTTAATCCCAGGTTAAAAATAGGGGCCATATGCCATGGACTGCTGCCCCAATGCAAGGATGAAGGTCCCTGTGACAATGCATGCGGGAACGGATTTAAGTACGTGGATTGTTCAATCAGGCTGATGCTGGAAGAGTTCAGAAAAAAAGGGGTCGGAGCTGCTGAGATCGAGACGAAGCTCTTTGGAGGCTCTGATATGTATCTGCCCGAAGAGATCAGGCCGGGCAATATAACCGTCGGCAGGCAGAATATAGATGCAGCATTCAGGATATGCGGGGAGGAGCGCCTGCAGGTGCTGAAGTCAGACACCGGAGGGATCTACAGCAGAAAGATCCTTTTTCATCCGCATACCGGGGAGGTGTATCTCAAACGCACCAAGGTCCAAGGCCGCCGGAAGGGACAGGGAGTGATAACCGGCAATTCAGGAACAGGCGAATAATAATGTCAGGTATCAGGCAACCCTTCGATGAACTCAGGGTGACAAATAAAGTGTCATGGTGAGCCTGTCGAACCATTATAATTAAAAAACAGTTACAGCGCCCCAGCTGTCAAGTATCGCAATGATAATATGGAGGTCGTGGCAGTGATTGAACGCAAAAAAATTAAAGTGCTCATTGTTGATGATTCAGCAGTGGTGCGCCAGACCATGTCCGAGATCCTCACATCGGACCCGGACATCACCATAATGGCAACAGCGGCAGACCCGTTCATTGCGGCTGAGAGGATCAAGGAAGAAGTTCCGGATGTTATAACCCTGGATGTGGAGATGCCGCGCATGGACGGGATCACCTTTCTCCAGAAACTGATGAGCCAGCACCCTATCCCGGTTGTGATGTGCTCCAGTCTGACGGAAGCAGGTTCGGAGACAGCGCTCAGGGCGATGGAGTACGGTGCGGTCGAGATTATCCAAAAACCCCGGATGGGCACCAAGCAGTTTCTGGAAGAATCGCGCATGCGTATCTGCGATGCGGTGAAAGCAGCCTCACTCGCACGTGTGCGGCCTATCTCAAAGACCCCGTTTAAGGTAACCCCGAAGCTGACGGCCGATGCAATTCTTGAGAAGCCTTCTTCCCGCGCCATGATCCAGACGACCGAGAAGGTCATTGTGGTCGGCGCCTCTACCGGGGGGACCGAGGCCCTCAGGGTGTTTCTCGAGATGATGCCCCCGGACGCGCCGGGCATTGTCATTGTGCAGCATATGCCGGAGAATTTCACCACAGCCTTTGCGAAACGACTCGACGGACTCTGCCGTATAACCGTGAAGGAAGCAGAAGATAATGATACCGTGATCCGGGGCAGGGCTCTGATTGCACCCGGCAACCGGCATACCCTGCTCAAACGCAGTGGTGCCCGTTATTTTGTCGAGATCAAGGACGGTCCGCTTGTTTCCAGACACCGGCCTTCGGTGGACGTGCTCTTCAGGTCGGCGGCGCGCTATGCCGGAAAAAACGCTGTTTCTGCCATAATGACCGGTATGGGGGACGACGGCGCAAGGGGGATGCTCGAATTAAAACAGGCCGGGGCCTATACCATTGCCCAGGACGAAGCATCCTGTGTTGTGTTCGGCATGCCGAAGGAAGCGATAAAACTCGGCGGTGTCGACAAGATCGTATCGCTCGACCACATTGCCGGTGTGGTACTCAGAGAAGCGGATAAATAGAGTCTGCGTATAAAGTAAGAAGTCGTCATCCTCGGGCTTGACCCGGGGATCCAGAACTTCTTGAAAACAATGGATTCCAGCCTTCGCGAGAATGACAGCCAATAACAAAAATGGCAGTATACACAGACTCTAATTAAAGAATTCTTTCAATAGTATCGATAAGATAAGCAAGGGCCTGATATGCTATGGATACATCTGAGGTTAGAGATTTTATAAAAGGACTTGAGAGTCTTTCGACGATTCCGGTTGTCCTGAAGGGCGTCCTGGATATCACGGGCAATCCGGATTCTTCACCCGAGGACCTCTACAAGATCATTTCCTATGATCAGACCCTGGCTGCAAGGGTCATTCGGATGGCTAACGCGCCTTTTTTCGGCCATGCCGGCCGGGTTGCGGATATTGAACAGGCGGTCATGTTTCTGGGGTATGAGAATATCCGTAATATGTGCATCGGCATGGGTGTTTTCATGATGTTCAGCAAAAAAAACGACCGCAACCTCAAGCAGTTTTGGGTTCATTGTTATGAGGTTGCCAATACGGCCGGCCTGATTGCTGAAGCAACAACAATGGTCAAGGCAAGTACCGCCTTCCTGGCCGGGCTCCTGCATGACATCGGGCGCCTTATATTTTTCAGCCTCGACTTTCAACAGTATCGTGCCATTCTGGGCACTGATGATCTCCTGGAGAAGGAGACGGAATTATTCGGGTGCGACCATGCCCTTGCAGGGAGCTGGTTTGCTGAAAAGGCTAAGCTGCCGGAAGAGATAGTTTTATCAGTGCAGTACCACCATGCTCCGTCCCGGGCGACGAGTTACCAGGACATCGTCTCGGTTGTGGCGATTTCAGAAGCACTCTCCCGCAGATTCAGCCCCAAGATCGAGGACGATGGTATCTGGACTCCTGAGCACGATGCCATTCTGCTTGAACTGTCTTTAACCGGCGAGGACCTTATGGATATTGAGCAGCGGTTGCGGGCAGAGCAGGTTGAGATCAACAACTTTCTTGACCTGAAGTGAATTATCAGGAAAAAGATGGTTCAGAGCCTGTCCTGATTTTATTGAAGGGGGCTTACCATGACAGCTGTATTGTCACCCTGAGCCCGTCGAAGGGTTTTGTGGGTTCTGTGTTGTCCTTGGCGTCTTGCCATGCGGTCTCAAATAGGATATTATAAAGTTCTGAATGTGCTGTCAATGATATAGGGGAAGTGTTATGGAAAATGATGATCAAATACTAAAAATGTGCGATATTCCTGCGGTGCCTATGGTGGCCATGAAGGTTCTGAAACTTGTGGATTCTCAGAATACTGATGTGGACTCTCTTCAGGAAGTAATCATGGCCGACCAGTCACTTGCCGCCCGGGTGCTGCAGATGTCGAATTCCTCTTTTTATGGCATGGGTCGGAATGTTGACACTATCTCTGATGCAATTGTCCTCATGGGCTTCAATACCATTAAAAATCTTGCCCTTGCCGTGTCGACCAAGGAGGTCTATAAAAAATTCGGCCTTCTGGAGCAGAAGTTATGGGAACATAGTATTGGGGTATCGGTTGCCGCCGGCCTGATAGCGAGAGAAATACGGGTAGGCCCGGCTGAAGAGGCTACGGTGCTGGGGTTGCTGCATGACGTAGGGAAAGTGGTCATGAACAACAGCCAGCCGGAAAGGTTCTCGATGCTGACCGAGATGGTCTATAACGAACGTGTCATGTATACCGATCGTGAAAGGAGTATCTTTGGTTTCGGCCATGCAGAGGTGGGCGGAATATTTGCGCATAAGTGGGGCTTCCCCAATCACCTCTGCGATTCCATCAGACGGCATCATTTTGGATCCTATGACGACCTTCTTGACCTGGAACCCCGTACACGGGCACTCTGTTGCATCGTAGCCCTGGCCGACAGCCTCTGTATCAGGCTGGGTGTCGGCTACCGAGGCCCCATGGCGGACCTTCCGCTCAGGGACAGCGAGTATATGCAGCTGCTCAAGATTACCGAAGACCGTATGGCGGAAATTATTGAACGGTTTAAAATGGCCTATATCGAGGAGAAACTGAGTTACCAGATGTGAGGGCAGATGTGAGCAGATGTCATGGCTATTGAGGCATTAAAAAGGATCTTCCAGATTACTTCGGTAAAAGAGGGCCGGGAGGTTGTTGTTTCCGCCCAGGGCAAGCGTAAGCAGAAACCGCGCAAAGACGAAAAGAAGGGCCCGGAAGGAAAGATCGACATCACGGTTTGATACTCTGCCATGCTGAAAAAAATAATAAATAAACAGTTGCAGCCGGCGAAATCGCGTGAGAAAGAGCTGGCGACCCTTGAGATAACCGAGATACATGCTATTACCGACCGCCTTATAACCAGACTGGAATCACGCCTCAAGGTGCTTGAGTCTGCAGAGAAGAGGGTCGATGAAAAACTTGAAAAGCTCGAAAGGCTTATCGAAAAGGCAGAGCTGCTTCAGAAATCCGCGGGAGATGCTCCTGCCAGGAGCCACGAGACCAAGGCCCTTGTTCAGAACCTTGTTCAGCAAGGTCTCAAGGTTGACGAAATAGCAAGGGTCCTCAACATCCCGAAAGGTGAAATCGAACTTATTCTCAGCCTCAACCGGTAATTGTCTCCCGGAAAAAACGTAGCTCTCACGGCAAAAATTTCCTGATCAGTGACCTCAAATCTGCTGTGACGGTATTTTGACAGTCCTTCTGGAGTTATCCAACCGACCTCAACATCTCCAAAATGAATTTCTGAACGCCCACAATTCCAGTTAGTGTCTGTCCTTAAAGTAACAAGTCGTCATCCTCAGGTTCGACCTTGGGATCCATAACCGGTTGAAAACACTGGATTCCCTATTAAGGACCTCCGGAATGACGAATAAATAAACGAGTCTAGTGAACAGCCACCAGGTAGCTTTGCTCGCATCTCATTTCTTCCATGGCATCTTGTTTGCATTGCTATCGGCATGTACAAAGGAATTTATATAGCGCTCTCAGGGGCAACGTTGAAGCAGACACAGATCGATATGATATCCCAGAACCTTGCGAACGCCTCGACACTTGGGTATAAAAAGGACAAGGTGGCTTTTCAGGACTTCATGCTCTCACAGTTAAACGGACAGCAGGAGTCCCGTGAGGCAAGAACCCTCAGTGACCTGGCCGCGGTGAGAACCGATTTTTCGAGCGGAAATATTGTTCGAACAGGAAATCCTCTTGATGTGGCTATTGACGGGACCGGGTTCATGAGCCTGGAAGGCGGCAAGTTTACCCGGCGGGGCGACCTCAGGCTCGACACTGCGGGGTACCTGGTCAATACGCAGGGTGTCAAAGTTCTTGGAAAAAACGGTCCGATTCTGGTATCCGGCAAGGGGACTGTCGACATTAATCCGGCAGGGGATGTTTCGATTGACGGTGTTCAGATTGATAAGATCAGGCTGGTGGACTTTGCGGATTTGCAAGAACTCAAAAAAGCAGGAGAAGATTCTTTTGAGACCCAGCAGAGCCCGGTGACCTCAAAGTCCACCCTGAAACAGGGTTATGTCGAGACTTCAAATATCGAGGTCGTCAGGGAGATGGTTCAGTTGATAGCAGCCATGAGAGAGTTCGAGATGTCCCAGAAGGCTATACAGTCTTTTGACGAGGCTACTGCCAAGGTAACGAACGAGATGGCGAGGATGTAGCTGAAATGAAAGATGTAATGAAGGATATAGGGAATAACATGGGAAAGAATACAGGGAGGATACAATGATACGCTCACTTTTTACCGCAGCCACCGGCATGGAGGCCATGAAACTCAGCATCGATGTTATCGCCAACAACCTGGCGAACGTCAACACCGTAGGCTTTAAAAAGAGCAGGGCAGATTTCCAGGATCTTATTTATCAGACGATCAAGGCACCCGGCACCACCTCTGCAGAAGGTTCTCAGGTTCCGTCTGGTATCCAGGTCGGCCTCGGCGTTAAACCGGTGGCGGTCCAGAAGATATTCCAGCAGGGCGACTTTGTGAAGACCGGCAACCCCCTTGATTTTGTTATAGAGGGTGACGGCTTTTTCAATGTACTGACCCCGGACGGGACCGTGGCATATTCCCGGGCAGGCGCATTCAAGCTTGACAGCGAAGGCCGCATCGTCACCTCTGACGGCTACCCGCTTGAACCTGCGATAACCATACCGACCAATACGATCAGCACAACGGTTGGTTCTGATGGCAAGGTGACCGTGCTGCAGGCCGGAAGCACCAGTCCTACCGAGATTGGACAGATCCAGATTTCCCGGTTTATAAACCCCGGCGGTCTTCAGGCCATGGGCAAGAATCTTTTTCTGCCGAGCGGTTCATCCGGTGAGGCAACAACCGGCAACCCCGGGACAGAAGGCCGCGGCACAATCAATCAGGGCTTTGTCGAGATGAGCAATGTGAATGTCGTTGAAGAGATGGTGAATATGATCGTCAGCCAGCGTGCCTATGAGGTCACCTCAAAGACGGTCCAGGCCTCGGACGAGATGCTTCAGACGACCAACAACATGAAGAGGTAAAGATGAAAAGATGCTGGCAGGCTATAAGCTATAAGCTGCAAGCTATAGTCCATACATTCCAGGTCGCAGCATTTTTCACTCTGCTGCTAATCCTGACAGGGTCCTCATTTGCGTCCGGAATTTCCATAGAAGGCATATTAAAGGATTATATCACCACAAACTATCCCTGGGCCGAAGTGGATATCAGCGACGTTCAGATGAATGCCGCAATGCCGGGGGGCAGGCCTGAGCGGATTCTCCTTGAAAGAGGACTGCCGGGCAAGACGGTTTTTATTATGGAATTCAAGAACGACAGGAGATACACAGTCAGCGCCAATGTCAAGGCCTTCGACCGCGTGGTCATGAGCAGAAGAGCCTTTAAAAAGGGTTCTTTTCTTCAGAAGGACGATCTCTATGTGACGCTTATGGATGTGACCAGACTGCCGAAGAACGCGGTGAGCAATCCCGAGATGGTCATGGGAAGACCCCTTAGCCGTTCCATAGTGGCCAACATGCCCTTCGTGAGCGATATGCTGAGCGATACAGCCCAGATGAGAAAAGGGCAGAGGGTCGCCCTCGTCTTCGAAGCAAAGGGCATGAGTATTACTGCGCTGGGAGAACTGAAGGAGAATGCAGCGGTAGGGACGTATGCCAAGGCAATAAATCTCAGTTCAAAAAAGATCGTTGCCGGTATATTGACCGACGAAAATACGATCAGAGTGGAGTTCTGAAATGAAAACTTCCAGCTTCAAGGGTCCAGCTTCAAGGGTCAAGGGTCAAGGGCCGGGATTTACTTGCAGCTTGCAACTTGCAGCCTGCAGCCTGACACTTGCAGCTATTTTTTCCGGCTGTGCCACGGCTCCTCCGTTGCCGCCGCATCCCCCGAAATATGTTTATAAAGAAGAAAAAGCACCGCCGGTCTCGACAAATTCACTCTGGACCGACAGGGCAAGCCTTTATGAGGATACCAAGGCCCGCCGGCTTAATGACATTGTTACGATTAACGTTGTTGAGAACATAACCGGATCCGGCACAGCAGATACCAACACCAGCAAGGATACCTCTCTCGATGCGAGTGTCACCAACTTTTTTGGTGCGCCGCTCAGCATGCTGAATGCCTTTGGCGCAGGAAAAGCCATGACACCTACCGTGGCAGGCTCGATGAAGGATACCTTCAAGGGCACCGGCTCGACAAACCGGGCCGGGAAACTGGTCGGGACTATAACCGCAAAAGTGGCCGAGGTGATGCCTAACGGCAACCTGGTGCTTGAGGCCCGCAAGGATATTACGATCAATAATGAAAAGCAGACCCTCGTACTGCGCGGCATGATCAGGACAACGGACATTGCGATCGACAACACGATCTCCAGCAGCAAGGTGGCGGATGCCGAGGTCTTCTATATCGGTGACGGGGTGGTCCAGGACAAGCAGTCACCCGGCTGGATGGTCAAAATCCTCGACAAAGTGTGGCCATTCTGATGAAAACGATATCAGGAACAACGGAGAAGGGGCAAGGGGCAAGAGGCAAGGGGCAAGAGATAAGCCACAAGGGTCAAGGGTCAAGGGTCAACGTATGTACGTTCCTCGCAGCTATTGTTATTGCTTGCAGCTTGCAGCTTGCCCCCTGTCCCTCTGCTTCTGCTGAGCGCATCAAGGACATTGCCAGCTTTGAAGGGGTCAGGACGAACCAGCTTATCGGTTATGGACTTGTCGCAGGACTCAACGGGTCTGGTGACAAGGGGCTGGCCACAATGCAGACCATCGCCAATATGCTCCAGAGGATGGGAGTTACGGTTGCTCCAAAAGATATCGGTGCAAAAAACTCAGCCGCCGTGATGGTTACGGCGACTCTGCCGCCGTTTCCCAAGCCGGGCATGAGGATTGATGCCCTTGTCTCGACCATCGGCGATGCAAAAGACCTGGTGGGCGGCACCCTGCTTCTGTCTCCTCTGAAAGGCCCTGACGGGACCGTGTATGCCCTTGCGCAGGGACCTGTGTCTATTGGCGGGTTTATCGGCGGTGGCGGCGGGGCCACGACCCAGAAGAATCACCTGACCGCTGGAAAGGTTCCTGAAGGAGTGACGATTGAGCGTGATTTACCGTTTACACTGGGCAGCAACGGCGAGATAAAGCTTTTTCTGCATCGGCCTGATTTTGCGACCGCCTCGTCGGTTGTCGTGAAAATCAACGAAACGCTGAAGTCAACGTACGCTACAACCATCGACTCATCAGCCATACGGCTCAGAATTCCCTCTGAATATCGGGAGAAAATAGTCGACCTGATAACTCTGCTGGATGCTGTAGAGGTTGCGGTTGATATTGCGGCAAAGGTTGTGGTCAATGAAAGGACAGGCACGATCGTGATTGGGGAGAGGGTCAGGATCGCGCCGGTTGCCATTTCGCACGGCAATCTGACGATCGAAATCAAGACTGACTACAAGGTTTCGCAGCCTCCGCCTTTTGCTCCTGAAAAAGCCGAGACCGTGGTCGTCCCCCAGAAGGACGTCAAGGTGAAAGAAGAAAAGGCGTCTTTGATAGAAGTTTCGGGTGTAACCCTTGGTGAGATCGTGAAGGGGCTGAATGCCCTGGGCGTCACACCCCGTGACCTTATTTCCATACTGCAGGCCTTGAAAGCGGCTGGAGCGCTGAGGGCTGAACTGGAGATCATCTGATGAAGGTCCCACTGGATGCAGGCACCTCGGGTACCCGCTCCCTGGAGAACCTCAGAGGCAGAAAAGACCCTGAGGCGATCAAGGCGGTTGCCAGAGAGATGGAGACGCTCTTTGCCCACGAACTCATCAAGGCGATGCGGCAGACGGTGAAGCCTGCGTCAGCGGAATCCGGCTTCGGCAGGGACACCTACCTGAGCATGTTTGATATGGAGCTTGCCCGGATTCTCTCGGACAGGGGCCTCGGGCTGCAGGATATGATGATCAACAGCATGTCCCGGCAGGTCCAGAATGGCCCGGCAGCAGTTCCTGCGCAGCAGGAGCAGGGGGCGGCAGGTGCTGAACTTAAAAGAGTTTCAGTTGCGGCGCCGGCTTCTGGAGCCGGAACAACCCCGACAGTTCAGGTTGCTGCGGAACCAATAACAGAGGCAGCCCTTCCGGTCAACGGTGTTATCAGCTCGAAATACGGTATGAGAAAGCATCCTGTTTACGGGGACTTCCGGTTTCACCGGGGTTTGGACATAGCGGCACCCCTCGGCAGCGAGATCCATCCAATCGGCAAGGGAACGGTGACTTTCAGCGGTTCAAAGCCCGGTTATGGCAATATTGTTATAATAGATCATGGAAACGGCATGATCAGCCAGTATGCTCATAACAAGGTAAATATGGTCAAGGCAGGCGATGTGGTTGACGACAGCACCGTCATCGGGAAAGTGGGTAGTGAAGGTATTTCGACCGGCCCGCACCTCCACCTTGAAGTGAAGCAGAATGGCCGGCGGGTTAACCCGCTTACGGTCCTGGCAATGAAATGAAGGAAAATTCATTAAAGAATCCTGTGAAAATGCCGATAAGAGACATAGAGTATCTGATATTGCGTATTTCACAAGGAGGCAAGAATGAAGATTCAAGGTAACAGACCGCCCGAAAAGCAGGACATATCCACACAGGTCCAGAATATCGGCAAATCAGCACAGGCGGGTGGCAAGGGGGCTGTCGAGCAGGTGAGCAAGACAGATCGGGTTGATCTTTCCGGCAAGGCCAGAGAGATGGCTGAGATGAGAAACACCATTGACCGGCTCCCGGAGATCAGGACAGAGAAAGTCCAGTCGATCGAGAAGGCAGTCAATGACGGAACGTACAAGATTGACTCCCAAAAAATTGCCAACAAGATGATTAATGAACTGATATGAAACCTGTTGAGGCGATAACGAGCATCCTGACCGAGCAGATCAGCAGCTGCAAGGTGCTGCTTGGTATTCTGCAGCGTGAACGGAGTTGCCTGGTCGACCTCAACGCAGACAGTTTCGAGGAACTCTCAAAGGAGAAGGACACGATTATGCTCAGGATGAGACTGCTCGAGGAAGAGCGCATCAGGCTGGTCAGAAAGTTTTTCGAGAAGGAGCTGACTCTGAAAGAGATCAGCGCCCTTACCGGGGACACCTCCCTTCTGGATATCAGGTCGACCCTTCTGTCTCTAGCCCAGAGCGTGGAGGAGCTGAACCAGTTCAACCGGCTGCTTATAGACCGGTCACTCAGCTATATACGGAGCACCGTCAACTTTTTCAATTACCACGAAATAAATCAGGGTGGCAGCAGTAAAGGCACCCTTCTGTCCGCGGAGATGTAAATGTCATTGCTCGGCCTTTTCGAAATAGGCAGATCTGCGATAGGCGCTAGTCAGACAGCCATCAATACCACCAGCCATAACATTGCGAATGTAAACACCCCTGGCTATAACCGGCAGGAGGTGGTTCTCAGTATTGCAAGCCCGGTTGCCCTGGGCAGCAGCAGCTATCTTGGCCGCGGCGTCTCAGTCCAGGCGATCAGGTCGAGCTATAACCAGTTTCTGCAGGCACAGCTTGTGGGACAGCAGCAGGTCAGCGGCAGATCCACGGTATTGAGCCAGTCTCTGAGCCAGGTTGAGCAGGTTTTCAATGAGGTCCAGGGCATGGGGCTCGGCAGCTATCTTACCGACTATTTCAATTCCTGGAACGATGTGGCCATGAGTCCGGACAGCCAGCCTCAGAGGACCCTGCTTCTCCAGAAGGCGACGTCCCTTGTCCAGGTGGCCGGGCAGGTCGAAACCGGCATCAAGGATAGCCTGACCGTAATTGACAAGTCAATCGGGGATGTAGTCTCACGCGTCAACACCCTGGCGACAAATATTGCGAAGCTGAATGGCAGTATTCTTCAGGCCGAAGGAGGCTCGAACTCTGCCAGTGCAAATGACCTCAGGAACCAGCGGGATGTCCTGCTGACCCAGCTTGCAGACCTGACCGAGTACACATCCTATGTCAATACCGACGGCACGGTCGGGGTCAACATCGGCATGCGGAATCTTGTCAACAGAGACCAGACGAATACGCTGAAGAACGTTATGAATAACGACGGCAATCAGGATATCTATCTCGATGATGTGAAAATTACTTCCAACATCACCAAGGGCCAGTTGGGCGGTCTTCTTGCCGTTAACAGCAGCATACAGTCGGGCCCGCTCCTCAGCCTCAGAAGGCTGATAGCCTCAATTACCCAGGAGGTGAATCTCCAGCACAGGGCCGGCTTTGACCTCAACAGCGCGGCCGGGGGTGATTTTTTTAACAATCTCCAGCTTAATGTGAAGAATGTCTCTGCCGGGCTGAGTATAACCCTGCCTGCGGACATATCCACCATGGCTCTCAACGACTACAAGATACAGTTTGACGGCACCGGGGCCAACTATTCAATTATCAATATGCAGACCGGTGCTGCAACCGCACCAGCTGCCTATGTGTCCGGCAACCCGATCAGTTTTGGCGGCATAACCGTGACGGTTACCGGGGTGGCAGCAGCTAACGATTCAATCACGGTAAGTCCGCTTACTGATGCAATAAAGAATTTCAGCGTGGCCATCACGGATTCCAATGAGGTCGCAGCCTCCTCGGTCGCTGCTGAAGTTCCCGGAAACAATTCAAATGCCCTGCTTATGGCCGGCATGTCAGAGTTCTCCGTGGCCAACCTCGGCGCCACGACTTTTTCTGAGTATTACGGAGGGATCGTATCTCTTGCCGGCACCATGAGCGCTGCAGCAGCTGACAGTCTCAGGTTTGATAACGCTATCCTTGCCGACGTGCAGAATAAAAGAGAGGCCGCCTCCGGAGTTTCCCTCGATGAAGAGGCTGCCAACCTGATCCGGTTCCAGCGTTCGTTCGAGGCAGGTGCCAGGATGATCAGCACGGCGGATGAACTTATGCAGACGATCCTGAATATGTAGGCAGAAAGGAATATTGCCATGAGAGTGACCGAACAGATGCAGTCCAACATGATCAGGCTATCCCTGCAGAATTCTGTTGATGAACTCGCGAGAAGTAATAACCAGTTGATGTCCGGGAAAAAGGCGGAAAAGCCTTCTGATGACGTGCTGGGTACAGTTCTGGCTATGGACTATAGAGTCAGTCTTAGTGCGATTGAGCAGTTCAAGAGCAACATAGATCTCGCCAATGTTCAGATCTCTTTTTCTACGACGACCATCGAATCGGTAAGTGAGACACTCACCTCACTGTACGGCTTGGTCAGAACAGGATCGAATACCCTGACCACCGACCAGAAGATCTCATATTCACAACAGGCTGAGCAGTGGAGAGATATGCTTCTGGATTTTTCTAACAACAAGCTCGGAGGAAAATACATTTTTTCCGGGTATCAGACAGGACAGCCTGCGTTCGCTGCGAATCCGGCAGCCCCAGCCCTTCCTCTAACATATGATTATAACGGTGATAATGGCAGTTTTAGGATTCCAATAGATAAGGGCGTGACTGTACCGGTCAATATCCAGGGGAGCAGGGCCTTCAGTCCTTCCCTCCCGGCGAATCTTCCCACAGCATTGGGAGACGGCACCGTGATCAGCTATGCAAGTGTTCCTGATGTGTCGGGAAACGGGGTAAACAATACGACAATAACCATAGGTAATTTTCCTGCGGATCCGGGGTCTGATCAGTTTACTGCTTCAAACTATATGGAGATGGCTAATATCCTTAGTTTTGCCTGGAAAGGCCAGAATGTTGACGGTACTGCGCTTGGTCCCGATGCAGCCACGAGCGAGACCATGGGTCTCCATCGGGTCCAGGCCCTTGCTCCGATCTTTTCGAATGTGTCGGCGCATATGCAGCAGATCGTGACTGACCTGAGCCTGCGCAAGGTGAAGCTCGACGATGAGGTGAAGCGCCTGACCAGCGTTGACATCAATTTCAGGACAGCCTTGTCAAAGGTTGAAGACGCCGACATCAATCAGGTAGCCGTTGATATCAAGACTGCACAGGTCGCCCTCGATGCAATAAGGACGACTGCTGCAAAGATCCTCTCTCAGTCCATCTTCGATTTCCTGCGGTAAGGTGCCTCGTGTCAGTGCCTCATGTCAGCGCGTCGCATCAGTCGGCGGTCCCCGTGCTGATACAGGCTGACATTTTTTGAGCCATGCAGATTCCGGTAATTGTCACCAATGATAACATTTACTCTTTCTACCGCTCGTTCGGCAAGGCCCTCCAGTTCTCTGTTGGTGATATAGTCAAGGCAGAGGTCATCAAGGCTATGGCCTCGGGCACCGTCTCCCTCAGGATAACAACGGGTGACGGCGAAACCGGACTGATTGCCGCACGCACCAGTCTGCCGCTTACGGCCGGCTCACAGGTAATGCTGAAGGTTGCCGGCGGAGAAGGAGAAATCAGGCTCCAGCTGGTCGGCACTGCCTCAGAGGGCTCACTCATCAATAACCAGCCGCCTCACGAAAATATTCCGGCAAAGCTCATCAGTATGCTCTCGGGTCTGGCGAACGCTAAAATAAAGAATGAGGACCTTCTGGTCCTGCAGCAGGCCTTTGCAAAGATTCCGGGTGCGATTAAGACGGCCTTTCCTGAATTCAGGGCTTTGGAAGATCTGATGCCCCAGATAGCTAAGGTCAACCCCGAGCTTCTGCAGAAATCAGTGGAGGGTTCAGGTGTTCTTTTTGAGACGAAGCTGAAGCTCGTCAGTCAGGATATGCTGCAGCAATCGGAAGGGGGAAGTGGTCCCGGGTTTGTGGTCGAAGGGGATGAAGACCAGATAAAGTTGCTGCGGCAGGTCATAAGCGACGAAACGGTGTTAAAGGCTGTTAAGGCATCCGGCACGACCGAGGCGGATCTTGCAGCGACAGTCGACAAAGTGATCCGGAACGTGATGGACCCCTCCGGCAAGGTCTCTGGCCAGTCTCTGCACGCAGGGGGACCTGAACTGGCTGCTGCAAATAATAAGCTGCTTTTTACCCCGGAGACGGACCAGAAGGCGCTGCTGCTCAAACTTGGAGATCTGCTCAGGGACGGGGATGTTGTCTCCTCATTGAAGGCTGCCGGTGTGAATGCCCCTGAGGTTTCAGGCGTGGTCGACCGCATGCTGAAGAATATCGAATTTTTTCAGTTGAGTTCAAAAGTCAATGATGTCCTTTATACCTTCCTTCCGGTGACCTGGCAGGAGATGCGGGACGGAGAAATAACTTTTAAACAAGAGGCCCGCTCAGGCAGCAGAGCCTTTACCTGCGATATCAGTCTTGACCTGATTACTCTGGGCAGGCTGTCGGTCTCGATAACACTATTTGAAGGATCATATCATGTTACTTTTTATGCTGAGGATACAGGGACCCGTTCATTGATTGAGGCTGAAAAGAGCCAGCTTGAACAAGGTTTTTCCGAGGGTGGCCTGCCGCTGAGGGTGGTCAGCGTAGCAGCAAAACGCGGTGCCAGCTTTGGGGCGACCGACAAGAAGGGACTGGATATAAAGGTCTGAATATGGCAGAGATACGAAAAAAAGCAGCAGCCCTTAAGTATACCCACGGTGAAGACAAGGCACCCCAACTTCTGGCCAAGGGCAGCGGGGCCATGGCCGACAGGATTATTCAGGTAGCGCAAGCGCACGGTATTCATATAAAAGAAGACCGGGCGCTTATCGAGGTGCTTTCCTCCCTCGACCTTTACCAGGAGATTCCTCCGGAGTTATACAGGGCTGTAGCCGAAATACTCGTATTTGTTTATAAGCTGAATAAAAAAGCCGGAAACTGAAAATCAGTCAAGTTTTTCGGGGGAGTCTCAGATTGCTGCATGTTCCAGCGTAAGATTCTTCCATTAAACCGCGAGGTATGCTAAAATTATGATTAGGTATACCAAAGGAGGTCTTCTATGTCGAGAGTAACTGCTAAATATCAGATCACGATTCCTCTGAAGGTGCGAAATGAACTCGGTATTATCCCTGGTGCTGAAGTGGACATATCAAAAGAAGGCAATAAGTATATCCTTGTTCTAAACCCGGTCGAGGAGATTAAGAGCAAGTGGAGGGGCCGTTTTAAAAGCAGCAGTTCTTCCGATCAATATCTGGATGATATCAGAGGCCCGATTGAATGAGGGTATGCATTGATACAACTGTGTTGATAGACATACTGAGGGATGAGTTCCCGGACTCCCAACAGTTACTGTATACCGCCCTTGAAAGGCATGAGGTACTTATCTCCCCAGTGCTTGTTGTTGCAGAACTTATGCCTCAGTTTTCTGGTGATATGCCGTTGCTGCATTCCTTTCTTGAGGACCACCAGATAATTACTGAACCCCTCGATGTTCAGTCAGTGACCATAGCCGGGATTAGATGGATGAACTATCTAAAGAGAAAGTCAAAAGTTATATGCCATGAGTGCGGAGCGGTTATTGACAGGAAAGAATACGTCCTTGCTGACTTCTATATTGGTGGATTTGCCTTGAACAGATGTGATGCAATTATTACGAGGGACAGGGGCGTGTATAAAAAATACTACCCGGACCTGAAAACCTATGAGCAAATTGCAAAATCTGCGCAGTGAATATGGTTCCCTCTTGTTCTTCTTGGCTATAACAGTTCTTGACAAGGAGGCAGAAAAGTTGTTTAAACACTGAGAAACAGAAATTTTTTACACTATCTTCGAAAATCCGCTGTATTCGTCGGCCGTGGGATCCATGGTTTTGCCATAGGCGTCTATGCCCGAAAATTTAAAGGCAATATGCGACGGATCGATCGTTCCGTCGCCTGTTTCGTTCTGGGAAATGCTGAAGGTAACCACTGCTGTCATGTTATTAGAGTCATAAACCACACTCGACGGCAGTACCGGTAACGACACTTCAGTAGATGGAAGGGCCATGCCGAAGTTGTACTCAGTGCCATATCCTCCACCTGCCTGCCTTCCGATCTGCCAGTTGGCAATATTTTCAACAGAAAGAGAGTCCATTTCCTTGTTAAAGATAAAGTTCATGACAAAGCTCTGTTGTGCATCAGCTTCAGACAAAGAGGAGCTGAGGGCTGAAACTTCAGTTCCCGGTCCTGAGAAATTATCGAATCCAGCGGGGCTGGCTGCAAAAAATAATTTAGGCTTGGCTACCTTGTACGTATAGTTTTCAAGGTCCGAGGACAGGGACGAATTCATCTTTTGCAATTCGTCCACCTGCTCTTGTATCTTGTCAGTATTTCCGAGGTCGGCATAGGTATATCCGAGTTTAAGATAGGCGTCAGGAAAATCCTTATTTGTTGCAATTGCTTTTTCAAAGTGGCCTGCAGCCTCGCTCAAGGCACCGCGACCTCTTGCAACCTCACCCAGACCGAAGTATCCACTAGGGTCTTTCGGGGATAACTGGATGAGTTTGTTGAATTGCTGTTCAGCGGCATCCAGGCGGTTTGTTTCAAGATAAACCTGACCAAGAGAATACCGGTTCAGCGGTGTCGTCGGACTGATACTGACGGCCTTGGTATACTCTTTCTCTGCATCTCCAAGCTGGCCCTGGACCATGTATATATCTCCAAGCTTTACATGGAAGTCATCACGGTTCGGGAAAAGTTTGATCGCATTTTGATAGGTCTTTATCGCTTCATTGCCTTTATTCTGTTTTTGATAGGCGTCAGCCATATACGTTAAGGCATCTGCTGCATTATCAGAATAGGGCGAAAAAGCAACAGCCTTCCCGAATTCCTGGACAGCTCTGTCGTAATTCCCGGCAATGAACGAGTCAATTCCGCGCGAAAGAGAGCTTTTCGAAAGAGAATCGAATTGATCCTGACTGGAGGTCGTTGCAGCGAAAAAGCTGTCGACCGTTGATGCCTGTGATATGCCTAGGTTGTAGTTCACTGAATTGGTCCTTTTATCCTCTAATTATTTATCGGGTAACTGCTGCAAAAACTTTAACTGCAGGGGAGCTTGGCTGTGATAAAATACGCGCAAATAAAGAGAGCGTTGTATTCAAGTTTTAACTTGTATAGGGCAGCGACAGTTTTGTTTGCACTATAATGCAATTTGGTCATTTCACACATTCGTCATGATATTGACGCGAAGGGCAATTTAGTTGTGAGAGTTATTAAGCGGTGATATTAGTTATTGAATTTAGTGGGTATTATTTAAGTTAGGCATTGATTTTGCTAGTATCCAGTAGGTGCTTATTTATTCGCCTCCAGCTGCTTTCGGAGGATATTGGAAAAATTTCTAAGGAAGAAATATAGGTAATTGTAAATGCATAAAAGCTCCTATAGCATAATTACACGCTTCAGGGATCTTGTAGATAAAAATTTTAAGAACGAAAAAATACGAGTTCTGGATGTTGGCAGCTATGGCGTGAATGGAACATATAAAGAAATATTCTCTGATCCTCAAAAGTATGACTATGTAGGACTTGATGTCAATCCCGGTCCGAATGTCGACTATGTACCTGCTGATTCAT
Organism: Thermodesulfovibrio sp.; assembly: GCA_013824615.1. Lineage (GTDB taxonomy): Bacteria > Nitrospirota > Thermodesulfovibrionia > Thermodesulfovibrionales > UBA6898 > PALSA-1316. The sequence continues at coordinate 26,026 of PNOC01000030.1, forward strand.
ATTCCTGGCCGGAACTTAAGGACGAAGCGTTTGAGGTTATCATATCGGGACAGGCATTCGAACATATTGAGTTTCCGTGGCTCGTTATTGATGAAATGAAACGAACCCTTAAGAAAAATGGCCTTATTTGTATTGTGGCGCCATCGAGGGGACCCGAACATAAGTATCCCGTGGATTGCTGGCGATATTATCCGGACGGATTCAGGGCACTTGCCAAGTGGGCTGGACTGGAGGTGCTTGAGTCAAAGACTTACTGGGGAACTTCAGGTTTTTCGGATGGAAGCGACCAGTGGGGTGATTCATTCTGTATCCTGTATAAGAATGAATCAGAAATTATGACGCCTCAGTCGCGAAGAAACATAGTCTCGCCTCGTATCCTACAGACAAATATTGTCAATCGGAACAATCCGCTGCACCAGTCAAGGCTAGAGGAGTATTACGGCCATGCGCGTGAGGATGTTGTTTCGACTCTGATCAGACACGGCATCCAGCCAAAGAAGGTGCTTGAGATAGGTTGTGCCTCCGGCGCTACAGGGAGGAGGATTAGGGAATTGCTGCGGGTTGAATACTATGCAGGCGTTGAATTGTCAGAGGCGGCTGCCATAATAGCTCGCGAGCACCTGGACCAGGTGTTTGTGGCAGACATCGAAAATACTGATTTGACGTCTCTAGGACTTCAGCGGGGTGCTTTCGACCTACTCCTTGTGCTGGATGTTCTTGAGCATCTTTACGACCCCTGGAATACACTGTCGGTGCTGACGCAGTATGTGAAACCAGACGGATACATTGTCGCGTCACTTCCGAATGTTCAGAATATTGCTGTGGTCAATGATCTGCTTAAAGGAAGGTGGCAGTATTCTTCAGCTGGAATTCTTGATGCAACACATCTCCGTTTTTTTACGCTTGAGAGTATTATACCGCTTTTTTCCGGGGCCGGTATTTCTCTTGAGCGGACAGACAGTGTTCTTTTCCCCGGTATTAATGTGGCAAAGCTGAAGGAATCCGATAACAAGATTCTTCAGGATAATATATCTATTTCACACCTTAGCAAAAGCGATATGATTCGTTTTTTTACGTATCAATATATTGTGGTAGGTAAAAAGGATAATCTGCAGGGCTCAACTCGTGAAGTTGAGCTCGGGATGGAAGGGCTGATGTCCTTGTCCGATGTCTATAACCTTGGAAGAGCTGAGTTTCAGCCTGATCTCTCACCTGAAGCAATTTCAATGATTACCGTTTTCTCAACGCCAGTTACCATGGGAATGACCTCGATAATAATCCTAACTTTCAACCAACTCGAGTATACCAGGGAATGTGTTGAAAGCATCCGAAAACATACTCCGGAACCTCACGAGATAATTTTTGTGGACAATGGTTCCTCCGACGGTACGGTGAAGTGGCTGAGGAAACTGGCCCATAATAACCCTAAGGTCAAACTTATTGAAAACAAGGAGAATCTTGGTTTCTCTAAAGGCTGCAACCAGGGGATGGAGGCATCAGGCGGAGAATATATAGTTTTGTTAAATAACGATGTTGTGGTCACTGAAAACTGGCTTTCAGGAATGCTTGCATGCCTGAATAGTGCCCCTGATATCGGGATCGTTGGCCCAATGACGAACAATATAAGCGGGATACAGAAGGTTCCCCAAGTCGAGTATGAGGCACTGAAAGATCTTCCTCAATATGCCGCTGCCTTCGGGGAGAAGTACCGGCACCGGCGAATAGCCTCGCGGAGAATTGTAGGCTTCTGCATGCTGTTTCGGCGTGAAATGGCTGAAAAAATTGGATTGCTTGATGAGAGCTTTGGATCAGGTAATTTTGAGGATGACGACTATTGCTACCGGGCCGCGCTCGATGGGTACCGGAATGCTATTGCCGGAGATGTCTTTATTCACCACTATGGCAGCAGGAGTTTTATCGGAAATAAGATTAACTATGGCGAGTCCATTTCAGGAAACAGGAAAATATTCAATGAGAAATGGAGCGGAATCGACGTTTCGACTCCTCTGGGACAGCGGGTGATTGTTCTGAATGCTGTGGAAAGGGCATGGAAATTCCATGAAAGAGGAGAGCATGAAAAATCGGTGGAAGTTCTCATCGATGCAATAAAATACTCTCCTGACGCAGCCGAGATTTACTATTGTCTTGCCGAAATATTTCTGGAGAATCATAAATATCCGGAAGCGCTGGAAGCACTCCAATCATTGCCTGATACTGCTAAGGAGGCGGAACGAACGCTGACACTGATGGGCTATGCGCTGGAGGGTCTTGAGCGCTGCGCGGAGGCAGATGAACATGCTGATCGTGCCATCGCTATGCAGTCGTGTTCGGCAAAGGCATTGAACCTCAAGGGTATAATTTTCTATAGGCAGGGTGATGTTGATACAGCCGAGACGTTTTTTTGTAAGGCATCTGAAATGGATTCAGGATACGGAGAGACTTATACAAATATCGGGGTGTTAACGTGGGCTGCGGGCAACAAGGATGAATCGCTAACTCTCTTGGAGAAGGCTTTTATTCTATCGCCTGGCGTGCCTGATGTTGGAACTGTATATTATTCAGCGGTGACTGAGCTTGAGCAGTTTGCTTCGGCAGAGAAGTTGCTGGCTGATGCGAAAGCACTGCATCCGGACAATAGACAGATCTCCTTCTGGCTGATTGACAGTCTTCTTAAGCAGGGTAGGTACATGGAAGCGATGAGGGAAATAGAGCAGGCAATGATAACGTTCGGCATTAGCGATGGGATATTAAATGCTGCGCTTGACGTGCGTGCCAAGCTGGGGCCTATGGAGCCGATGAAAACAACTTCCGGTCGTGCAACGCTTTCCCTCTGTATAATAGTGAAAAACGAAGAAGAGAACATAGCAAGATGCCTCATGAGCATAAAGCCTGTTGTTGACGAGATGATTGTTGTAGATACCGGATCTTCTGACAAAACAAAAGACATTGCAACAGCAATGGGTGCAAAGGTGTCTGATTTCCCCTGGACTGACAATTTTGCCGATGCAAGAAACCGCTCTCTGGAGCTCGCCACGGGAGACTGGATTCTGGTGCTTGATGCAGATGAGGTTATCTCCTTGCGGGATCATACACTGCTTTTGAATCTAATAAACTCAAAATCCTCACGCGGGGCTGCATATAACTTTGAGACACGTAATTACACGGACAAACTGAATGTTGAGCGATGGCAGGCAAATGATGGGACATATGGCAGCGAGGAGGCTGGCATCGGTTGGCATCCGAGTGTAAAGGTCCGATTGTTTCCCAATGATTCGCGGTTCAGATTTTCCAATCCGATTCACGAATGCGTTGAGCCGTCCATACTTCTGGCAGGTCTTGAGCTTAAGCCTTCTCCGGTGCCGGTGCATCATTACGGCGGCCTGATCAGTCCTGAGAAAGTACTGGCAAAAAAGAAGGCCTACTATGAGCTGGGCAAAAAGAAATTGGCTGATGACGGCCGGAATTCCAAGGCGATCTTTGAGCTCGCTCGAGCAGCCGGAGAGATCGAAAAATATGATGAAGCTATAACGTTATGGGAGGATTTTGTCTCACTCGACCAGAATGTTCCGCTTGCCTATGTCCATATGGCATCGACCTATCTGCTTTTGCGAAGATATCAGGACGCATTGAGAACCTCGGAAAAGGCCCTGGCCTTGGCGCCACATTTGAAGGAGGCGGTTGTTGCCTATGCTTCCTGCGTGATTATAGCCGGAGATCCGAAGGATGCTGTTCCTCTTGTGTCAAAGATATTGGAGACTGAGCCGAGTTATATGCTCGGTATTGCTGTGCTGGCGGTCGCCAGCTGCATAAGCGGGCAAAGAGCAAAAGGTCTTGGATTATTTGCGAAACTTAGTGAGATGCGCTGTGACATGTCCGCCTATTTTATTGGGCAGGCAGAAACCCTCATCGCCGTAGAGAGGATTAAAGAGGCCAGATCATTGCTTGACGCCATGCTCCAAGCAGGCCTCTCATCAGCGGAGGCCTCAGGTCTCCTTTCCAAGTTTTAAATTTAAGGCCTTCCCCTGAGTCCTGCCGCCAGATTCAGATTGATGTTAATAATGATATTGAGTTTTTCCGGTGCCGGATAGGCAAGGGCATCAATTATTTTTTTATCAATAAAGATACTCAGGCTGAGGATATCGCTTTTCAGCTGCTTTGGCAGGAGGTTGTCCTCTTTAATAAGCTCGCCCTGAAAAATGCTCCAGATCATCTGATTAAGTCTCAGAGCTTCACTGAGTCTTGTGTCACGGTCGGCAGCATCCCAATTGTTCTGGCAATCTTTAAGTCTCATGGCTGCCTGCGTGAGCGCCGAGGCCTCGATATCTCTTCCTGATTCGGTCGTCTTTTCTACAGTCCTATATGCCTGCATTTGTGTTGCGTACATGGTTGATGACCTCCTGTTCATAGTCTATTAATTTGCGAGTCAGTTTCAGCGCCTGGTAATATCTGCTGTTGATAATGTTGTCACTGATCTCGTGCAGCAGTTCTTTCTTGCTGGGTGCTGCCTCAGCAACGTCTTTAACCAGTTCCCAGAATGTCTTGTGATGCTCGGACATATTGCTGCCATCTATATACATCAACTGAATTACAAAATAGATTCTTTTGCAGGGTGAGTCTGCATCCTGCAGGCTCATGATGTCCTTCTCGCGAAGGATCGGGACAGTGTTTTCAACAACAAAATCGCTGCGGGTCTTTCCGTTTGCGATCACTGCCCCTCCGATGATAAGCTTCTCCCCCGGCTTGAGCGCTATTTTCAGTGCCATAAGCTCTTAGACCTTCACGTTGACGATAGTGCCCGGTTTGACCGGCTCTGCCTGAGCAGGCTCTGCTTGTTTTACTGCATCTCTGAATGCAATGAGTCTCTCAATCGAAGCTGATATCTCCTGGTTCGACGCCTGTTCAGGCAGTTTATTCTCCTGGATTGCCGTCTTCACATTATCAGCCATGTGTGACTTCCCTACTTGCTCTTCAAGGCCCTTGATCGTCTTTATGAGATCGATCCTCTGCGGGCTTCCCGCGGGGAAAAAAGGAGGAAAGCTGTTCAGAAGCGTCTGCAACTGCTCCTCCAGATAGTTTATCCCTGCGTTCAAACCTTGTGTTGAAACCTGCGGTGACTTCGGTTGTGTTGAAAGTTGAGTAGTTACAGTGCTGGTTCTGGTGTCAACCGCATAGTCGCCCTTTTCATTGGAGCGCAGCGCATTCTGCGTTAGCTGACTTGCCTGTATACTGTTGATATTCATGGATTGGTCCTCATATGTTTAACAGAGGGGAGGATTTCTTCCTCCCCTCTGTTACCCCGAAGTTAGTGTTTAGCCGAACAGTCTCAGTACTGACTGTGCTGCCTGTGAAGCAAGGCTCAAGGATGTTGTTCCCAGTGACTGCCTGGTCTGCAGCATCAGCATGTTGGCCCCTTCTTCGTTCATGTCAGCGAGAGTCAGGTTGTCAGCGCCTGTCTGGAGGACGTTGATCGAATTCTTCGTCCAGTCCTGACGTGCGGTCACGATGCTCAGGTTGTTCGAAAGGTTCTGCGAACCGACCTTCAGAGCTGCAGTTGCATTATCCAGCTTTGTGATATCGCCGTCGATGTTTCCCACAACTGCCCAAAGTCCGTTGGCTGTGGTTGCAGATAATCCGCCTGTTCCGTCAAAGCCGCCCACGGCAAGGGTATGGCTGTTTCCGAAGTCAACCGTAAGGGTGTTGCTGGTCATGAGCAGATTGACTCCATTGTACCCGGAATCAGCAACAACGTTTGAGATCTGGGTCATGATACTGTTAAACTGCTGAGCCAGTGCCATACGGCCGCTGCTTATCGTGTTGTTTGTGTCGACGAAGCCGCCTGAGGACGTAACATCGCCGGCAGCCATAGCACCACCATCATTCCGTGCGATGGTTATTGACGCACCATTAACACTTGAGTTATATGTTAATGCCGGTGCGGTGTTATTAACAAGAGCTGAGACAATCTGCGCAGTTCCTTCTGCGCTCGCGCCGATCACGAATTCAGTCGTTCCGTCGCCGACTATTGTTCCAAGGGTGGCACGTGCAGTCAGGACGGTTGCGCCGATTGTGATAGTGTCGCCAGCGGCGATTGTTCCTACTGCTATTGTGTCAGAGGCGCCTGATGCCGCTCCTGCAGCTGCGGTTGCCTTTGCCGTGTTTGCAAGTGCCTTTGCTGATGAGATAAGGCCGGTGATAGTGGTAACACCGGTATCTGCTGCCTTAACGGTCTGGACGGCCTCTGACATGCCGTTTTTAAGACTGTCGAGGTTTGCTGCATCATTTAAATGTGCCTTTGCGGTGAAGAAACTTGTAGGATCATCAAGGGCTGAGTTAACTCTTTTACCGGTTGAAAGCCTCTCCTGGGTTCTGCCGAGGAGTGAAGCTGTGCTCTGAAGGCTGAAAAGGTTTGACCGCATGGAAGCGGTTAAGCTGATATCGCCGATAGACATTTTAATGCTCCTTATTCTAAGGTTTTTTCCGGCAATTCTTGCCGGGTTTACCGCCGGAAGCCGACGGCTGAGTCAATTTTTTGTCTTTCTGGTCTTTTTCTCTCCTATCCTCCTTTTCGACCTTTATTCTTTGCTGCCTTCTAGGTATATTATCGGCGTCCTGTTTTAAAACTTTAGTGGTTAATGAAACTTTTCTTAAAGTATTTTTAGAGAAATGGCCTAATTATGATGTTATATCGGTAAAGCAAATGGGAAGATTTAGGGGATAATGAGAGTCTGTGTATAAAGTACAAAGCATTGTCACCCTGAGTTTATCGAAGGGCTCACCATGACAAACATTTTTATATCTCAATTTATACACAGACTCTAATTAGCAGGTTTAGCAGGTGCTTGCCAACAAATTCTACCTATAGTATACTTATTGTAGATACAATGGAGGAGGCAGAATATGACTACAAAAATACAGCAATGGGGAAATAGCCTTGCGTTGAGAATTCCAAAGGCTTTTGCCGTGGAAGCGAATCTTCGAAAGGGTGCAGTCGTTGACGTTTCGGAAGAAGACGGCAAAATTATTCTTACACCCGTCAAGAGGAGGAAATTCACTTTGAAAAATTTATTGTCGGGGGTAACAAAGGAGAACATTCACGGTGAGATCAGCACAGGGAAGAGGGCGGGGAAAGAAATATGGTAAAAGAGAAAATTTTTATTCCCACACGGGGACATATCGTCTGGTTAGACTTTGACCCGCAGGTTGGGCACGAGCAGGCAGGCAGGAGGCCGGCGCTTGTGATATCGCCTGCTGCCTACAACGGGAAGATCGGCTTGGCTTTGATGTGTCCTATAACAGGCCAGGTAAAGGGGTATCCGTTTGAAGTTGTCATTCCGCAAGGGTTGGATGTATCTGGTGTAATTCTCTCAGACCAGATAAAAAGTCTTGATTGGAGAAGCCGCAATGCAGAGTTCTGTTGCAATGCCCCGCACGAGGTCGTCAGCCTGGTTCTGGAGAAGCTGGATACCCTTCTGTCGTAAAACTGACCACTACCCGAGTCACATAATCTGAAGTAGCGTGCCTCTGCCCTAGTAAAGGATTTTTTTCATTGATCGTGCTATTATTATGTGTGGATCAGGATACCGGCGGCGGCCGGAAGCCCAAACGCTATTAGAGCCCTGGCAGAAGGCCGGGTATTTAATAATGAAAGGAGAATGCTTCTTTTCCCCCTTGTTTTTAAGTTGTTTTCCAGGGGAAAAAATATTGCTAAAGTTTTTTTTACTATCTTCCGATAAAAGAATCAGAGGTGCGTAAACCTCAATGATATGTTTCGGAGGTAGTGAAAATGACCGTGTTGCCTTTCCAGTTCAACGAAGTCGTTAGGCTTTACAACAGAGTATCGAAGCTTAACCCGACTACACTGCTTGAAAAGGAGCATGGAGAGCCTCAGGATATCGTCAGTATATCTGCTGAAGGCAAGAAAAAGCAGATACTGGCTCAGACCAAGAATGAGGTTCTTGAGCGGATAAAAGAAGCAATGTAGGATGGAAAAAAAGGATTTCAGGATTCTTGTTGCCGATGACGATGAAATCGCGCGGGATGTCATTACCTCTCTTCTTCAAAGGACGGGTTATTCTGTTGTCTCTGCGCACGATGGTCTCGACGCAATAAGGGTCCTGAGGATTGAAGAGGTCGGCCTGGTTATAACCGACCTCCGCATGCCTGGGGCTGACGGGATTGAAGTTCTCAAGTATGCAGTCCGGACGAATCCTGATATAGCTGTTGTTATTTTGACTGCCTATGGAACTCTGGATACCACTCTTGAAGCTATCAAAGAGGGGGCCTACGACTATCTCACCAAACCTTTCAAGGGACAGGAGATAATCCTTGTTGCCGACAGGGCCTTCCAGCGGATGACTCTGATCAATGAAAACAGGGAGTTGACGCGGCATATCAGGGACACCTATCGCGACATTGAAGTCCTGAAAAATGTGGCTGCGGCCGGAAACCCTGAAGTGACCACCAACTGGCTGGAGCGTATTGCCCGACTGAATGCCATGGGTGTCCTCACCGAGAACGAACTGCAAATATTAAAGGAAAGGCTTATTAAAGGTGACAACAAAGGGAACAGTCCTCATAGTTGATGATGACCCTGTTGTCAGGAATGTGCTGCTTGATATCCTGGGAAGTGTCGGAGGCTATCAGACGGATATTGCTGTCGACGGCGTCGACGGCCTTGATAAGCTTGGACAGCGGGAATATGATATAGTTTTTACGGATCTTACGATGCCCCGGATGGGCGGCATGGACCTGCTCAGGGAAGCCAAGAAGAGGAACCCGCTGCAATCGGTTGTTGTCATTACCGGATTTTCTACCCTTGATAACGCGATCAATGCCATGAAGGAGGGGGCCCGGGATTTTATCACCAAACCGTTCAAGATCAATACCGTTATTTCGATTGCCGACAGGATTACCGGCGAAAAGAAGCTGCTGCATGGGCTTTCCCAGCCGGGCGAAGGCGGCACAGCCATTGAGCGCCTGAACAAGGAGCTTTTCCGGAGCCTGTATGAGATCGGCATATTCCATATGGTAAGTACCGAACTCGATAGTCTGCTCAATAACCGGGAGGTTTACGAAAATCTTGTCGAAATGTCTTCAAGGCTCCTGAATGTGCGGGAGGCATCTTTCGGGATTCTTGATAGCGGCAGCCTGAAACTCGAAAATGCGACAGGCACGACGGCAAAGAGGATCCCGATCGACGGTACCATTTTTGAGCATGTCGTTACCGATAAAAATTACTATATAGCCTCTCCGGGCGAGTTGAATCCCCACACCGGAACGCCGCTGGTCTCCCAGTTTTTTTCTATCCCCTTTCTGATGAATGAAGAGGTCTTCGGCATCCTGAACCTTTCGAACAAGATCGACGGGACAGCGTTTACCGAATATGAGATATCTCTGGCTGTTGCGTTTGCCAGAAAAGCAGCCCTCAGGATCGAAAATAATGCGCTGTATGAGGTGTTTTACGGCAATCTGGTCAATACCCTGAAAGCCCTGGTCATGAGCATTGAAGTACGGGACAGCTATACCAAACAGCACTCGGAGCGTGTCACGGCCTATTCACTCGAAATAGCCCAGCAGATGGCGGTCAGCCCTGAAGAGCGCGACATACTGAGTTTCGGCGGGTATCTCCACGATATCGGCAAGATCGGTGTCAGGGATACGGTGCTGCTGAAGCCGGGCAGGTTGACAGACGACGAGTTCCAGGAGATAAAAATGCATCCGGTCATCGGAGACAATATCATCAAGCCGATTAAATTTTTCCCTCGGGAGCGCGAACTTATCAGGAACCATCATGAACACTTCGATGGTTCCGGCTACCCGGACGGCCTTGCCGGCTACAAGATACCGTTGATTGTCAGGATTATAAAGGTGGCGGACACTTATGACGCGATGACGTCATCCAGGCCCTACCGGCAGGCCCTTGGGCATGATATTGCAGTGGCCGAACTGAAGAAATTCTCCGGAACACAGTTCGACAAGGAGATAGTCAATGCCTTTCTTCAGACACCGGCAGGAAGGGGGGAGTCTCTTGGGATTTAATAGTGGTGATACTGTTTATTACCGGTTGCTGTCCGAGACCGCGCGGGTGACTGCGGAGATTATGTCGGCTTCAGACAGTGAGGTCGTGCTGCGCGCGGCTGAGGAACCGAAGAAGGAGATCAGACAGGGGGCGTATCTTGTCATATCGACAACCGACGGGGATATTTATACCGAGGTTGAAGCGGTGGACGGCAAGGTCCTCCGGTTGCGGCGGATCTGGGGTGAAAAGAGAGAGTATTTCCGGGTTGATGATGTCTTCCCGGTGCAGTGCTCGAAGATCGCCCCTGATCAGGTCCGGCGGCGGGCACAGGTGTTTTCTGGGTACGGAGCAGACCTCCCGGAGGAGACGGAACTTCCTGACCAGGGAGAAAATCCGATGCTCTGGAAGATGCTGACAGACATCAATGCGAAGCTTTCAATTATCCTGCAGCACCTGCAGCTTGAAAAGGAGGGATGTGTCAAGGCAGAACACCGGCACGTCAATCTCAGTGCCTCCGGGATCCGGTTTGTGATGCATGAGCCGGTCAGCCTGGGAGATGCTGTTGAGATGAAGCTGCTCCTGCCGACGCAGCCTCCGGTCGGGGTCCTTACGCATGGAGAGATCGTCAGGGTCAGAGATCTGGGCAATCATGAGTATGAGGTCGGTGTCCATTTTGCTGATATGGACGATGATGTGCGCGACGAGATTATTCAGTACGCCCTGAAGCGCCAGCGCGACCTGATCCGTAATCTTAGACAGCAGAGCGGAAATGATGGTTGATGAGTCCTTCAAGCATAATAGGGCTTCTGGTTGGTATTGTTGCCGTTCTCGGCGGTAACGTTATCGAGGGCGGTAAACTGTCTTCTGTGCTGCAGCCTACTGCAGCCTTTATTGTTTTCGGTGGTACGTTCGGCGCAACTCTCCTTAGTTTCCCTCTGCGGGATATCGTCAAGGCCTTCCGGTCGCTGAAATATGTTTTTTTTGAAGAAAAGCTTGACCCGGAAAAGTATATTGACGACTTTATCCGGTACTCGGGGATTGCCCGCCGCAACGGCCTCATTGCGCTGGAAATCGAGATAGCCAGAATTCAGAGTCCTTTTCTGAAAAAGGCCATGACCCTTGCCACGGACCATATGAACGTAAAACTGCTTCGGGAGACCATGGAGCAGGACAACCTGACCTTTGAGATTGAGAGAAGGCGCATTGCGCGTGTCTTTGAAACTGCCGGCGGTTTTGCACCGACGGTCGGCATTCTCGGAGCAGTGCTGGGCCTTATCCATGTTATGGAGAACCTCTCAGACCCTTCCAGGCTGGGGGCCGGGATAGCGGTGGCTTTTGTTGCTACGATCTACGGGGTCGGCACAGCGAACCTTATTCTCCTCCCTATCTCAAAAAAATTGGTCAACCGGTTGTCCTATGAGCTGTCTGTCCGGGAGATGCTGATCGAGGGTGTGATCGGTATTCAGTCGGGCCTCAACCCCTACTACCTGCGAGAAAAGCTGAAGGTATTTCTTGAACAGAAGGAGGGTTCGGAGTGAGAAAGCGAAGAGCCCATGCAGAGGAAGAGAACCCCGACAGATGGGTCGTTTCCTATGCTGATTTTATAACACTGCTCTTTGCTTTTTTTACTGCCATGTATGCCATCAGCAGGGTTGACACCGGGAAGCTCCAGATGTTTGCCGGGTCCATGAGGACAGCATTCAGATCAGCTTCTGTCCAGACAACTCCGGTGATCGAGGGTATTGTTCCGATCCCTCAGGATACACTGAGACTGGAAAAAGAAGCGAGCCGAGTAATTGCAGCGCTGAAGATGCCGGAGGATATTTCTGTACGGCAGGAGGCCCGGGGGGTCATCATATCCATAGGGGATAACGCTCTTTTTGACGTGGGGCAGGCTACGGTCAAGGAGTCCTCTGTATCGGCGCTTTCGGCTATTGCCTCGGTCATCACCAGGGTTCCGAATCAGGTAGTGGTTGAAGGGCATACCGATAATGTTCCGGTAGGCGTTTCCGGCAAGAGTGCTCGGCCCCAATATACCACAAACTGGGAGCTGTCAACCGCCCGTGCCACCAGTGTTCTGCAGTACTTTCTTGGCAACTACTCCCTTCCGGCCGAGAGGTTTTCTGCCTCGGGTTATGCAGAGTTCAGGCCGGTTGCATCCAACGCCACCCCGCAGGGCAGGACAAGGAACCGGCGGGTGGACATTGTACTTCTCAGTGCTGCGGTGCCTGAATCCGCGCAGAAGGGCGAAGTCCGGAAACCTCAATTTCAGAAACCCGGCATTCAACAACCCAACTTGCAGCAACCCAACTTGCAACAGATGGACCGGCAGGTCCGGTAAGGATGATATTATATGACTGATGAGCCGAAGAAAGATTCTGCCTTTGAGATAGTAAAGAGTCAGAAACAATGGCAGGCCACAGTGGATGCCATCACTGATCTCATTTTTGTGACCGGGCGGGACCGGCTGATCAAAAGAGTGAATATATCGTTTTCAGCAAAGTTCAGCCGTCACCCGAAAGAGGTGGTCGGCATGAGGGTCGATGAGCTTTTCAATCTGGAAATTCCTCATGCCAACTGTCTGCTGGAGAAGGCCTTCACCCTGAATCAGGCAGTTGAGGATGAAGTAACCATTGGGTCTCATACCTATATGATCAGCGTCTTTCCGGTTGCTCTTGACAGCCCATATGACGACGACGATGACTCGTTTGTCTGCGTGATGAAGAATGTCACCGAAATGAAGGGACTGCGGGACCAGCTCTATAATTCATACAAGCTGGCATCCATCGGGCAGCTGGTATCCGGGGTTGCTCATGAGATCAACAACCCGCTGACCGGCATCCTGGGTTTTTCAGAACTTCTGCTGATGCGGGTGAAAGACGAAGCCTTCCGGAAGGAGCTGGAAAAGATATACAAGTCCGCAGAGCGGTGCAAGGTGATTGTTGAGGGGCTGCTCTGTTTTTCGCGGCAGCAGAAGCCTCACAGAAGCCTGGAGTATATCAATGATGTCCTCGACAAGACGATAGATCTCAGGACCTACTGGTTAAAGTCAAAGGGAGTCTCTATAACCAGAGAGTATCAGGAGACCCCCCTCGTCTATATCGATGTGCAGCAGATTCAGCACGCCATACTGAATATCCTGATGAACGCCGAGCAGGCGATACACTCCTGCGGGAGACCGGCTCAGGTGGTCATCAGGACGGCGTTTGACTCAGAAGGAAAAAAGATAGTCATCGGGATCTCTGATAATGGCCGTGGTATTCCTGAGCACGTCAGAGGGAGGATTTTTGATCCCTTCTTTACGACAAAGCCGGTGGGCGAGGGGTCGGGGCTTGGGCTTTCGATGACCTATGGAATTATTACCGAGCATGGCGGCACGGTCAGGGTGGAAAGTACTGACGGCGAGGGATCCACTTTTATTATCGAGCTGCCGGTCAGGAAGCCGGGGCCTGAACAGGATATATCCGGGTGACCATGTATACCGACAGGAGTAAAAATTGATTTTTTATCAGCAATGTGATAAACATTAGAGGGTCATGTTTACAATAATCGGCATAGTTGTTGTTATTGTTGGAATAATCGGCGGCTACCTTATGGAGCACGGAAATCTCCATGTCCTGTGGCAGCCTGCAGAACTGGTTATTATCGGGGGCGCGGCTGTTGGTTCATTTCTGATCGCTTCCCCGCCAAGGATGGTCAAGCTTGTTATGAAGAGCCTCGGGCCTATTTTCAGCGGTGCCGGTGTCGGCAAGACAGAATATCTGGAACTGCTTTCTCTGCTGAATATGGTCTTTTCGAAAATAAGGAAGGAAGGGCTCATCTCGATTGAATCGGATATTGAAGATCCGAAGAAGAGTCCTCTATTCGGCAAGTATAAGAGCGTCATCGCGAACCATCATGCCCTCGATTTCATATGCGACAACCTGAAGGTCATGATTACGACCAATATGCCGCCGTATGAACTTGATAACCTGATGGAGATTGATATTGACGCGAGCCACGCAGAGGAGGCTGCAGCAGTTGCGAATTTGAATAAAGTTTCCGATTCTCTTCCCGGGTTGGGCATTGTTGCTGCTGTTCTCGGCGTTGTCATAACCATGGGCAAGATTGACTCCCCTCCTGCGGTGCTTGGCCATAGTATCGGGGCTGCGCTGGTTGGGACATTTCTGGGTATCCTCATGTGCTATGGCTTTCTTGGCCCTATGGCCTCAAAGATTGAGGCGATGAATGCTGATGCCGGGATTTACCCAAAGGTTATAAAAACAGCTCTGGTTGCGTTTGTCGGTGGAGCTGCTCCGCAGATTGCGGTTGAGTCGGGCAGACGGGCAATTCCGGGGTCTGTGCGGCCGACCTTCGCCGAGCTCGAGACCGCCCTCAGGAAAAAGTAGTAATTCTCTATGGCAGCAAAATCTTCCAAGATCATTATCAAAAAAGTTAAAAAAGGCGGCCACGGCGGGCATCACGGCGGCAGCTGGAAGGTCGCCTATGCCGACTTTGTGACCGCCATGATGGCCTTCTTTCTCCTGATGTGGCTGCTTAATATGAGTTCAGCAGAAAAACGGGCCAAACTCTCCTATTACTTCAAAACGTTCAGCCTCTTCGAAAAA
>PNOC01000031.1 GCA_013824615.1 Thermodesulfovibrio sp.
TTTTTGCCGCCAGCCGGCTGCAGAAGGTGTTGGGGCAGCTCCGGTTTGAGGGAGAGTCGGAGAGTCAACCCGGCGGCAAGATCACCTTCAGTATCGGTGTGGCGAGTTTTCCGGCTGATGCCGTTTACAAGGACGGGCTGATAAAGACCGTCGATGCCGCGCTCCGGAAGGCTAAAGAAGCCGGGGGAGACACTGTCGTTTCGCTGTAATCAGCGCAGAAGGTCAGTTTATTCTCCTGCCAGGGCCTCTATAGCTGATACCGCCTCGGGACTGACATCAGTAAAGCATACGCCGTAGATTTTTTCCTTCGCCTGCTTCCCGGCAATAACGCGCACCACCTCTGCAGTGGCGGTCATCTTTCGGGAGCCGGGAAGAGAGAATGCACAGATGATGATGTCCCCTTCCAGCAGGTCAACCCGCGACTCCAGCATCATCCCCGTCGCACTGACATTTTTGGTATGACCGGCAAAAGGTCTGCCTTTCGTGGTCCCCTCGCATTTCACCTTCAACTCCAGTCTGTATGATTTCCTCGATGCGATGTTCAGCAGCTGATAAGCCTCCTGAAGAAGAATCACGGTATTCAACGGGCTGGAGACAAAGGCATTGGCGCTGCACTTGACGCAACGCTTCAGGTCCGCAGAATCCCCGGAGCAGACTATCATTATCGAGACATTCCGCAGTTTACTGTCCTTCCGTATCAGACTGCAGAGCTTCTCTCCGGTCAGTTCCTGATCGTCGAGTTTTGCGATAATCAGGTCAGCCTGCTGCTGCTTATGCAGCGCAAAGGCGCTTGAATTTGATTCTGCGACCGCAATGCTGATATCTGACCTGCTGAGAAAATTATGCTCTTTTCTGAGGACTGCGTTGATATCTTCTGCGATGATTACCCTTTTCATGGTTATTGATATCAGTATAACGTTAGCGGGCAGCACGGGTAAAGTGTTTGTGAGGTTACCAGCCGGGAGGCCCCGGTGAAAAACTGAAACTTCCGTAGATAAACTCTGCTTTTTCTATCCTGCTGATAACGTGATATACTTTGTTATGACCCTCCCAAAAAGAAAACTAGGGAAAACAGGAGTCGACGTCACAATCCTCGGACTCGGGGGTGAAGGAATTTTGCGCACCTTCGGGCATGAGCGGGAGGCCTCAACCCTGATCAACAGGGCAATAGACCTCGGCATTAACTATTTTGAATCAGCAAGGGCTTATTCAGGCAGTGAGGCTTATTACGGATCGGCCCTCAGGGAAAGAAGAAAAGATATCTTTCTCGCGAGCAAGTCGCACGCCCGCGACAGAAAAGGCGCTCTGGCGCATCTGCATGAAACCCTGGCCAATATGAAGACCGACCATCTCGACCTCTGGCAGGTTCATGACGTCAGGGAGGAGGCAGAGGTTGAGGAGATCTTCGGCAGCGGAGGGGCCATCGAAGCCTTCAGCGAGGCACGTGAAAAAGGCATGGCAAGGTTCATAGGCGTCACCGGCCATCACAACCCCCTGATTACCAGGAAGTGCATGGAACTCTTTGATTTTGATACGGTACTCATCCCGATAAACCCTGCGGAGCATGTATACAGCAGTTTCATCAAAACGGTCATACCGGCTGCCCGGGAAAGGAAAATGGGTATCGTTGCGATGAAAACCTATTTCCGCGGCCTGGCAGCACAACTGCCGGGTTTTCAGGACCTTGAGCCGTTTTATCGCTTCACCCTGTCTCATCCGATATCCACTGCGGTCATCGGCTGCGACAGCATTGAGCAACTCGAAGAAAATGTGCGTTTTGCGGCCGCTTTTGAAGCCATGACAAAGGATGAAATGGACGGGATGCAGGAGATGATTACACCCTATGCGCGAAAGCTCATGTACTACAAACCGTAGATCCTGTCATTCCCCACTTTGGCAAAGGGGGGTGAGGGGGGATTTAATTGATCCAGCAATTGAATACCTCAATTCTGTCATTCCGGCGTGTCCGGAATCCTTCCGGAAACAAAGAAAGACGCCCGAAAAGTGAGGATAATTTATTTGGATATTCTGCTGCGGGTTTAATAAATGCGGAAGCTTTTTCCCATATGGGGTTTCACCCCACGCCCCAGTCACCTTTCTTGATGGCCAAGCAAGGTAACCGAAAGAAGGCCACCCCAACGAACATCTCTATACGGCCTGCTCTGTCGTGCGCACTAAATTTGGGAAACTCGCCCCGGAGGTACCGGGGACTCAGACAGTCCCAAATTTTTAACGCGCGCACTCGGTCGCATACCTGAGATTTTCAAAGGGGGTAAACAGGAGAAAACAGCGATCCATACCGCAGTACGTGCATCCTTGGTTGTTGATTAGCACCGATCCAATCGAGAGCTATTAGGGATGGAAACTATTGCAGATTTCCGAAAGTAATGTGGTAACAAGGTGTGTCACCTGCGCACTGAGGACGCAATTGTTATTTATATTTGTTTGCCATTTTAGATTTGCAATAATCCCAGATTCTCTGCCCCAAAATGCTGCCGAGTAGAGCTGCAGTGACTGTTGGTATAAGCATTTTCAAGAATATATCAAAATTAAGATCAGAGAAATTGGATGTTTCAATAAATTTATCAACGGCAAGAAAACCTAAGAAGATGACGTCTGGTAATAAGACAATTAACGCACTACAGAACTTATGATCAGAGAGGATTGTGCCAGCAATTGTTCCCCCGATGAAAAATAATGGTATAGGCATCAAAGGGTAAAACCACCAACACTGCCACGAAAACAAGAATGTCACAAGGCCAACAACGATGAGTTGAAATATTTTTGTTATCATTTCAGCTATAACTAATGAATATGCACGGCAGGTGTTTTTCCCATATCGCCTACCATCATAACATAGCCATTATTTCTTGAAAAGAACAAATCTCAGTGTTGATTTTCCCAAAGAAAAGTTATAAGTAACGAACTTGGCTTCGGAGTTTGTTACAGGAAGGAATGATCCATCCATGTTCCCGGAGCTTTGTTATCCTGACTCCCCTTCGAAAATCTTAGGGCTGCGACGGAGTTCGCGCGTATAGAATTTGGGACTGTCTGAGTCCCCGTACCTCGGGGGCGAGTTTCCCAAATTCAGTGCTGACGACCAAGCAGACCGTATAAAGATTTTCGCGGGGTGCGTTCTTGGGCGTCACCTTGCTTGCGCATTCAAGAAAGGTGACTGGGGCATGGGGTGAAACCCCATTATGGATAATAACATCCAATCTGGATCCCGCCTCCGCGGGAATGACGAACTCGTAAACAGAGCAATCCCCGTCTCCCCTACATCAAAAGGTTCTGCTATCCAACAAACAGCACCCTGTCCAATTCCCTGAAATGCGCATCACCGGTTACGACGGTGGAATCCGTTTCAAGCGCGGTAGCATAGACAATCGCATCTGCCATCGGCAGGGAGTGTTTGATGCTCAGGTCAGCTGCAAATAGCGCGGTGCTTTCGGTGAGATCGACCACCTTTGTGCGGTTCATGAGCGAAACAGCCGAAAGCGCCTCGTCCTCTGTCCTGTCCCTTTTAATCTTTTTATAAACCTCGTACAGGACGATCGTCGGGGTAACAACACGCTCCAGGTCTTTCAGATGCCGGGCATATTCATCTGCCAGAGGGCCTGAGGTAAAGAATTCGATCCAGCCTGAAGAGTCAATGAGCTGCATTATCGCTCTTCGTCCTCCCTGACATTCCCCGTGTCCATACCCTTAAGAAATCCCCTGAACGCTGCAAGCGGCTTTTCCGGGATAAAGTAGATGACGCCCCCTTTGGTTACTACATTCATCTTCTGTCCGGCTTTCAGATGCAGTTGGTTCCTTACATCCTTCGGGATAACCACCTGGAATTTCGGAGAAATAGTGGTTGTTGTCATATGTCCTCCAAATTACTTATCGATACACTTATCGTAAAACAAATAATCTGCGCTGTCAATCCGATGTAATAAAACTGCCTCTTTTTGTCACAGAGAATATTAAATGTCACTATCTGAGTCTATATCCGGCGCCAGGAATAACAAATTTGACACCCTGCTCCTGTTCCAATAGCATTCCTGCCCTCAAAACGTCCTCGTTCCGGGTGGTACTGAAGTTGCTATTTAACATACCGGAAATAGATGCTATGAAAAACTCAGGAGATATTGACAGACGTAACGACAAGAAGTTCTATGGCACCGGCCTTATCCTCTTCTTTTTATTCATCACCGCGTCAGTATCCTTGCCAGCCCAGCAGCCTCCTATGATTGACGGGTGTCCCATCTTCCCTGTCAATAACGCCTGGAACACCCCGATTGACCATCTTCCTCTGGGTGCAAACTCATCGGCCTATATTGCGACCATCGGCGCGACAGGAGGCCTTCACCCTGATTTCGGGTCAGGAACATGGGATGGCGGGCCTATCGGCATCCCGTTTAATATCGTTTCCGGAACCCAGCAGAAGGTTGCAATTGCCTTTGGCTATGCTGGTGAAAGCGACCCGGGGCCTTATCCAATCCCTCCGGATGCACTGATCGAGGGCGGCAGCCAGTCAGGCGGGGACCGCCACGTCCTGGTGCTCGACAGAGACAACTGCATGCTGTACGAAACCTGGTCGTCATATAGGCAGCCTGACGGAAGCTGGCACGCAGGCTCAGGGGCGGTCTTTGATCTGCACTCAAATACTCTTCGCCCCTACGACTGGACCTCTGCGGATGCTGCAGGCCTTCCTGTGCTTCCCGGGCTGGTCCGTTATGATGAGGTGGCCTCCGGCGAGATCAGGCATGCCATAAGATTTACAGCACCGCAGACCCGAAACACCTTTGTATGGCCTGCTCGACACTATGCCTCGGACCAAACCGGCAGCAATTACCCGCCGATGGGGCAGCGCTTCAGGCTGAAAGCGGGCTTTGATATCTCGCCGTATTCTCCTGAACTGCAGACCATATTCCGCGCAATGCAGCGCTACGGGATCATCCTGGCCGACAATGGCTCAGCGTGGTACATATCCGGCGTACCGGACCCGCGATGGGATAATGATATGCTGGTGAGCGGATTCAGCGAGGTCAGCGGAGCTGACTTCGAGGCCGTCGATGCCTCCGGGATTATGATACAGGAAAACTCCGGCGAGGCCAGACAACCTTCCTGGCCCCTGACCGTTCAGAAGTCAGGGGCTGGAGACGGGACAATAACCAGTTCTCCTGCCGGCATAAACTGCGGAGATATATGTTCGAATGATTTCACGGATGGAGCAACGGTAACACTCACCGCTGCCACGACAGTGGGCTCAGCCTTCAATGGCTGGGGCGGGTGCACCGACAGCTCCGGAGCAATCTGCCATGTGACCATGGGCTCAGCAAAGGATGTCACTGCAGATTTCTCGGACTGCCCGGTTCTCCCTGTCAGGAGTGGAGGAGAATATTATTCAGCTCTCCGCGACGCATATGATCTATCCCTAGAGGGAGGCCTGATTCAGGTCCAGGCTGTAGTGATTATAGAAAGCCCTGACTTCAACGGAAATGTTTCAGTCACCCTACAGGGAGGTTATGATTGCGATTACTCGGCTGTCATCGCCAGTTCGACCATTCATGGGACGGTTACCATCTCAGGAGGCACGGTTGCTATGGATGGAATCAGTATAGAGTAGATAAACAGAAAGCTATCGGCCAAAGGACAAGACCTGAAGCGGGATGGATATTTATTATTTTCATAATGGGGTTTCACCCCAAACCCCAGTTACCTTTCTTGTATGCGCTAGAAAGGATAACCCAAAGAACGCACCCCAACGAAAATCTCTTAACGGTCTGCTTCGTCGTGCGCACTAAATTTGGGAAACTCGCCCCGGAGGTACCGGGGACTCAGACAGCCCCAAATTTTTAACGCGCACACTCGGTCGCATACCTGAGATTTTCGAAGGGGATAGGACCCCAAAATCTGGATGATTACACCGACTACTCCTCGCCGCGGCCTTCTCTGCGGCGGTGTTGAGTTCCAAAATAACATGTCACAACTGGCTTGCGATGTACGGGGCGTAATCTTCGTTGACCAGTTTATTTGAGAAAACTCATGTGCAGCCGCAAAGGTGAAAAATCAGTGGGCTTGAGCGCTCCCGCATGAGGCCAATAATCAAAGGAGAATGATCAATCGCCCCTACCTGCTCCTGAATAAACTACTGCAGTCTAATATATCTAACCGCCGTTTCTCCGTCCCCGTCAGACAATAGGCTGCTTATTGTCCATCCGATCCCAAAGGGCATGTTTCTGCTGCATTGTAATTTAATCAGATTCGCCCCCGGCGCTGCATAAATAACATCAATGGGTGCGGTTGCCTGTGTTGGCTTGTTATAGGTGGTACTATGGACTACAAGAGTATTGCCTCCGCAGGGTACGTTTGCCGTAGCATCGAATAATCTGCAGGTTATCTTGCCGAACATATCTGCGTCAGATATGAACGCAAATTCAAACGCACCGGAATAGGTCGCCCCATTGTTCGCAGTAATATTCCACCTGTAATATCTATAGTTCCCTGGGGTATTAATAAGGAAGCTTCTTGCTTCCATGCTGGTCCAGTTCGTCTGATTTGTCTGAGTATCCAAAACCGACCAGTTTGTTCCATCGTTTGAACCGCTGAGGTTCCAGTTCTTAGCGTTGCTGGTCAATTGCGCATGTGCACTGGTAACCCCGGTAATCATATATCCCGCTGCCCGCAATGAATTTCCGCTGCCCAAGTCCAACTGCACATATCCCGTGGGCGTGCTGATAACACCTTCATAGCCGCCTGTACTGTGGTTGAATAGATTCCAAGTATAATACACGCTTCCATATTCCCCTGAAGAAGTTACCAGGTTAGGAGAGGGCGCACTGAATCCGGTCATTGTGGGGCCGGGATTTGCCATCGTGCTTGTATAGTCGGGGATATTCCATGCCGCCCGGACCTTGCCACTGAGATGATATGTACCGGATGAAGGCAATTGGATGGCCAGCCCTGTATCCTGATACACTCCGGCATTGCCCGTGAGACTGAAAGTACCGTTTAGAATGGCACTCCCGTTTATCCCCGTTGTGCTGACAACCCCCGCATTATCCACATACGCCTTTGTCGCTGCGTCACTGGAGTTTATCGGGTTGGCAATATTCGTCACTGTATATGTCGGAGCGGAGCCCGACAGCTTAATATTGCCCGAGACTTCCAGTTTGGCACCCGGATTCGTCGTCCCAACCCCCAGATTCCCGTCCACGTAAAAGTCCCCGTTTGCCGCGAAGGCGTTTATCGCGATCAACAGAAACACTATTATCCCTGAAATCCTCTTCCCCATCTTCTCCTCCATTGTATATGTAGTTTGAATTTTCATCATCGCTACTGAATAACCCTTATGTTCTTCATTGTTGCGCTGCCCCCGGCGGTGCGGATTGATCCTCGAAGAAATGAGAGACCGCCGTTGTTCGTAATAAAGCTGTCATCGTATCCGCCTTCAACCGTCACGGCAATATCGCGGTTCAGCAGATCGGTTTCCATAAAGGTGACGGCCTGCAGCTGAATGACCTCACCGGAGACTGCCGCGTCATAGGCAGCCTGAAGCGTGTCAAAATATGCAGGGGTTGCCCGGGCTATCCTGACATTACGGAAGTACCCTGACCCGGTTACGGGAATATCCAGCCTGAGTGAGTCCGGGACACTGAACGACAGGGCTATAGTGCCGCTCTGAGCGTTGACCGCAGTCGGCACAAAAGAAACCTGTACTGAGCAGCTCGCTGCCGGTGCGAGAACACCAGAACAGCCGTTAGTCACTGAAAAAGACGAGGCATCAGCACCTGTTACGTTGACTGTGCCTAGGGTAATGGCTGATGAGCCCGCATTCGTAATGGTGAACGTCTGAGTTGATGAGCTGCCCACCGCAACTGAGCTGAAATTAGAGCTGGCGGGGCTTGCTGTGACACTATAGCGCTGAAGCCGCCCCAACAGATTGCCAACAGCATCATATTGATATTCGGTAATTGAACTGTTCTTATTCACCTGGATCAGCCGGTGTGCGGCGTCGTAGGTATAGATGGCTGTTTCGGCGAACGCTGTACCCAGGCCAGCGAAGATCAAGAACAGTGTCAGCAATCCGCTTACTGCCTGTCTTATTGGTCCTCTGTGCATAACCAATTCCCTCCTAAGTTTCAAATCCATACCAGTTCTTCGACCAGCTACACACATAAATTATTCAATGGTCAAATCGGTAAAAAGTTGATAAACACCAACTTCATTGTCGATATTTTGCTCGACAAAAGATGATCGAAGAGGGTGTATTGGCCACAGCATGCTAGATATGGTCGCCGATTGGGCAGCACCGATCAATTTACTGGCAAGCTTTATAATGGCTTGTGCATGCTCTTGTCCCGCCTTATCGCGCCTTAGCTGCGCAGCAGCATTAAGAAGATCGCCGCCCACAATATAACCGTTGATGGTTTTCTTGTTGAGATAAGCACCCCCAACTTTTTGTAATATATGTGACAATTGCAATCTTACATCGTCCGACGCAGTGAGAGCAGTTACGCGTGCTTTATCTCTAAGTTTTATCCAGAACATGTCCCCCTCAACCTTTGCCAATGCACTCAAAGCGATCAATGAAGGATCACCGCTATCAAACAATCCGATTGCAGCAAGATAATTATGGTAGAACTGCCTCCTTGGTGGACCAATATTCTCTTTTGATATTGCGGCCTCAAGACAATCTATGTCTTTCCGACTAAAGTTCTTATTTGAAACACCCTCATCCAAGACCAGACGAAGCTCATATCGCATGTCCAGGGGGTACTCTCTCGACAGCTTTTTTAGAATATCAATTCGAAGGCGCCGAGCTTCACGTACAAGATCAATAATTATCTTGTCATGCCCCGCTTCTCTATCGATTAAATCATCTAAAAAGGAAAGATAAATAAGCCTTAACTCTGAGGGAGTTTGGTCGTTTGATTCCGATCTGACCAAATTTATTAAGGCTTCTGGAGCAAGCGATTGTGGATTGGTTATCATCGCAACAGCCGCTGACTTAGTTGCTGTTTGTCCAACCAGACTGTTAAGGTCGGACTCCCATTCGGCAAAAGTTTCAGCAATGGCCAAGCGAGGAGATCCTGCCATTTTCCAGGCCATTGCAAGTGCAACCAGCCAATCCTCCTTAGGATTATCGTGCCGTCGCCCTATAAGCTGAGCAAGAACTTGACCATCGGACGAATTGTTCTTTTTATTAAGAAGATTTACAAAATGCCTTGCAGCCTCAAGCTTCCCATCAACCAGTTCTGCACATACTCGAACAAATAGTCCTTCATATGTATTGCCAACGCCTTCTGTATAAAATCGCGCTTTCTTGATATCCCCCCTGACCAGCGAGAGATAGGCTGCTTTAGCGTTTGGCCTTTTAAGTTCGTTCTTTGTGCATGAACAACAATAGACCATAAGTACCACTGCGACAGTCATTAAAAGCAGTTTCTGCATGTAAACTGCCATATTAATTCCTTTCATGTCTTGTGTAAACCAGAGACTTCCTACACCAGGAATTCAAACCACTGCAAATATACACTTTCACTTACTTTGGAGCACAGAATACTCCCAAACAGCTGGTGTACATGTTGTTTTGTGCCATATATGGATATAGCTTTGACACAGCAGAACAACACTGACTACATCTATTTGCAATCCCTTGGCCTCGAGATCTCACTGTCCCCATAAATCTTTCAACATTGCGACATTCGTAACATGCCATCCCCCTTTTTCTCCAATCATTAATTTCCTTAAGCCACTCCATTGGCGTCTGTGGAGCTAAACCAAGAGGATCGTTTCTATTCGTTGGATTGTTTTCGACATAAACATATAAATTAGTTCCTCCAATCAACCCGATAGGATCCTCACTAATAAACCGCTGCAGTTCCGGACTGTAATACCGCGCCCGATAAAAATACAACCCCGTCCCATCATTTTCTCGCCCCGTATATTGGAACGGATTATCGGACATCTCACCGGAAGGAGCAACCTGGCCGAATGCATCGTATGCATAGCTCGTTACCATCTGGCCACTCTCGTTTGAAAGTCCGATGATGCTGCCGAGGGCATCGGCATGGTAATACCTCACCACGTTTATTGCAAGCTCAACCCTCGCCAGCGGCTCGTCGATATTGAGGGTGCGGATATAACTTACGGTAGGCACACCGTTTTCGATCGCCTGCAAGATATCTTCCCCATCATAAAGATACGGAATTGTCCTGCCGTTGATCGCTTTCTCTATCCGCCTCCCAAGGGCATCATATCTGAAACTCGCAGTCAGTGATGTGCAGTCCGGCCTATACCCAGAGATGCCAGTCAGCCGATTTCTCACATCCCACGAATACGTTGTCGTCCCGCAGGTATTTGCAGACGATGTCATATTTCCGTTGAGGTCGTAGACAATATTTTGCGAATTGAAGGTCAACATCCGGTTTGCCGCGTCATGAGCTGTGCTCGCAACCTCGCCCGGCTTTGGAAGGCTGACGCCCTGCCGGTCCATGCTTGTCCTGTCACCTGTCTGGTCGTAGGTGTAGGAGAGAGATTCAAGCACCTGACTTGCCGGGTCCTTGTGCTGCAGGTTCAGCAGGTGACTTCCATTGTCGTAACTATAGTTTGTTGTAGCACCATTGGGGTATGTCGTTGCCGATCGTCTCCCGAGGCTGTCATAAACTATCCCAAAATGTGCAGAAGCCCCATTGATAACCGTGTCCATGCCGTTCAAGCGGCCACCCGTATCATACCCATAGCTCACCGCAGGCTGACCGGCAACCGTCATTCCGGTCCTCCGCCCAATCGCATCGTATGTATAAGAAACACTTCCAATAGGTGTCGTCTCGCTGGCAACCTTATCCGGAACCATGGTGCATCCTCCTCCACAGCCTGTACCGGTATATGTGTAGGCTATGGTCCCTGAAACGCTGTCAGTAATCAAAAGTATCTTTCCTGTTGCGTCATACAAGTATGTTGTATAACTTCCATCCGCATAGTCAATTCTGGTAACCCTGTTCATCAAATCATGCGTGTATGCCGTTACCTGGCCCTTTCGATCAATCATCGAGACAAGATTATCACTCGTATCGTAGACATACGTCTCGATATTCCCCAACTGGTCGGTCATCTTTACAAGCCTGTTCCTGTTGTCATACTCATATCTTATAATCTGCCCCTTCGCATCCGTCACCTGACTGAGTTTACCGCTGAGATCATAATTATAACTTGTCACATGCCCCAACTGATCAGTAGTGGTCAAAAGACTTCCCATCGCATCATAGGTGTTTGCAGTGCTATTGCCCTTGGCATCAGTGGAAGTGATTAGCCGGCCGAGACTGTCGCAGGTCATCACCGATGAGTTCCCCAGAGGGTCTGTCATCCTGGTTAGATTGCCCATCAGGTCGTATTCCATAGTTGTAATATTTCCGGCTGCATCCGTCACTGTCAGCGGCTTGCCAAGGGAATGATACGTGAAGGTTGTAGTCTTGTTATCGGGTGATATCTGGGAGAAAAGATTGCCGTTGATATCATAGGTCATCCGGGTAATATTCCCCATGGCATCGGTGATCTTCGTAATCTTATTGAATACATCTTCATATTCATATGCAGTCGTATTGCCTATGCTGTCGGTTTTTGTGAGAAGTCGGCCTTTGGCATCATAGGTGTAAGCCGTAATTCTGCCGAGGGCATCGGTGACCGACAATAGCCTGTTCGTTACCGGTTCCCTTTCATAGGAAGTAGTACCATCAGGATTGGTTACCGCAGTGATATAGAATGAGTTATTGAAAGACCAGGTTGTCGTCGCCCCGTTGGGTGCGGTCATACTGGTCTGGGGGATGCCTCCGGCACCGAAGGTGTAGGAGAAAGTAACCACTCCGCCATCTGCATGAGTCTGTCTGATGACGCGACTGTCAGAATCATATTCGTTTAACACCTCTCGTACACCCTTTTCATTTATGACCTCAGACATCCTTCCCGCGGAATCGTAGTTGTACTGGATAGAGCTTCCGTCGGGATTGGAAACGGTTTTGAGCCGCGGATATATGCTTAAAGGATCTGTTTCATATCCATAGCCTACCGTTCTTCCCGAGGAATCTGTTATCAAATCTGTGCGATAGAAATTCCCGGTCCAGGTCTGGTTGAAGGTCACGAACCGGCCTTCCTGATTGGTGATCTTTTTCAGATATCCGCCCTCAGAGGAAGGCCGCCGCTCGATTGATAATTGATTTCCCTTCCCGTCTGAGATTTGGATCAGTCTTCCGTCTTGGTCAAAGGTGTATATTGATCCGTCGTCCATCTTCAACGTCTTTGAATTATCCGCATTAAGTGTTGCTACCGCACCGCCAATGGCCGGATCGACAGTATTCTTGTAGGTTCCTCCTGAATATCTGAAGAACGAGTACTGATAATTCCCGGGTTTAATCAGAAGCATTGAATTCTGGGCGCTTTGCAGCCACCAGTCGTATTCGAAATACGTGGACATTCCGAAGGCGCCGAGATTCGCAGTTCCGGCACTGTAGGACATCGAGGCGTTTATCGGAATTACACCGGGAACGGAAAGAATCTGCCTGGAATAAATAAAATGTCCTGTGGCCAGATTCACCGAGGCTCCCGCCGTACTGCTGACCGATGCACTGCTGTTGCCTCTTCCTGAAGCACTGCCACCACCCGCAGGCTGGGCGCTGTTTCCACCTCCGGCGGAACCGCCTATACCAAAGACCCCGCCATTTCCTCCGCCTGGAGTACCAGCGCCACTTCCAGCAGCACCTCCACCGCTGGGAGAACCGCAACAGGCGTTTCCGCAGCCACCGGCACCTCCGCTCGGAGCACCTCCGGAGGCAGAAGCAGTAGGCGGCCCTCCATATACCGGGTGTGTGATGTTCGTGCCGGGGCAGATCCACGTGCTTTTTTTGCTCCAAAATATACAGCAATCAGTACATTGGGCAGCATACTCTGAAACCCATCCGGACGGAGGCTCGTGTTCTAATGCGCATTGGGGGTTTCCATATGCATCGCAGTTATCAGTCGGCTGGCAGTCGCTATACGTGTAGCAGCCAGTTCCCCAGTGAATCTCATATCTCGACTCTCCGACTGTGGCTATCCCCCAGTACCTGGAATCCCTACTGGGAGCACCGATGTCCCCACCGCAGCTTCCGTCAATTACTTCGTGTCCCCCCGGAGTTCCCCAATCACATGGGTAATCTGCAAAAGCAAGTCCACAAAAAAATAGAGACAACAGAATCGTTAGAGAAGAAAGGATATACATCAGATTGCGTTTATGATTTGTCGAAACCACTTGTGATCCCCCCGTTTGTGCACAATTATTCCCCTTCTGTAAACTTATTATAGGAAACCTTCATCATTATACAGCTCCCTGTTGCCCCATCATGAATGATGCCGATATTTTTATCAGAAACCAGAACGATTAGTCAATGAAAAAATATATTGAGTAGAAGAAGCAAAACTTTTCGGTTGATGTCTTGGTCTGTCGCCTATAGGGAGTATATGTTAACCAGATCGACGCATAAAATCTGTTCGTTATTTCCCGTACTTTGAAAGCGAGAACAATTTTTTTGTTTGTACTGTGCACACAGTTGCTACAATCGGAACCTGTTGACTCCAGGAAGAAATCGCGGGTTATGTTTCGGGGAAAAGTTTTGCTCTTGAGCTCCGCCGTTATACCGGGTTCCCCTTCGAAAATCTTAGGGCTGCGACCGAGTTCGCGCGTTAAGAATTTGGGACTGTCTGAGTCCCCCGTATAGAGTCCAAGATTTCGGGGGGGGCGAGTTTCCCAAATTCAGCGCGGACGACCAAACAGACCGTTAAGAGATTTTCGCGGGGTGCGTTCTTTGGGTCACCTTTCTTGCGCATTCACGAAAGGTGACTGGGGCATGGGGTGAAACCCCATTATCGATAAATTCTTCCGCTCTGGCTTGCCGTCTCCTCGTGAATCACGAACACTCAATCAGATCGACTATAATAAAAAGATCATGCAGGAAAGAGGAGGTCTCTAAATGGTACCTGAAGATCTGTCAGGACTGAGAAATTTATATTCGGGGTTTATGGCGTCCAGGGTGGTGCTGACGGCAAACAACTTTGGCATTTTTGATTGCCTGAAGAAGGCTGTTACAGCCCCGGCCGTGGCAAAAAAGTTGAAGATAGATCAACGGGCAACAGGAATTTTACTGGATGCACTTGCCGGGTTGGGTCTGACGAGCAAGACAAAAGACGGACGATACAAAAATACACCTGTAAGCACCCGATACCTTGTCAAGGGTTCACCCCTCTACCAGGGAGACATCATCAGGCACGCCTCATCGATGTGGGATAGATTCGCCACTCTGGACAACGTCGTAAAAACCGGAGTCCCTGCCCCTCGCAGCGGTGATCATGAGGCCTTTATCCTGGGTATGCATAATCTGACCGTACTCCGCACAGAGGCGCTCATCAAGGCAATAGGAATTAAGGGTGTTAAGACCATGCTCGACCTCGGCGGCGGCCCTGGCACAAATGCCATTGCGATGGCAAAAGAAGGTATCAAGGCAACCATATTCGACCGTCAGCCAACGATTGCGATCGCAAAGAAGGTCGCCCGGCGTGAGGGGGCAAAGGGCCTTCATTTCCTTGCCGGAGATTTTCAGCAGGACGATATCGGCTCGGGATACGATCTCATCCTGCTCAGCCAGATCTTCCATGCATATTCTTCTGAGGAGAATGTAGCCCTCCTGAACAAGTGCAAGAAAGCACTTAATCCCTTCGGCAGGGTTGTAGTCCAGGAATTCCCTATCAACGATGAATTGACCTCTCCTGCCAGAAGTGCTGTTTTCTCGATCAATATGCTGGTCGGCACAAAAAGCGGCCGCTGCTACTCACCCCGTGAGATGAAGCAGTGGCTTGCAAGTACGGGATTCGGCAGTATACGCGTCAAGAACCTCGAGGAGACGGTAATGGTCGAAGGAAGAGTGAAAGCCGGATAGCCCGGCAGTCAACGGCAACCAGCCAGACATGGCCAGAGATGGTCAGAGATGGCCCCTGTTCCATCTTCCCTGATATGGGGGGAGGCAGCAACGGGGGTTCCATACAAACATTGTATAGTCCTATACAATGTTTTGCGAAACAATCGTATGCAATAAATGATCAGCAGGAAGAAATCTCTTTCATATCAGGGGAATCCAGACACAGTCCTTTATGGCACTTCTCTTGCAATCCATCTCAACGGGAATAGTGATCCGATACGTTGGTCAAAGGGAGGAACAGGGAATGCCGATGACAAACTGCTGGGATATGATAAAATGCGGGACAACAAAGACAACATCCTGTCCTGCAGCGCTTCAGAAAGCAGGAAGAAAGTGCTGGCTTGTCGCAGGCACCTTTTCCGGGGGACAAATCGCCTGCGATCACGCACTGAAACTCAAGTCCTGCAAAGAATGTGATTTCTATAAATCGGTAAAAACAGGCACCGCCTGACCCCGAGATTAACTACTGTTCCAGGAGCCTTTTTTTTAGCTCTATCGCAACAAGCGCACCCTCGCCGGCGGCTATAATCGCCTGATCATTTCCCGTCAGTGGCCCGACAATATAAAGCCCGTCGCAGGATGATTCAAAGTGTCTGTTCGTTGCAAACTTAAAGTTGTCGGCATCTTTCTTGAGCTGGAGGCCGGCAAGAAAATCAGCATTAAGCTTGTACCCGAAATTTGACATAACGACTTCACATGCAATCGTTCCGCCATGCTCCATCTCGATACCTTCAAGCCTCTCTCTGCCGAAAAGCCTCTTTGGCCTGCCGGTTACAACGCGGATGCCGTTTTCAGCGAGTTCCTCGATATATACCGGAGGAACGACAAGCGTATAAAGAATAAGAGAGAGATCCTCAGTATACATCTCCTTCATGGCAAGGGCAAGATGGACCGAATGCAGCGAATTCCCGATGACCACCAGCTTTTTTCCCCTTGTCCGATACCCGTCACAGTCGATACAGGTAAAAAAACTATCACCGAAAAACTTCGGGATATTTTCAATAGGCGGAAGATTCTCTGTGGCGCCGGATGAAACGATCACGAACTTCGACAGATATTCTTTCTCTCCGGCATATACAGAAAAATGTTCGTGTCTGACAACATTGGTTACCAACCCTTTTTCTATGGAAACATTAAAGCTCTTTGCCTGCTCCAGGCCAAGGGCTATAAGTTCTTTGCCTGAGATCGCCTTCTGCGTAAGGAAGTTTTCAATATGCCGTGCATGAGATGTCCTTCCTCCGCCGCGGTCTATCAGGAGAGCCTTGCGGTTATACCTGCCGAGGTAAATGGCGGCCTGGAGACCGCCAGGCCCCGCACCGATGATGATGCAGTCATAGATGGTATCTTCTGTCATAGTAGCCATATTTAATATTAATGCATATATCCAGCTGATTCAAGCCGGATTCAAGTCGGATTCAGGGAGAGTTATCGCTATGGAAAAATCAGGAGAGCATTGCCACCTATGCCGGGCATAACTTCGACATTGACGGAATCAATGAGAGTATGCTATTCTAAAGATAGAATTTTAGAGGTTTTTGCCGTTTATGAGGCTACAAAGACTTTTCAACTTTGTGGCCTTTATTTTTAGTTGAGGCCTTCTGAGATTTCAGTTTATTGACAAAGGAGGTAGAAAAATGACGAACGGAACAGTTAAGTGGTTCAATGACGCAAAGGGTTTTGGCTTTATTACGAGCGAAGACGGCGGAGATGTTTTTGTCCACCACACATCCATCCAGGGCAACGGGTTTAAATCCCTTGCTGAAGGTGACTCAGTCAGCTTTGATACTGAAAAGGGACCGAAGGGTCCCAAAGCAATCAACGTAGCAAAGCTTTAGTCAGCAGACACTATCCCCCTGCTGCGAAAGCACAGGGGGATTTTTTTTGGGGGTATCATGGTTCACAGACATAAGCATGCACTGCAGATGGAAGAAAAAAGACTTAACAATGTTGCAGCAGGACTTGTTTCCGAAAGATTCCCGACGGTTTCGGCCATTGTTATTCATATGACCTATTACCGCAAGGCAGTCATTCCCCTCCTGATGGTACGCACCGTCAATATGATTCCCACCACCTATGCCTATTTCAAGATGGACTGCATGGTAAAAGGCTGCAGCAAGGGCGGCTTTGACCTTACCCCTGTGGTGGCAAATATGGTGAAGAACGGGAAAAAAACATGCAAGGGGTCAATAAAGTGTCACGGTGAGATAGACACCCTCCCCGCCAGCCATGCAAGTATTGACTATGAGGCAGTTATCGAATATCAGGGGATATAGCCTGTTAAGCGCCAACCGTACCCAAAAAAAAGAGGGGGCAAAAAATGCCCCCTCTTTTTTTTATAACTGCAGACAGCGCTTACTCGGCAGGCAGCACCGGTCTCGGGTATAGTCCGGCAGCCTTGACAATCGGCTCCATTGCAGACTCCCACTCAATGGCCTGAATATGGACCCCCTTTATGCCGGGAATCTCAAGCGCCTGCTGAACAAGTTCGACGGCAATTTTGATACCTTCCTGTTCCTGAAGTTCACGCATCTTCTTTTTGTCATCCCCTGCAGCAGCCTTGGCCTTGTTCATGCGGTCGATGAGTTCCTTGGGCACGGTGACCCCTGCAACTGAAGAGTCCATATACTTGAGCATCATGGCACTCTTGGGAACGATTATACCGGCAAGGATGGCTGTTCTTTCATGCAGCCCCAGGTTGCGCGCCTTTTCCATCTGGGACTTGAAAAGTTCCATATCATAAATGCCCTGAGTCTGAATGAAGTCAGCTCCGGCATCCACCTTTTTCTTGAGATTATAAGGCCGGAAATCCATGGGGTCGCCCATCGGCGTCCATGAGGCTCCGATGAAAAACTTCGGGGCAACCTCAAGCTTGTCCCCACCCTGCTGCAGGCCTTCATCCCGCATCTTTTTCATGATGCCCACGAGTTGGCAGGTGTCCACATCGTAGACGTTTTTGGCCCCGGGATGGCCCTTCAGCTTCCCGGACGCGCCGAACTTCTGATGGTCACCGGCAATGCAAAGGCAGTTTTTGAGGCCAAGAGCAGCTGCCCCGAGGAGATCCGCCTGCATGGCGATCCGGTTCCTGTCGCGGCAGGTCATCTGCATGACCGGCTCCAATCCTTCACGCTGGGCAATGAACGCAGCTGCGATGCTCGATATGCGGACCACCGCGGTCTGGCAGTCGGTAATATTCGCCGCATCACAGAAGCCCTTTAACTGCCCTGCCTTATGTATTACCTCATGAGGATCGGCACTCATGGGAGGCCCAAGCTCTGCAGTGACGGCCATCTTGCCACTGGCAATGACTCTTTCAAGGTTGCTGCCGCTCTTCATCTATTTGCCCTCCCCCGTTAATGTCGCTTTCTTTTCTTCTTCAGCTTCATACGCCCGAATATGCTCCAGAGAAATCCTGCGAGGGCCGCCATGAGTGGCGGTTGACCAGTCACGCGGCGGCTGTACCTCGAAGAGCTTTTCGAGCGTTCCGAGTTTCTTCATCCGCTCAACGATCAGGAACCAGGCGCAGTCCGTCTCGCTGCTCACCTCGCATTTGCCCTTATCAGTCCCTCCGCAGGGGCCGTTCATCAGGGACTTTGAGCACCGTACAATAGGACAGATACCCCCGGTGAGATGCAGAATGCAGTTACCGCATCCACCGCAGAGTTCGACAAAGAAACCTGCTTCAGGAACAGCACCATAAAAGCTGGTATTAATACCCGGATATACCGGGATGGCCCCTGCAAGCCGGTCGGCAAGAAAATTGACGCCGACGCCGCAGGCGGTTGAAAGGATGAGATCATAGGTCTTCACTTTTTCATCCAGGGGCTCAAAGAACTCCGGCTCGCAGTGGCGCTCAATCCCGGCACTGTCAATCAGCAGGTCCAGCCCTTCCTGCTTGGCCCTCATGCGGAGCATCGAGGCAAGAAGTTCCGCCTCTTTACTGCCGCCCGCATGGCAGATCGCAACACAGGTGTTGCAGCCATAGACAAGGACCTTCTTGAAGCCCTTCACCATGTCCCAGATTTCATCAAATGGTTTTTGCTTGCCTACTATCATTGCTCAGTCACTCCTTTTTCAGACTGCTTGCGGGAAGCAAGCCAAATTGGTGAAGGGCCGAGGTTGCGGATCCTGTCCACAAACTCATCACACATCTCGGCCCACCGCGGGCCCATAGCCGCCGACAGGTTATACATCTCCAGACGTGCAGGATCTATACCGACCTTTTTCAGCAGTGTCTTGACATATTCTATTCTTCTTGCTGCAAACATATTACCTTCCAGGTAATGACATTGTCCCCGTAGTCACCCGGCGGCAAAGACTCCGTCGACCCCCTTCTCAAAAGCCGAAAGTATATGGATATGGTCCAGTTTCCCTGTACAGGGGAGCCGGATTATCTTTACGCTCGGCGAATAAGAAAGACGCATGACACCTGCCAGATCAGCCGCTGCAAAGGCGCAGTAGTGGCAGGCAAAGGCCAGTACATTCGGCGTCCAGTCTGCCGGTGTGTCATGCGGGGCCTCAACGGTCGAAACCAGTATCTGTTCAGCTGCTTCTGCAACATCAGCCATATTTCAGGTCTCCTCTCTCAGCATTACTAATAATCAATTAAGCACTCCGGGTTCAGACTCTACCGCAGCGTCGATCATCGCAAGAATCTGATCGTCACGGAAATTGTTCACCTGGAAGGCCTTTGCAGGACAGATGCCTGCACAGATGCCGCAGCCCATACATTTGATCTCATTATGGGAAATTTTTCCGTCCTCGGCAATATACGGGGAACCAAACGGGCAGACCCTGAGACAGCTCAGGCAGGACATGCAGAGTTCGCGCTTGTGCTTTGCAATGATGCCAGAAACCGCAAGCCGCTTATGGGACAGTACTACCCCTGCCCGCCCTGAGGC
Organism: Thermodesulfovibrio sp.; assembly: GCA_013824615.1. Taxonomy (GTDB): domain Bacteria; phylum Nitrospirota; class Thermodesulfovibrionia; order Thermodesulfovibrionales; family UBA6898; genus PALSA-1316. Next base: position 19,892 of record PNOC01000031.1, read on the forward strand.
TGCAAGGGCCTGTGTGACCGTCTCGTCGATATTCTTCGGCGCATGACCGAGGCCGGCGACGAAAAGACCCTCGCTGGGAAAGTCCACGGGACGAAGTTTTACGTGGGCCTCCAGAAAATACCCGTCAGGATTTCTCGTGACCTTATACATGGCCCCGACCTGGTCCGTAGTAGGATGGGGCCGCAGGCCTGTGGAAAGAACGAGCCAGTCAGCCTCAAGAGACAGCTCCCGGTTCAGCATATAGTCCCAGGTCCTTACCGTCACTTTATTTCCAGACTGTGCGACCTCGGGTTTTCTGTCAACATCATAACGGATGAAGATCACCCCCAGATCGCGGGCCTGCTTGTAGAAATCTTCACGCAGGCCATACGTCCTTATGTCGCGGTAAATGATCATCACCTCTGCCTCAGGATTAAGCTGCTTGACCGCGATTGCATTTTTTACGGCATCCTGGCAGCAGACACGCGAACAGTACTGATTCGGCTCTTCGCGGGAGCCTACGCACTGGACCATGATATAGCGCTCACCTGCTTTAGGATTCTCGCCTTCAGCAATCCTCTTTTCGAGCTGCCTCTGGGTGAGCACATTGGGGCTTTGACCATAGAGATACTCGGTCGGCTGGTATTCGATACCGCCGGTCGCCAGGATAACGGCGCCGTGCTCCACCGCGCTTCCGTCTGTCAGCAGGGTCTTGAAATTTCCGACAAACCCGTCGGTCTGCTTTACCTCGGCACCGGTATGGACCGTGATCCCGGGATGCTCCTTCACCGCCTCGATGCGGTCTTTCAGAAATTCCTGTACATCGAGGCCTTCCAAAGTCCGGTAAACACCTTTCACCAGTCCGCCGAGTTCACTGTCTTTCTCGACAATATGGACAGGGAACCCCTGATCAGCAAGGGAAAGCGCTGCCGTCATGCCGGCGATACCTCCGCCGATGATCAGGCATTCAGGTGTAACGCCGACGGTCTCGCTTTTGAGCGGTTCCTGGAGTCTCGATTTCGCAACAGACATCTTGACGATCCCGATCGCCTTTTTCGTGGCAACCTCATTCTGCCCCTTATGGCACCAAGAGCATTGCTCGCGGATGTCGGCAAGGTCAAAGAGGTACTTGTTCAGGCCTGCCTCCCGGATCGTCTCCTGGAAAAGCTTCTCGTGCGTGCGGGGCGTGCAGGACGCAATAACCACCCTGTTGAGGTTCTGTTCTTTGATCGTCTGCTTGATCATGTCCTGGTTGTCCTGGGCGCAGGCGTATATGGTATTCGTAACATACGTAACACCCGGCTGGTCCTTTACCGCAGCCACTACCTCGTCGATATTTACGGTCGACGAAATGTTCGTACCGCAATGGCAGACAAACACGCCAATCCTCGGCGCTTCTCCGGCCACGTCCTTCTCAGGAGGGAGCTCCTTTTCGATCGTCTCGGTCCCTCTCGCTTCTGCAAGGAGGGCCATGACACTGCCGGCGACACTGCTGCCCTGCATGACCGTCTCAGGGATATCTTTCGGCCCCTGGTAGATGCCGGTAACAAAGACGCCCTCGCGGGATGTCCTGACCGGGGCAAAGGGAGATGTCTTTGGAAAGAGGTACGGGGTGGTCTCAATGCCGAAGGTCTTTGCAAAGGCCTCTGCATCGCAGTGGGGCTGAAAGCCCACGGAGAGAACCACCATGTCGAACTTCTCGGTCATGAGACTGCCATCCTCGGCCGCATATTTCATGAAGAGATTACCGGTCCCCGGTTCTTCGCGGATTGCCGAAACCATGGCCCGCTGATAGCGCACGCCGTATTCATTCTTGGCCCGTTCGACATACTTGTCAAAATCCTTGCCAAAGGCCCGCATCTCCATAAAGAAGATTGTCGGCTCTATGTTCTTGTCATGCTCCTTCGCAATGATCGACTGTTTTGTGGCATACATGCAGCAGACTGACGAGCACCACGGATTTGCATTGCGGTTGTCACGCGACCCCACGCACTGTATCCAGGCTACCTTGACCGGATGCTTCTGGTCAGAGGGCCGCTGCACAACCCCTTTGTATGGGCCTGAGGCAGACAGAATGCGCTCGAACTGAATGGACGAGACCACATTCTGCCAGCGGCCGAGGCCAAGTTCCTGCCTCACCCGGGCATCGTAGAGTTCCAGCCCGGGGCTCAGGATAATCGAGCCGACGTTCAGCTCTATCTCCTTGCCCTTGTCCTCATAATTTATTGCACCGGCCTTGCAGGCCTTCTCGCAGAGGCGGCAGCGCTTTTTGTCAGGATCATTAAGACAGATGCATTGGCTTGAGTCAATGGCACGGGTATTGGGGACTGCCTGAGGAAAGAGCGAGTAAATCGCCTTTCTCTGCCCGAGCTTCTGATCAAAATTGCTCGGGACCTTCTTAGGGCATTTGACCTCGCAATCGCCGCAGCCCGTACATTTATCTGCATCCACAAACCGGGGAGCAACCTTCACCTTCACCCTGAAATCACCCGCATCCCCCTCAACAGAGATTACCTCTGCAAGGGTATGGACATCGATATTGAGATGACGGCCTGCCTCGACCATCTTCGGTGATATCATGCACATGGCGCAGTCGCCGGTCGGAAACGTCTTATCGAGCATAACCATGGTGCCGCCGATCGAGGGATCACGCTGGACCATATGGACCTTAAACCCGCTGTCGGCAAGGTCAAGTGCTGCCTGCATGCCGCCAATGCCGCCGCCAACGATCAGGACTGAACCGCGTTTTGTTGAATTCGAAAGCAGACTCATATCAGTTTCAACTCCTTTAGGAGGCCCATGGCATCAGTAAGATGCCGGTCGACCTGCATGGCGATCGGATCAAAGCCCATCGAAAGCCCGATAAGCTCGGTAATGAAATAGACAGGCAACCGCTGTTCTATGCCGTACTTTTTACCTACCTCGTCCTGGTATGCGTCGAGGTTGAACTGACAGAGTGGACAGGTGGCAACATAACAGTTGGCGCCGCGCGCTGCCGCGTCCTTCATGATCCTTGACATCAGCAGCTGTGACTCTTCAGCATCATTGACCGAGGCAGAGGCGCCGCAGCAATCGGTTTTATAGCTCCAGTCTATGGTTTCAACCCCGAGGCTCTTGCAGACAATCTCCATGCCCTGTGGATTTTCAACATCATCGCTCACCGGAACATCGCAGGGGAAGCGCGTAAGCAGGCAGCCGTAATAGCAGGCGGCCTTCAGCCCTTCGAGCTTCCTGCCGGCTTTTGCGGCAAGCTCCCCTGAGGTGACCTTAGTTTTGAGTACCTCAAGGATATTCGAGACCTTGATCTTTCCCTCCACCTTCTGGCCGAGTTCAGCATTTATGGCATTCTTCAGCTCAGGGTCGCAGGAGAGGCGCTGCTGGGACACCAGGGTCCTGCTGTAGCAGGATGAGCAGGGGATCATGATTTCCGAAAGACCGGTGGCGTCGGCAATGCCCAGGTTGCGTGCAGGAAGTGCGATAGCAAGAAAATCATCGGTCTTGGCAGCCGCAGTCGCCCCGCAGCAGTTCCAGTCGTCGATCTCTTTCAACTCAATGCCGAGATTGCTGAATACCATTTTACACTGTACATCGTATAACTGGGACGAGGCATGCAGAGAACAACCGGGATAATATGCCAGTTCCATGGTCACTCCCCCTTCCCCTGCTTTGCCCTGCGATAGAGGGCCTTCACCTCTGCCACATTCTTTACCTTATCAATCTTGAAATGCATCCGTTTCTTTTTCGTCATCGTCATACCCAGCTTTGCCTGGGCCTTCATTTCATCAAAAACAGCCTTCAGCCCGCCCTTTTTCAGCTCGTTAATAGCGGTCTTCGTTTCATAAATCCCCATGCCTTCAATCTCATTAAACCGGCCGTAATGCCCTGCAGCTTTCATAAAAGAACTGTGGAAATCGGCAATGCGCGGCTTGAGAGGATCAAGGTGGGCCTCTTTGGACATCTGCTTGAGCGTCTCGGTGATGCGGGCCGTCTGAATATTGTTCGGGCAGCGCGTTCCGCAGGTATAACAGGCAACGCATTGCCAGACCAGGAGATTATTGAGCGCCTCATCCCTGTCGCCAAGGAGGACTGTCCGGACAAGCCTGTCAGGCGTAACCCCCGTCTCTTCGCCCACCGGGCAGCCGGCTGCGCATCTGCGGCACTGATAGCAGGCAGAGAGGTTCTGCCCTGATCTCTCCGACACCTCCCGGAGAAGGGATTTAGCCTTTGAAGTATCATATTTCAACGTGTTCGTTGACATAACCTGCTCCTTTTCCCGGCATGTTGAGTTCTGCAGAGAAGAACGTGCGATTCATGACTCATGCTGAGGACGCAATACATAATAATTGCTAATATTATTATAAATGTCAACACGCCTTATATTCAATAAAATATTTCCCTGCTTACGGATCCCGCAGAATAGGATACAATAGGTACATGCCGGCATGTAAAGCCCTGCCGGACTGTCAACTGGAAGTGGCCCGACCTTAATAATAAAAGATCCGGAGGTACAAAATGGAGACTGCTACGGGGCTCGACCCCAGACTGCCGCTTATACAGGATGCCGATCTGAACAATAAGATCGTGCTGGTCAGGTTCGACCATAATGTTGTCAAGAAAGGGGAGGTCCGCGACCCTTTCAGGATTGACCGGACGATCGGAACGCTCTTCCATATTGTTGAGCGGGGAGGAAGGCCCATCCTGATGACGCATGTAGGCCGGCCCAAGGATAAGAAGTCCGGAATTATCACCTGCAGGCCGGAGGAGTCAGTCCTGCCGATCGCCCGTCACCTCGAGCAGAAGCTCCATATGAAGATCCATATCCCGTCTTTTCCTGCAGACCAGGAAAAAGGGATCACCGGCATCGATACGTCGATCAACCTCGCGATCAGGGACCTGCGCGAGCGGAAGATTGGCGCTATCTATCTGCCGAACACACGCTGGTTTGCCGGGGAAGAGACAAAGGGAGATGCGGCCAGGAACTTCGCCCTGCAGCTTGCAGGGCTTGCCGACATCTATGTAAACGATGCCTTCGGTTCGTGGCAGCCCCACGCCTCCACCTGCGACATTACTGACTTTCTGCCCTCCTGTGCAGGCTTTCTGATGCAGCAGGAGATCCTGAATCTCAGCCGGGTGCTCAACCCTGTCCGGCCTTTTGTGGCTGCAGTAGCCGGCTCAAAATATGACACCAAGATCAAACCTCTCTATGCGATCTACGAGAAGGTCGACCAGCTAATACTCGGAGGGGTCATCTACAACACCTTCCTCTGCGCAAAGCATGATATAAGGATAAAAGGCGTCTCGGAGGAAGATATTAAGCTTGCGCAGGACCTCGTGGAAAGAGACAGGACACAGAAGAAGATCGTCGAGCTTCCCTTTGTAGTTGAGTCTGATGTCATGGAAGGACGCCTGGAGGGGAAGTATCGGACCATATCGGTCAGAGACTTCAGCCCAGGCAAAACCTACGGATACATTCTCGATATCGATCCCCGGTCCTTTGACGACCCAGCTGTTTCAGAGGCCATAGGGTCTGCGAAGACCATACTCATAAACGCGGTTATGGGTTATACGCCCCACTTCACCGCAGGGTCCCAGGCACTCGACAATACAATCGACAGCAACCGGGACGCCATGAAGATGTACGGGGGCGGGGACACGCTCCAGGAATTCAAAGACCTCTGCCCCGGTCTCTATCTCTCGGTGATGGATAATGCAAATTACTACTTCTTTACCGGAGGCGGCACCGTACTCACGGCCATTGAGGAGGGAAGCCCTTACGGACTCAAGCCGGTGGAGGCACTTATGAAACAAAAAGCGGGCTGATCACTGAAATTCTCAAAGTGATCAGCCCGCTTCCCTGAAAAAGCAGTCCTTGATTGTTAAGGCTTGATTACCAGCGAGTACCGGAGGTTTTCACGGAACTGGAGGTCTTGGGCTTCGGGTTTGTCCCCCACCTTCTTCCGGCATTCTTTGCTGCACCGGGCTTGCGCGCCGGAACTGCCTGCCTGGGCGGACGGGCAAACTCCGTGTCCTTATGCGCCGCAGTGGCTTTATAATCAAAACCCTCGATCGTGCGGCGTTCAATCGGTCCGCCGAGAACCCTTTCTATCGAACGAACCATATCCGTATCTTCGCCAGTCACCAGGGTATAGGCGTCCCCGCTCCGGGCTGCGCGGCCTGTTCTGCCGATCCGGTGGATATAGGCATCCGTGGTGTTCGGAATGTCATAGTTGACGACGTGCGAAATCTGGGTAACGTCAATCCCGCGCGCCGCAATATCGGTTGCTACAAGGATCTGGTACGTACCGTCGCGGAACCCGGTCATGGCAGCCTGACGCCTCTGCTGTGAGAGATTTCCCTGCAGAGAGGCTGTCTTGTATCCGGCCTTGACCAGCTGTTCTCCCAGGCGCTTGGCGCGATGTTTGGTACGGGTGAATATCAGGACTGATTCAGTGTCCGTATGGTGCAGCAGATTGAGCAGAAGAGGTGTCTTGAGGTGCTGGGCCACAGGATAAAGTGCGTGGCTTACCGTGACCGCCGGCAGCGTAGAGCCGACATCAAGGGTTACCGGGTCTTTCAAGACATCATTTGCCAGATGGCGTATCTCCTTCGGCATGGTGGCCGAAAAAAGCAGGGTCTGGCGCTTCTGGGGGATATGCTTCAGGATCTTCTTTATATCAGGGAGAAAGCCCATGTCAAACATATGGTCTGCCTCGTCGAGGACAAGCACCTCAAGTTTGGAGAGGTCGATCGTCCCCTGTCCTATATGGTCGAGGAGCCTTCCGGGGCAGGCAACAACGATCTCGGCACCGCGCCTCAGCTTTTCGATCTGGGGGCTAACGCCGACACCACCATAGACCGTGACGCTCTTGAGACGGGTCTGATGGCCAAGACTCCCGATTGACTCGTGGATCTGTTCTGCGAGTTCCCGGGTGGGGGCAATTACCAGCGCCCGAACCTGCCGCCGCTCGCCGCTCATCAGGCGGTTAAGTATCGGCAGCACGAATGCTGCGGTCTTGCCTGTGCCGGTCTGGGCAAGGCCCATAACATCGCGTCCTTTTAAAACTGGAGGGATCGCCTGTTCCTGAATCGGTGTAGGGGTACTGTACCCTGCTGCCACAACTCCGGCTGCAACGGTAGGGTGAAGATTAAACTTACTGAATTCCATTAAGACTCCTTTTTTTCTGCGTTCGGGGAAAGACCCCCGGTGTATTCCGGGGCTGAGAAAGACGTGGCATTCATCGACTAGTTTCCGGTTGTACAGCAGTTCTGTGATAAGTTACCGTAACAGCTTTGGGTATGTCCTGTCAAGGCATAATCATTGCCGGGACAAAAGCATGCCGGATATCCCGTGGCCTGACCCTTGCGATTTATCACTGTTTTTCCCTATGATAATTTCATAAATTCCCGTACATCTATGGAAGCAGGGGAGGCAAGAAAAATGTGTGAGTTCTGCACAAAGCACGGCGAAGGCAAAGAGTGGTATCTGAACGTCCAAAACTATTCAAAAGAGCTGCTCCACGATCCCCGTCGCCTGCATATGATCAGGAACTTCTACCGGGAGATGGTTGACCAGGGCAACAACACCATCACCCGCATCGAGAAGTTGTCGCAGCGCAACCCGCGACTGCTCGATAAAATAAAGGATACTTATACCGCGGAAATGAAGTCAGTGCATTTTGGCCAGGTCCTTCCATGGGAAGATGTGGCCAGGATACTCTCTTTCTGCAACACAGCCGTCAGACTGCCCTGCGGCTGCCGCTGGGCCTTCAGCAAGCAGGAAAAACGTGTCTGCTTCGGGATCAGCTACGGCACAGACGGGTGGTATCATGATCTGGACACTGACTATTTTGGCTCTCCCGATGTATCCCATTTTGACTATCTGGAGAAAGAAGAGGCTGTCGAGCTGATAAAGGACCTCGGAAGACAGGGGATGGTCCATAGCGTCTGGACGTTTCAGACCCCCTTTATCGGGGCAATATGCAACTGCGACCTGAAGTCCTGCCTGGCAATGAGGAGCACGGTCGGCCTCGGGATGCCGGCGATGTTCAGGGCTGAGAAGATCGCCGCAATCGACAGCGAAAAATGCACCGGATGCCAGGAATGCATTCCCCGCTGCCAGTTCAACGCTATCGGTTACTCAGGTGAGACGAACTACTCGTCGATTATCCCTGAAAATTGCTTTGGCTGCGGCGTCTGTCGCAATGCCTGTCCTGAGGATGCAATTCATCTGACCGAGCGAAGCACTCACCCCTCGGCCTCGGCTATCTGGTGAGGTCAGTCCTGACGGGTTACGATAAATCTGTAATGTTCTGAATTATTGACAAAATTCTTTTCCCTGTTGAAACATTTGTACGCTTTGATATAGTTTAAAAGACAGGCCCGCTATCAATAGATGGTCGCAATTTTAATAAAATAACCCGTAGGATATTGAAAACCGGAGTATATATGGCAGAGAAAACAAAAAAAGAGATCAAGGCAGCACAGGATGCACTCGAGATCCTGATGAACATTCTACCGAAGTCAGAAAAGGGTATCCATAATATTGCGTATACCGTCGGGCTCATAAGCCGCGAGTCCGGAATACCTGTCGAGCAGGCGACAGAATTGATCATGGCATGGGGCGAACGGTTGAGGACCCTTCCGAATTTCAAGGAACTCTACCCGCATTACAAGAAACCTTCACTCTATCGCTACCAGGTCCGCTATGCTGCCCTGAGTGCCTACAAGAGAACTCAGGACAAGCCCTCATCCCAGTGGTTTGAAAGCCTGACGGGCAAAAAAGCACCAGCGGCATCCTTCTGGGACAGTGTTCCTCCTGTGAAGAAAAGGGGCAGACCCAAAAAAGTTGCGACGGAATAGCACCTGCTCCGGAAGAATTCTGGCAGACCTGAACAACCCCGCTCCGTACGCCGGCATATAAGTTTTTCACCTTCTGTCTACGCGGAATAAACATCAAAAGGACATTTGCGGTCAATGGATATATACAGAGCACTAGCACATTTGAACCCCCGGCAGAAGGAAGCCGTCATGCATACAGACGGGGCACTCCTTATCCTTGCCGGGGCTGGTTCGGGCAAGACCAGGGTGATCACCCTGCGGACCGCATACCTGATAAGTACCGGTGTTCCGGCACGGTCGATTCTGGCGGTCACCTTTACCAATAAGGCAGCAACGGAGATGAAAGAACGTGTAAAGTCGATGGTCCAGGGTGCGGGCGGGACCCCGGTCATCTCTACGTTCCATTCTCTATGCCTGAAAATACTGAGGCGCGAAATCGAACACCTGGGGTACCGGAAAGACTTCACGATCTACGACACCTCAGAGCAGGTGTCTCTCCTGAGGAATATATTGTCGGACATCAAATTCTACGACAAGAGCTTTAAGGCAGAATCCATTCTCGAGAGGATCAGCCGTACAAAAAACGATTTTACTTCTACAGAACGGGTCCCCTCTGAAGTACCGCTCGAAGAAGCCTCTGCCATGGTCTATCCGAAATATCTGGAAGCCCTGAAATCTCTTAATGCGCTTGACTTCGATGACCTCCTGCTTTTGACACTCAAGCTCTTCAGGGAACATCCGGATGTCCTGAATAAATACCAGGAGAGATTCAGGTATATCATGGTCGACGAGTATCAGGATACAAACCGGGTGCAGTATGATTTCATCAAACTCCTGGCGGGTGAGCGCAGGAATCTCTGTGTAGTCGGGGATGATGATCAGTCCATCTATGGCTGGCGCGGTGCCAACCTCGGCAATATTCTTGATTTCGAAAAGGATTTTCCGGGCACGGTCATTGTCCGTCTTGAACAGAATTACCGCTCCTTCGGGCATATCCTCAGAGCGGCAAACGGCGTCATCACCAACAACACAAAACGGATGGAGAAAGCCTTATGGACCGACAGGGGCGACGGACCGCGGGTCAGAATCCTTAAGACAAGAGATACGGAAGATGAAGCCGAATGGCTGGCCAAAAGAATCGCCTCTATCCGCTTCGAGCGAAACAACCCTTATGAGGATTTTGCAGTGATCTACCGGGCGAACATATTTTCGAAGCCGTTCGAGGAGGCCCTGCGGAGGCAGAGGATACCTTATTCGGTTGTAGGCGGGACCAGCTATTTTGAAAACAAAGAGATAAAAGACGTTGCAGCCTATCTGAAAATCATAGCCAACCCCTCGGACGACCTCAGCCTGCTTCGGGCCGCCAACGCACCGAAAAGGGGTCTGGGGACTTCGACTCTCGGCATACTCTCTGAATTCAGCCGGGCGAATTCTCTGTCTCTGCTTGACACCTTTGGGAGTGCTTCAGGGGTCCCGGGTCTGAGCCCAAAGGCCGCCTCTTCTGCCTCAAATCTGTTTGCCCTGATCAACCGCTACCGGCCACTTTTTGCAAAGGGCAGAGAAATGGGCAGAATACTGAAAGGGCTCATCGAAGAGGTCAGCTATAACAGCTATATTACCGAGCTTTATAAGACACCCGAGACAGCATTCCGAAAGATAGAAAATCTTGATGGTTTTGTCGAGTCCCTCAGTCGCTATGAAGCAGCTGAATTTCCTCCTTCGCTCCACGGATTTCTGGAGGCAATGGCGCTCACAGACCTGCTGGAAGCCAAAGAGGAAAAGGGTGGCAGGGGGGTTACGCTGATCTCTTTTCACTCGTCAAAAGGCCTGGAATTCCCGGTGGTTTTTATAGTCGGGACCGAAGAGGATATCCTGCCCCACCGTAAGTCTGCGGACACAGACGAGGGACTTGAAGAGGAAAGACGGCTCTTTTATGTCGGCATAACCAGGGCCAGGAACGAATTATATATAACGTATGCCGACCACAGAACCAAATACGGAAAAGAAGCCGCAGCTGCCCCCTCAAGGTTTCTCGATGAAATACCGGCGGAGGTCATAAAAAAACTCGACCGCTTTGAAGAACTCGGGCCGGAAGAAGAAAAGGTCTATGCAGAAAAATTCTTTGCAAATATCAAGGCAATACTGGGAGAATGAGAACATGACAGACCATAGCCAGCTCCACGACGCATTAAAAAAGCTCTCCGGTGACATCCGGGTACTGATTGATCTCTCCAGAAACGAGACTGATGCCTCCTGGGATCAGATGATCGAGACCGTAAAAAAAGAGATCGCCAGCGAGGATCTTCACACGGCGCCCCGGGGTGGACGGAGGGACACTGACATCATATACCGCGCCTTGATCTCTGAAATTTACGACCATCTCGGCCTGCTCGTCAGGAACCTGAAGGCCTCCCAGGAGAGGCTGCGGAAACTTGCCACCAGAGATCTGCTTACCGGACTTTACAACCGGAATTTTTTTAATGAGGCAATTGTCCGGGACATCCGAAAGGCAGAAAGAAAACATGAGAAGCTTGCATTGATTATCATAGATATCGACAACTTCAAAAACATCAACGACACCTACGGTCATCTCCACGGAGACGGCGTACTCCGGGAATGTGCGCGTATATTAAAGAGTGCTGTCAGGAAATCCGACTTTCTCTGCCGCTATGGGGGCGATGAGTTTGTTATTGTAACCCCGATGCCTTCCTGCGAAGAAAATGCACCTCTCTACGCGAGGATTGAAGAAAACGTCACCGCGTGGAACATTGAATACGCAACTCTGGACTACAAACTCTCCCTGAGCATCGGCTGTTCAGTCTGGGAAGCAGGCAAGGACATTATCGAAGTTTTGAGCGCGGCCGACAAAAAAATGTACCGGAACAAGAGAAAGAAGAAATAATCAATCGGATGAAGCCGGGAGAATAACCGTGACCGTCGTCCCCTTTCCCTCAACAGGCTCTATGGTGAGTTTGCCAAAACTCCTTTTTACTGCCAGCTGGACAATAGCCAGCCCGAACCCGGTGCCCTGTGACTTTGTGGAATAAAAAGGGGAGACCAGCTTTTCAAGGTCATCCTCCTTCGGCGGCAGGCCGGTGTTAAATATTGCTATTCTTACGTCCTGATACGGGTCACCTGCGGTCGAGGCCGTTATCCGTATGACAGGGTCTGACAGGTCAATCGCATCAATGCTGTTCTGGAACAGACAATAGAAGAGCTGGTCCATATCGCTGCGGTCAGCCCGGACAAAGGGAAGGCTGCCGAGTTCCAGACTGACCTGGATCTTTTTCTCTGCCAGCTGGACAGCCAGCTTCTCAAGCGCAGTGCGGATCGGGGCCTCCGGATGGACAAAGGTAATCTCCTGCTCCCGGGTGAACATTTCATTGTAGATTTTGATGTCCTGTACTATTCTTTCCAGCCTCGACGTCTGTGCAATAAGATCTGAATAGGTGCCATAGGCATTGCTTTCCGGATCAGCCTTGCGCTGGAGCCTCCGGATATTTCCTCCCATGATCGCCACCGGATTTCTGACCTTATCTGCAATCCCCCGAATCACCTCCATATCGCACCGGGTTGTCGCCTCAATAAAGGCGGTTGTCTCGATCAACAGGCAGAGGTCTATCAGGGCGTCAAGGGTAGCCGTAATCCTGAGTCTGTCGTCAGCCGGGATTTCCGAGCTGATTATCTTCTGGCAGAACTGGCGGACCAGAGAAAAACCGAGATTCGAAAACCTCTGATCGAGCCCGACCTCGACATGCCTGAGGCCGACCTTCCAGAGGTATGCGTGAAATGACCGGTCGAGCCCGCGTGTCACAAGGGATTCAAACCAGAGGGCCCAGACCTTCACCAGAAAGCCTGGCCTTTCCTCCCTCTCAAGAATCAACCCTGTTTCGGTGATATCAAGAAACTCCTGATGCAGAAAATTCGCAAACTCTTCTTTATGCTTAAGAAAAATTGGCGAATAGGTATTGAGCAGTTCAACCTCTTTTTCATCCAGCTTCAGCTTCTCGATATACGTCTCGAATTTATCGTATGGGGGTAATGTCTCATTCATACTCGGGTTTTTCCTTCCGTCCAATAATATTTGCCTGAACGCATACTACCTTTCCCTGAATCGAGTCTGGGTACTAAGTCAGAAGTCGTCATCCTCGGGCTTGACCCGGGGATCCAGAACCTCTTGAAAACAATGGATTCCCGCCTTCGCGAGAATGACTGCCAAAATGGTTTATTTGAGTCAGTATTACCGCAAGTCGCCACTCAAGGTCTATGAATTCTTCCTCTTTCATTGTCAGCCTTCAGACAGGTTTTTTAGATTGAACCGGGGCAAGTCTTCATCTGAAAGCCACCTTCGACAAACATCCAATGTGTTTTGCCATTCTGCCACAATAAGATGCTCATTTTCATCATGCTCATCATAATACCCAATACTCAGATTAACACCCGTAATCTTCCGGCACAAAGAGACAATATCTGTGTAAGACATGCGGTCTGGTTCGGAATACCCGGTCACTCTTGAAATATATTCCCTGAAATCATCTGTCCCCACAGTGTAACACTTGAAGTCAGTTGCACCTCTTCTGTCGAATTGAATCATAAACTGGTGGCTGTCATTAATATCATTTGCAATGTCCAAATTATCGTCCATCAGCCAACTGCTTCCATGTCTACCTCTCTCTTCGCCGTTTGTTATGAGAATGGAATGACCCATATCTTTCAGCAACCAGATCATTGCGCATCCTGCTCTGTCGTCAGCTCCAAGTCCTCCATGCTCATTCCTTATGATGCCATCTCCAACGAGCGTCTGCGGCGGTGCATCTGTATCCCAATAGCTTTTATCCCAGTATGTGTCAGCATGGGCGACAAGCAGAACTCGGTTCTCTCTTTTGCCCTTTATGTAGATAAACTGCTCCAGGCCGCTTCCTCGATGTATGGCACCGGGTATTTCTGCGAACTTATTGAACACCTCGTCCGTTCTTCCTAGCGGCAGGTTTAAAAACTCCATTAATATATTGATATCCGTTGTAACCATGAATTCCTTTGATTGTCAATACCGTTTATCATATCATAGCCTTAAGTTTCAGCCGCAAGTCTATATTGCCATTGTTCAACGGTTAAACGCCCCCTGCCGGAATATTTGATGGGCTATCTATAAATCCGCGGGGCATAGCCTTTGATGGCGCAAACATCTGGGTCTCAAATTGGGCCAGCAACAATGTGACGAAACTCCTGGCAGGAAAAGACAGGAAAAAACTCAATGCGCGATACGCACCGACCAATGGGAGTTTTCGAAGACGCAATAGCCTCAGTTCCAGACGTCCGCTTGACCGGTGCCATATATTTGATAAACTGGGAATACATACATTGAGCCGCTGTACAGGGCTATTCCATTCTCAAATAGGGGGTATGAATGACAAACGCGATTCCGGAACGCTTTCACAGCGTCACTGCGCTGCACCTTAATGAGTTCCCCAAAAAAAGTTCGCCAGTAACGTTACGTGACTCAGGAAAGGAGGAATAGATATGCAAAAAATCACAACACACTTATGGTACGACAAAGAGGCTAAGGAGGCGGCCGAATTCTACATTGCAGCCCTTCGGCGTGCTTACAAAGGAGAATAGTATGAGAAAGCTTGCTGTTCTGTCTTTCATAACCCTTGACGGCGTTATGCAGGCTCCGGGCGGGCCTGAAGAGGACCCCACCGGCGGTTTTGAATACGGAGGGTGGGTCGCCGGCTACTTCGATGACTTCCTTGGCAAAGTTATGGACGGGCAAATGAGTGAACCCTTTGATTTATTGCTTGGCAGAAGGACGTATGAGATATTCGCGGCATACTGGCCATATGTAAAAACCAAGGGAGATCCCATTGCAGATGGAATCAATAACGCGAAAAAATATGTGACTTCAAAGACACTGACAACGCTTGAATGGCGCAATTCAGAACTGATCAGGGGAGATGTCGCGCAGGGGGTTAAAAAACTGAAGGAGCAGGACGGCCCGGAAATACAGGTTCATGGAAGTGGCGGGCTTATTCAAACGCTTTTGCGGCACGACCTGGTTGATGAGTTCCGGCTGAAAATATTCCCAATCACTCTCGGCAGGGGCAAACGCCTGTTTGCCGAAGGCACGATGCCTGTTGGATTCAGATTGACCGAAAGCGAGGCTTCACCAAGTGGCGTCATCGTTGCAACTTACGTCCGCGAAGGAGAAGTCAAGACAGGATCATTCGCGCTTGCTGTCCCAACCAAGGCCGAACTCGCTCGCCGGCAGTCTATGTCCCTTTCGGCTTCAGCCTCTTTGTCGGCAGGGCGTTCCAGGGATCGTCTGGCCAGGGGTGTTTTGGATACCGCCCTTTCAGTTCTTTTTTAACCTGCTGATAACCGCTGTTCCAGAACCCCTTGAGGTCCTGGGTAATCTGGACCGGCCTCCGGGCGGGAGACAGGAGGTGCAGGAGTACCTTTACCCTTCCACCAGCAATCATTGGGGTGTCTGCAAGGCCGAACATCTCCTGCAGCTTTACGGCGAGGACCGGAATATCTCCTGAATCATAGTCCAGGGCTATCCGGGAACCGCTGGGGACAACAAGATGCGATGGGAACCGCTCATCAAGAAGGCGGCTCTGCACCCAGGTCAACTGCGCCTTCAAAGCGGGCAGGAGGTTGAGCCCTGCAAGGTCCCTGGCATTTCTGATGCTGCCGAGCCATGGCCGGAGCCAGATTTCGGGAGTTGAGGCCAGATGACTTTCAGAGAGATCAGGCCATGCCTCTTCAGGGAAGGCACGCTGAATAAGTGCAACCCGCCCCATGAATTTGCGGGCCTCTGGATTGAATATGAGCAACGAAGCATCTGCTTGTATAGCCTCACACACAACAGGCACTGTCTCGTCCGCCGTCGGATAAAACGGTTTTTCAGACATGATAATTGCTCCCAGCCTCTCTTCGCTGACAGCAAGCACCTTGCGTTCCCTCCGTTCCCACTCGACCCTGCGAATCTGCTCAATTCTGCTGCTGCATTCCCGTCGCAGCATATCCTCATCCACAGACACGGCCAGATGAACGACACCCTCGGCTTTTTCGCCTGCGTCAACATTCAGGGCGATTATATATTTATTGCCGGCCAGACTGCACTGCCGGGCGAATCTGACACCCCTGCCATGGGATAAAACATAGCGGCCGTTGCTTTCTTTCTCCCGCAGTTTTGCCAGCCTGTCAGGAAATGCAGCCAGGAGCAGGACAGATATCATTTCCTGTTCGTCTTTTCTCTCTGCGCGTTTTCTTTCAGTTTTCTGTATCAGGTTGACGAGTTGCTTTGCCGTCCTATCCACTGCCCGCAGGGCCCCCAAATCAGCTGTCCCGGCGATCTTTCCCTCCCGGCGCCAGCGTCGAAGCAGCTCAAGTCGCTCCGTCAGGTCCGGTTCGCCCGTGCCCCGCCGCATGATATCTCGCTCCGACAGCAGAGCCGCCAGGTCAGCCCCCAGTTGTATCTCTCCTGCTTCTTCAGCCCTGACAAAGAGCCTGCTGAGGCGGGGATGAAGTGGCAGCCTTGCCATCTTCCTGCCGATTGCGGTAACTGATCCTGACTTGTCAAGTGCTTCCAGTTCCCTCAGAAGCACCGTGGCAGCTTCCCAAGCCTTTGGCGGCGGGTCATCAAGCCAGGAAAGAGCCGACGGGTCTTTAACGCCCCAGACGGCAAGTTCGAGAACAAGAGATGAAAGGTCTGAGATAAGAATCTCCGGCAGGGCAAAGGGGACCATCGACTGAAAGGTATATTTACTGTAGAGGCGGTAGCAGATACCTGGTCCGAGCCTTCCGGCTCTGCCCTTGCGCTGCTCGGCCGAGGCCCTGGATACGGAGACAGTCACCAACCTGTTCATTCCTGTCGACGGATCATACTGAAGCCGGCGTGCCAGCCCGCTGTCGACCACAACCTGCACTCCCTCTATCGTAAGACTAGTCTCGGCTATATTTGTTGCAAGAACAATCCGCCGCTTCGCTGACGGGATTATGGCCCGTTCCTGCTCTTCAAAGGAGAGATCGCCATAAAGAGGGTGAACCTCCCCGCCTATCTGTTCCAGAGCTGGCCTGAGTATCTCCGCAGCTGCCTTTATTTCTCCAGCCCCCGGCAGGAAGACCAGAATATCGCCATCTGTTTCTCTGACGACCCGCCTGACAGCCTCTGCTGCCCGTGCTGCAGGAGGTCCCTCTTTGGTTTCAGCAAGATACCGCTCTTCAACGGGAAATATTTTTCCTTCCGAGGTAATAACAGGGGCGTTACCCAGCAGGGCGGCAATCGGTCCACTGTTGAGCGTTGCCGACATCACCATGATTTTCAGATCTTCCCTGAGGTTCTGCTGAATGTCCAGGCAGAGCGCCAGCGCCAGGTCAGCCTGCAGACTTCGCTCGTGGAACTCATCGAAGATGACCATGGCAACGCCGTCAAGGCCCGGGTCTGACTGGATACGGCGGGTCAAAATTCCTTCGGTCACTACTTCGATGCGGGTAGCGTCAGAGACCCTGCGGTCAAAACGAATGGTATACCCGACGGTGGCACCAACCTCCTCCCCAAGAATTGACGCCATCCACCGGCTGGCAGAGGTAGCTGCAATACGGCGGGGTTCAAGCATCACTATGCGCCCTGCGGCCGGTGAGATGTTTTCAAGAAGGGCAAGCGGCACTCGCGTTGTCTTGCCGGCACCCGGAGGGGCCTGCAGAACAAGCGAACGATTTCTCAGCACAGTATCTTTCAGCTGGCTCAGGATATTATCGATAGGATAGGTTTTCATGGAATTGCATCACGCGTCAGATTTTCTATATTCTAACATTGACCTGCTGTTAAAGAGGATACCGCTGTGCAGTATAATATTTTTGTGTATTGTTATTTATGATGATTAAAGCCTGAGGAGAAAAGGAGAGACTCATGGTACCAAAGACCGAATGTGACGCGAGGATAGAGAGACTTCAGAAAGAACTCAGGAAAGAAGTCATTGACGGGGCCCTCTTTGTTTATCCGATTGATGTATATTATTTCACCGGAGTCAGGCAGAATGCCGTCCTCTGGGTGCCGACTGACGGAGCACCGACTCTTTTTGTCAGGAAAAGCCTGATAAGGGCCAGAGAGGAAAGCTGCATTCCCGACGTGAGGCCTTTTCCTGCAAGCCGCGAGTTTGCAGATAATTTCCCTGAAAATATACAGAGAATTGGTCTCACATTCGATATTCTTCCGGTACTGCAGTATCAGTACTATGCAAAACTTCTCGGCAACAAAGAATTAGTTGACCTCTCAGATATTAATCGCCGGATGCGCTCGGTGAAGTCTGCCTGGGAAATTGATCAGATGCGCGAGAGCGGCAGAAGACTCTCCGAGGTTTTCAGGCTTGTGCCCTCTTTTTTGAAGCGAGGCATGCGCGAGCGCGATCTGGCTGCCGAAATAGAATTTCGCCTCCGCTCCAAGTGGAGTGAGGGGAGTCTGCGTATGCGGGCCTTCAATCAGGAGATTACCGGCCTTGCTGTAGCCGGGGAGAGAGCGGCTGCACCGGGCTGCTTCGATGGTCCTGTAACGGGAAGAGGACTTTCGAACTCATCTCCCTATGGACCTTCAGATGCCCTGATACTGGAAGACTCCCCGATTCTGATCGACTATCCGGGGATATTCAATGGCTATATTGTCGACATGAGCCGCATTTTTATTTTCGGCAAGCTTGAGCCCGCGATGCGCCGCGCGTTTGAAGTTTCGTTGGAGATTCAGTCGTGGCTGATGGATAGTATTCGTCCAGGGGCCATTTGTGAAGACCTTTTTTGGGGGGCAGCAGGCATAGCCGAAGGAGCAGGACTTAAGGAGAATTTCATGGGATATCCCGGTGAACAGGCCAGGTTCGTCGGCCACGGAGTTGGCCTGGAACTGGACGAACTGCCTGTGCTCGCACAGAAATTCAGAACACCACTTCAGGAAGGTCAAACAATAGCGATAGAGCCAAAATTTATTTTCCCCGGCAGAGGGGCCGTCGGCATAGAAAACACCGTTGCTGTCACACAATCCGGGTGCGAGAAACTCACAGACCTTCCAGACGAACTGGTATGTCTTTAGCGCTGGAAACCCTGTAGAGACGTTGCTATCATCCCGCTGGCCGGAGACTTTCTGCTTTGGTGCGGCGCTTGTTCCCTGACTATTCTTCTGCCAGAGTCTGCAGCATGGTCTTAATAATGACCGTGTAGAAGGCTATAAATATCCCGGCTATAATCGCATATCCTGCGGCCTGCCAGCCATTAAAACTGCTCACAACCTGGGTAAGGCTTGTTCCTGCCGCAATGCTTCCCAGAAAACAGAATATCGCTGCAACCGCTGACGTCCATCCAAAACTTTTATTAGACTCCATTACACGTCTCCTTTTGCGCTGTGATGTTTTCGATATGATTGTACAATAAATCGCAGAAATGTTTCAAAAATATTTCATTGGCCAGCGATTAATCGATTAATATTTCGTATAATAGTCATAGTGCAATACTGAAGTACTATAAATCTCTGACTATGGAGCGTTTTATGACAAAAGGAAAGAAGGGCACCGGCAGTCATTTAGGATCAAGCATCGGACATGATATGCTTGTCCAGGAGGTAATGACTAAAGACATTATTTCTGTTCAGAAGTATGAGAGCATTCTGCATGTTGCAAATATTCTGGCCGATAAAAATATAAGCGGACTGCCTGTTGTTGACAAGGCTAACCGGGTAATCGGTATCATTACCCAGGCTGATATTCTTTCGATAGTGGGAATACGAAAAGAGCATACGCTGAAAGACCTTCTGAAACATATGCTTGGGGAGCAGCTGCCGGAGAAAAAAATTGGCGATATTGTTGCAGATATCATGGCCTCTCCGGCGGTTACCATCAAACCAACCGCAAACATTGCCGAGGCGGCACAGGTTCTCGACGAAAAGAGAATCAGAAGGCTGCCGGTTGTTGATGATAAGAATGTCCTGATAGGTCTGATATCGAGGGCCGATATCCTGAAGGCCGTTATAAGAAAATTAAAATAAGATATGGGGAAGGTCAGGACTCCCATCCCTGAGATGACGAAACTAAGAAGGCCCGAATTATCCAGATGAATAATTCGGGCCTTCATTTTAAATCCGGCAGCAACCTACTTTCCCAGGACCTCGCGATCCAAGTATCATCGGCCATGGAGGGCTTAACTTCCGTGTTC
>PNOC01000032.1 GCA_013824615.1 Thermodesulfovibrio sp.
GAACTCTTCAGTATCCCGGTAGTGACGACCTTCATGGGCAAGGGCGGGATTACGGCAGAAAGCCTTTGCTGCATCGGTACTCTCGGACTGAACCGGGACCGGCAGATCACCGATGTTTTTGCAAAGGCGGACCTTATCATATCCCTCGGCTACGGCCTTGTTGAATACGCTCCCAAAAACTGGAACCCCGGCCGCGACAAGAAAATCATTCATATAGACTTTGCCACGAGTGAAGTAGACCTCCACTATGTTCCGGAAATCGAGATCATCTCGGACATCCGGGAGACTCTGGAACTGCTGGAGGGAATGATCAGCACAAACAAAAACAGCGATGACATGATAGCCCTGAGGGATGACTTTGTGGGCGCCTTTGAAAGAGAGGGGACCGCAGCATCTGTTTTGCCACAGCCTCCACAGATTATCTATGGAATACGAAAGGTCCTGGCCGATGGGGATATCCTCGCGGTTGACGTCGGCTCCTGCAAGCTATGGGCTGCAAAGTTTTACCCGGTCTACCAGAACAATACCTTTATCATTTCTAATGGTTTTGCCTCGATGGGCTGTTCGCTTCCGTCAGCAATCGTGGCCAAGCTCATCTATCCTGAAAAAAATGTGGTCGCCCTTGCCGGAGACGGCGGCTTCATGATGAATCTGCATGACCTTGAGACTGCCTGCAGGCTGAAACTCAATATTGTTGTGGTACTCTTCAATGACAACGGATTCAACCTCATCAAGTGGAAATCAGAAAGGAAGTTCGGAACTTCCTATGGTGTCAGCTTTTCGAATCCGGACTTCGTCGCGCTCGCTGACAGTTTCGGAGCTGTGGGCATCAGACTGAAATCCCCGGACACGTTTCAGGCAGTGCTGAAGGATGCCCTGACCAAAACTGTCCCGGTAATCATTGAGGTCCCGATTGATTACAGCAATAATGATATGATCTACAGCCTGTTGTAATGCAGGGATGGAAATCAAAACTCCCCCCTCAATCTGCTATTCGAATCGGCAAGCTCCTGAAAACGCATCGCCATCTTTGGCCCTTTGGCCTCTTCCTCATGCTTGAAGAAAACAAAGGCCATCCTCCATTTCTGCGCAAGGATTCTTGACAGCCACTGTGAAAGGTCAGCATCCGTATAATCTGACCGGCGGAGGCGCAGGTAGCCCCATGACGCAGTACTGATTATCTCCCCTGCCGGGTTCTCATCAGTATCCGCATTGCAGAGACTGCATTCCCTTTTCTGAAGAAGGTCCAGGATATCGCTGTCGAGCCAAGACGGGTTGCGGAACTCAAATGCAGCGGATATCGTGACGGGTATCAGGTCGACAAAGGCCTCCAGCAGTGCCGGGTCCGCATGAAAACTCTCGGGGAACTGAAAAAGGACCGGCCCCAGCTTTTTTCCCAGAACCGGCAGGGTTCCGAAAAGATACCGGGCCTCTTCGCCCACATGCCTCAGCCGCCTGAAATGGGTTATTACCTGGGGTGCCTTCAGCGCAAAGACAAAGCCGGCAGGGACCTGCTCTGCCCAGGAATCCAGGACTTCCGCCGTCGGCATATGATAAAAGGTGTTATTGATCTCTACCGAGCCGAGGCGTTCCGAATAAAAGCGAAGCATCTCCTTGGGCGAAATCTTTTCAGGATAGAATATCCCTTTCCATTCCTTATACCCGTATCCGCTTGTGCCCGTATAGATTCTCATATCTTGTGGTCCATGTATATGATCCATGCTAACATGCACGAAAGTGACTGTCAATGCTGTTACCCAATGCTTGACAACAAGCCATCTTTTGCGATACTTTTTATAGGAAAGACGGAGAAGTCGGGCATGGTCTTGCGGCAAGGAAACTGCGGAGGATTTTCGATGGCTGGGAAGGCAATTTGGAAAGGATTCATCAATTTCGGGGATGTCAATCTGCCCGTAAAACTGCATACCGCAATCAGGGAAGAGAGGATACAGTTCCACCTCCTCCATAGACGGGATCGTGTCAAGCTGCGCCAGCAGATGATCTGCGCCTATGAAGATGAGCCCGTGCCGGTCGAAGCACAGGTAAAGGGGTTTGAAGTGGAGGATGGGAAATATGTCATCGTCGATCCGGCAGAACTCGAGCAGGCCGATCCTGAAAGCAGCCGACTGGTCGAAGTTCATGAATTCGTCAAGACAGGGCAGATCGATACCATCTTTCTTGAACGTGTTTACTGCCTGGAACCGGACATCAATATAAAAGGATATAACACTCTCGTAAGAGCCCTGAAGGAAATGGACGTTGCAGGCATCTGCACCTGGGCCATGAGAAAGAGATCCTATCTGGGGGCCCTGCAGGCAAGCGGAAAGATCCTTCGACTGACAACGTTGAGACATGCCGACGAAGTCATTGCAGCAAAATCCCTTGAACTGGAGAAGATCCCCCTTTCTGAAAAAGAACTGAAGATAGGGGCTGAGCTGATCAATCAGTTAACTGTGCCTTTTCAGCCGCATAAATTCGAAAACGAACATCAAAAAAAGCTGCAGATGCTTATTGATAAGAAAGCCAGAGGAGAAAAGGTCGCGGTCCTTCGCCCCAGGCAGCTGAAACCTACGGCATCAGACAAGCTCCTTCAGGCCCTTGAGGCGAGTCTCAAGAGGGTTGCCTGAATTGAAATCACGCCCTCCTGCCCGGACCCCGTCGAAGTTGCCCCCGCCAGGCAGAAATGCAATGACTGAGCAGGGCATATGGAACGGAACGATCAGCTTCAGTCTGGTGGCTATTCCTGTCCACCTGGTCAAGGCCGTCGATAGTGGACGCGTCTCCTTCCGCATGCTTCACGGCAAGGATTACTCTCCCCTCCATAGAAGAATGTTCTGCCCGAAAGAAGAAAAGGCGGTCCCTAATGATGAGATCATAAGGGGATACGAAATCGCACCCGATAAATACATACTAATAACGGACGAAGAACTGGCGTCCGTGTCGCCTGAACGCAGCCGCACCATCGAGATCATCGAGTTTATTGATATGAAGGAGGTGGATCCGATTTATTTCGACCACCCCTATTATCTCATACCTTCGAAGGGGGGCGAGAAGGCTTACCGGCTGCTGACCGAGGTGATGCGCCGGACCAATAAGGCCGGCATCGCAAAATTCGTGCTGGGGGAGCGTGAGTATCTCGTGGCGGTCTACAGCACCAGGGGAACACTGGCCCTTATCACACTTCACTACAGCGAAGAAATACTCCCCGATGAAGACATCTCACCGAAAGAGGACCTGGTCGATGCCGGGGAAAAAAACCGTCTGGAAATAAACATCAGGAAGATGATGGCGGACTTTAACCCCGAAAAATATACGGATCGGCGAAGGAAAAAGATCATGGACATCCTCAGAAAGAAGATCAAACAAACAGCCCCGGTAGAGACTCCCCACGCTGAGGGCGAAGAGGCAGAAGGCCCGGCCGACCTGCTGGCAGCGCTCAAGGAGAGCATGCTCAAGGTCAAAAAGAACCGGTGAGCAGAAAAGCCGTCGGGATCGCAGGGAGAAGACTCGCATTATCGAACCTCGAAAAAGACCTTTATCCCTCCCATGGATTCACGAAGGCCCATATCCTGGATTACTATCAACGGGTCGCACGGTTCATCCTGCCCCATCTCAAAGACCGGGCATTAACCTTCAAGAGATATCCCGAAGGTGTGGATAAGGACTTTTTTTTTGAAAAACGCTGTCCTTCTCATCGCCCGTCCTGGGTCCCTACAGCCGAGGTCGGCAGGGATGACGCAGAGAAGATGACCGTATGTCTGGTCAACGACCTGGAAACACTGATCTGGACGCAGAACCTTGCCTCTGTTGAACTCCATGTTCCTCTGGCCAGGGCAGGCTCCCCTGAGACACCCGATTCCATGGTCTTCGATCTGGATCCCGGTCATCCGGCTGATATTCTGGATTGCACCAGGGTCGCACTGATTCTGCGGGACCTGCTCTCGGAGCTGCGGCTTGCGAGCTGCGTAAAGACCTCCGGGAAAAAGGGGCTCCACGTATATGTCCCCCTGAACCGCGAAGAGACGACCTTTGAAGACACCAAAAAGTTTTCGAAGGCCGTCGCAGTGATCATGCAGAAAAATTATCCGGAGCTGGTGACCGCAAAGATGGCGAAGGAATTCCGGAAGGCAAGGGTCTTTATCAACTGGTCTCAAAACGACTCCTCAAAGACGATGGTCTGCATCTATTCCCTGCGGGCCCGTGAAAAACCGGTCGTCTCCTTCCCTCTTTCATGGAAAGAACTTGAGAATTCAGCCGGAGCGGGCGATCCTGAAAGGCTGCAGGTAATGCCTGCAGAGGCCATAAGCAGGGCTGAAAAACAGGGGGACCTTTTTCAGGAACTGCTCACGAAAAAACAGAGGCTTCCTTATCTATGACAATATGGGACTGAAGGATTACAAGTCCAAACGTGAATTTGGAAAAACTCCCGAACCGGAACCGGAGACCCGGCCTGGCGGGGAGCGTCTCATTTTTGTTGTCCACAAGCATGCGGCCCGGGCCCTTCACTATGACCTCAGGCTCGAACTCGGAGGGGTCCTCAAAAGCTGGGCTGTGCCGAAGGGGCCGTCGCTTGATCCTTCCCTGAAAAGACTGGCTGTGATGGTTGAAGACCACCCCTTTGAGTACAAAGATTTTGAAGGCGTCATCCCGGAGGGCAATTACGGCGCAGGAAGCGTCATCATCTGGGACAGGGGCTTCTATCACCATGTATCTGCAACAGCCAGAAAAGAAAGCGAAAAACTCCTTCGGGACGGATTAAAAAAGGGGGATATGAAGTTTGTCCTGGAGGGCGAAAAACTTCAGGGTGAATTCGCGCTGGTGAAGGTGCGAAAGGACGAAAAGTCATGGCTGCTTCTGAAGAAGAAGGACCAGTATGCAGTCAACGCAGACATCCTCAGCAAGAAGCGTTCCGTCGTCTCCGGTATGACCCTCGAGGAGATTTCCCAGGCCGGCCCGGAGAAATCTTCAGTTCAGAAGATAACCCGGATTCGTCAACGTGAAGCGATTGAAAAGAATGACCTCAGTGATGCACCGCTCAAGCCGATGCCCCACGGCATAAGACCGATGCTCGCGACCCTCGTCAAAGAACCGTTTAATCATCCTGATTGGATCTTTGAGGTGAAGTGGGACGGCTACCGCGCTGTTGCCGAAATCCGGGATGGCGACGTCTCTCTTTATTCCAGAAACAGGGTCCTGCTGAACCGGAAATTTCTCCCTGTTGCAAAGGCCCTGCAGAAATTCAGTTTCGATGCTGTTCTGGACGGCGAAATCGTTGTCGTGGATGCTCAGGGACGTCCTGATTTCCAGATGCTTCAGGATTACCCAAAAGCCGGAAGCGGTCACCTGCTCTACTATGTCTTTGACCTCCTTTACTTCCGCGGACATGACCTGACACGCCTGCCGCTTCTCAGGAGGAAGGAAATCCTGGCAGATATTCTCCCCCCCGCGCCGGAGCTGAAGTTCAGCGATCACGTAACAAAAGAGGGCATCCTTTTTTTCAATGCCGTCAGGGGAAAGGGGCTTGAGGGGATCATGGCAAAAGATTCCAAAAGTGCATACCGGATTGGCCGAAGGAGCCGGCAGTGGCTGAAGATAAAGACGCATCTTACGCAGGAGGGCGTGATAGCAGGATTCACGGAACCCAGAGGGAGCAGAAAATATTTTGGCACCCTCGTCCTGGGTGTGTATGAAAAAGACGAGCTTGTTTTTATTGGTCATTCGGGAGGCGGCTTTCCGGTGAAGACCCTAAGGGAAATCCGCGCAAAACTCGAGCCTCTGATCCAAACAAAATGCCCCTTTGAAGTTGTTCCTGAGACCAATTCCCCGGTCACCTGGCTGAAGCCGAAGCTGGTCTGTGAAGTCATTTTCCACGGGTGGACCGATGAGGGCATTATGAGGCAACCGGTTTTTTTGCGGCTCCGTGAGGATAAGGACGCCCGCGAGGTGGTACGGGAAAACCTGCCGTCATAGCAGAAGGGCATCGATATCCGGCTGAACTGGCTGGTCGTAAGGCTTGAGATGCCTAGTTGCCATCGGAGTTCTTACACATGCATTGCGTTCCTGCTACAATGAAGCAGGAAAGAATTCTTCAGGAGGTTGACACATGAAAAGACTGTTCGAAACAACAACAATCAATGGCATGACACTCACGAACAGGTTTATCCGCTCTGCGACCTGGGAGGGCATGTGCGAAGCAGACGGGCGACCGACAACAAAGCTGGCGGCCTGCTACCGCGATCTCGCGGCTGGCGGCATCGGCCTGATCATCACCGGTTATACGTATGTCAGGCCTGACGGCAAGCAGATGCCCGGGAAGATGGGGATTCATACGGACGCCTTTGCTGCGGAGATGCAGACACTTACCCGGGCCGTCCATGACGAGGGCGGCAAGATATGCATGCAGCTGGTACATGCGGGAGGTCAGACAACGGCAAAGACAGCGGGCAGGCGCCCTCTCGCCCCGTCCGCAATAAAGGTCGGGCAATTCCCTGAAGAACCTGAAGCCATGAGCAGACAGGACATCGACGAAATTATCGCTGCCTTCGGCAACGGCGCCCGGCGGGCGAAGGAATATGGGTTCGACGCTGTCCAGCTCCATGCAGCCCACGGGTACCTCATTAACCAGTTTCTCTCTCCCCTGACCAACCAGCGGACTGATGGGTACGGCGGCCCCATAGAAAACCGTTGCCGCTTTCTTCTCGAAGTATACCGCCGTGTCCGTTCGGAGGTGGGACCTGACTTCCCGGTCTTTGCCAAACTAAACGGCTCGGATAACCTTGAGGGTGGACTCGATATACGCGACGGCGTCTATGCGGCACATCTGCTGGAGAAGGAAAAGATCGATGCCATAGAAGTGAGCGGCGGCACCTCCGCCTCCGGAGAAAGAGGCCCCGTAAGGACCAAGGTCGATAACCCCGGGAAGGAGGCCTACAACCTTGTGCTTTGCCGGGAGATCAAAAAAGTGGTCACCTGCCCCATCATGGCTGTGGGTGGCTTCAGGTCGCCGGAAGTTATCAACACGGCTGCAATGGAAGATGGGATGGACTACATTTCAATGTCACGCCCTTTCATAAGGGAGCCGCACCTTGTCAACCGCTGGCGGGAAGGTGACCTCTCCACTGCGCGCTGCATCTCCTGCAATGGCTGCTTCAAGCCGGGACTCAGGGAAGGTGGTATCTACTGTGTCGTTGAGAAAAAGGATCACCATAGAGTATAACAATTTCTCTTTGTGCATCACCTGCACCTAGTATGCTAACATTCAATTATGAATAAAATAATGGTCATTTTACTGTTGTGTTTCCCCGCCCTTGCTTACGGAAATCCTGTGATCACGTTCGAGAAGGAGACCCACAATTTCGGTCATGTGGAATATGGTGAGTCGCCGGAGTACTCATTCGACTTCACCAATACCGGAACTGAGGAACTTGTCATCCAAAAAATCTCACCCAACTGAGGCTGCACTGCGGTGATGGCTGGGTCCAGCCATGTGAAGCCAGGCAAAAGCGGGTCGATAAAAGTCAGAGTCGACTTCGGCTCCTTAATAGGGCGGATCGTTAAGCTTGTTGACGTCTTTTCCAATGATCCCGAAAGGCCGAAGGTAACGTTAACTCTTGTGGGTAACAACTAACAGCAAGAAATATATTATATAGAGAACTGTCTAATCCTGTTTCAGCGCCACATCATAGATCATGTCCCGGAGATGTTTGTTCCAGGAAGCAATTAAACCTCCAGAGTTCATCCCGAGAGTGAGGGCGCTGAGTCAGGGTACTGAGTCAGGCGGGGCCGGAATGACAAATACAGAGCTCTCATCATGAAGGCAGGAAAGAGAGGTAAGAACGATGTTCGAGACATTCAAGGCAAAAGCTGAAGCAGTGTCCGGCGAAGTCCACCGCTTTTCGACAAAGGATGGCGCGGTGCGTTTTATCCTCGACCTTCTCACAATAGAAGGGATATCGGACACCCCGAAATTCTATGCGCTCTGGGCCGAATGTCCGTTTCTCGACGGTCTGGACAGGAGGGCCTTGAGTGAGAAAATACCGGGGCTGAAGTTTGAGGTCACAAGAACTCTGGCAGCAGATTCAAAAATCGGCATCAGTCAGATGGACTGGGCGCTGGCAGACACCGGCTCGCTGGTGCAGGATGCTACGGCGATAGATAAGCGCCTGGTCTCAATGCTGCCTGAAATACATGTCGCCCTGCTCGAGACAGCAAAGCTTCTTCCGGACATGGCATCGGTGCTGACCAGAATAAGCCCAAAGGAAGCGTCATATCTATCCATGATAACAGGACCGAGCCGTACTGCTGATATCGAGAGGGTCCTGACCATCGGCGTCCATGGACCGGTGAGGGTTGTGATCGTATGCGTCGATGATATGGAAGGCACGGGATGAGTAAACTCTTTAAGCAGGATGTAAACAATGCCCTTGAAAACGCGAACCTCGCGGGTGCGCTGACACGGTTTTCCGAGGCCTATGTCGTGAGCCGCGCAAAGGCATATGAAGGCATAGACTTTGAGGCCTTACGGACCCGTATATCTGAGATAAAAGGGTATGCAGCCGGACACTTCGGCGAACTGGCCGAAGAATTTACAGAAAATGCCGAGGCAAAAGGGGCAAAGGTCTTCAGGGCAAACAGCCCGGAGAAGGTGAGGGACTACATCCTGGCCCTTGCGAGCGAGTACGGCGTAAAGCGCGTTGTGAAGTCCAAGTCCATGGCTTCCGAGGAGATCCACCTCAACGCCCATCTTGAGAAGAACGGCATATCCGTAAGAGAGACTGACCTCGGAGAATGGATTATTCAGCTCTCAGGCCAGAAGCCTTCTCATATGGTGATGCCGGCGATCCACCTGACAAAGGAAGAGGTGGCAGACATATTCAGCAAAGAAACCGGCATAGGCAATGAGCAGCAGAGCAGCGAGATACCGCGCCTTGTGAAGCTGGCCCGCGATAACATGCGGTCCAAATTCCTTGAGGCCGACATGGGCATCTCAGGGGCCAACATGGCTGTTGCCGAGACAGGCACGATCGTGATGGTGACAAACGAAGGCAACGGCCGCATGGTGACCACACTCCCGAAGATCCATGTTGCACTCATAGGCATTGAGAAGCTCATCCCGAAATTTGCGGACATTGCACCCATCCTCACGGCCCTGCCCAGGAGCGCCACAGGCCAGCTCCTGACCAGCTACGTCACCATGATCACCGGTCCGGTGCCGAACACTGACGGCTCTATGAAGGATCTTCATATCATACTCATGGACAACAGACGGACTGAAATGGCAGGGGACCCGAAATTCAAACAGGCGCTCCAGTGCATCCGCTGCGCCTCCTGTCTTAATGTCTGCCCGGTCTTCCGTCTTGTCGGCGGCCATGTATTCGGCCATGTCTATACCGGCGGAATCGGGACTATCCTTACCGCATGGTTCAGCGAGATGAAGAAGTCGGAGGAGATTCAGGGCCTCTGCATCCAGTGCGGCAGGTGCAGAGAAATCTGCCCGGCAAAGATCGATATTCCCGGTCTCATTGTGGAGATCAGACGAAACCTCGTCAAAGGGGAAGGACAATCCCTGGCCCAGAAGACGATCTATGCTGTCGTGAATAACCGGAAGCTCTTCCATGGCATGCTCAGGACAGCCGCCATTGCCCAAAAACCTTTTGCAAAGGAGGGTTTTATACGCCATCTTCCGTCATTTCTTTCGGATATGACTGAATTCAGAAGTCTCCCTGCCATCGCAGCAGTCCCCTTCAGGGACAGGGTGAAGACTATCAGGCAGCCTGCGACAAAAGAGAAGGCTGCCTTCTTTGCAGGATGTCTCATCGACTTTGCGTACCCTGAGATCGGCGAGGCCGTTATAAAAGTATTGAACAAGGCAGGGATTGGGGTAATTTTCCCTGATGACCAGACCTGCTGCGGCGCGCCCGCTCATTACAGCGGAGCCTTTGACGTTGCGGCACAGAACGCGGTCGACAATATCAGAGCCCTTGCGCGTGATGACGTGAAGTATGTTGTCTCGGCATGCCCCACCTGCACGGCCTTCCTGAAATTTGAGTTCATCAGCGACCTTGAAAACCTGAGTATGAATCAGCATCTTGCTGCGGCGCAGACTCTCTCTGAAAAGACCATGGATTTCTCGTCTTTTATAAAAAGATTGGTCGATGAGGGGAGGCTCACCCTGCACGAAGGCGCCGAGGCCGGGAAGATTACGTACCATGATTCCTGCCACCTCAAGAGGACCCTTAAGGTTACCCGTGTGCCCAGGGAACTTCTCAGGCAATGCGGCCATGAAATTTCCGAGATGTTCGAGTCAGACATCTGCTGCGGCATGGGAGGCTCATACAGTCTTAAGAACCCGGAGATATCATCTCATATCCTGAAGCGGAAGCTTGAAAATATTAAAAAAACAGGAGTTTCATGCGTTGCCATGGACTGTCCTGCCTGTGTCCTGCAGATCAGAGGAGGCTTTGACAAGGAAGGCAGCGGGATCAGGGTGAAGCATACGGCAGAGTTATTGGCCGATACCCTGAAATAGCGCTTGGGGGTAAAACCTGTACAAAACAAAAAAGGCTTGCCCGAAAATATAGCGATATATTTCAGCATTACAACCTATTTTGACGGTATTACCACGTCATCATCTTCATATATTCCCTGTTCCGCTTTCTGATGACATGCCTTGCAGTTGCCACTTGACCTTATGGTGGGTCTCTTGAAAATATCCGGATTAATTTTTCTATGCTTCTTCTGTATATACTGCAGATCTGTAACTCTTACAGGGGTAGTGCTGCTTGGGATGGACCTAACGATTTTTCTTGACCTCTCAGCCGAACTGTTTTCAGCACTCTCCCGAACCAAGTAGGCTTTAATCTGCTCTTTGGAAGCTTTATCGAGCTTCAGGTCTCCTCCCGAATGCGCTCCCTCAATAATCTTTGTCCAGGAACGCTGGGGCAGTAATCCTGGCTGATACGCAAAATGACAACTGCCACATGACTTCTTGTATAGCTCATTTGTAACAGGGGCGATGCCTTTATGTTCCTTTTCTTTGTGGTCATCTGCTCCCGCATAAGAGCAAAATGATGCTACCAGAACCAATACCAAGGCTATACTTCTCATCGCACACCTCCAAATAATTAGGTTAATGGTTTAATGAATCTCATCACCAGCCCGATTAAATTCCGATAAATTATATCCTTTGTTATTTTACAGCTCTATCAACTACAGCTAATTATACCAAAGGATTCTCGGTTATAATTCCTTATATCTAATCATTCTTAGGGGGCATCATGGCAATCGAAGCAAAAATTGAAGGCAATAAACTTATCTTTATTGGGAGGAGGGGAAATATTATTTTTTTGGTACTGCTGTGTAGCGGGTACGAAGGAAGCTGTGGTTAGGCTTTGGTTTCTTGCAGGATGATTGCATGCGAAATATTACTGCATTTTCTTTTTGGATTTCTCGCCTGTCTTGCCTTCCAGGTCTTGACACGGAAGTTGCCAAAGCCCCTTATCTCAACCTTATCGCCTTTAAGGAGAGCCTGTTTCATGCTCTCCAATACAGTATCTACAATGATCTCGGTCTGAGTTCTTATAAGGGATTCAGCCTTTTCAGCAAGTTTACCTATCAGTACCGATATTGTTACGACTGTTCCTTTAATAGAACACGTTTCTTCAAATAACGAACTGACCCAATACCCGCTATCACCATGAAAAAAATCATCCCCCATTCATTCAGGGTAGGCACACTCTGAGGGGATGCTGCAACAGCATTTACGACAAGATGAAGCGTGGATTCCTTCTGTATATTATAATCTGACAGTGTGCGACCATCCTCAAGTGTTTTTCCTGCAAATATTAAGGTTTGCTGGGCAACAGGTATTCCCTCTTTATCCTGAATTTTTGCCTTTACATTTTCTATTGAATCACTTGGTTCAACGTCCAGTGTAATGGTCTTGCCTGCTACTGTTTTGACAAATATCTGCATGGCATCCGCATTAGATACGCCAAGCAAAAGGATGCAGCTTAATCCGATTATTGTGATTGTTAATCTATTCATTATTTCTCCTCCGAACTACAGGGCTTTATAAAAGTGTTTTTGTATTATCTGACTATCTAGTGTCAAAAACAAGAGGGAATTGTCGTTAAATTTTAACAACAGGACCATGACCCAGTAATATTCCTCTATTAAAGTATAAGTGTAGGTTGAACAGGTTTTTCTGACTCTCCTTCGGTTTTGCCCTCAGACCGTTCTATTGAGATTGAACAGGAGTTTGGCTGTGCAGTGGATGAGGGTCATTTCCTCTATTAAACAAAAACCGTGAACAGCTTAAAGTCTGTTCACGGTTTGTTCACGGTCTTTTTGAGACTTTCATGAAGCTAACTACTTGATTTAACACCAATATTTTGGTGCCGAAGGGGGGACTCGAACCCCCACAGCGTTTCCACCGCTAGAACCTGAATCTAGTGCGTCTGCCAATTCCGCCACTTCGGCAAGTCTAAAACGTTCTCAATAAAAAAATCCTGCACGAAACAGGATTTTTTATTGCTGCAAAACAAACTACAAATTATTTTTTATCAACAGCTTCGATGATCTTATCTGCGTCAACAGCACCCGGAATCTGCTTTCCATCAGGGAAGATGATATTCGGCGTCCCGCTGATGCCCAGTTTTTCAGCAAGCTTTATGTTTTCATCAATAGCCTTGGTATCACACTTCGGATCAGCTATCTTCTTCTTTGCAAAAGCATCCTCAAGCAGTGACACAGAATTCTCGCACATAATCGTCTTCGATTTCCTGCCGGCATCCTGGTGCATCGGCAGGGGGAAGAGCATGACATAGAAGGCTATGTCCTTTCTCTTCGTAAGCACTATTTTCATCTGTTCATGCAGTTTCCCGCAGTAGGGACAGTCAGGGTCAGAGAAGACGATCACCTTGTTCTTGGCATTCTTGTCTCCCATGACCAGTGCATTGCCAAGGGGAATGGATGATACATCAATCTTGTTAATCTTTTCGTAACTTACCTGCGTAAAATTTGTTTTGGTCTTTATCCCGAATATGTTGCCGGCAATCAGGTTTTTCTTTGAATAGTCGATATACATGATGCCTTTTTTGTTTCCGGACTCCATGGCCACTTCCCATAGGCCGCTGACAGGACCGTCCTTGACTTCAAGAATCTTTATATCCGGAACAATCTCCTTCAGGACATCTTTTGCCTGATCGGCATTCAGGGTATGACATTTCGTGCAAGCCTGCTCGCTTTTTGCGTAGGCGGAGGCATTCTGATACCCGGCGGTTATTGCTAATCCTATTGTCAGAGCTGATATAAGTAATTTTTTCATAGTGTGATTTTACCATCATTAATCATAAAAAGTAAAGAAACCGGGCATGTCTGCCAGCCCTCACGGATATTTAGTGCCGGACATTTCGTGATTGAATCATTTTTTCGTCATCTGATATAATTCAGTTATTTTTCAACGAGGCATAACTTATGGAATTTACCCAGGAAGAGCTTAACCGGTACAACCGGCAGATGATGATGGAGGGCTGGGGGCTTGAGACCCAGGAGAAAATTAAGAACTCAACGGTCTTCATCGCGGGTGCCGGAGGCCTGGGCTCGCCGGTTTCGATTTATCTTGCCGTGGCTGGAGTCGGCAATATCAGGATCTGCGACTTTGACGCCCCCGACTGGTCAAACCTTAACCGGCAGATACTCCATAACCATAACAGAATCGGCATAAACAAGGCAGTTTCTGCAGAGCAGACACTCTCGGAGCTTAATCCTCATATTAACATTGAAGCTATTACTGACAAGATTGTGGCAGAGAACGTCGATGAGCTGGTGGGGAATGCCGATCTGATACTTGACTGCATGGATAATTTCCCCACCCGGTATCTCCTGAATGAATGCGCCATCAGAAAAAATATTCCCCTGGTCCACGGCAGCATCTGGGGACTCGACGGGAGGCTCACCCTTATCAAATCTCCTGAAACGCCTTGTCTGAGATGCTTTTTCCCTGAATCACCACCGAAAGAGGTCTTTCCGGTGCTCGGGGCAACCCCCGGGGTCATCGGGACGCTTCAGGCTATGGAGGCCCTCAAATATCTCTCCGGTATCGGCAAGGGATTGAAGGGCAAACTTCTGGTATGGTCAGGGAATGATATGAGCTTCAGGACTTTCAAAGGATTCAGAGATCCGGATTGCCCGGCCTGCGGCTCACAGCGGTCGTAATTCCACATCTACCACCCGGCGGGGCTTCTGATTTTCAGAACAGAGCATTGCCTCGGAAAAACGTCCCTTGTTGACTCAGGCAAGACGGGACAAGGAAAAAATGGTGGGCAGTCGCAGAATCGAACTGCGGACACGAGGCTTTTCAGGCCTCTGCTCTACCGACTGAGCTAACTGCCCCCGGATAGTAATGATACCTGTTAACTTTTTTGATTGTCAACCAATGTTTGATACTATAAAAGAAAAATTAATTTTTTATGCTCCGGCAGCTGCCTCGGGTATCCTCCTTACCCTGGCGTTTCCGGCGTATGATTTCTATCTGCTCGCCTGGGCAGGCTTTATTCCGCTTCTCCTTTCCTTGTGGGGAAGAACTCAGAATGAGGCCTTCAGGACCGGCTTTGTATTCGGGGTAACCTTTTTTTTCAGCACACTCTTCTGGATCTACAATTCGATCCATGTATTCGGCGGGATACCCTTTGCCGCAAGCCTTGCCATTGTCTTTCTCCTCTGCCTCTTTCTGGGCCTCTACCCTGCATTGTTCGCGTACCTTTTCCTTGCCATTATCAGAAAAACGAAGCTGCCGGCACTATTGGCAGCTCCGGTGGTATGGGTCACCCTGGAATTTCTGAGGTCCTATGCACTGACCGGGTTTCCCTGGGCAAGTATCGGATACAGCCAGTACCGCTTTCTGTCTGTCATTCAGGTCGCTGACATTACCGGCATATACGGCATATCCTTTCTGGTTCTGGCCGTCAACGGAGCAGTAGTTGATTTCGTGCTGATAAAGCGGAAACTCCGCGAGATGCCGCTCTATCCGGTGGGCTATGCAACCGTCGGACTGCTGGCTCTTGGCCTGGCACTTATTGCATCACTCGGATATGGGACATGGCGGCTCGGACAGACCAGGGAGCATGGCAGTTTTTCCGTCAGCATTGTACAGGGGAACATAGAGCAGGATAAAAAATGGGAGCCTGCCTTCCAGAAGGAGGTCCTGGACATCTATTTTGACCTCTCAAAAAAAGCGGCGGAAGCTTCTCCTCAGCTGATTATCTGGCCTGAAACTGCCATACCCTTTCTCTTTAACTATGACGCGGCCAACACCGAAAAACTGACTGCCATGCAGCAATCCCTCAAGGCATACCTGCTGTTCGGATCGGTCATGCTCAGGGAGCGCACAAAGGAAAAGGCCTTGCTTACCAACTCGGCACTTCTGCTCGATCCGTCCGGAAAGCTGGTGTATAAGTACGACAAGATACATCTCGTCCCGTTCGGGGAATACGTCCCGCTGCAGAGGATGCTTTTTTTCATCGACAAGCTGGTGACGGGCATCGGAGATTATGTCCCGGGGGAGTCATATGTAAAGGCCGGAACCGATTTCGGCGGGTTCGGCACCATGATATGCTATGAAATTATTTTCCCGGGGCTCGTGAGAAAGTTCTTTACCAAAGGCGGTGATTTCATGGTGACCATGACAAACGACGCCTGGTTTGGCAGAACTGCAGGCCCGTATCAACATTTTGCCATGGCGGTCTTCAGGGCCATCGAAAACAGAAAACCGGTAGTCCGGGCAGCAAACACCGGAGTATCAGGGCTTATTGACAGCAGCGGCAGAATAACAGCTTCAACCCCGGTTTTCACCCGTCAGATACTGCCCGGAGTGGTAAAAATGGACAATACCCTGACGTTTTATACAAAATATGGCGATATTTTTTCTTATCTTTGTCTCGTTGTTTTTGTCATTATTGTGCTGAACGTAAAAATATGGAGGTAATTCATTATGGTTATGCAGGAAGAATTAAAAGAGGAAATCGGCCTATTGAAGGCAAAAACAGAAGCCCTCAGAGGTTATCTTTGATGTAGACAGAAAAAAAGAGGCGCTTGCCAAAATAGAGCAGGACCTGACGCAGCAGGAGGTCTGGTCCTCCCCCGAAAAGTCTAAGGTGCTTTTACAGGAAAAGTCGCGGCTTGAAGTTGCGGTCAATACGTTTGCCGCTCTGTTCAACAAGCTCAGCTATATTGAAGAATCAGTAGCCATTCTCGATGAGGAGGGAGGGGAGCTTTTCTACCGGGAGTTGAAGAATGACGTAGTGGCTCTCAGGAAAGACCTGGAGGACCTGGAACTGCAGAACCTGCTCTCCGGAGAACTTGACAGGAACAATGCCATAGTCACCATCCACCCTGGTGCAGGCGGCACCGAGAGTCAGGACTGGGCCCAGATGCTCATGCGCATGTACCTGCGCTGGGCCGAAATCAGGGGTTACGCAGTGCAGATAGTCGATCTCCAGCCTGGTGACGAGGCCGGCATCAAGGGAGCTACCATAACCTTCAGCGGAGAGTATGCTTACGGGTATCTGGCCGCAGAAGCCGGGGTGCACCGTCTGGTCAGGATATCTCCCTATGACGCGAACAAGCGGAGGCATACCTCCTTTGCCGCGGTGATTGTCTACCCCGAGATCGATGAAGATATCAACATAGAAGTAAGGGACGAAGACCTGAGAATCGACACCTACCGGGCGTCGGGCGCAGGAGGTCAACATGTGAACAAGACCTCCTCCGCAGTCAGGCTGACACATCTTCCGAGCGGTATCATCGTCGCCTGCCAGAATGAGCGTTCGCAGCATAAAAACAAGGCAGTTGCTATGAAAATCCTCAAGGCGCGGCTCTATGACCTTGAAGTGAAGGCAAAAGAAAAGAGGCTCGACGACATAGCCGGAGACAAAAAAGGCATTGCCTGGGGCAGCCAGATCCGCTCCTATGTACTGCAGCCTTACCGGCTTGTCAAGGACCACCGGACCGGGGCTGAGGTCGGCGATGTGGATTCAGTGCTTGACGGAGGCATCGATATGTTCATTAAAGAATTCCTGAAGTTCAGGACACGGAACCAGAAGGAGGGGGCATGATTAAGGAAGCGATAAATCTGGTGGTAAGCGGCATAAATCTGTCAGAACCGGAGATGGCCGGATGCATGCAGGAGATCATGGAAGGCCGGGCAACCGAGGCCCAGATCGGCTCTCTGCTGACCGCACTTCGGATAAAGGGAGAGACGGTTGAAGAGATTACCGGAGCTGCCAGGATCATGCGTGACAAGGCCGCCAGGATTAATGCCCCTGAAGGGGTCCTGGATACCTGCGGCACCGGGGGAGATACGTCTCATACCTTCAATATTTCAACAACAACTGCCCTGGTGGTTGCCGCCGCAGGGGTTCCGGTTGCCAAGCACGGCAACCGTGCGGTTTCAAGCAGGTCAGGGAGTGCTGATGTGCTTGAGGCCCTTGGGATAAAGATTGATCTTGAGCCTGCAAAGGTAGAGAAATGCCTCTTCGAGACAGGGTTCGGCTTTATGTTCGCCCCGCTCTTCCATCCGGCCATGAAGTATGCTGTCGGGCCGAGACGCGAGCTCGGCATCAGGACGATCTTTAATATCCTGGGACCTTTGACTAACCCGGCCGGAGCACAGCGTCAGGTCCTCGGAGTTTTTTCGAGCAGGCTTACAGAGACACTGGCACAGGTGCTGGGGAACCTCGGGGCAGTGGATGCGCTGGTAGTTCACGGAGAGGATGGGCTTGATGAGATAACAATATCGACCGGGACAAAGGCGTCACGGTTTTCAGAGGGAAAGATCGAGAGTATGTATATGTCTCCCGAAGACTTCGGGCTGCAACGGGGCACAATGCAGGATATGATCGGCGGAGACAAAGACGAGAATGCAGTGCTTACCGTCCGGATTCTGCAGGGCGAAACGGGACCGAAACGGGACGTCGTGCTGATGAATGCAGCCGCCGCGCTTATGGTGGCAGGCAGGACACAGGACCTCAGGATAGCATACGAAATAGCCCGCGAGGCGATCGACTCCGGCGCAGCAGCAAGAAAACTTGAGGAAATAAGAAAGGTTTCAAATTCATTGTAGCGCGAAATTGTCATTTCCGCTGTCGAGAATCTTTTCTACGGCAGCCAGTGTAGTGCATCATAAATCTCTTTACATATTAAGCGTTGTGAAAAACATTTGCGTCATACCCGCGGAGGCGGGTATCCATGGAGGTTACAACTACTTGAAAAGTTTGGATTGCCGATTAAGAACTTCTGGAATGACAGCCTTGAAAAAGACTTTTTACGAGTTTATCAAGTTTACCCTGCACCGTTTTTTTCACTTCCTGAATCCCTTTTGCCCTGAGCATCTGCAGCATCTTTTCAGATGCCAGGCCCTTTAAGAACTTTTCTCTTGCGGATTGTTCCGTTATTTCGGCAAGCGCCCTGATTCTGATGCCATTTATAAATTTAAGATACACGCCGATCTCAGGGCCGTAAAGTTTTTCGAGCTCTTTCCTGATCGTCTTCGCCAGAGCGGGGCTCGCCCCGCTCGTCGAGATCGCCAGCGTAAAGGCCCCTCTCTGTATTACCGAAGGTGCGATGAAGTTGCATAACGGGGGGACATCAACAACATTGACCAGGCCTTCGGCATCTTTTGATACCCGGCTGTTGATTTCGGTTGAATCGGTTGCGGCGATCACCACAAAGGCCCCCTGGATATCTTTTTTCCGGTAGAGACGGGAGACGTGCTGTATGGACTTGCGGTCTCTCAGCTGCATCAGCCGGCTGGTGAGATCGGGACTGACAACCGTCACAGAGGCCCCCGCTTTTATAAGGGCCAGAGCCTTGCGCTCGGCGATCTTCCCGCCTCCGACAATCACCACCTTCTTGTCCTGCAGATTAAGGAAAACAGGGTAGTACTTCATGGCATCATCAGGAAGACCGGGCTACTTTTTATCAGATGTCAGGGAGGCAAGCTCCTTCTTCGCATCTGCAGCTTCAGGTAATGTGGGGAAGGTATCAACAAGCTTTTTTAGAGTTTCAGAAGCCTTGTCCCTCAGGCCGGATTTCTTATAGGCCTTGCCGAGATTGAGCAGGACTTTTTCAGGCTTCTTGTAGTCAGGATAGGCCTTGAGCAGGCCCTCAAAGCGGTCGATAGCAGCCCCGTAGGTGCCTTTGTTCATATAGAAGACACCGACCATCAGCTCATAATCCGCCATCGTATTGCGGCACTTCTCAACCCTGAGGTCAATGAGATCCCGGTAAGGGTTTCGCGGAAAATCGTTTTTGAGCTTCTCAAACTCGGCCAGGGCCTTTGCTGCCCCGCCATATCCGCGCTCCGGACTCTCAATCTGGTTGAAGTAGACCATGGCAATCTGATATTGTGCATAGGCTGCATGGCGGTGGTCGGGATACATCTCAAGAAATTTCCGGTATTCAGCAACCGCCAGTTCCGGCTCATCTTCCCTTACATGGGAATCGGCTATTCTGAGTTGCGCCAGCGGTGCGAATTTCTTGGTCAGGTCCCTGTTCTTGATCTCGAGAAGGGCAGCACGCGCCTCAGGATATTCTTTATCGTCGATAAGCTTATTGGCGCGAGTAAAAGACCTCTCTGCATCGAATTCCTCAACAGGTTTTACTACGGATTTTGATGAACAGGCGGAGATGATGCAGGCGAGAGCGATTACGGCTGAGAGTATATGTTTTTTCATGATAATATTAAAACGCGGACTCTCTGCTCAAGTCAAGTCTTCACCGTATCTGCCGCGGGCGGGGGGAGCGTCCCGTCACCAAATCCGGTGACCCGGTTCCTGCCGTGATGTTTTGAGGCGTAGAGCATTTCATCCGCTTTCTTTATGAGCATTTCATCCGTGTCCGCATCCGGAGGGAAGGTGGCATACCCCAGACTTACCGTCACTCTCTGCTGTTCTCCGCCTCCTAAATCAAGGACATAACCGGCAATGCTGGTTCTGAGTCTTTCAGCAACAATGCGCGCCTGGGAGCCTGAGGTCTCCGGCAGTATGACAGCAAACTCTTCGCCTCCGTACCGTGCTTCGAAATCAGTAGTACGTATGTTGTTCTGGATGAGCGCGGAAACCGCCCTGAGAACTGTATCACCAGCCTGATGGCCATAGGTATCGTTAAAATTTTTGAAATGGTCGATATCCAGCATCAGCAGGGAAATATCCCGGCTGTACCGCCTGCTCCGCTCAATCTCTTCATGGAGTTTTTCCCTGAAGACACGGTGGTTATGAAGTCCGGTCAGACCGTCCGTCGTTGCGTAACGAATGATCTCCTGCTGCATCGTGATGGCCTGGAACGCCTGAAAGGAAAAGTTGAAGAGCATATCCTCATCACTCTGGGTAAACCCTCCGTCCTTATTAATAATGACAACCAGCCCAAGGACTCCCTTATCGATCGAAGAGAGAGGAATGGCAATAAGATTCCGGATATCCACATGCATCATGGGAGTTTCCGTAAGCGGTGTATTGACCCTCAGAGGAGTCAGCGTCCTGACAACATTAATAAAAACCCCTTTAAGCATGGACCGGCCGCATTCCATACCTGTATGCTCTTCAAAGGTATTAATGAAGAATTTAAGTTCCGGATCAAGGGGGTCTCGCGGTTCCATGATAAAGATGGCACTGTACCCGGCCCTCATCAGATCGCGCGTCCTTCCCAGGAATATCCGGAGAACGACCTCGAGTTCGGCCCCTGAGGCTATGAATCCCATAAGTTCACTCAGAATCGTCTGCTCCCTGACAAGCGCCTGTTCCTTGTTGACCGCGTCTTCGAGTTTTTCGAGCTTATCCTGCATCGCAGCTGCCATCACATTAACGCTGGTGGAAAGACTTCCGAGCTCGTCATCAGAGGTCAGGAAGATTCTTTTTTTGATATCGCCGCCGGCTATGGCATTGCTGATCTCCTCTATTTCCCCTAATGGTCTCACGACAGACCGGGAAACGATAATCCGAGCCACAATCAGGAGACCGGAAAGGCCCGCTGCTAAAATAATTAGAAACGTCAGCGCCCTCGATTTTGACTGTCTCGCCCGCTCGGAAAGCCTTGTCACCTTCTCCAGGTCTTCCTTCCAGTGCTCATTTATTCCTGCCAGCGTTTTCTCAATGTAGTCTACTCTTAACTGGCGGTAGGCAGCTTTATGCTCCTCAGTAATCCTGCCCTCAGCCCTGATCAGTTCCTCCAACAGCCCGGTAAACTGCGGCAATTTAATCAGGGCGATCTGCACCAGCTCTTTTTCTTCGTCATCGAGTTTTACGGTAGAGGACATTCTCAGGGCCTGTTCATATCCCGCCAGGTCCTTCATAACCGCATTACTATAGCCCTTGCTTTCGGCAAGCTCAAGGTAGTGCTCGGTGCTGTGCTCAAGATCAATCAGGGTCTGCTTCAGATGTGTGAGATAATCAAATTCTTTCGAAATATCAAACAGCCTGGAGGTTTCAGTACTGATAGTGCTGATTGTCCTGTAGGAAATAAGAAACGCTGCGATAAATACCGCCGCAACAATAAAGGTATATATGTCAAACTTACGGGATATTTTCATACATTAACTTTCAGAAAACCTTTCAAGGGTAAATCTTTGTACGCCAGGGTCAGGGTGACCCGGATTCAGCCTGCATAACGTAGACTATACCATATTATATCCGGTTTGCTGCATTCCTGCCCAGAGCAGCACCCTGCTTGCCAAAGAGTCAGGGAGGGTGTTATCTTAACGCGTGAATCTATTATTGTTCCAGCGGCCGTCCCGGTATATAAATAACGAAATAAACGCCATACATAAATCTGCTGATTTGCGGGTAGCACTGGCATTTCCGGACGTCTATGAAGTCGGCATGTCTCACCTGGGACTCAGGATCCTCTACAGCATCATCAATGAGATCCCCTATGCCGCGGCTGAACGCGTTTTTGCTCCCTGGGGCGACCTTGACGATGCGATGAAGGCCCAGGGGGAGTTGCTTGCCTCCCTGGAGTCGGGACGGCCGCTTAAGGACTTTGATGTTGTCGGCTTCAGCCTTCAGTATGAGCTTGCCTATACCACCGTCCTGAGCATGCTGGACCGGGGCGGGATCCCTCTGAGAACCGCAGACCGGCTGAATAATCCCAAAACGCCCCTGGTGATCGCCGGTGGCCCATCGACACTTAATCCTTATCCTATGTCCCCATTTATAGATGCCTTCCTGATCGGTGACGGTGAAGACGCGGTAAAGGAAATTCTCCACTGTTTTAACCAGTGGAAAAAAAATGGAAGTACCGACAGGTATGTCCTGCTGAAGGCACTTGCAGAGATTGAAGGTGTTCTGGTTCCGGTGCTCGGCAGGGACAGGACCGTAAAGCGCAGGGTGATCCAGTCGCTTGAAGACGCACCATACCCGGTGACCCCGGTCCTGCCGTATACGAGTATTGTCCATGACCGAGTGAATATCGAGATCGCCCGGGGATGCTCCATGGGCTGCAGGTTCTGCCAGGCAGGCATGGCCTACCGTCCGGTGCGCGAACGGTCGGTGAAGAAGGTCCTTGATCTGGCGGAACAGTCACTCCGGAATACAGGATATGACGACATATCGTTCACCTCCCTCAGTTCAGGAGACTATTCATGCCTGCTTGAGCTCATGCAGGAGTTCAATCGACGGCTCAGTCATAAAAGGGTTGCGATGTCCCTGCCCTCGCTCAGGGTCGGCTCGGTAAACGCCCCTATGTTGCGTGAACTGAAGGCGGTCAGAAAGACCGGGTTTACCATAGCACCAGAGGCTGGAACAGACCGGCTCAGGGCGGTCATCAATAAAGATTTCACTGCCGAAACATACAGCCACGCGCTTGAGACCCTGTTTAAGGCAGGGTGGTCAAGCCTGAAGCTCTATTTCATGACCGGACTGCCGACCGAAACGGATGAGGATATTGCTGCAATCCCGGAGATGGCCCTGCAGGCGATCAGGACCTCGAAAAAGATAACCGGAAGACATGCGACGATCAGTGCCGGCGTTTCGTCCTTTATTCCCAAACCTCATACCCCGTTCCAGTGGTTCGGACAGAATGATATTGCAATGATGAAGGAGAAAAACGATTTTCTCAGACGCGCCTTTCTGAAAAAAGGCATCAAGTTCAAGGGGCACAATGAAAACATGTCGCTGCTGGAAGCCGTCTTTGCCCGGGGAGACGAATCCCTTGCCCTCCTGATCGAAAAAGCATGGTCCCTCGGCTGTCGGCTCGACGCCTGGACAGAGTGCTTTAATTTCGAAAAATGGACAGAAGCTGCTGAACTGTCCGGCATTGATATGCCCAGCTTCGCCGGCAGGGCATACCGGATTGACGATTCCCTTCCCTGGGACACTATCCGTACCGGTGTCACGAAAGAGTTCCTCTGGAAAGAATACCAGCACGCTCTTTCAGGCACCTTTACCCAGGATTGCAGAAAGCAGTGCCATAACTGCGGGTTATCATGCGGCCAGAACACTGCCGAAACAGCATCGACGGCATCACCTCTGCCCACGACGGCATCACAGCGGCAAAGTACGGTGCCTGAGCAGACAATCCGCTACCGGATCAGTTTTACAAAGACCGACAAGGCCCGTTTCCTTTCGCACCTTGAGCTGACGACTGCAATTATCCGGGCCTTGAAGCGGGCTGAGTTCCC
Organism: Thermodesulfovibrio sp.; assembly: GCA_013824615.1. GTDB lineage: Bacteria > Nitrospirota > Thermodesulfovibrionia > Thermodesulfovibrionales > UBA6898 > PALSA-1316. Next base: position 23,672 of record PNOC01000032.1, read on the forward strand.
TCTTAAGTATTCGAGCGGATTCCACCCGGCACCGAAGCTCTCCTTCGGACCTGCGCTTGGTGTCGGCATAGCCGGGCTGAACGAATATCTGGACCTTGAGCTCGAACTGCCCTTTCATATGCATTCGGGTATGTTTGCAAGGACCGAGGCAGCTGCCGGTCCCGGGGATATGCTGACTTTACTGAATCTGCATCTGCCGGCCGGAATCAGGGTCAAACAGATAATGCGGCTGTCAGGCAGGGAAAAATCGCTCAATAGTTTTATAATAAAATACGTGTATGAACTGCGGGGAGCTGACCTCTCAGCAGAAAGTTTCTATAGCCGGGACGAAATAATCGTCGAACGGAAAAAGGGGATGGTCAATATAAAAACTATGATCGAAACAGTGGAACAGCTTGATCCCAAAACCTTCAGGATAACGGTCAGGGACTGCGGTGAAGACAAGGTACGGCTTGATGAGATAACCAGGGCGATATTCGACCTCCCGGCCGTTGACCTTGACATCACCAGAGTCGCCATGTATGGCATGTATGGAATTGACCGTGCGGCTGGTCCTGCCGCCGGAACTGATATAAAAGCTTGCAGGTGGATTGAGCCTCTGGAGATTGGTGCAGTATGAGCAGTGAAATACTGATAAATGTTACCCGGGAAGAGACCCGTGTCGGGCTGCTCGAAGGCGGTCAGGTAGTTGAGTTCTATGTGGAGCGGAAGCGCGACGCAAGTCTCGTCGGCAATATATTCAAAGGCAAAGTGGTAAAGATCCTCCCCGGCATGCAGTCTGCCTTTGTTGATATCGGCCTCGAAAAAGCGGCCTTTCTCTATGTTGCGGATATCAAAGCAGATACCGACGAATATGCCCCCCTGTTTGAGGATGAGGAAAAGGAAAGCCCAATAGAACTTGTATCGCGCCGTGCCCGGTGTGAGGCGACGATCGAAGACCTTATCCAGGAAGGCCAGGATCTGCTCGTCCAGGTCTCGAAAGACCCGATCGGCAGCAAAGGAGCCCGTGCCACCTCCTATATAACGCTCCCGGGGAGATATCTCGTCCTTATGCCGGACGTTGAACATGTCGGTATATCCCGCAGGATCTCTGACGAAGAGGAACGGGCCCGGCTCAGGCAGATTGTCGGTATGGTTAAACCTTCAGGCTACGGTCTGATTATCCGGACAGCGAGCGAGGATTCGACAGAAGAGGACATCAGGAAAGATCTGGAGTTTCTGCTGCTGCTCTGGAAAAATATCCAGGAAAGACGTGAAAAAGTGCCTGCCCGCGGACTGCTTTACAGTGACCTTGATCTCGTGTTTCGAAGTGTCCGCGACCTCATGAGCCATGACGTGGAGCGGCTGACCATAGATTCTGCAGAGGAATATGAACGGATCATCGCATTCGTCAAGACCTACTTCCCAAAGCTCCTCAGCAAAATAGAGTTATATGAAGAGGCCGAACCGATATTTGATGCCTTCGGTATTGAACTTGACATATCAAGAGCTGTCGGCAGAAAGGTCTGGCTGAAGTCCGGCGGCTATATTGTTGTCGACCATACCGAGGCGATGACGGTCATTGATGTTAACACCGGGAAATTTGTCGGCAAAGAGGGCCTCGAAGACACGATACTCAAGACGAATCTTGAGGCTGTCAAGGAGATCGCCTACCAGATACGGCTGAGAAACCTCGGCGGAATCATTATCATCGACTTTATCGATATGGACAAACCGGAGAACCGGGACAAACTCTTTAACGCCTTTGTCGAAGCGATGAAAAAAGACCGCGCAAAAAATACCATCTTCCATATCTCCGAACTCGGCCTGATCCAGATGACCCGCAAGCGGGTGAGGGAAAGCCTCGGCCGCACCCTCAGCACCACCTGTCCGTACTGCGAAGGGAAGGGATTTGTGAAATCTCCCGAGACACTCTGCTACGAAATACTCCGGACAATCAAGAAGCTTGCACGCCACGGCAGTGAAAAAATCATTATCACCGCGCATCCACTGGTGGCCGAAATGCTCTCTGACGAAGAAATGCTCGGCATTGAGGATGTTGAAAGCCAGTACGGGGTGAAGGTGATCGTGCGTGCCGACAACAAGATGCATCAGGAAAACTATGAGGTGAGCTCCTTGTGAGTGCTGATGGCGAACCTGAACATGAACATGGCCTGGATCAGACTGCCCACAAGACGCCTGACCTGAGCTCTGACCCGGAACTCGACCAGAAATTCTCTGGCCTGCTTGCAGTCCTGAAGGAGGCCCGGACAGCTGCCCTGGCTTTTTCCGGCGGGGTGGACAGCACCTTTCTTCTGAAGGCCATGGACCTGGCAGGAATGCAGTTCATTGCTGTTACTGCCGTCTCCCCAACTATGCCTGAGGCAGATTACCAGAAGGCCCTGTCTTTTGCTGAAGAGGCAGGAGTCAGGCATCTTGTTATCAGAACAGATGAGCTGGCCAATGAAAAATTCGTCCGAAATGCCCCGGACAGATGTTTCCACTGCAAGGATGAACTTTTTGGCAAAATGGAGAAGATCGCGGAAGAACATCGGCTGGCCTGGATATTTGACGGAACAAATGCAGATGACCTGTTCGACTACCGGCCGGGGCGAAAGGCTGCAAGTCTGCACAGGGTCAGAAGCCCTCTTGCAGAGTGCAACTTTATGAAACAGGATATCAGGGCCCTGTCGAAGAAACTCGGTCTGCATACCTGGGACCAGCCAGCCTCTCCCTGCCTGTCCTCCCGGTTTCCCTATGGCTGCAGAATTACTGCCGAAGCCTTGAAGCGGGTTGAGGCTGCAGAGCAGTTTCTTAAATCCCTCGGCCTCGGGCTGGTCAGGGTGCGTGATCACGGAGATACGGCCCGCATCGAAGTACAGGGCGGCGATATGCAGCGTTTGACCGAGCCTGCCACCCGTCTGCTCGTGGCAGAACGGTTCCACGAGCTTGGTTATTTATTCATCTCTCTTGATCTGGAAGGATATAAAACAGGCAGCATGAACCGCGTTCTTGAACAGCAGCATTGACAGATCCCTTCCGATGCATTCCATGAAATCAGCATATAGCAGCGACATTAACAAGTGCGTACGGTGCGGCAGCTGCAAGGCTCTCTGCCCCACCTATGCAGAAGACCCTGTCGAGATGAGAGGCGCCAGGGGAAGACTCACCCTGCTGCAGGGGCTTTTTGACGGGCGTACATCACCCTCAAAGCTGCTGAACCAGCATATAAACAGCTGCATACTCTGCGGCGCATGCAACCGGAGCTGTCCGCTCGGAATAGACCTGATGGAGGCCCTTTATCACGGAAGATCTGTCCTGAAAAAGAGCAACCGGATGGGAGCTGTCCTGCGGGCCCTCACAAAGTTGTCGATAGCCTGGCCTGATATGGCTTACAAGGCAGCGCGCATGGCTCAGAAATCGGTGCTGCCTGCCCTTGCACGTATGGGAGTCATGCCGGCTATTCCTGAACTTCCCGAATCTCCGCTAAGGGCTGCTGATCAGGTCTTTAAGACCCAGAGAAAGAAGCGGGGGAGAGTGGCGATCTTTACCGGGTGCAGCGTTAACTATATCTACCCGCATTTCGGCGAGTCTTTAATTCATGTGCTGCACCGGCTTGACTACGAGGTCATACTCCCAAAAGGCGAGACCTGCTGCGGAAGTCCGCTCAGAAGTCTCGGACTCGAGGATGAAGCAGTAGAGCAGGCGAAAAGGAACCACGGAGTATTCAGCAGGCTGAAGGTCGAAGCTATTCTGAGTCTCTGCCCGACCTGTACCATGACGCTCAAGCACGAATATCCCAAAATGATCGGAAAAGGGCTCGACCGGGCAATGGACATATCGACCTTCTTCATCGACAAGCTCGACCATACTGATATGATACAGAAGAAGGCGTTCTTCCATAACCCCTGCCATCTGCAGTTCGGACTCGGGGTCAGCAAGGAACCGAAAGAGATCATCAAGCGGGCCGGGGTTGAACTCGTCGGGCCGGAACAATCTGCCTGCTGCGGGTTCGGCGGTCTCTTTTGTATGTCGAACAAGCAGCTGTCGGCGGACCTCCTTGAGAGCCGGGGAGAGACCATCGCCTCTTCAGGTGCGGATACCGTCATAACCTCCTGCCCCGGTTGTATCATGCAGCTGAGCAGGACGGTAACCGACAGACCGGTGATACATCTTATCGAGCTGATCGAGGACGCCTTTTATTTCAGAGGCGAGGAGCAGAAACTGCTGTTTTAGGACAGGGAGGGGAAACGATGGCTGACAGACGTTATAAATACATACGCGAGGATTTTGGAGAACTGCCGGTAAAGCTCCATCACCTCACAATATACCTCAACTTCGCAGGGGATCAGGTGGAGGCTACCAATTGTCTCGAAATGACCGCTTTGCAGAATTTCCGCACGCTCCGGCTTGATGCCAATGGTCTCGACATTATCAGTGTTGCATGGTGTACAGGTCCGACAGACAAGGGGTCTCCGTTGAGTTATGAATATGTCCGCGATAATAACAGGCTCTTCGTCGACCTCGCAAGGGATATAAAGGCCGGGGAAAGGTTTTTTCTCAGGACATTCACGCACTGCTTCCCTTCCGATCACATACTTGAGGGGATCTATAAAGATACCACCCCGGCCGGGGCCCCCCAACAGTACATATCACAGTGCCAGCAATGGGGATTTCAGCGGATCATGCCGATTTTCGACGACTGCCGCGCCAAATGCACCATGACCACCACCATTGAGGCTGACAGCGCTTATACTCATCTTATCAGCAACGGCAACATAGATCGGAGACTGAACCCGGACGGAAGGCCTGTGCATAAGGCTGGAGATGCAAAAAGGCAGGTCATCACGTATGAAAACCCCATCCCGATGGCCCCGTATCTCTTTTTGGTGGGGGCCGGCACATGGGAGACCCTTGAGGAGACGGTGACCTATGAGTCCGGACGGACAGTAACGCTTGAGTATCTGGTCCCTCCCGGCTGCAGAAATGACGCACGCATACCCATGGACATACTCAAGGAATCTCTGCTCTGGATAGAAAAAACCCAGGGATACGCATATACCGGAGACACCTACCGCACGATCTGCATGAACAAATCCAATTTCGGCGGGATGGAGAATGTCGGCAACACAACGATCGTGACCGATGCCGCATTGATTACGCAGCATACCCTGGACCTGACGCTTCTCTACGCCCATGCGATTATTGTTCACGAATTCGAACACAACCAGTGCGGCAGCGAGACCACCATGGACACGCCGTTTGATGTCTGGCTGAACGAGGCCTATACGGTTGATGTGGAAAGGCAGTTCGTCGCCAGCCTCTTCGACCCGTCTTTTATACGGTTGAATCAGGTCGACGGAATACGCAACCCTCTCCTTGGGCCCCTTGCCATAGAAGACGCCGGTCATGCCGGACGGATCGTGCGGGAAGGCTTTAACGACCCCGATGAACTCATAGACGGCGTTACGTATGTCAAGGCTGCTGAAGTAATCAGGATGCTGCGGCTGATTCTGGGGTCGGAGAAATTCCAGGCAGGCAAAGACCTCTATTTTTCACGCTACCGGAACAACAATGCAGATACAGACCAGTTCTTTGCATGCTTTGAAGAGGTCTCGGGCATTTCCCTCGAGCAGTTCAAAAGAGAATGGCTGTACAGGATCGGATATCCGAAGGTATTTGCCACAACCGGTTATGACCATCATACAAAGCGCTACCACATCCACCTGAGACAGGAAGTCTCGGCGGGTCAAACTCCCTTTCACCTGCCTGTCGAACTCGCCCTGGTGGACAAAAACGGAAAAGATATCGAGGGGACTCACCAGGTCTTCCAGCTCAGGGAGGCTGAGGCTGAACTGACATTTGATGATATCCCCGCGGCTCCCGGCTTTGCCTCCATGAACCGTGATTATTCGTTTTACGGAACCTTCATCGACACAAATGCCGGCCCTGAGGCCAGGGCACTTCAGGCGCGCCTGGACCCCAACTTCTATAACAGGGTTGATGCCATAAGGCAGCTTACCGATAGAGAACGGATCAAGCTTCTTCACGACCCCGAAGCTCAGATAGATTCTGCATGGCTGGACCTTTTCGGAGAGATCATTGCCGATGATGATCTTTCCTATTCCCTGAAATCATATTTTCTCCGTATCGATGAACAGCCCATGGACCGCAATTACAGCAGATGGTACCAGGAGCTTGTGGTCGCAAAGGAAAGCCTGATGAAGGCAATAAACCGGCGCTGGCGGAGCCGGCTTAAAGAGCAATTTCACCGGCTGGATACGTATTCTTTCCAGGGTTCATCGGGCGGGCAAACCCAGAAAGACGGGATAGAAGACCGTATGCTTAAAAACACGCTCCTTGAACTGATCGCAATCGAAGATTCAGAAGAAAGCCATAAAATAGCTTTGGATCATTTTTATGCGGCTACCACCGCTACCGACCGGGTGGCCGCACTGCACGCCCTGAACCGGAGTTCGGCGGCATCGCGCCGCAGTGTACTCGAAGAGGCCTACTCGTCGTGGAATGCGGACCTCAGCGGCTATGCAAATTATCTGCGGGTTGTTGCAGGCGGAACCTGTTCAGATGTCTTTGATATGATAGAGACAGAAAAGAATCGGCCGGGGTTCGATATCAAACAGCCTACATGGTCAAGGGCGCTCTTTCTGCCTATGGCAACCAACAATAAGATGGTATGGACCGATCAGGGCATCAGATGGATGACGGACACCGTGATAGAGCTTGCGCCCATAAATGCGACAACGACGAGCAGGCTGTTAAACACCTTCCAGCATGTAAAGAATTTAAAACCTGCACTCAGGGAAAAGGTCACCGCGGCACTGGAGCTCATCGTGCAAAATGTCTCTGAAGAATCAAGCCCCTCGGTATACGGTCAGGCCCATGGCTATCTGCAGAAGATATAAATAATGCGGTACCTTTTTTGCCTGCAACAGATGCCTTGCAATTGCATGAATGTAACATGATCCTTCCCTGGGACCAGACAAGCAAGCCGCTGATGCTCGCCCCAATGCAGGGGCTTACGAATTGTGCACTTCGATCATTATTTGTCGAATGGGTGCGGCCTGACGTAGTATTTACTGAATTTGTAAGAGTCCGTCCCGGCTCGAAGCAGCCGATGTCTGCTGCAGATCTGCGTGAAGTGACTTCAACACACCGGGAGGTACCGCTTGTGGTTCAGCTTGTCGGCAGCGACCAGAAGGCGCTGGTCGCTGCGGCGCAAATCGCTCAGGATCAGGGCGCCAGGCACATCAATATCAATATGGGATGTCCTCGGGGGCGGATGACTTCAGGGGCAGGCGGGGGAGCTCTCCTGAAATATCCATCGTGCCTGCCGGAGCTACTCCACGCTGTCAGGGGCGTTGTGCACGGCAGTCTTTCCGTAAAGATGCGATCGGGTTACGACACGCCGGGACAAATATTCACGCTCCTGCCGATGTTTGAAGACGTCGGACTTGATTTTCTCATTCTGCACGCCCGCACCGTAAAAGAGAAATACGGGGGGCAGGCTGATCATACTGTTTCTGCAGAAGTTGTAAGGCAGACCACATTGCCGGTAATCGTCAACGGCGATATCAATTCTGCTGCACAGGGGAACGATGTTCTCACCAGCACGAACGCTGCCGGCCTGATGCTTGGCCGGGGCGCAATCTGCTCGCCTCTCCTTTTCCAGCGGCTGCGCGGCAAAGGTAGTATAAAGCCAGGCCGGGAAGAACGTGCCGAAGAGTTGGCGTATTATTTGCGAGAGCTGGTCAGCCGTTACCAAAAGCTCTTCCACGGGAACACCCAGATACTGTATAAACTTAAAGAGGTCGTCTGTTTTATCCTGGATACTGACTTTGCCCCTCAAATTAAGGCAATGAAGCGCAGCAAAACCATGGAAGAATTTCTGGGGCATCTGGATCAAATCGGGTGATACTGAAAAAGGGCCGGTCATAGCCGGCCTTTTCCATTACACTGTCTGGCTGCCACCCGGAGACAGCCGGGAGGACAACTTCTCAACGCCTCCACCCTTTAGCAGGCTATTGAAAAAGTATTTTTCGGTATTCTTTCGTCATTCCCGTGCAGACGGGGCATTTTCATACTCATGCCTCGGTTGCTGCAGACTCTTCCTTCTTTTCCTCAGATTTGTAGGTGCACTCTTTGTTCAGGCAGACGTAGGTCACCCCGCCGCCCTTGGACCATTTTTCACCCAGAAACGCTGCTCCGCATTGCGGACACTGCTGAGCAACCGGTTTGCTCCAGGTTGCGAACTTGCAATTTGGATAATTACTGCAGCTCCAGAATGAGCGGCCGCGCTTGGAGCGACGTTCGACGATATCGCCGCCGTCATCAGGACACTTCACTCCGGTTGCTATCGGCTTGGTTGTTTTGCAGTCAGGGTAGGCTGAGCAGGCATAGAACTTGCCAAAGCGGCCAGCCTTCAACAGCATCGGGGCATTACATTTCGGGCATTTCTCATCAGTTTCAACCGGCTCAGCAGCCGGCTTATCACCATCGAGCGGCTTGGCATTTTTGCACTCGGGAAAGCCGGAGCAGGCCATGAATCGGCCATGCCGGCCCCAGCGGATAACCATGGGTTTGCCGCATTTCTCACAGACAGCCTCGGTTGGAATATCCTCAGGTTTGACCTTGCCTGGCACCGCCAGTGCCTCTGAAAGCTTGTCATGAAACGGCTTGTAAAAATCACCCACGACCTTCTCCCACTTTGTCTTGCCGTCTTCAATATGGTCAAGGTCTTCTTCCAGGCCGGCAGTGAACCCGATGTCCATAAGTTCGGCAAAGCGTTCCACCAGGAGGTCATTGACCACCACCCCGAGTTCAGTCGGAGCAAACTTGCCTTCGGTTTTCTGGACATACTTGCGATCCTGAATTGTCGACATGATCGCAGCGTATGTGCTTGGTCTGCCGATGCCCTTCTCTTCAAGTGCCTTGACGAGCGATGCCTCGGTATACCGCGGCGGTGGCTGCGTGAAGTGCTGCTTGGGCAGAAGGCTCAGAAGCTTTAGAATCTCCCCTTCCTTGAGCGACGGCAGGAGCGACTCATTCTCATCCAGCAGGTCATCCGTACCTTCGGTATAGAGGGTCATGAACCCCTGGAATTTGACGACGCTGCCGGTTGCCCTGAAGACAATCTTGCCCCTGCTCTGCTCAGGTGAAATATCGAAGGTTGTCAGCTCAAGTTCTGCCGGTGCCATCTGGCTTGCGATAAAGCGGTTCCATATCAGCTTATAAAGGGATAACTGCTCTTTGCTGAGATACTGCTTGATATGTTCAGGTCTGTTTGTCAGATAGGTCGGCCTGACCGCCTCATGTGCCTCCTGGGCAGAGGCCTTACTCTTATAAACCGGAGGTTTCTCCGGCAGAAATTCCTTGCCATAGGTTTCTTCGATAAACTCGCGGGCAGCCTTCTGCGCCTCAGCCGATATCCTGTTTGAATCAGTCCTCATGTAGGTAATGAGACCGACCGCCCCCTCTTCCCCCAGTTCGATTCCCTCATAAAGCTGCTGGGCAACCGCCATGGTTTTCTTTGCAGTGAAGCGCAGTTTCCTTGAGGCCTCCTGCTGCAGAGTACTTGTAATAAAAGGCGGGGACGGCATACGTTTTCTTTTCTTGCGGTCAATGCTGATAAGGACAAATTTACTGTCTTTGACCTGCTTGACAACAGCATCTGCAGTTTCAGAATTGCCTATCTCAACCTTCTGCTCATCATATTTGAACAGCTTGGACCAGAAGGAGGGTTTGTTTGAGCCTTCGAACTCGGCATTGATCGACCAGTATTCCTCCTGTTTGAAGGCCTCGACCTCACGCTCCCTGTCCACGACCAGCCGGACAGCGACTGACTGGACCCTGCCTGCGCTCAAGCCCCTTCTGACCTTCCGCCAGAGCAGCGGGCTGAGCTCGTAGCCCACGAGCCTGTCGAGAATTCTCCTTGCCTGCTGGGCATCGACCTTGTTCATATCGATTTCCCCGGGGTTCTGGACAGCTTCGAGCACGGCCGCCTTCGTGATCTCATTAAACTTGATGCGGTAGATACTCTTTTTCTTGTCCTTTACCTCAGCAGCAATATGCCAGGCTATCGCCTCCCCCTCGCGGTCCGGGTCAGGGGCGATAAAGACGGTGTCGGCCTCTTTGGCCGCTTTCTTCAGCTCCTTGATTATCTTCTCCTTGCCGGGGATGACAATGTATTTAGGGGCAAAGTCATGTTCTATATCAATGCCCATCTCCTTTGCAGGCAGGTCTTTTATATGTCCTACCGAGGCCTTGACCGTATAGTCCTTGCCCAGTATCTTGCTGATAGTCTTTGCCTTGGCTGGTGATTCAACTATTACCAGTGCTTTCATTCATATCCTCCTTGGACAGAGCCTTGCTTCACATCAGCTCCAGATGATCCTGCGTCCGCTGCCAAAAACAAACGAATAAATATCTTCTTTTTCCATATCGCTCTTCCGCATCAGTATATATACCAGCAGAGACTTGAGGACATCGAGTTCAATCTCGTCCATATTTCCTGAATTCTCAAGCACGGTCAGCTCATCAGAAATATCATAGATATCCGGCTCTTCATACCCGATTGTCTCAAATATATCATCTGAAAAAAATTCAGCGTCCTTGCTGTCTCTTGTCATCATTGTCAGCATTTTAATAAGTTTTTTTGTCATTCTCACCTCATGATAGATAAAATCGTTTGCCGCCGGATTGTCTGACAATACCTTTCAATTCGAGTGAAAGGAGCATGTCAAGTACGATATGCACCGGCAGCTGCACCTCCCGGGAAAGCTGGTCAATATGCTTTGGCTCCCCGGTCAGGCATTCGCAGAGCTTTTGTTCTTTTTCGGACAACTGGGCTGCCTGCCGTTGTTCCGCCCGAATAAAACCTTTCAGCACCGGGGCCAGCTCCTCAAGAATATCCTTTGTTTCCAGCACGGGTTTTGCCCCCTGCCTAATCAGCCTGTTTGTGCCTCCTGAATTTTCCGAGGTTATATTGCCTGGAACAGCAAACACCTCCCGGTTCTGCTCGAGGGCATAATTTGCAGTGATGAGCGAGCCGCTTGAGGCCGTTGCTTCAACAACAAGAACACCGAGAGACAGTCCACTAATGAGTCTGTTGCGTTTCGGAAAATTTTCCTTCAGCGGTAAGGTGCCAGGGGGAAACTCACTGATAATTGCACCTGCTTCCACTACCATTTCGGCCAGCTTCCTGTTTTCAGGAGGATACGTGACATCAGGCCCCGAGCCCAGTACAGCCAGAGTTCTGCCTCCTGAGGAGAGAGCACTCATATGGGCCAGGGTATCAATCCCCCGGGCCATTCCACTGACAATCGTGAGTCCGGATCTGGCCAGCTCTCCTGAAAACTTCCGGGCGACTGACTCACCGTAGCCGGTATGTTTCCGCGATCCAACCACGGCAACAGCATAGCGGTCTTCTGGTCTGTACTCACCCTGCATATATAAAACAACCGGGGCTGCATCAACTTCTCTCAGTACTGCAGGGTATCCAGAATCAGCATAGGCCGTTACCCTGATCTTATTTTTTTCACTCTCTCTCAGGTGCCGGTCAACCATATCCCAGCCCTTAAAGCTTTTTATGCGGCCGGCCTTTTCCTGTCCGAGGCCTTCCACGCAGCATAATTCATTGCTCTGTGCTTTGAAGATGTCTGACGGGCAGCCAAACTCGGCGATAAGCCTTCTCGAAAGTATCGGGCCAATATCCGGTACCAGAGAGAGCCCTACCCAGTATCTGAGTTCGGACATCTCCTCACCTGAGGGTTTTGTTCGCCTTAAGCCTGAGGGCGTTCAGTTTTATGAACCCCTCGGCATCTTTCTGGTTATAAACATCTTCAGCTTCGAAGGTGGCCAGCTTGGCATCATAAAGAGACCCGGGGGCCTTTCTCCCTGCAACAATACAGTTTCCTTTATAGAGCTTCAGCCGTGCCGTACCGGTCACCTGCTGCTGCGCGGAGTCTATCATGCCCTGAAGCGCAAGCCTCTCCGGCGCAAACCAGTAGCCATAGTAGACAAGTTCAGCATATTTCGGCATAAGCGAATCGAGCAGATGTTTGACCTCGCGGTCGAGCGTGAGCGACTCGACTGCCTTTCTGGCTGCATGCAGAAGCGTGCCACCCGGGGTCTCGTAGACGCCGCGGGACTTGATGCCGACGTACCGGTTCTCAACGATATCTACTCTGCCGATGCCATGTCTGCCACCAATCTCATTCAGCTGCTGGAGCAGCTTTGCCGGAGACAATTTCTTGCCGTTGATGCTGACAGGGTCTCCGCAACTGAATGAAATTTCTATATATTCTGCCCGGTTAGGGGTTTTCTCCAGCGGCTGGATCATCGTATACATGTCAGGGGTCGGTTCTTTCCAGGGGTCCTCGAGTATTCCGCCCTCGTAACTGATATGAAACAGGTTCATATCAGTGCTATAAGGTTTTTTCTTTGTTGCGGTGACCGGTATCCCATGCTTCCGGGCATAGTTTATGAGCGACTCCCGTGAGTTGAAAGACCATTCACGCCAAGGCGCTATTATCTTGATATCAGGCTTAAGTGCATAGCAGGTCAATTCAAAACGGATCTGGTCATTTCCCTTGCCGGTGGCTCCGTGGGCAACTGCATCAGCCCCTTCCCTCTGAGCAACTTCTATCTGCTTTTTGGCGATGAGCGGGCGCGCGATCGAGGTTCCGAGCAGATAGGTCCCTTCATAGACAGCATTAGCCCTCAGCATCGGAAAAATATATTCCCTGACAAACTCCTCACGAAGGTCCTGGACATAGGCCCTGGATGCGCCGGTCTGGAGAGCTTTCTTTTTTACTGCCGCAAGATCCTCCCCCTGCCCCAGGTCGGCACAATAGGCTATAACCTCCGCATGGTACGTCTCTTTCAGCCACTTTATCGCAATAGAGGTATCAAGACCCCCGGAATATGCCAGAACAATTTTCTTGACCATCGCCATTCTCCTTTTATTTGCCGGTTTACGGTCATCCCAGGACGTGGGAAATGACGGCGAAACAGCCTATCATCTATATATAGCGCAATAAGTTTAAACCATAGCACAAAACATCTTTAAATGTAAATTTGCAAAACCGGAGGGAATCAATGGAGTTAAATCGCAATTTTTGAGTGCCGATCCTGATAAGAGGTATTTTCCTGCCGGCCGGAGGAAGGGTAAATCTCCGGCCGAGATTATTCCATCAACTGCTTCGAGGTCTTGCTTATAAGTCCATTTTCTTCCGCCATCCTGAAAAACTCACGGACTGCCATCAGCCCGTCTTCACCGAGATCAAGCGAATAATTATTTACATAAAGTCCGATATGCTGTTCAATAACCGCCTCGTCCAGTTCCTGAGAATGCCGACTGATATAGGCCTTCGGTTCCTGAGGGTTTTCCTGTGCATACTGGATGCTGTGCCGGATGGCAAGCTCGATATTCCTTATGCATTCGGCACCCAGTGACCTCTTCGCAATAATGCCGCCGAGTGGAATCGGCAGCCCGGTCAGACCTTCCCACCATGAACCAAGGTCAAGGACCTTCTTCAGTCCGGCTGCCTGATACGTGAAGCGGCTTTCATGGATGATCAGGCCGGCATCCACCTCGCGATTTTTCACTGCAGAGAGGATGGCATGAAAAGGCATCACTTTGACGCGCTCCCCTAATGAAGGATCAAATAGCCTGAGGAGCAGGAATGCGGTGGTGAGTCCGCCGGGGATAGCTATCGTCTTTCCTCTGAGGTCCTCCATGCGGCACTCCTCCGGAGCTATGACAAGCGGACCGCAGCCGTTGCCCATCGCCCCCCCCGAACGGAGGAGGACATAGTCCTCGCGCAGATAGCCCAGTGCATGAAATGAGACCTTTGTTATGTCGAGTTTCGACCGGCGGGCCATCTGGTTCAGTGTTTCGACGTCTTCGAGGATCTCACGGAACCGGAGATTCCCGGTTTCGATTCTGGAATGAGTAAGTGCATAGAAAATAAAGGTATCATTCGGACACGGAGAATACCCGAGCGTCAGCAACTGCATCAGCATGCCTGTATAAGAGATGATTTTGACAGTTTCTTAAGCAGTTCCATGACAACGTCCTGGCAATTTTCTGCAGCCCCGGCAATATTCCACGAGGCCCTGTTTCTTTCTTCAACAATATTACTTATGCCGCGGACCTCGATCAGGGAAATGCCATAGAGAGCACAGATATGGGCAACAGCAGCCCCTTCCATATTCTCGCAGATCACCCCAAACCGTTTTTCGATTTCTTCTGCCCTTTTGTTTGTTCCGGTACAGGCAGATACTGTCGCAAAAGGTCCTGTCCTGATGCTGGCCCCGATGTCCTGTTCCCAGCTTGCCAGCAGGTTTAGGCTTACAAACTTCTTTGTCTGACGGTTGATGAGGGGAAATTCATTGTAGTATCTGCGGCGTCCAGTCCGCACCAGGGGGATATCCGTGGTCTCAAGCGTCTGAAGGCCCTCTTTAAGCCAGACCCCTTCGTCAGCATAAATCTCTTTTGTGGCGATAGCAACATCTCCGACCGCAAGGCCTGAAGAAGGGTATGCCCCGCCAATGCCGAAATTGATGACGAGGGACGGGCTGTGGCAGTTGATAACAAGCGTGGTAGCATGGGCTGCATTCACCTTGCCCATCCCGGAGGAAACATAGAGCAGTTCGCAGCCGAAGAGTCTTCCTGCGTAGAACCCCGGGCAACACGATGAGCGGCTGCGTTGCCCCGTCCCCCCGAGCGGTTTAAGCATCTTAATAAAGTGGCTGCCTTCAAGAGGGACCGCTGAAATTAATGCAATTGGCCTGTTTTTCTTCATTCCTCACGCGATTAAGATGACAATGTGGTTAGCTGCTTTTTATGATAATATAACCATACAAATACAATAAAGCAGATAAGGGATAATAGTGATGAAGATAGAAGATCTTGTGGTTGGCCCTCTTCAGGTGAACTGTTACATTGCATATGACGAAGAAAGCCTTGAGGCCATGATCGTAGACCCGGGCGATAATGCCGCCGGTATTCTTAAGATTCTGGACCGGCTGCGGTTGAAGCCGAGATATATCGTATGTACCCACGGTCATTTTGACCATATCGGCGCGGTTGCCGAAGTAAAGGCAAGTACGGGGGCGGAAGTTGTTCTGCACGGGGCAGATCTCCAGATTTACGAAGGTGCCCATGACCTGGCACAGCTTATGGGCTTTTCCCTTGAACGGCAGCCTGCTCCCGATATCATCGTCTCAGCGGGCGACAGACTGATGCTCGGGGAAACTGTGGTCACTATTATGCATACACCAGGACATAGCCCTGGCGGCATCTGCCTTTTGCAGGGAGATCTGCTTTTGAGCGGGGACACCATATTTGCCGGTTCTATCGGACGTACGGATTTTCCCGGAGGCAGCCTTCAGTCCATGAAGCAGTCTTTCCGGCGCATCATCGACCTTCCTCCCACAACCCAAATCTTTCCCGGTCACGGGCCGGGCTCAACGATTGCGGAAGAGCGGGAGATGAATTTCTTTATCCATGAATTGTGACGGGTTTTGTCCTTGACATAATTTTTTTGCGTGGTAAGCTGTAATTGTACAAAAGAGGTTGCTTTTTGTTTTTCCATGGTTTATAGTAAGTACTTGTCTGCAGGCCGGTGAGATGGTTTTAGCCGGTAACATTCTCTAGACCGTTTAAATCATGAAGTCCGGTTTAGGGAATACTGTTCTTTGAAAACTATAGAGCAGGTCCGCGTTTAATGTA
>PNOC01000033.1 GCA_013824615.1 Thermodesulfovibrio sp.
GGTGGTGCTGATAAATTTCTGGGCGAGCTGGTGTCCGGAGTGTCTTGAAGAGATGCCGTCGCTCGATACACTTTATATGAAATTCAGAAAACAGGACCTTGTCGTCCTCGGTATTACGTCCGACAGAATGAAAGAGCCGGTGCTGGAAGTCCTGAAAAAGGTACCGGTCACCTATCCCCTGCTTCCTGAGACAGGCGGAGGCGTGTTTATCAGAAAATATACGGTGGTCGGCCTGCCTACAACGGTGCTTGTTGACCGCAGGGGGCTTATCGCCGAGAGGATTGTGGGGAGGACAGATTTTGGTTCTGCTTCCTTTTTCAGAAAAATAGAGGACCTGCTTAATACCGGGAGGAGACCATGAAGTTTTCGACGAGACTATTGTTCGTGTTGGTCAGTGCAGCAATTTCTTTGGTCCTGTCTGCCTGCGGCCCGACCACCTTTATCATCAGCAAGGACAACCGGGCGTATTATCTCGGCAGAAAGAGCGAGAGCCTTCATACGATGCTCTGCAAAAGCGGGGACCTTGAACATATACTCTCTGAGACCATAATGCCGGACGACCTTAAAAAAGAGCTCTATCGCTTTAACTGCACAGAGGAACGGTCGAAGGAGAAGGTGATCTCCCTGTACCTCTTCCTGTCGCCGGAAGAGAAGGAGAACTTCAAGAGCATCTTTCGGGGGTATGGCTATACGATCAACTACGTGCCCTGCTGAGGGTAGAGACTTCTCCCCGGTCGGGGAGAATAAAAAGAGTTTTCATATTAAAAAGGTTTGTCATCCTCCGGCTTGACCGGGGGATCCAGAATATGGACCGAAAAATGGATTCCCCGATCAAGTCGGGGAATGACCGTTTAACTTGTTGTATAAAAGTACGCCTCAGCTCGCGAAAAACGCGTGACGCATCGATTTTATTGTACAATATCAGTATGTCAAAAACGTACGAGCAGAGAGATTACATTACTGTTTTTTCCGGGAGGTAACATGATGAAAAGTCGGAATATGAGCCATTTTCTTGCGGCGGTTATTGGCACGGGTGTCTTACTCTTGAGTCCTGCTCTCGTGACAGCGGCCGAGAAAAAGCCTGCGGCTGCTGTTTACTGGATGAACGTGGCGACTGAGAATTTCAGCATGCCCGGGATGGAGGAGGGTGCGTCCGACGGCGGAGGTATGTTCGGAAGGATGGCAGGCATGCCCCAGTTCGGACCGAAGAAGAGCCTTCGCCTTGAACTGCTTTCTCCGCGTTCCCTTCCGGCTACACCTGAGGCCGGCCACGATATTCCCCCGGGACAGAAGATGGGCAGGCAGCTCCCCCTCGAAATTCCTGCCAGGGAGAAGGCTGCGCATGAGTATGATGAAAAAGCGGGAAAAATAGAAAAGCCGAAGATGCGGATGCTCATCTACTGGGGCTGCGGCGAGACGATCGGCAAGGGGCAGCCGAAGATACTCGATACGGCGAATATGAGCATGACCGATTTCGGAAAGGCCATGTCAGGCCTGTCAGGCCGTGTCTCCTCTGCGCAGAATCCTCCAAGACCAAGGGCCGGCTGGAACTATGCCGAATGGCCGAATCGCACGAATTCAGCGCAGGTCCCTAAAGATAGTTCCTTGCTGGGGGATCATCTGGTCCATGGCAATTATACGCCGGACATAAAGTTCCAGGTGGGGGAGCATAACGATTTCATGGCACCGGTTGTTTTCACTTCGGTGACCGGAAATCCGACAGAGAGCATACCGTTTGCCTGGAAGAAGATACCTGCTGCCAACGGGTACTTTGCGCAGGCCATCGGACACAATGAAAAAACCGGAGAGACGATCTTCTGGACATCAAGTGCTGTAGCGGATACGGGCTTCGGACTGCTGGATTATCTACCGCCGGCAGATGTCAGGCGCTTAATCAAGGACAAGGTGGTCATGACTCCCGAGACGACAAACTGTGCTGTCCCGAAAGGGATCTTCAGTGAGGCAAAGGGCGCTATGCTGCAGTTTATCGGTTACGGCGACGAGCTGAACCTGGCCTATCCGCCCAGGCCGAAGGACCCGAAGGCGGAGTGGAACCCTGTCTGGACCCTGAAGCTCAGAAACAAATCAACCGGTTTCACCACTCTCGGGTCCGACGATGGCAATGCGTCCCGCCGTTCTGAAAGACAGAGAAAGACCCAGCAGGAAGACCCGGGGGAGGAGCGGCAGCAGAAGGAAGAGGGCGGCGGACGTAAGGTGCTGAGGGGAATTTTCGGCTTCTGAGCAGTTCGGGAAAGTTCTGGTTTGCCCTGACGTGGCCTGATTAATGTGAAGTTGCGGCGGATGCTGAGCTTATGCGCAGCATCCGCCGGTTTATTTATTCCCAGTCTGCTTCACCCTTAAGAAAGGCATTGATATCTGCCGCAGCGCGTTTGCCTGCTCCCATAGCGCTGATGACCGTGGCTGCCCCCGTGACCACGTCTCCTCCGGCCCAGACCCGCTTTTTCTTTGTGCGGCCTCTCTCCGTATCGGCAACTGCCGTACCATACTTTGTCCTCTCAAGACCATCGGCGTCCACAAATACGATAGGGTTCGGGTTGGTACCCAGGGCCATAATCACCGTGTCCATCTCCATGACGAACTCCGAGCCCTTGATTTCCACCGGTTTTCTTCTTCCGGAGGCATCCGGCTCTCCCAGTTCCATTTTGACGCACTTCAGCCCGGTTACTCTTCTCGTTTCATCTCCGATGATTTCTACCGGGTTCGTCAGAAAGTTGAATATGACGCCTTCTTCTTCGGCATGATGCACTTCTTCCTGCCGGGCAGGCACCTCGTCTTTCGACCGGCGGTAGACAATGTGGGCCTCACCCGGTGCTTCACCGGTCTGGGCCGCCTGCAGCGCAAGAAGGCGCTGGCTGCATCTGACTGCGTCCATCGCCACGTTGCCGGCGCCGACCACCGCCACCTTTCTGCCGATCCTGACCGGGGTATCATAGTCCGGGAACTGGTAGGCCTTCATCAGGTTGACGCGGGTAAGGAATTCGTTTGCAGACATAACGCCGTTGAGATTGATTCCGGGTATCCGCATGAAGGAAGGCAGTCCGGCACCGGTACCGAGAAATACCGCATCATATTCTTCGAGCAGCTCATTGAGGGTAAAAGAACGGCCGATGACATGGTCGGTCTTGAGGTCAATGCCCAGGCAGTCGACTGCATAGCTTATTTCGCCGTGGACCACTGCCTTGGGAAGCCTGAATTCGGGTATGCCGTAGATCAGCACGCCGCCCGGTCCGTGCAGAGACTCGAACATCGTGACCTGATGGCCTTCCCGGGCTGTATCAACCGCACAGGTGATGCCGGCGGGGCCTGACCCCACCACCGCTATCTTCTTGCCGGTTGCGGGGGCCTTGACCAGCGGACAGCTCCGGTGTGACAGTTCATAGTCACCCACAAAACGCTCCAGCCTGCCGATGGCCACTGCCTCTCCTTTTTTGCCGAGGATGCAGCTTCCCTCGCACTGTACTTCCTGCGGACAGACCCGGCCGCAGATCGCCGGAAGATTGTTCTTCACCTTCATCCACTCGACCGCCTTGACCATATCTCCTTCCCGCAGCGCCTTGATGAACTGCGGGATCATAACACCGACAGGACAGCCCTGCACGCATTTGGGGTCTTTG
This sequence comes from Thermodesulfovibrio sp., assembly GCA_013824615.1. GTDB lineage: Bacteria > Nitrospirota > Thermodesulfovibrionia > Thermodesulfovibrionales > UBA6898 > PALSA-1316. The sequence continues at coordinate 3,636 of PNOC01000033.1, forward strand.
CACTGCAGGCAGCGTTCTGCCTCGGTGCGGGCGGTTTCCTCGGAATAGCCCAGGGCAACTTCCTCATAATTGCCCCGCCGGACCAGCTGGTCCTGGTTCGGCATATCATGCCGCTTTATCTTCATCCGTTCGTGCGGTTTCAGCTCGGCCATTATTTTTCCCCCTTTGCCACGGCGTTTTCGAGTCTGCATTTGTGGTCGTAATGCTCGACCGCTTTTTTCTCTTCATCCTTATAAAACGACAGACGCGACAGGAGGTTGTCCCAATCGACCTTGTGTCCGTTAAATTCAGGTCCGTCTACACAGACGAACTGTGCGCCGTCCTCCAGCAGCACCCTGCAGCCGCCGCACATCCCGGTCCCGTCGATCATGATGGTGTTGAGGCTTACTATGGTGGGGACTTCGTAGGGTTTCGTGGCGAGGGTCACAAATTTCATCATGATCGCCGGTCCGATGGCCCAGACCTTTGCAATCTTCTGATCCTTGTTGTCAAGTATCTCTTTCAGTGGTTCAGTCACGAGAGCCTTGCGGCCGTGTGAGCCGTCGTCCGTGCAGATGATCAGCTCGTCCGAGACCGCCCGCATCTTCTCTTCCCAGAAGAGAAGGCTCTTGTTGCGCGCCCCGATGATGGAAATGACTTTATTGCCGGCCTGTTTCAGCGCCCGGGCTATGGGATAAATCGGGGCAATGCCGACTCCGCCGCCCATGCAGATGACGGTGCCGAAGTTTTCTATCTCGGTGGGGTGGCCCAAAGGCCCGGCAAACGAGGCAACGCTGTCGCCTGCGTTCATCTTTCCGAGCTGTATAGTCGATTTGCCCAGCTCCTGGAAGATGATGGTTATGGTCCCCCGGTCGCGGTCGAAGTCCGCGATAGTCAGAGGGATCCTTTCCCCGAACTCGTCAATGCGCACAATGATGAACTGGCCTGCCGCCGCTCTGCGGGCTACGTGCGGGGCCTCGATATCCATGAGTTTTACTACATCACTGAGGACTTCCTTGCTGAGTATCCTGTACATCGTGTTACCTCCGGTATTTATGGTTAACTATAATATACTGATATGAACGCATTAAATAAATTAATATTATCATACCCGTATTTATTTATCTATAATTATAACCGGAATCCGGCCCCGGATTTCTCCTGAGCAGTGCTACAACAGCCTGCAATCTCATTCCCTGCCTTGTTCATGTTCACGGCGCCGGGCTTCCCTTTTCAGTCATTCCGGCTTGTCCGGAATCTTCGCAGCGCACTTCATGAAGACTAACGGCGTTTATAAGCTAATAAGCGCGGCCTTTATAAAGTAATAAGATAATAAAATAACAAAACCGGAAAAAAGTGTGTTACGGTATATTTCCTTAAAACTGGGTATCGGTTTCATCCGGTTGGAAGGCGGTGAGCGTGCCGCAGGGACCTTAAATGTGGATATCTGCAACGCCCGGAATAAAGATTCCTTGAGGTGAACCAATGAAGGTTGAAGAACTGAACGTTGATCAGGTGATCGGGAAAGTCGGGAAAATCCTGAGTGAACAGGACCGGAAGAAGGGTGTGCTCATGCATACCTTTCAGAAGATACAGGAAGACTATGGGTATCTGCCCGAAGATGTCCTGGGCCAGCTTGCAAAAAAACTTTCACTTCCCCTTGCCGAAGTATACAGTGTTGCCAGTTTCTACAAGCAGTTTCATTTCACCCCCCGGGGCAAGAAGGTTGTCCGGGTCTGCATGGGGACTGCCTGCCACGTCAGAGGTGCCAAGAAAGTCCTTGATGCCCTGCAGAATGAATTCGGCGTCCGCGACGGGGAGACAACCCCTGACCTCGCCATGACCCTTGAGACGGTCGGGTGCGTCGGATGCTGCGGACTTGCACCGGTAGCGACGGTGAATGATGACGTGATCGGCGACATCAACAAGAAGAAGCTGAACGACCTGATCCAGTCGGTGAAAGAGGAATAATCATATGACGAGACTGAACAACATAATCGATCTGAAAAGTCTGAGAGGGCAGTTGAAGGAGGATACCTTCAACGCCGAAAAAAACAGGGTGCGGGTCTGCTGCGGGACTGCCTGCCTCGCCTCCGGTTCAAAAAAACTGGTTGCTGACCTTGAGGAAGAGTCCACGAGAAGAGGGATCGACCTTGAAATAGTCAAGACCGGCTGCCAGGGGCTCTGCCAAAAGGGACCCGTGATGAAAGTCGAGCCGCACGGCTTCTTCTATCAGAAGGTCAAGGGCTCGGATGCAAAAGATCTGATAGCCCATACCTTTTCGGTCGGAAAGTCCCTCAGGTCGCTGCTCTACCGTGATTCGTACATGAGCGATCCGGTTGAAGAGGTCGAAAACGTTCCCTTTTACAAAAAGCAGCTCAGGATTGCCCTGCGAAATAATGGCCTGGTCGATCCGAATAACATTCTGCACTATATTGCCGTCGGCGGGTACAGTGCGGCCGAAAAGATGTTCGGCACGATGACGTCTGATGACGTAATGCATGAGATTGACCATGCCAACCTCAGGGGTCGCGGGGGTGCCGGTTTCCCTGCAGGCAAAAAATGGGCACATACCAACAAATCACCTGAGAAGACCCGGTTCGTGATAGCCAACGGAGATGAAGGTGATCCCGGCGCATTCATGGACCGGGCGATCATGGAAGGAGATCCTCACAGCCTCCTGGAGGGTATGCTTATCTGCGCGTATGCACTGAAGGCCCGCTACGGGTTTATCTACGTGCGCCACGAGTACCCGCTGGCGGTGCAGAATCTCAAGACTGCCATCAAACAGGCTGAAGATATGGGCCTGCTTGGAGAAAATATCCTCGGCACCGGCTTTGACTTTATCGTTGATGTCCGCGAGGGCGCCGGCGCTTTTGTCTGCGGTGAGTCGACGGCCCTGGTGGCCTCGATCGAAGGAGACCGGGGCTTTCCGAGACCCCGGCCGCCAAGGCTTTCGGAGGTGGGGGGCGGTCTCTGGGGTTATCCGAGCAACCTCAATAATATCGAGACGTATGCCTGCATGCCTCCGATCATCGAGAAGGGCGCTGACTGGTTTCTGGGTATCGGCACCCAGACCTCTCCGGGGACCAAGGTCTTTGCCGTGACCGGCAAGGTGAAGAATACCGGCCTCGTCGAGGTCCCGATGGGCACTACCCTGCGGGAGATCATCTATGACATCGGCGGCGGTATCCTCGGGGACAAGACCTTCAAGGCAGTCCAGACCGGAGGGCCTTCGGGCGGCTGTCTTCCCGCCAGCCAACTCGACCTGCCGGTCGATTTTGACTCGCTCTACCGTGTTGGTTCGATGATGGGCTCAGGCGGTATGGTTGTGCTTGATGAGGAGACCTGCATGGTCGATGTGGCAAAGTACTTCCTGTCGTTTACCGAGTCTGAATCCTGCGGCAAGTGTCCGCCCTGCAGGATAGGTACGCCGCAGATGCTCAGGATCCTCGAGCGGATCACGGAGGGACAGGGGCAGCCGGGAGACATCGACCGCCTGATTGACCTGGGGAAGATGATCCAGAAGGGCTCCCTCTGCGGTCTGGGACAGAGTGCGCCTAATCCCGTGTTGAGTACGATAAAATATTTCAGGCATGAATACGAAGAACATATATATGACAACTACTGCCGGTCGAATGTATGCAGCGGCACCGGGGTCTTTCTCATCAACCAGCCGGAGTGTATCCGTTGCGGACTCTGTAAAGCTGCGTGTGCCTTCGGTGCGGTGACCGAGACCCGGGATATTTATGCCATCGACCGTCAGTACTGCACAAAGTGCAAGGCCTGCTATAGCGCATGCCCGGTCGGTGCGGTAAAGATCAGGAAGCAGAGCGTGGTGAAGCTCGAGGAACAGTTCGGGATTCCTTCTGATAAATTAGAGGTTCTTGAAAGGAGGGCTAAGATGACACTCAAGGATGTGATAGCATCAAAACCGATGAAGGTGCTTACCTGCAAGAAGGACTGCAAGCTTGCAGATGCGGTGACGATCATGGACGGCAACAACGTAGGATCGCTGCTGATTGTCGATGACGAGGAGAAGCTGATAGGCATATTCACGGAAAGAGACATTATGCACTGCTTCGCAAAAAAGGTGGCGATGAATGAAGAGCTGATGGGCAAGGTCATGACCCCAAAGCCGACGACGCTGGATTCAGCCGTTGATATTGCCATAGCGGTTCAGCTGATGTCCGAGAAGAAGATCAGGCATCTGCCGGTGACTGAGGATGAAAAGGTCATTGGCATGATCTCATACCGGGACCTTGTCTCGTATCTTCTCCCTGAAGTCATCTATATGGCAGAGGACATGTATTAGAGGTAAGCCATGACAGAACAGATAAAAGAACTGAAAGTAGACGACATAAAAACTGCAGCAGAGGAAAAAAGCTGTCCGGTACAGAAGGCCCTGTACTTTGTGACTGAATTTCTTGCAGGCCCCATGTGCGGACGGTGTTTCCCCTGCGCGATGGGAAGCTATGAGGCCCGGATAAGACTGCAGAACCTGGTTGAGGGAAGGGGGAGCGAGGCTGATGTCCTGGCCCTTACCCGCATTGCGGCGGATATGGTCGATGCCTCCTTCTGCAAGAAGGGCAAGGACACCGGGAAATTCATACTCGACTGGATCGGGACCGGGGTCTACAAGGAACACGTGGAGGGCAACTGCCCTGCCATGCAATGCGCAAAGCTGATCGAATACAGGATTTTGCCGAAAAAATGCACCATCTGCGGTGAATGCAAGGCGGTTTGTAAGTCTTTTGCTATCCATGGAGAAATACGGAAGACGTATAAAAGCGGTTATATGCCCTTTGAAATACGGCAGAAGCGGTGTATCCGGTGCGGCGAATGCATTAAGGTCTGCCCGGCCGGGGCGATAGTCCTGGTGGGCGCGAGGGTGCAGGACCCGGTAGGCGTTTAGTGCCAAAGCCGAGTGGCGATTAATATAACATTGAGCGAAATTGAAGTTTATTCACATAACGGAGGACGTAATGGCTAATACGGTATCTAAGGCAAGTGCTAAAATGATCAATCTGAAGATAGATAACAGGGAGGTGCAGGTTTCTGAGGGAACAAACCTCATTGATGCTGCCAAGGCGGTGGGCGTGCATATTCCGAATCTCTGCTACCTTAAGGGTATGAAGGGTATCGGGGCCTGCCGGCTCTGCCTGGTTGAGATCGAGGGCATGAAGGCCCCGCTGATCGCCTGTACGACAAAGGCGCGGGAAGGCATGTCGGTGATAACAAAGACCGAGCAGATCCAGGAAATACGGAAGTTCGTCATAGATCTTATCCTGTCGATGCATCCCCTGGACTGTATGACCTGCACCAAGGCCGGTGTCTGCAACCTGCAGCAGTATGCCTATGACTTTGAGCTTAAGGAGTCGACCTTTACCCGGAAGAAGTTCGGATATGCGACTGACGAGGCGAACCCGTTCATCAAAAGAGATCCGGATTACTGTGTCCTCTGCGGCCGCTGCGTGAGGGTCTGCAAGGCACAGGGCACCAATGTGCTCGACTTCAGCGGCAGGGGCGTCGGTTCCCGGGTCATTACGGCCAACGACAAACCATTACAGGAATCTGCCTGTACCTTCTGCGGCAGCTGTGTCGATGTCTGTCCGGTCAATGCGCTCCTGGAGTCAAACCGCTGGAGAAGGGGCAGGGAGTGGGAATATGCGCATGCTGATTCCGTCTGTCTCTCGTGCGGGAATGCGTGCAGCATTTCCGCAAGCACCAAAGAGGGAGAAGTGGTCAAAGTGAATGCAGGTGCTCCGGAAGGAAGCCTTGAGCGCTATATCTGTGCTGTCGGCCGTTTCGGTTTTGACAGCATCTACTCGGATATGAGGGTGAGGACTCCTATGAAGCGCGTCGACGGCGTGCTGCAGGAGACGACCTGGGAGGACGCCATCAGGACGGCAGCTGAAAAACTGAAGGCAGCAGGGGACGGCGCTGCGGTGCTCAGCAGCGGAAGTATCCTCAACGAAGACGCAGTGCTTCTTAAGAAACTTGCGGCTGAGGTTATAAAGACAAAGGACTATGACTCGTCTGTCAGTCTGTATGCCGATGCCGAGGTATTGAAGGCCACGTCGGTTGAAGCAGCTGATCTGGAGCAGGCTGACCTTTTCGTGCTGGCGGGCGTTGCCACTGACCAGTGGGACAGGGTACTGCCGGCTCTGCATGCCATGCTAAGAAGAAAGATGAACAATGATGGCTCAAAGCTTATTGTTATAAGCCCGGCAGATTCAGCGATCGCTTCATCCGCTACCGTGACACTTTGCGGAGATGAGGTTAAGATGCTCGGAGAACTTGCCCAGGCGCTGATCTCGAAAGGTGTCAAGGCTCCTAAGGAAATGGTTTCTGCCCTCTCCCCTGTGGATCCGTCCGACAAGGCGATGGAGGCGGCTGATCTCTTTATGGCTGCGAAAGCTCCGGTCATCCTGTCGTCTGCGGTTCTTTTCAGGGCGGCGGCCAATCTTTCACTATTAAAAGGCGAGGCCCTTGCGGTGCCTTTCGAGGCGAACGCAAAAGGGGTTGTTCTCATGGGGCTTACATCTGAGGGAAAGAAGTTCAGAGAAATCATCGCTTCCGGAACAAAGGCCCTTTATGTCATCGGCGACCTGCCGGTTTCAACGAGGCCCGAGACGGACTTCCTGATCGTCCAGTCACCACTTATGACGGATCTGGCTCTTCAGGCTGACCTTGTGCTGCCTTCGGCTCATGCGCTGGAATCTGAAGGCACGATCATCGATTATCTCGGCAGGATTAAAGAGCTGCATAAGATTGCTGAGTCTTGCGGCGATATCCGGACCGATGCGGCTATCATCATCAGCCTTGCCGAGGCCATGGGTACGTCGCTCAAAATGCCGAAAGAGGCGGATATCAAGAAAGCACTCAAGGTAAAGGCAAAAGTGACCTTCAGTCCTTTTAAGCGCGACGCCGGGCTCGATGAGACCGCAGCGGCGCTGCTTGAGGCGACGCAGAAGGCCACGGTGCATGGCTCAAGGCTTCTCTGGCTGAAGGAAAGTTGCTGCGCTGTTACTGCCTGATATCGGTTCTGATTATCTTGAAAAAGCCCGGCCAAAAGCCGGGTTTTTTTTGTGCCATCCTTCCCGCAAATATACATTGAAATTAATCTCCAATCGGATAAAATTGGATAGAGTGTTCTATGACCGCTAAAGATAGTATATTGCAGGACTGGAAACAGACCCTGCCGCTTTTTGTCGCGCTGATTGTGGCGGGAATTGCCGGCAATTATTACAGCTATGAGCTCTTCTTTAGTATTCAGTTCATCTTTGGCAGCATATTCGCAATGCTTGCTCTGCAGTTGCTGGGGCTCCGCTATGGAGTCCTTGCTGCCGCGCTGATCAGCAGCATAACCTGGCAGCTCTGGAACCATCCCTATGCGATTATTATTATGACCGGCGAAGTCCTGTTTGCCGGCCTTCTGACGCAGCGCCGGAAGAATATCGGTATCGTTGAGGCTGACGCAATCTACTGGGTCTGTATCGGCATGCCTCTCGTTTACTTTTTTTACTATGTCGTCATGCATGTTTCCACAAGCAATGCCACAATCACGATGCTGAAACAGGCGGTAAACGGCATAGCGAATGTCCTGACAGCGCGGCTTATCTTTATTGCAGTGCCTTCCCGTTTCAAACAAAGCACGTATTCCCTTCAAGAACTCATGTTCAATATCATGGTTTTTTTCGTGCTGATAGCCTCACTCCTGCTGCTGACCGTCCAAAGCAGGAAAGAACTGGCCGAGGCCGACCGCTCGATTCGCGGGTCGCTGGGTTTTGCACTAGAACGCGTCTCAGGCAATGTTGAGAAGTGGCTCCGCTCGAACCTGCATATGATCGAGTATCTTGCCAGGGAGTCAGAAAAGCAGCCTATGGCACGGATGCAGCAGATCATTGCGCTGACCGTTGACACGCACCGCGACTTGTCCAGGATCGGCATTATGGACAGGAATGCTGTCAGTCGTGCCTATGCCCCGCCGGTTGACGAACTGGGGCGTTCGAATATAGGAAAGAGCTTTGCAGACCGTGATTACCTTCCCGCCTTGAAGCAGACGCTCAGGCCGATGCTCTCCGAGATCATGACAGGAAGAGTCGGGGTCCCCGGTCCTGTGGCGGCCCTCCTCGTCCCGATTGTTTTGCAGGGGGAATATGCCGGCTATGTCGGAGGCATTCTCAACCTGCAGGGGTTGCAGACGCTCATTGCACTGAATGCAAAGGGCCAGATGATTCAGGGGCTCCTCTTTACGCTTGTCGACCGCCATGGCAGGATTATTGTTACCAATCGTGAGGATATGAAGGTGATGGATGCCTTTATCCGCGAGCCGGGAGAGCTTAAACAGTTGGAGAACGGCATCGTTCAGTGGCTTCCGTCGGGAAATAATAATATATCGGTTTCGGACCGGTGGAAGAACTCTTATTACGTCGCCGAAAACAGGATCGGCAATCTCTCCGAGTGGAGGCTGATCCTCGATATGCCGATTGCTCCCCTGCAGAAGAAGCTCTTCGAAAAATATGCGGCCTATTTCGGAGAAGTCTTTGTCCTTATTCTAGTGGCCCTTCTGCTTGCCCGGCTTCTGAGCCACAAACTGGTCTCATCTTTGCAGGAACTCGGGACTGTGTCCGCGGATATCCCTTCAAAACTTTTGACCAGTGAGGAGATTACCTGGCCCAAAAGTAATATTGTCGAAACGCAGCACCTTATTGATAATTTCATGGAGATGTCCCTGGCCCTGATGCACCAGTTCAAGGAAATCAGAAATTTGAACCAGGAACTGGAGGCGCGGGTCAATGAAAGGACCAGGAAACTTCAGGAGAGTGAGACGCGCTTCCGGGCGCAATATCGCTGGCTTCCCGTGCCCACCTATACCTGGAAAAAAGAGGGTGACGACTTCATCCTCATCGACTGCAACGCGGCGGCCGAGACGATATCGGAAGGTAAGATCAGTGAGTATTTCGGCAGCAGGGCTGGCTTGTTTTACCAGGACCGTCCGGATATTGTGGATGATATTCGGGCGTGTCATCATCAGCAGGAACACATTGGGCGGAAGATGACGTATACGCTCAGGTCCACAGGAGAGGTAAAGGACTTTTCGGTGGATTATGTCTTCGTGCCGCCTGACATGGTGATGGTGCATACAGAGGATATCACGGAGAGGAACAAGGCAGAGGAGCAGCTGCGGCGGAGCGAGCAGCTGCTGAAGGATGTGACCTCGAATCTGGGTGTCGGCGTGTATGTCTTCGATGATCGGGGGAAGATCACCTTCATGAATCCGATGGCTGAATATCTCTGGGGATGGACAAAAGAAGAATTGAACGAGAAGGGTGCGCATGCCGTAGTCCATTACCTGAGGCCGGATGGCACTCCTCTGCCTCTTGAGGAATGCAGGATGCATGGCGTCATTACCGGCAAAACCGCGTATATTTCCTCGGATGAGGTTTTTGTGCGGAGGGACGGGACCATTTTTCCCGTGTCGGTGATCAGCACTCCTTTGATAAAGGAAGAAGCCGTTATCGGTTCTATTACTGCCTTCAGGGATATTACCGAGGACAAAAGGATGGAGGAGGAGGTCCGCAAGGCACAGAAGCTGGAATCTGTCGGAGTTCTTGCCGGGGGCATTGCCCATGATTTCAACAACCTTCTGACCGGGATCATGGGGAATATCTCTCTCGGGAAGATATTTCTCTCCGAAGGAAAACCGGAAAGGGTAGCCGCACTGCTGAACAGTGCAGAGGAGGCGTCGGAGGCGGCCAAAGAACTGAGCTTCAGACTGCTGACCTTCTCAAAAGGCGGTGATCCCATACGAACGTTATCGTCAATCGAAGGCCTGCTGAAAAGGTCTGCGGCCCTTGCTCTGAGCGGCTCCAATGTGGCCGCCACCTTTGTCCTTGAGCCCTGCATCCGCCCTGTCGAGATGGACGAAGGACAGATGCTCCAGGTCTTCAACAATATTATCCTCAATGCGAAAGAGGCCATGCCTCAGGGCGGCACGATAACGATCACTGCAGAGAATGCCACGGTGCCGGGTGGAGATGCTGCATCACTCAAGAAGGGACTGTATACAAAGATATCGATAAGGGACACCGGCTGCGGTATACCCAGGCTGAACCTCGACAGGATCTTTGACCCTTACTTCTCGACAAAGGGCCTGGGAAGCCGGAAGGGTACCGGACTCGGCCTTTCTATATGCATGTCGGTGATCAAAAAGCATGAAGGTCATATCACTGTTGAGTCACGGGAGGGGGAAGGAACGACCTTCAATATCTGGCTTCCGCTGCCCGCAGAAGATCATCAAATGAGCGAAACCGGATTCGCGAAAATACAGCCTGCAGCAAGAAAGATCCTGTTCATGGATGACGATGAAAGAATCAGGAGTCTTGTTTGCACCATGATGGAATTTCTCGCCTATGACATCTCGTTTGCAGTCAGCGGAGAGGAGGCGATCGAAATTTACACAAACACAAAAGTTTCAGGAATCTGCTTTGACCTTGTGATTCTGGACCTGACCGTACCGGGCGGCATGGGAGGAGAGCAGACTGTACAGAGGCTGCTTGAAATAGACCCGGGGGTTAAGGCAGTCATCTCGAGCGGCTATGCGGACAGTCCTGTACTCCAGCACTACAGGGAGTATGGTTTCGTTGACGCGATTGCAAAGCCGTACCGGATAGAGCATCTGAAGGCTCTGTTCGATAAACTGTTTCCCTGATGACAGGGCAGCACGCTGATACAGACGCATACAGGCCGGCAGGCTGATACCAGCCAGAGAGCTAAAACCCGTATGGAAGCCGGCTCCGGTTTCGGGATTAACGCAAAAAAGCAGCATTAAACTTAACTCATACTCTGAAGCAAACTTAACTAGACCTTTCCCCGCTCCTGTGAGATTATAAGTGCACATAAAATAATATGCGCGGGAGGTAGTACATGAAGGGGAAAGTAACTGTTCTATTCCTATTGTTGGTAGCCAGCATCATCGTGGCGGGTCTCTTGGTGTGTGACACCCCGGCAGATGCTTCAGCAAAGAACAGGAACCGGAAAAAGGCCCACAGGGAATGTGTGGTCTGCCATATATCGAATACCCCCGGGGCCGACGTGTCGCTCTTTCCTGAGGGGGCTGAGCCCTCGCTCGTCTGCCTTGATTGCCATAACTATACCAACAGTCATCACCCGATCGGGTTTGTTCCGGACCGGCCACTTTTCAGCGAGGATGACGAAAACCCCCTGCCTTTGTATAACAATGAGATCCGCTGTTTGACCTGCCACCAGATACACCCGGAAAATAGAACGCGCAAACTCCTGCGCGGCGGTCCCTATGCCGACAGAAGAGAGATATGCATGAAGTGCCACTATGATGAACAGTACGCGGCCATTGACCCGCATGTGATGCTCGACAGCAACTATCAGATCAAAGAGGTGAACGGGGCGCCTGTCTGTGTTATCTGCCATACTGCCGTACCTGAGCAGGAGGGTGTTGCCAGCAAAGTGAATTTCAAGGCAGAGATAGCCTTCCTCTGCTGGAGATGCCACCCGCCCATGCCGGATACATTTTTTAAACAGCATTTTCTGGTACGGCCTTCTCTGTCGACGCTTGAGGTGATGAGGCGCACTGAGAGCGAAAAAGGTATCAGTTTTCCCCTGTTGAACCGGGGCAGGGTAACCTGCTCAACCTGTCATAACCCGCATCAGAAGGGTGTGATAGAGTTCGGTCCGGCAAGGGCCGGTGAAGACGAGCATGATAAGCTCCGCATGCCGCCGAACGAAATCTGCAGCGGCTGCCATGATAGAAAATAGCCGGAGGCAAGATAATTGGCCAGTATCCGGGTAAATTGTCCGGACGCTGGATTTGTCAGTGTTTGGGTAATTATACCGGACTCCTTGTCTTCACGTATGTAAAGACAAGGAGTCCGGTTGTAACTAGCAGCCCTGCATAAAAAAGTATCAAGGCGATTTTGTAATGTCGGGGATCGAACACAAGCCGCACCTCATGTTTTCCCTGCGGGAGGAGAATGGATTTTGAATTGTAGTTCGAGATCATTATTGGAAGCTCCTTTTCCCCATCGTACGCTCTCCAGTATCGGCTCCAGCCGTCGGTATACTGCAGATAGCCCTCAACTCTGTTTTCGATTGAGATCTCAATATCATTTATCGAAACGCTTCTGATCCTGAGCGTTGAGTTATCATTCGAAAGCAGTTGTGCTGTATCTTTACGGACTGCTGCCATAAGGGGGAGGAGACCGTTGTATGCTTCTGTAATGCGGTCATTGTTAAACCAAGGCACGTCCTGAAAATCGCCGAGATTGAACTCTGCACGAGGCGTATAGATAACTTTGCCGGGTTCCTCGAGATAGATAAATTCGTCAAAGGATCGCACATCGCCATGGACGAAATAATCGAACAGCTCCCGTCTGTGGTTGAGCTTTACGCCGTACTGCAGAGGGAAAAAACGGATGACCGGATAGATGAGCCCATTGATCCGGGCCTGCTGCTCTGGTGGCAGGAGACTGAACAAATCATAATACCTCTTTGTGGTGAATATGCTGCTAAGGACATTGCTGATAAAGGCTCCCTTTGTCTCGGCAATAATTTCATTGAATCCTGCAGAGGGTATCAGATCCATCGGTACGTAAGGGAGTCGGTAAAGTTCTGTGCCGTCAAAGAACCGCGCAGGACGGTAAAGAACCTCATCCCGCTCATCTGTTGCCAGGGTCAGGAAGCGATGCATAGGCTCAGCAGACGGCAGTTGTCTGGTTTTTCTAACGCCAAATGCGGACTGATCCAGAATCGAAATCAGGACCAGCACCCCCAGCACGATTTCGAACCGGACTAGGCGATACCTGAGGAGGCAGAGGCCTCCAATAACAGCAAAAGGCAGCAGCAGGGCAACTGCGTCGTGGCGGGATACGAAGAGGGCATTGTCCGAGTAGCAGCTGGTGATGATCATTTTTACAGCCGAAGGCAGCAGACAAAGCAGCAGCAGAAGTACAAAAGCGGCCCGGCTGAGCGATGTCAGGGCATGACGATGCTTCATGAGAGCGGACACTCCCAGGCAGTAGAACAGGCAGAGGTAAAAGGAGATGAGCGAAGCGAAGTTCAACCGGGTATCCAGCATGCGGAGCGGCGGGAACATGAGGTTCATGAATTTCTGGAGGGGGTTGTAGTTGCTGTAGACGTCTGAGAAGCTGAAGCAGCCGACCAGGACAAGGCCCGCCAGGAGCAGAAAGGGAAAGGCCAGGGACGATCTGCCGCGGAAAAATGCCGCGCCTAGAAGAATCAGCGGGATTATCCCCATATAGAGGGGGACTACCGGTGGATTGTCAGTCCCGCTCCTGTAGCGGACCCCGGTGAGGTCGGGATAGAGAAGACTGAGTGCGCTGCCATAGGAGAGGAAGGTGCCGCTGTCCTTCCTGAGCCTGTCGAAAAAAAGATCTCCTCCGAACTCTGTCGCCATCATCTGTTTGAGCCTGAAGTGATTGCTGTCCAGAAGTTTTGCAACAGCAAACAGCTCCCCATCCGCTGCCGTGTCGAGCAGATAGACGGAGAGCGGCGGCGCTGTCATCATGACTGTCAGGAGAATGCAAAGGAGTGTAAGCAAGAGAAACTTTCTGCTCCGGATTGCCGGGAGAAGCTGCTTCAGGCTGTAACGGCGGGAGATAAACAGGATGAGCAGAAAAAAGAATATGTTGAAAAGATAGAGGGACGGGATAAAGACATTCATCGTAATCCCGGTGATAAGTGTCAGGCTCAGAAGGTAAAGATACCGGCGCTGCGTATCAATCGTATCGAGCAGCAGGAGGATACAATAGAGGGCCAATGGGACGGTGAAGCAGTAGTCCATCATCGGCTGGGACGTATTCTGCTGGGTGACTGTAAACAAGAGCACCCCGGCAGCAATCAGCGCAGCCAGGCTGTTTTTAGCTATATAGCGGTACAGGAGAAAGGCTCCGGCGATGAAGACGGCTATGCGATAAAGCCTGAAAACGATAAACAGCGGATACGGCAGAACATGAAACAGTTTTGCAATACCGGTCAGGAGGAGACAGACAGGGTCAAGCAGACCGTACCCGGAGATGTTGGGATAAAAATATGTTCCCATCAGTGAATAGGGGTCCCAGTAAGGGAATATTCCCTGCTTCATATGTTCGATATAATAATGAAACGTTCCGTACCAGACGGAAGCATCGCCGCTGAATGCTTTTTTCCCGGCAATCAGTTCGAAGTACGTGATGCCATAGAGGATGCTTAAGGCCAGGACAAGGAGAACTGCTGCCTTTGAGCCGTGGTTTGCTGATGCTTGGTCGGGGGGCGACGAATGCATGATTGTCCTGCGGTTACCTCTTCCTGGCCGTGGCAAACAGAGAGAGGCCGAACGGCAGTGCGTATCCCTGAGCCAGCCTGTTTTCGAGCAGATGGAAGCGCCGGAGGAGATTGTTTAGCAGGGCCGGAGGCATAACCACATCTGATTTCTGCATCTCCTTTGCGTCGCGGCTGGCATGCAGTTTGTTCAGCAGACGGTACAGAGCGATCGGGAGGAACAAGGCTGTTATCCGGTGCGTCATATGCTCTACCCGGAACCCCGCTGTCTGCAGCAGCGAAGAAAGCTGTTTCCCCGTGTAGCGTCGCGCCGTGTGGACAGCCAGATCATGGCTGCTTTTCAGCCAGTTATACGCAGGGACCTGCATCACCAGCAGTCCGTCACTGCGCAGGGCGCGATGAAACTTGCCAAGTACCGCGGAATCATCCCCGATCTGTTTATGATAAATAACATCCATTGAGGTAATGACATCAAAGCATTCAACGCCAAGGTCAATACTGTTGAGGTCAGCCTGGAAGATATCCTGCAGCCCCCTGCGGTGGCATAGTGCTACAGCAAGGTCCGAGATATCGCAGCCGCTGACAAACCCCAGCGCTCCCATAAGTTCACAGGCGCGCCCGGTGCCGCAACCGGCGTCGAAGATCTTCAGTTCCGGTTTTATTTTCTTCTCCTGTATGATCTGCTGCAGCAGGAAATCGTGCAGAGCAGCGTACCACCAGTGTTTATCTTCCATGCTGAAAAGCCGGAAATATTCTTCCTTGTTCATGCCTGCTCCGTCAGGATTTCCGTGCAGCGAAAAAGTTCTTAATAGTCATGACAACGCACGCAATGCTGTCCTCCGAAAGTCCCGGGTAAAGCGGGAGAGAAAGTATGCGTTCTGCCAGCATTTCAGTTACCGGCAAGGCCCCGGGTTTATAGCCGAGGAAGTTATACCCCCGCATGAGATGTACCGGTACCGGGTAATTGATGCGGGTTTCAATGCCGTGATCCTGCAGGTACTGCCTCAGGCCATCCCGTTGTGCCGTCTTGATCGTGTAGGCATAAAACTGGTGTGTACGGTCAGGTCTGACCAGTGGCAGTTCCAGATCTCCGACCCCGGCCAAGGCAGCTGAGTAATCTGCTGCGACAGCCTGGCGAAGCAGCCCATACTCTTTGACGCGCGGAAGCAGGAAGTTGAGTATTGCTGCCTGGACCTCATCAAGCCTTGAATTGTAACCCTCTTCTTCTGCATAGTAAGCCCCCTCCATGCCATAGAACCTCAGACGCCGCAGGTGCGCATGGAGCTCCGGCCGGCTTGTCACGGCCATACCTGCGTCTCCGTAGGCACCCAGAACCTTTGTGGGATAAAATGAAAAAGCCCCTATATCTCCGATGCTGCCGGCAGCTTTGCCTCTGTAGCGTGCCCCTGTCGCCTGCGCACAGTCTTCGAGCACCGGCAGGCTGTTTCTGTTTGCGATTTCACATAAGGGGTCCATATCGACCGGCTGACCGAAGAGATGCACCGGGATTATACATCGTGTTTTTTCAGTAACAGCCGCGTCAACCTGTGAGACATTCATAAGAAAGGTGTCGGGCTCGACATCGACGAATACCGGCAGTGCCCCCGTTGCGCGGATTGCAGCGATGGTCGGCACAGCGGTGTTCGCGACGGTAATAACCTCATCGCCGGATGATACGCCAAGGGCCCTGAGAGACAGAAAAAGCGCATCAGTTCCGGAATTGACGCCGACGCCGCAAGCCACGCCGCAGAGGCCGGCAAAGTTTTTTTCAAAGGCTGCAACCTCACTTCCCAGAATGAGGTTGCCTGACGAGAAGACGCGGTCGACAACGGCCAGGATCTCTTTCCGCAGGGGCTCGTACTCGTGAAGGTACTGCCAGTACCGGATCATGCCTGCGGCCTTATACTCATACAAGACATGCCAGGATACTCCGGGCAGCGGAATTTACCGAATCTCCGAGATGCAGAAAAAAGCGGATCTGGCCGAGTGAAAACCAGCGGTACTGTGCCGGGATGCTCAGGGTCTGTCCGTCAGGGAGCAGCAGTATTTTATGCAGATGCTCCTCCTTGTAGAACCTGCCTCCTTCTTCTGCCTGCATGCTCTCCTGTATGGTCACCAGTCCCTCACTTTTCAGAATCATATCAAAGAGAAACGGTTTTTTCAGCTTTTCATTGTCGATATAATTGCCGGGATTAAACTGGACCGTCGGGCCGACCTGAACAATATTGCGGTTGCCGGCATCGACCTTGGCCTGCATGAGAAAATATAGCCTGCCTTCAACCCGCTTTATCAGCAGCCCGATGATTCCCGTCCCTTCATTATCCAGAATCGGCTGACTCCACGAATTGACTTCCCTGGCCGGGGAGGTGGTCTTCACGCCGATGATCCTGAAAAATTTATTCTGCCTGTGGGAAAAAAAGCCGTCCTCATTCCGCTTCCATTCTTCCAGAGTGTTGAGACCTTCTCGCTTTGCAAAGATGTGGTTGTTTGCCCTTTCGTCATCGAGCCACTGAATAAGCTCTTTTATAGAGTGCAGTTCAGGCTTTCCCTCAAAACAGCCGGACAACTGCTCTAACTTCAGCTCCATTCTGATTCTGGCATCCATGCCAGCATCCGCAGTCAGTATCCTGTCGAGGAGCAGATCTCTCCGTTGTGCAGCTGAATGGCCTTTTTTTATAGCAGGCATGCCAGGACGCTTCGTGCGCAGGAATTGATGAGATTATCACGGCGGATCAGGCCGGCCACCTGCCGCAGGGTGAGCCATATGAATTCATCCGGCAGCACCGGCAGTTTGCTCTCCTCAACCGAGATAACCATATTTTTGTTCAATTTGTAGAGAAAGCGGCCCCCGTCTTCGGGCTGGAGCTTTGAAAAGAGTATCCGGTCTTTCGGAGGGTTGAGAAAATGCTCGATGCAGGGCGGCAGGGCGCCCCCGTGGGCCTGCGTATAGTTGCTGTAGGTCGCCTGAACCGTGGGTGCAAGCTGGATCAGGTTTATATTACCCGGTTCCTCCTTTGCCTGCAGGCAAAAATGAAGCACGCCGCAGAACTTTGCTGCCAGGATCCCCAATATCCCCACCTCGGGCTGATCGATAATCGGCTGGTCCCAGGTTATCTCATCGGACGTCGAACGATGCCGCACCCTCAGGCCGGTGATGCTGAAGAACCTGCCCGAGTCGTGAGCAAGGTTCCCGGTTGACGGGTCCATATGCCACCTGTCTATCCTGTCAAGGGGGATGACCTCTGCCTCCAATTTTGGATGGGCCAGGTAGTAACTGATTCTGTTGTCTACCTCGGCATCAGTGTGGAGAGCAATGTTAACCGTCCGTGATACAAAAAGGTCAAAGAGTACATCCGTGCTGTAGCTGAATCCACTACAGCCGGTGCCGTGCCCGTTGAGCAGCCCAAATTCCAGGAGTCTTTTTCTGAGGGACTCGACTTCCCCGGCAGCAGTATTACTGTCCATAGCCCTGTCTCTGAGTTCTGATGAGCGTCAGGACCCCGGTCTTCTGGGGGGAGGTGAGGACTTCCCGTATAACAAACTGCGGGTCCTTGTGCAGCAACTGGTATATTCTTCCGACATATTCCCCGAGAATGCTGATGGCAAGCAGGACGAGTCCTCTAAAAAAAAGGTTGGCTGACATGAGCGTTTCGAAATCCGTCAGTTCAGAGGAAACATTATACGTGTCATAGGTTTTGTACAGTCCATACACCAGCGCAAAAATAATCAGAAGCGTTCCTGCTATGCCCGCCAGCCTCAGAGGGAAAAGCGAAAAACTGACAACCATATTCCCCCAGAGAGAGACCAGCTTTGCCATGGTGTACCCGGAGCTGCTGTATGAGCGCTCCCGGTGTAGCACCGAGACAGTGCCAATACTGGAGGTTGTCCTCACAATTATACCGTCTATATAGGGATTGGGGTTGTCATGTTTGATGATTTCGCTGACAAGAAAACGATTGATTACCTTGAAGCTCGAGAGGTACAGGTTTTTAGGCTTTCTGAGGAGAAGTGTGGCAATGGAATCATTGAACCTGCTTCCGGCCCTTCTGAAGAGGCTGTCTTTTTTTGACGGATAATAGGTATAGACCACGTCGTACCCCTTCTGTATCTCTTCAATCAGTTTACCTACTTCTTCAGGGGGATTTTGCAGGTCATCGTCCATCATGACACAATAGTCGCCGCTGACATAGTTAAGACCTGCCATTAAGGCATTATGCTCACCGAAGTTTCTGGGAAGTACGACATAAGTTATTATGCCCGGATGGTCGCTATGGAGCTTCCTGCAGATACTGTCGGTATCATCGCTGCTGTAGTCGTTGACAAGAATTATTTCAAGATCATAGTTGCGGGAGTAGAGCGACAGCAAAGACCCGCAGAGGAGTGCTATCGTGTTCTCCGCATTATAAACAGGGATAAGTATTGATACTTTGTGCATGTAACGCCTCCGCCAAACAGGGTGTTTCCGGGCTTGTCCTGGCTGGAACGATGCCTGCGTATTCGGGCACCAGTTGCAGATGCATAAGCCTCAGGAGATTATCCCGGATCAGTTCTCAGATTAAAGAAAGAACTCAGAGAGAAGAAGCGACTGTCGGAGGTGAAAGTCCGGAAGACGGAGAGTTTGCAAAACGGCCTGTTAATAAATCAGGCTCAGAGAGGAACGCAGTGCGTTTCAGCGGCAAGAACAGGTATGTCAGTTCGAACAATGAACTTCCGGCCTGAATGCTGGGATCAATCAGTCTTTTTGCCGAAATCACAGCACGTTTCTTGCGAAGCAGAATCTTATTGGTTCCCGGGCCTGATTCTTTTTGGTCCAGGTCCGTGTCCTGCAATAATTGCTCCAGCAGACCTACGCTCAACCGGGCAACAGCATATTTTCCGGGATGCTCTGCCAGATCTGCACCAGCTTTGTCAGGACAATAGACAGCTACCTGCGAGACCGCAAAAAAAGAAAAATACACAAGGATGCAGAGTCTCAGAACAAAATGTCGTCTAATGTTCCAATCCATGTCTAACTTTAACATATCACTGAGTGCTTTTTGCAATTTCTGACTGCAAAGTCAGCCGGTTAGTGAGAGAGACGGTCAGGATATCCTGGCAAGTCAGCGTTCCTTTGTATGTTACGCCGGGCAATTGCCTGTCATCAACCCTTCCGGATGCTGACTCCCTGGTAGCTTCCGGTCAGTTCGGCTTTAAGAGGGGCAAAGCCTCCGGCGCCGTTGGCGCGGATAACCACACGCCTGCGGCCGGAATGGACTTTCTCATAAGAGGTCATAATGCCCTGGAGGTTGAAGCCGTGTTTTCTGATGATATCTGCAACCTCTCTGATGGAGCCGGGGCGGTCATCGACTGTCAGGCAGATCCGGTGGCCTCCGTGCCGCACACCCGTGATGTCAATCAGCGCACGGAAAATGTCCCGGTCGGAGATGATGCCGACGATGCGGCCTTCCTCCATGACCGGGAGACAGCCGATATTCCTGTCAAAGAGGAGCATCGCGGCTTCCTCAACAGGTGTATCTGAGGCAACGGTGACGACGCCGCCCTTCATGATATCTTTTATTTTGGCTTTTGCCAGAATATAATGAAGCTCATAAACGTCGAGCGCGGTAGCGCAGGAGGGTGAATAGTCCCTGATATCGCGGTCGGAGACAATTCCCTTCAGCTTGTCATCTTTGACGACCGGAATATGCCTGATTTTTTTTGAGCGCATCAGGGTCATGGCTTCGGTTACACTGCTGTCGGGTGCAACGGTAAAAACCTTTCTTGTCATCCAGTCTGAAACGAACATTATGTTACCTCCATCGTTATACTCCCAGATATGCCTTTCTGACATGCTCGTCATCCAGCAGTGCTTCGCCGGTGCCTTCGAGCACAATTTTCCCTGTTTCCAGCACATAGGCCCGGTCGGCCACGGCAAGGGTCTGCTTGACGTTCTGCTCTACAATCATGACCGTAACGCCTTCACCGCGTATTTTTTTTATGACGTTGAAAATTTCCCTGACCAGGATAGGTGCAAGGCCAAGAGAAGGTTCGTCAAACATGATCAGCGAGGGCAGGGACATCAGGCCTCTGCCGATCGCCACCATCTGCTGCTCGCCGCCGCTAAGTGTTCCGGCTATCTGTTTCCGTCGCTCCTTCAGCCTTGGGAACAGGTCAAAGACCATCTCTTTGGTGTTGCTTCTGCCTGCCCTGGCCGCTCCCTTTAACGAGCCCATATCCAGATTTTCTTCAACCGTCATTTCGACGAAGAGCCGCCGTGCCTCCGGTACATGGGCCAGGCCAGCCTCCACCATGCTGTAGGCCTTCCGCGTATGGATTGGCTGGCTGTCAAAAAAAATCTCGCCGCCGGCCGGCCTGATAATCCCTGAGATCGTTTTGAGTATGGTCGATTTCCCGGCCCCGTTGGCGCCGATCAGGGCCACGACCTCTCCTTTGGCAACGGAAAACGAGACGTCCCAGATTACCTGGACATCACCATAAAAAACATTCAGATGCTGTATATCAAGCATTATATTAGGCATTACATCAGGCATTTTGGGCCTCGCCAAGATATGCCTCGACCACGAGGGGATTGCCCCTGATTTCCTCAGGAGTGCCTTCAGCGATCTTCTGGCCGTAGTTCAGCACCACAATCTTGTCGGATATCGACATAATGACCTTCATATGGTGTTCGATAATCATGATGGTTATGCCTGCCTCCTTGATGTTCCGGATGATCTCAATGGATTCGTTCAGTTCAGTCGGGTTGAGTCCGGCGAAGGACTCGTCGAGGAGGATCATTTCAGGTCCGGTTGCTAGTGCGCGTGCAATTTCGAGTTTCTTTCTTTTTCCGAGCGGAAGCCCTTTCGAGATGATGTCGCGGTCATCATAGAGGCCGGTGAACTTCAGTGTCTCGATAGCCTTTGCCTCAGCCACAGCTCGCGAGTGCGTCCTCAAATAGGCCGAGGCGATTACGTTGTCCAGCACGGACATGCGCTGAAGCGGTTTGACGACCTGGAAGGTCCTTGCTATTCCCCGTATGCAGATCTTGTGCGGCTTGAGGCCGGAGATCTTCTGCTGATTAAACAGGACCTCTCCTTGTGAAGGGCTGTAGAATCCGTTGACGACATTAAAAAGCGTGGTCTTGCCTGCACCGTTCGGGCCTATCAGCCCGAGGATCTCCCCCTTATTGACGGAGAAGGAGATATCGGTCAGGGCTGCAAGACCGCCGAAGAACCGTGAGACATTCTTTATCTCAAGCATGGCCATTATGCAGCCTTGCCTTTTCCGAAGAGCCTTTTGAGTTTCGGCAGGTCGCCGGTAATACCGTTTGGAAGATAAATAATGATCACAATGAGCAGTACTCCGAAAAAGGTATGGTGGGCCGCGCCGAGTTTCGGTATGGACCGGATGATTTCAGCAAGGAAGACCATGATGATGGCGCCGACAAGGGGTCCCCAGTAGGTTGCTACCCCGCCGACCATCACCACCATGATCGTGACGATAGAGATGTCGTGCAGGGCAAAGACGATCTTGGGATCAATATATCCCATGTAGTTGGTGTAAAAAACTCCGGCCAGACCGGTAAGCACGGCGCTCAGGGTGAGCGCAATGGTCTTATAAAAGGTTGTATTGATGCCCAGGGACTCTGCCGCATCCTGGTCTTCCCTGATCGCCACAAAATAATATCCAAGTTTTGATTCGATCACTTTTTTGACAATAAAGAAAGAGACGATGGCAATAAGCAGGATGATATAGAAGTACCAGGTTTTATCGATCCAGGTCCGCTCCCTGATCATGATGCCGAGGTCGCCTTCAGTAATGGTGGTGAGGTTCTCGGCCGTAACCCTGAGGATAACCCCCATGGCAAGAGTTCCCAGGGCAAAGAAGGGCCCTTTCAGCCGCAGGCAGATGTAGCCGATCAGCAGGGCAAAGAGGGCGACCACGATAACGCTGAGCGGCATACCCCACCAGGCAGAGACCCCGGTCTTATTATAGAGTATGCCGGCAGTATAGGCGCCGACACCAAAGAAGGCTGCATGACCAAAGGAGACCTGGCCGCAGTAACCGCCCAGAAGGTTCCAGGCCATGCCGATGACGGACCACATGAGCACCAGGATCAGAATATGCATCCAGTAAGAGCTCAGGCCGATCAGGGGCAGCAGGGCGAGGATGCCGGCAATGAATAGCGGAAGCGTTTTTTTCACTTGCCGAACCTCTTGCGTGTGAACAGAGACATAATGCCCTGGGGAACAAAGATGAGTGCCGCGAGAAAAATGACGAACCTGCCGACCGGTGCCCAGCCCATGCCTGCATAGGTCGAGGTGAGGGACTCAAAAACGCCGAGAATCAGGCCGCCGACAATAGCGCCCACGGTCGAGCCCAGACCGCCGAGGATGGTTATGACAAAGGCCGTGAGCGTGAACTGACCGCCCAGGTCAGGGTACAGATAGTAGATAGGGATGAAGAGGCAGCCGGCAGAGCCGACGAGGGCAGAGCCGAGGCCAAACGTAACCACCCGCATCCTCTCTACATTGACTCCCATGAGCAACGCGGCGTCCTTATCCTGCGCCGTGGCCCTGATCGACTTGCCCATATCGGTTTTGGTGAGGAAGAACCAGAGGGCCCCGGTAATCATCAGGGCAAAACTGAAAGAGACCGACCACGGCAGAGAGAGCGACAGTTCAATAGGTGAGGCCTTCCATATATCGGAGAGATACCATGCCTTGGTCGCGTAATCCACCGGGGTGGTCTTGTAGTCTGAAGAGAAGATGATCGTGGCGATATTCGACAGCACCATGCCGATGCCGACGGTCAGGATGACCTGGTTCTCCGGAATAATTGCGTCGACCTTCAGCACGGGATTGATCAGGTATTTCTGCAGCAGAATCCCGAGCAGAAACAGCGCCGGAGCTGCTATAAAAATCGAGAGATACGGGTCGATATGAAAGACTGAAAAGAGGACATAGGCAATATACATACCGACCATCATCAACTCCCCGTGAGCAAGATTGATGATCTTCATGACGCCCATGATAAGGGTCATGCCGATGCCGATCAGGGCATACAGGCCTCCCAGAAGGAGGCCTGACAGGATCGTCTGGAGAAGGACTTCAACCTGGGGGGCCGTCATGGGAGGCCTCCCTACCTTCTTTCTCTCCAGGTCGGGACCGGGTAGACATATTTCTTGCTGGCGTATTTCTCGGGCCAGATTGTTTCGTGCTCTCCCTTGATCACCTGCAGGACAAAGGTGTCTGTAAAATTCTGATTCTGATACCCTTCCTTGTCCTCAAACTTGACAGGGCCGAAGGCGGTCATGGTATTCGAGGCCTTGAGTGCCGCGCGTATGCCCTCCTGGGTCCAGTCCTTTGCCCTCTCAAGCGCATCTTTCACCACATAGAGCGCAGAGTACGCAGAGGCCCCGTGGTAGGACGGGTAGTCTTTGTACTTGGCCTTGTATTTTTCGGAATATTCTTTTGCGCCGGGATACTTGAGCTGGGACGTCCAGAGAGTTGCCGTGATCACATTTTCGGCCGCATCTTTTGCATTGTCAATGAACTCCGGGATTGCAAAGCCTGCTGCGCCGCCTGCAAAGAGCTTCGCCTCGAGCCTGAGTTCCTTGATCTGTTTCATAAGGAGCGAGGCATCCATGACATAGGAGACCATATAGACGACATCAGCCTGTGTGGCCTTGACCTTGGAGAGCAGGGGCTTGAAGTCTACGGAGCCTGCCTCATATTTTTCCTTCAGCAATACCTTAATGCCGGCCTTTGCCGCGTCTTTGGCCATGGCCTCTGCGCCCGAGGTGCCGAAGGCTGAACTTTCATAGAGTATCACCATGGTCTTCGGCTTTACGACCTTCGCGAGAAAGTCAATAACTGCATCGCTGTAATGCGCATTCACCGGGTTCTGGCGGAAGACATATTTATAGTTCTTCTGGGTTATATCATCGTCGGCGCTTGCAACGATCAGGTAGGGGGTTTTCCGCTCTTCAGCAACCGCGGCCACTGCCTTGGCACAGGCAGAGGTATATTCTCCGACAATAATCGGCTGTTTCTTTGTATCGATCAGTTTTTCAACAATGGCCCGGGCTGTCTCGGGTTTTGCCCCTGAGTCTTCGAAGGAAAGATGCAGCTTCTTTTTCTTGATGCCGCCCTTTGCGTTGATCTCCTCTGCTGCTATTTCGTAGGACCTCTTCATCATCTCCCCGAACTTGGCCTGCTTGCCGGTCAGCGGCAGGGGGATGGCCAGGTCAAAGGTGTCTGCAGCAAAAAGGGGTGAACCTGAAAAAGCGGTGAGACAGATGGCAAGGACAATAATCGATAAACGTTTCATTGTTGCCTCCTATAAGGTATGTTAATGCTATTGTAAGATTTCCTGATAATCTTTGCAATGGATAAATATAGCGTATCGCCTTATAGCGGGCGGTCCGTGTTGTTCAGGCGGGATCCACATCGACCCTGACCTGTGTCTCCTGGTCCGTACCATAGCTGTCCATGACTGATCTGGCAGCACGGTTGAGTGCCTTTCGGTCAGCGGACTTCAGAAATACCGACATCTGACGGCGGCCGTGTCTGGATTGGGATACCACCGGCCCGAGCACCTCGATTGCATGGGCAGTTTTCTGCAGACCTTTGACAATCTTCTCCGCCAGATCCGTCCTGCCGGATATCGTAATCTCGATCATGCGCGTAAACGGAGGGAACGAGAGTGCCTTGCGCATTTCAAGTTCCTCATGCACAAAGCCCCGGTAATTATCGTCCCTGAAATAGCGGACCAGTTGATTTCCCGGGGCCCTCGTCTGTATCAGCAGGTCTCCGTCAGGGTCAATATGCCCGAGGATAGATGCCAGTTCCGCAAAGGCTTTCTCCGATGCCCTGAAATCAGGGAAGTTTGTCGAGGCGTCGCTGTTCATGATTACCGCCAGTGAAAACCGGTGCAGCAACGTCAGATGGGTGGTGAGGAGTTTCGTCCCGATGAGCAGATTCGGCGGAGAGTCGGTTATATCCCTGAGTATCTTCAAAAGATCAGAACGTTTGGTGATGACATCCTTGTCAAAACGGATGGCCGGGATCTTGAGGACCTTGCCGATGTCCTCCTGCACTCTTTCGGTTCCTGAGCCGACCGGGTCCAGAGCAACACTTCTGCAGCGGCTGCACTGCAGCGGTATTTCCATGCCCCTGCCGCAGTAGTGACATTTAAGCAGCTTGCTCTCTTTATGCATGACCATGGCTATGGCACAGTCCGGACAGAGGACGGTCTGCTCGCACTCCCGGCAGAGCAGTGTTGCATAGCCCTTTCTGTTGACGAGGAGCATGACGTTCTTTCCGATCCCGAGCCTGCTTCCGGCGAGGTTGGCCGCTGTTTTAGATATTGCCGGTGTGGCCTTTTTGCAGTATCTCATGTCAACGACCGAGATTTTCGGACGGGGATGGAGGCCCTCAGGACGGATAAATCCGTATTTGTCTGTCAGGGCGTTATAGTAAGAATCTACAGAAGGTGTTACCGATGAAAGGAGGACAACTGCCTTCTCCAGAAAGCCCCTCTTTACCGCAACATCTCTCATGTGATATCTGATGCCGTCTTCCATCTTATAGAAACTGCTGTGTTCCTGGAGCACCATGATGCACGAGACTTTTTTCAGCGGGGCAAACAGGGCATGCCGCGTCCCGATCACAATATCGTGCTTTCCGCTGATGATCCCGTCGATTGTTGCGGAGCGTCTGCCCTTTGACAGGCCGCTATGCAGCAGGCAGACCCTTTCAGGAAGTATTTCGTAAAGCGATTGATAGATCAGGTCTGCCTGAGAAATCTCAGGCAGCAGGATAATCACATTCTCTGTTTTTTCAGCAACAGCCCGCGCGACGGAATATTCCTGTGCCGTGGAGAGGGCATGGAAGAGAAAAGGGCTGAACTTCTTCTCCTGCAGCGCCTCCAGCAGGGGCAGCAGGAGAGAATCAGTCAGACCCGGCAGGTCAGGTGTGACGTGTCCGGCTGCTTTCCTCTGGCGGTGCATAGCGGTCTTTTCGAAAAGCTCAGGGGGAAGGGTCTGCTTCAGGACCATGCCCTCAGAGGCAATATAATAGTCTGCCATCCAGGGGATTAGACGCAGCAGCGGCCGGCTGATAATGGTTCCGGAGGGTTCGATGAATTCCTTCAGCGGACTGTCCGGAGGATTGTCGTTTCTTCTCAGGATAATACCCTGAGTAATTCTCTTCCTGAGCGGGGCCGTTACGATCATCCCGGGTTCTATGCTGCCGGTCAGATGCTCCGGGCAGCGATAGGTGAGGGGGCCGAGGGCCAGCGGGAAGATGACGTCGTAACAGGTCATAGGGGATTCTATCATAACGAGAGGGTCAGCCTGTTCCCCTCCTGTTGCAGTCCGGGGGCAGGCTGACCTACTGAATGGTTTTACATCTGCTCAGCAAGTTCCCTGATCAGTTTTTCGGAGTCTTTCCAGCCCAGGCACGGGTCAGTGATGGATTTTCCATAGACATTCTCCGTCACCTTCTGGGCCCCTTCCTCGATAAAGCTTTCGATCATGAACCCCTTGATCATGCCTTTCAGCACGGAAGAGTTCTTCCGGCTCCACATCACTTCCTTCGCGATTCGGGGCTGCTCTGCGTATTTTTTGTTGGAGTTTGAGTGGTTGGTGTCAACGATGATCGAAGGGTTGGCAAGACCGCGTTTTTTGTAAGCCTCGGCGAATTTCAGAAGGTCCTCATAGTGATAGTTCGGGACCGCAATCCCGTGGTGGTCAACCGCTCCCCGCAGGACCGCATGCGCAAGCGGATTGCCCGCCGTCTTTACTTCCCACCGGTTATAGCTGAAGATGTGCGGGGCCTGCGCCGCCTGGATGGAGTTGAGGGTTACCTCACTGTCGCCAGAGGTCGGGTTCTTCATGCCGGCCGGTATATCGAGGCCGCTGCAGGTGAGACGGTGCCCCTGGTTTTCGACCGAACGCGCTCCGACCGCAACATAGCTCAGGACGTCCTCCAGGTAGGGATAGTTCCCGGGATAGAGCATTTCGTCTGCCGCAGGGAGGTTCGATTCCTGCAAGGCCCTGATATGCATCTTCCTGATCGCCTTGATGCCCTCGACGATATTCGGTTCTTCCTGAAGGTTCGGCTGATGCGCCATGCCCTTGTACCCGATACCGGTGGTGCGGGGCTTGTTGGTATAGATGCGCGGGATGATGAGGATCTTGTCGCTGACAGCCTTCTGGACCTTTGCCAGCCGGGAGATATAATCGCAGACCTGGTCTTCGTCATGGGCGGAGCAGGGGCCGATGATAAGGATGAGTTTTCCGGACTCACCGGTAAAAACCGCCCTGATCTCCTCGTCCCTTTTCTTCTTCATCTGGGCGATATCCTTCGGGACCGGCATGGATGCAATGATCTCTTTCGGCTTGGGTATCTTACGGACATATGTGAAACTCATAGGGTTAACCTCCTTGGGGTTTAGGCAGTAAAATCACCGTTACGTGTATGACAACTATAATAAATTAGCCCTCCCTATAAGCGCAAGACCGCTTCGTAAAGCAAGTCGTCGTGAGGCCGAGGCCTACTGGAGGTGACAACATGAGATCTAATTACGATTTTTCAAAGATGAAGGGAGAGAAAAATTCCTATGTCAGGCCGGCAACGTCAGCTCTTTCAGGCCTTTCACTTGCGGCATGCTTTTCCGGGATTGCGCCCGAGGTATAAGAAAAAACCTACAGAGAAACAAGTTGTTCCTTGATTGACTATTGCCTGGTATTGTGACTAAATATATTTAACTTCGTTAAAAGGGAGATATAACCATGAAAACGCCCCCGTCAAAATTCATAATCGTCAGCGCTGTACTAGCCGTCCTGACATTGCTGGCATTACCGGGCATGGGAGTCCAAAACAGTTATGGTGCATCCCCTCCGGTTGAGGCCGCGTTGGTAAGAGAGGGCGACTTTGCCTTAAAACTGGTCGAGGCCCTTGGGATGGGGCAGGCGGGGTCCGAGACCGAGGCAGAAAGCATGCTCGGGGCAGTGGGGATAGCCCCGCGGAACGGCTGGATAGCAGACTATCCTGTCACGCCTGATATTATCGGAGAACTGAGGGACTCTATCAGTTATGCCGCACAGACCAAAACCATATCCATGGACAGCGTATCGGCGTTAAAGGCCCTTGAAGATGTCCAGGCCGCTGAAAATCTATCCGTGGTCCCGGCAGAGGAAGATACCGCGGCATCTGGAACTCAAACGCCTGCGGGCGGTTATCCTGATCAGACGGTGATTGACAATTACTATTACGACCAGGGGCCGCCGGTCGTGACCTACTACGCACCTCCGGCTGATTACTATTATCTCTACTCCTGGGTCCCCTATCCCTTCTGGTGGGGCAGCGTCTCGTTCGGTGGTTATTTTATACTCAACGATTTCCACAAACACGTCAGAAGGCACGGCCATTCACGCCATTTCAGTAACCACTTCAACGATACCCGGGACCACAGAGTATTCAGGATAGATCCGGTAAAGAGAAACAGCGGAAGGACGTACTCCGGGATCGGGGCCCCAAAATCCCGTAAATTCCTCAACACAGGGAGAAGGGGTGCCGGCAGCAACATCTTTAACTCAGGGCGTGACAGATCATCTGACAACCCTCCACCCCCTGGAAGGATAGCTCCCCGGGGAGAGCGAAGATCCGGTCCGGCAGCAAACAATTATAGGGGCGCTAACCCGTTTCAGGAACAGAAGGTCTACCGTCAGACCCCGCATGCCGGAGGCAGGATGTCGCCTCCTCCTGCGCAGGGTGAACGCCGGGGATACAGCGCGCCCAGCGTCCCTCCCTCGAGAGGGGACGGTACGCAGAGAGGAGGGGATAGGCAGAGTGGCGGAGGAAGAGGCGCCGGAAGGGACATGAGGAGGTAATCATGGGTTATACACAGGTAGCATTGAAGGACAAAATCACGGAGATGTACCCGGAAATTGAGATAAACGGAATATCCGTAAGCCTTGATTTCAGCACGGAGAAGAATGCGTATATAATCGATTTCAAGAAGAGCGGGGCAGAGCTGAAAACCCATCTTGACAAAAAAGACGCCGACGAATGCATGGATGGGATCAAGTGTGTCTATCTCGGCATGCAGGTTGCGGAATTTATCAAGAACTTTGAAGAGCTCAGGAAAGGGCACTGAGGAGAATACCATAAAAAAACCTGTTGTTGACTGGGACCTTTGCATAGGCTGCGGATCCTGCGTGGAGCTCTGCCCGAAACGTCAATGGGCCGTCGCTTTGGGGAGTTACACCTGAAGCCTCTGTTTGACCAGTTCGGTGACTCCGCGGAAATCGATTTTGCCGCTGCCCATTTTCGGGAGGTCCTCTATCACAACGAACTGGCGCGGCAGGGCAATATTCGGCAGGTCAAGGGCCATCTGCCGGTGAAGCTGTTTCTCATCGACCTGCTGGGTTACCACGGCGATGATCTTTGCCCCCTTTAACGGGTCGGGTACTTCTACAACGCAACAACTTATACCCTCCGGCAGAAACTTTTCAAGCACGTTTTCGACCATGACGAGCGAGACCATCTCTCCGCCAATCTTCACAAAGCGCTTCAGTCGTCCCGCATGCCAGAGATATCCGTCCCTGTCCAGGAAGCCCATATCCCCGGTGTCATACCATCCGTGGCGTATACGCATGGAGGTCTCTTCCAGGTCCCCGTAATAACCCTTCATCACAAGAGCTCCCTTGACCAGGATCCTTCCGGTTTCGCCTGGTGCGCAGTCTTCCCCGGTATCGTAATTTTCTATCCGGACCTCAACGCCTGGCAGGACGGGGCCGACACTCCCCGGCCTGTTACGGTCAGGATTGTTGACCGCGATGACCGGTGAGGTCTCTGTGGTTCCATAGCCTTCGTAAAGCACCAGGTTGTGTTTTTCCAGGAATTCCTTCCGCAGAAGCTCCGGGCACTTGTCCGCACCGCAGAGGACCAGGCGGAGACTCCTGAAATCACCGGGTTCCGATTTTCTGAGGTATCCCCAAAGGAAGCTGGGGGTGCCGACCATCAGCGTCGGTTCGTACTCCCGGATGATCTGGCAGATGGTCTTATAGTCGAGAGGGTTTGCGTGTGAGATGATCGTCATGCCGTGAAAGAGCGGCGTCCAGAGGTTGACCGTGAGGCCGAACACATGAAAGTACGGCAGGTTGGCCAGGAGACGGTCTCGGTCTGCAATATCCACAACGCTGCTGAAGCTGGTGATATTCGCGGAGATATTCCGGTGCGTCAACTGGACCGCCTTCGGGTCTTTTTCACTGCCGCTGGTGAAGAGTATCACGGCATTATCATCCTCTTCCACAGAGCTGATACTCATCATGATAAAGGGCAGCGGGAGTTTCGAGATCAGTGCAGCCATGAGCTTCTCGGTCAGGGTAATGCCACTCATGATATCTTCCATGAAGACCATGCCATCCACAAAGTCGCAGCCTATTTTCTCAATGAAAACCCGTGAGGTAATAATTGTTCTGAAGCTGCATCTTCTCTGCGCGTATTCGGCATTGCGGGCGGCGCCGGTTGAATAGTTTATCATTACCGGAGTCCGCCCGCTCATCAGAGCCGCGATAAACGCAAGGCCGCAGCCTGCTGAGGTCGGCAGCATGATGCCGATAAACCCCGTATCATACTTTTCAAACTTTCTTGCAAGAATCAGCGATGCAATCAGCGCCTTCGAATAGCTGACCTTCTTGTCTGATGAAGTGTCGATAAAGGCATATTTGTCCCCCTGCTGTTTTGCGACCTGAATAAATTTCTGATGAAGGAGCATGCCCCTGTTACCTGCTTATCCCTAGAACCGGTAGGTGAGCTGTCCGCTGACAATATTGACGTTCGCATCATACCTGCCGGTTAGCCCTCCCCGGGTTGCATCTTCAGGATTCGTTACTGATTTTGCGATCTGGGGATCATTGACGAACAGGTGAGCATAGCCGAAGTCGAGATTCACCTTGTCGGAAACTTTATACCCGAGGCCGAGGGCTGTCCATAACCTGCTGTCGTCAGGAATTCTCGGGGTCCGGTACTGGGCGCTTCTGATCGGGGTCTGGTCATAGGCCAGGCCAAGGCGATAGGTCCAGCTGGATTTCGGTGCATAGGTAACGCCGACTGAATAGCGGAAGTTATCCTTCCAGTTTGTTGTGGTCACTGATGGACGAGGTGCCAGTGCGGGGCTGTCAAAATTCACCCTCAGCTCATCGAAGAGACTCCAGTTCGTCCAGGTCACATCCGCCATCACGGTCCATTCCGGGGTAACCTGGTGCGCAAGACTGGCTGATAAGGTGTCCGGAAGGGTTATATCGGCTGTAATCGAATCGTGCTTGAAGACACCGGCAAGTGCGGCCGGTACATTTGAGAAGTCAACAGAGCCGGAAAGGGTATGCTTTACGCGTGACCGATAGGCAAGCCCCAGGCGGGTGTTCGGGTTCAGTTCGCAGAGCAGACCGAGGTTGAAGCCGATCCCCCAGTTGTCACCTTCCATCTCTGCAAACCCGTCGGCCATCTGGGGGACCAGGTGCAGCGCCCCTTTGGGCACTCCGGTGAGCAGTCCTGCTGCATCGAGCGTGCCGAAGTCGATCGCATTGGAGAGGTTGGCTTTGATATACTGGGCGCTCACGCCGGCGCCGAGGCTCAGCCTGTCATTTACCCGGTAAGACACTGAAGGGTTGATATTGATTGTCAGCACCTCCGAGTTTATGGCATGGTAACGTCCGACCCAGGTGCTGTCGTAATCAGTGGCAAGGCCGAAGGGTGCATTGATGCCGAGGCCCATGGTAAAGCGGTCATTAATCTGTTTGGTCACATACATATTAGGAGCAAAGCCTATAACGCCGCCTTCGCCGCCGTTGCCGCCGGAGAGGGGGGCCTGGGTTATCGGCTGCAGAACGTGAGTCGAGCCTTCATTTTGGAACTTCGCCGACGGCATGATAATATGGCCGCCTGCTATGAACTGGCTGCCTTTCAGTCTGCTCATCCCGGCAGGGTTGAAAAAGATGGTCGAGGCGTCTTCAGCAATGGCAGAGCCACCTGCATAGGCATTCCCGAGTCCACCTACACTCTGCTCAATCAGTGCGAACCCAGCGGCTGATGCAAGTCCTGCCGAGATCAGGATTACGGCTGCTGTAAAGATAAACATTCTGATGCTGAAACTGCTTTTCATAGAATCCTCCCTGTTAGTTTGCAGGATTGTCTGCATAATTTAATTGTGAATAAGATACCCGTCTTTTTTTAATCCTGTCAATCTAAAACTGCAGCTTGAGGGGAGGACGCAGCATGCCGGGGACTACCGCGGAAAGAAACACCTCTGACTGGGATATAATGAAAGATGATGAATTGTCGGGACCTCAAGCAACGTCTGCATGCATGGCTCACAGGACTGGACGAGCTTCCCGGGTTATACGTTGTCGGCGGGACGGTGCGTGACCTGCTGTCTGATAAAGCTCCTGCTGATATAGATATTGTCTGCCACGGGGCAAAGGTAGTAGCGGGGCGACTGGCTGCGCTGCATCATGCCGCTCTTGTTGTTATGCAGAAGAAACCGCATCAACCCTGTTACCGGGTTGTGGACAGGCAGGACAGCGCTGATTATCTCGATATCGCTGAACTGCGAGGTCCTACGATTGAGGAAGATCTCAGACAGCGGGACTTTACGATTAACGCCATGGCTATGAAAATTGACAGAAATTTTTCTTTCAGTATGGTCATAGATCCGTTCGGGGGAGAGCGTGATCTGAAGCAGAAGAGCATCAGGATGACAAATTCCGGGGTCTTTACAGATGATCCGCTGAGGGTCCTGCGGGCGTTTCGCTTTGCTGCGGAGGGTTTTGAGATCGAGGCCGCGACTATGCAAGCGCTTGCTTCTTCGTCTGCCCTTCTGGCGCAGGTATCAGTCGAGCGAATTATGGCCGAATTGTTTCTGATATTCAGGACAGCGCAGAGCTGCCGAATTATTACTGCCCTGGATGGTCATGGAATCCTCGGGCAGCTCTTCCCCGAGATTCTGCCGATGAAAGGCTGTCTCCAGAACGGTTATCATCATAAAGATGTATGGGGGCATTCACTGCTCGTCCTGGAGCAGGTTGAGCATATTTTGAATCATCTTGAGGACTATTTCTGCGAAACTTCTGCAGCAGTCTGTCAGAACCTTGGGACCGGGGAACGGAGTTCCCTTTTGAAATGCGCTGCACTTTTCCACGATATAGGAAAACCCTCCACAAAGGGATTGAAGCAGGGCACCGGCCGGATATCTTTTACAAACCATGACCAGGCCGGGGCAGAGCTCATGACTTTGATCGCTGAGAGAATGAAGCTTTCGAACCAGGCGCAGACCTTCCTGGTCCGTCTGGTAAAGGAGCACCTGCAGCCACTGTTTCTCTCCGTTGAAGGGGTGACAGTTGCTGCCCGCATGCGCTGGTTCCGAAAAATGGGCGATGAGGTAATTCCGGCACTTATTCTCAGCATGGCGGATGTCATGAGCAGCCGGGGGCCGGAGTCAGGTGAAGAGTACCGGCAGAACTTTGTCAGCTGGTGCGCGCAGATGGCCCGCGACTATTTTGCATCGATCAGAAAAATACTTGAGCGGCCGAGGCTGATTACCGGCCATGACCTGATCGAACTCGGTATGGAGCCGGGACCCGGGATGGGGGAGGTACTGGATCAGGTCAGCGAGGCACAGGACAACGGTGCTGTGACGAGTCGGGATGAGGCGCTGGCGTATGCCCGGGAACTGCTCATGCCGTGACCATGGGCCAAACTGAGAATGCAGCCAGTGTCAGTGTCTTCCTTCTACCGAAACCTGTATCGGTTTGTAATAATTGATGATAAAGATTTATTGAGCGATCAAAACTCGATTTATTCTCTTAACCATTTGTATAAAGTCTGGGTGCCCTGACACACGACAGGGCACCCTAAGACATTGTGCCTACTGGAGGGTTATCTTATTGATGAGTTTGCCTGAAAAATCAACGATATACATATATGAGTGCGCATTAGAGTTGCTGAAGTTGTAATTGCCGTACATCATATTAAACACGTTGCTTCCGTCCATCATGCCGCTGCCGAAATCCGATGTGACTACGTAGATGTTGTTGCCCACAATTACCGGCACTGATGCAAACTCTCCATCGAGGGATAGAGCCACCGGGAGCGAAGAGGATGTCAGCGGCAAAGTTACTGCATATAAAATCGACTTGCTTGTAGAATTAGTCCCTAGATTGCCAACCACATTGAAGTTTGTAGTGTCGGGAAGTGAAGCGGTAGCAACGAGATATCCATTGGCAAGAACCGGCCTCGATACTATCCCTTTAAGGGTGAGCGTCTGAATTGCGCCTGCAGTTGTAACGGCAGATATGGTTGATTGAAAGACATTACTGCTGGGGGTCGTGCCGGCCGCAGCAGTCGAATTGAAGCCTACGATATATGCTGTTCCGTCACTTCCAACCAGAGGGGCACTTGACAGTCCGTTCATCATACCGAATCCTCCGGCATTTGCCATCCCTATGCCGTTACTCATCATTGTGCCTGGGCCGATTCCGCCGCCCATCATTGCGCCAGGTGTGAAATTTCCGCCGCCCGTCATGGATGCCTGAGCACTTCCCATAAATGCAAGCATACCTACCAAGACTGTAATCATGAGTATTTTCTTCATTTTAATCTCCAAAAAAGTTTTATTTATTTTTACTGCTTATATATTTAAAAAACGATATAGCGTTCGTGCGATGTCATTAATTGCCCAATATCCAGTTATGAGCGTTCGGTCCTCCCTTCATATTAGAGTAC
>PNOC01000034.1 GCA_013824615.1 Thermodesulfovibrio sp.
AGCTCATTTAGCGGCGTTTCCTGTGATTTCTTGACAAATCCATGAAGAAGCACCATGGTGTCTTTCTCTACAGTGAAAAATGTTCTGGCAATACCGTCCGAGATGTTTGATCTGATTTCCCAAAGGCCCTTTTCAATTTTCCTGATAAGGGGCATGCCGAGAGGCCAGCCAAACTGAGCGGTCTTAATATCCTCGCCGACGGCTTTTCGATCTTCTCTCCTCAAATCCTTGAGCCATTCCCGCACGGGTTCTGCGCCGCTCTCACTTCGATAGAAAATAACCCGCAGAATAGGCTCTCTATACTCCATGAGGTAATGTACCTTAATTGGTACATATTGTCAACTCTCATCCTGAAAATGCTTTTTAATGCCTCTGGTCCTGCTCCCGTTGCACGATAATTCTGATACAATAACATCACGATGAATACAAAGATCGCCCTTATCACCGGGGCCTCCAGGGGGCTCGGCAGGACAATAGCCCTGACCCTTGCCAGGCATGGATTCACTATAATTGTCAATTATCTCTCTGCGCAGGACAAAGCTGAAGAGGTTGCCCGGACTGCTGGTGGAAGTTCCTGTACCATCAGGGCCGATGTGGGCGACAGCGAACAGGTAACGGCACTGGCAGCTGAGATCGAAGACCGTTTCGGGCAGCTTGACGTTCTTGTCAACAACGCAGGAATAACTGCGGACAACATACTTTTGAGGCAGACCGAAGAGGAGTGGGACCGCGTCATCAAGACTAACCTCACCGGATGCTTCCTCATAACCAGGTCCCTGAGTCCGCTCATGATTAAAACCGGCGGGGGGCATATCATCAATATCGCCTCTCATTCAGGCATAAAGGGCAAGGCCGGACAGCCTGCCTATAGCGCATCGAAGGCCGGTATCATCGGGTTAACGCTCTCTTCGGCGGAGGAACTTGCGGAGTACAGTATTCGGGTCAATGCTGTAATGCCGGGTTATCTTCCAACAGATATGGGCAGTCTTTCGGAGCGGGCAATGAACGAGGCCCGGGCAAAAAGTCTCCTGAAGTGTCTCTCCAGCGACCAGGAAACAGCAGATTTCATTGCGTATCTGGTGACTACTGCACACATCACCGGTCAGGTCTTCAGTCTCGACAGCAGGTTATTCTGATATAATAGACTTAACTATTCTGGTTGACTGGATTCCCCGATCAAGTCGGGGAATGACAGACAAAATCATACCGATATACTTGTCATCCTCGGGCTTGACCCGGGGATCCAGGATGTTGAAGTACAACAGAGATCATTTTTTGCCGAGCAACCGACGGATAGTTATTGCGGGGGTAATATGCCAAAAGGTTTTTTTGTAACCGGGACAGACACGGGCGTGGGCAAGACTATTATGTCCATGGCGCTCATCAGGGCACTGGAGATGCTCGGCATCAGGGTCGGGGCCATGAAGCCGATTGAGTCCGGCTGCGGCCGGGAAGGCGATGTTCTCATACCCTTCGACGGCATGGCGTTGAAACAGACCGCCCGCATGGAAGAACCTGCCACACTCATAACACCATGCTGTTTCGAATCCCCACTGGCGCCTTTTCCTGCATCCGAGATTGAATTGAGAAAAGTAAACATCCCTGCCATAAAAAATGCCTTTGCAAAATTGGCACAGAAATACGAGGCGATGGTTGTGGAAGGCGTCGGCGGTCTCCTGGTGCCGATCAAAAAAAACTATGCAGTCATCAACCTCGCCGCGGATATCGGGCTCCCCCTGCTCGTTGTGGCAAAGCCGGGCCTCGGGACGATTAACCACACGCTGCTGACCGTCAAGTACGCCCTGCGCGAAGGCCTGACCGTGGCAGGAGTGATAATCAACTACACCATGCCTCCTGAAAATAATTTAGCCGAAGAAACAAATGTGCAGGTTCTAAATAAAATCTGCCCGGTCCCGGTTATCGGCATATCTCCATATCTGAAAAACATAACGGAAGAGGCTTTGGAAAAAACAGTTCGAAAGAATTTCGATATGCAGGTACTGAGAAGATATTTGTAAGGGAACCTCAAGCCATCCAGGTTCATTTTCCAGGCCATTCCTGCACGGCGGGCGCTCTGCAGGGAGTTCCGACAGGCAATCAGTCCAAGCTGTTTCTGTCCAGCATCTCTCTTATTTTGGCCAGAAGATCGTGCGGGGTTACCGGTTTTGAGATGAAGTCCATATTTTCTTCCAGCACCCCTCTTGTATTGATTACGTCAGCAGTATATCCGCTCGTGAAGAGAATTTTCATATCAGGACGTATCTCTTTGATATGATCATAAACCTCTTTTCCGCTTTTCTTCGGCATGATAACATCAAGGATGACAAGCTGGATACTGCCCGCAAACTCATCAAATCTGTTTATCGCATTCTCTCCATCAACTGCCGCAACGACCGTATAGCCAAATCCCTCGAGCACGCTGTGCATCAGCCCCCGTACTTCGTCATTATCCTCGGCAACCAGGATGGTCTCTGTCCCGCCTTTCGGCCCGGCCACCGCTACGGTCTTTACCCCTTCAGCCGCTGCCTCGGTCAGGGGCAGATAAACCCTGAAGGTCGTCCCTCTGCCGGGTTCACTGTATACACTGATATGGCCATTATGCTGCTTGACTATCCCATACGCCATGGACAGTCCGAGCCCCGTGCCCTTTCCAATCTCTTTGGTCGTAAAAAAGGGATCAAATATCTTCTGTCTTGTTGCTTCATCCATGCCCTGCCCGGAATCAGTCACCGCGACCATGGCATAGAGGCCGGGCTTCTCAATTATGTTGGCCGCAATATAATCTTCGCCAAGCTGCACTATTTCTGTGCTGACCGAAAGCTGACCACCCCGGGGCATGGCATCGCGGGCGTTTGTGCAGAGATTCATCAGCACCTGCTCAATCTGGCCGGGATCAACGGTAACCGTCAAGTTCCTTTCTGAAAGAAGAGTCTTAAACTCAATATCCTCCCCGATCAGCCTCATCAGGAGCTTCTCAATGCCCCTGATAAGCCGGTTCAGGTCTGTCTGCTTCGGACTAATCACCTGTTTTCTGCTGAAGGCAAGAAGCTGCCTGGTCAGGTCAGCCGATTTTTCAGCAGAATTGAGTATCTGAATCACCAGAGATCTGAGGGGACTGTTATTCTCGATCTGCATGTCCAGCAGGCTGCCGCAGCCGATTATGACCTGCAGCATATTATTGAAATCATGGGCCACGCCACCGGCAAGATGTCCGACCGCTTCCATCTTCTGTGCCTGCTGCAACTGTATTTCGAGCTTCTGTTTTTCATGTTCTGCCTCACGTCGCTCGGAAATATCTCTGGCCAGCCCCATAATAAAACTATGCCCGCTGATTTCCTGCAGTCCCATACGTATCTCGACCGGGAAATGAGTGTTGTCCTTTCTCTGGTGCAGGCTTTCACAGGTGATGGGAGCAAAAGGCCGCAGGTCTGCCCAGGGCTTTTGCTGCAATTCACCGTCCCGGCCACCTGGCTCGATATCACTGAGCGTCATGCCGCTGAGCAGCTCCTGCCGCGAATAACCGAGACTCGCACAGGCCTGCTGGTTGACATCAATGATCACCCCCTGGGGATCAAAAAGAAAAAAAGCATCAACAGCCTGATCAACAAGAGTATGAAAACGCTTCTCGCTCTCGAATAGTTCAGCGTTTCTCTTTTCGATCTTCCCGATCATCGCATTGAAAGAGTCGACGAGCTGTCCCACCTCGTCATTGCCCTGTTTCTCGGCCCGCAGCGAGTAATCCTGCTGTTGCGAGATCTGCCTGGCTGACGAAGCAAGAGACAGAATGGGTTCGGCTATCAGCCTCTGCATATAGGAGATCAGCAGGGAGGCCAGACCAAGGGAGATCAGCACCACCAGAAGCATCATCGACAAAGCAAACAGGCGATTCCTGCTGATTGCTCTCATATCGTCGAACAAGGTAAGGGACCCGATCACCGTGCCACCCACGGTAATATTCCGGCTTACCTTCAAAAAACCGGGCACTGTTTTGTCCGAAGGATCATCAGGTTTTTGAGTATCGCCGCCGGGGGGCGTTCCATACAGCGCAAAAATGTTGCCGGCCTGATCCCTGACAACCGCATACTTCACCGAACTGTTGACCGACAGGGAAGCGAGGACACGCTCGGCATCCTCAGGGATCCGGAAGGCCAGGGAAGCCTCGCAATTACGGGCTATGACTTGCGCCAGCCCCGTAATCCCCTCTTCATACGACTGCCGGAAATGGGCTGTCGTCATGACATAAAAAATAATACAGGAGATCAGCACGGCAGCGGCTCCTGCTCCGAGCAGAAGCACCGTCAGCTTCTTCCCTATGGTCATATCCCTGAACTTCATTGCCCGAGGGCACTCTTCCCGGCAAACACCATGACTCAGGGTCCTTCGACGATCCGGACCGCAATCGTCAGCAACTGAGCACTTAAACGGAGTCCTGCCCTGTCCGAAGCCGCCCGGTTGATCGTCCAGCGGATCTTTCCTCCGCTCTGCACCAGATTGATCATACCGCCTGCTGATATAAAATTCTCCGTGTCGGCCACCGTGAGCACCGGAGAATCCTTCAGTCTGGCGATAATCCGCCTGAAATTCCCTTTTTCGGTCTGACTCACGAAAAGAAGATGACACTCGCCGAAATCCATATGATCCTGGTAGGGGCCGTACTGGATAATCCTGACCGGCTTCATGCCGCTTCTACGCACGTCCGCCTGCAAGTCTGCCAGGGCCTCACCAAAGGGAGATTCCCCGACAATGCCGATCACCATGGCACCGTCTTTTGACACGGTGCGCCTGGATTCAGGCCACTGCACAAACTGGAGGAAATTATAGAGGTAGACCGCCTTGAGTTCGTATTCCCTAACCGACGGCTGCTCGGCATAACTGACCCGCTGCAGCGGAACGGCCGACACAAAAGAGAAGGTGCAGGAAAAAATTATACCGCAGAGTACGAAATTTCTGAAACGTTTCAGAAGCTATACCTCAGTTCAGCCCAGAAACTGCGATGCTGCAGGGGGTAGTCATTCGGGATCACGGCAGGACCTGGTTCGCGTGCATCGTTGTCAAAAAGATTTCTCACCGCAACGGCCAAATCACAGTGTTTTAGTATGTTCTTCTTCCTCAGCGTCATATTGACAAGGTCGTAATCCTTTATCTTCGGTCTCGTGTCGCCTGCTGCCCGGTGACGGTCCATGACTCTGAAATACTGGCCGTCAACAGACCACTCAGGCATGAATTTCCAGTGTGCATTTGCATAGAACTTCATGGCGGGCACATCAGGAACAACAGCCCCTGTGGCAGAGTCGGTCGACCGCTGATACGAGAAATTGGCGCGAAGTTTCAGGGCTTCAGTCGCGACCCACTCGGTCTCGACCTCGAAACCCCGTCCCTTCTGGTCACGGGCATTCTGAGCTGTTTTTGTAGTCGCCGGTGCAGGATCAGCCAGATAGTCAATTAGTCCCTTAATGCGGTACTCAAAGAGATTCAGCCCGAACCGTAAGGCTCGGAGCGGACGATAATCAAAGGCAAGTTCGTATGTGTTTATAGTCTCGGCGTCAAGATTGTTATTGCCTATAGTGGCCGGGTTATTCTGCTGATGCAGTTCCCCGAATGTCGGGGGCCTGAAGGCCCTGCCATAGAGCAGCTTGGTAACCAGTTCGGGCGCTGTCTTCCAGACGATGGCAATCCTCGGGCTGATGGCGTTACCGAAGTCGGAATAGTCGTCATACCGCACTCCTGCAGTCAGTGCCCAGTTCCTGGCAAAGGCCCATTCATCCTGAATTCCGGCATAAGAAAGTCTTCGGTGCTGATCTTTCAGATATACATACGGCGTATTGGAAATATCCACAAGCGGCCCGAACTGCACCGGAATCCCGGGCCCGTAGTTTTTTTCCTGAAAGGTATCTGTGTTGAAGTTGTTTATGCCGAATGACAGCCTAATCCTGTGATCGTTGAACTTCCTGTAGTCCCCCGTGAATTCAATGCCCCCATTTAATTCCTTGACTCCGGGACGGCCGATGGCATTTCTATAGTCAGGGGGAAAGAAATAAAAAGTATTTCTTCCCCAATTATATGAACCACTGACTCTGGTCGTAAGATCAAAATCCTGCACCAGCTCTTTTTCGGTATAGACAAGCGACGCCAGAAGAGCATGACTGTCTGCTCTGCTCCTTCCGCTGTTGAGCGTGTTGCTCACCCCGGCGCCAATGCCATTCCCCAGCATCCAGAAGCCATTAAGATTCAGCCGGAACTTCTCCCTTGTTACCGTCAGACTCGTATTGAACGTTTCATAATGCGTATCCAGAGGTCCGGGGGCCAGAGAGGGATACCCGCTTCCGAGCGCATCTTTCTCTATAATTCTCTTTTTGTCTCCCTCACCTTTTGCATATTCTGCCCCGAGAGCCACATCCCAGCCTCTATATGAACCGCCATGCTGCGCCCATAGGTCATAGGATCCGAAGGATCCTCCCCGGAATCCCGCATTGCTGCCATTTATATCCCTGCCATCTTTGGTGATGATGTTTATAGCCCCTGCAAAGGCATCAGCCCCGAGCACGGCAGAGCCTGGTCCCCGGATAATTTCTATCCGTGCAATCGTCGAAACAGGCATCCTGAAGGAGGCCGGTTTACCCCCGTTATTGTTGCTTTTCAGCGACTGTCCATCGATAAGGAGAAGCACCTGCGGGTTCAGCTGTGAATAGACTCCCCGTATGCTCCATGTTGAGGTAAATACATTGGTAGCGCTCGGCTGCACATGCAGTCCCGGTACCGTCTCAAGTATTTCATCGAGTGTTGCTGCCCCCATATCCTCGATATCCTGTGCCGTAATTACCGTTGCCACAGAAGGCGCGAGTTTCAGAGGCTTCAGCGTCCCGGTAGCAATAGCAACGTCCAGCTCAATCAGCTCTGCCAGGCCTTTCGTAAGGAGTGATGCCATGGCAACCGTTTCATCAGTGCCCGAAGACGCCCATCCGGGGGCAGGCGGGAAGATGAAAACAATAAATGCTATTGCTGCGGCATGCAAAGTCTTTTTCAGGAACCGGGCAGTCGTGATAAACATGGCAACCTCATCAAAATTGATCGTCGTTAGCAGTGCTTTAATGCCAAAGACCTCCGGCATCTGCGTATGCGCTTCAATGATATCACAATCAGCATAAAAAACCTACCGGCCGGTGTGTTGACAGGAGGCGGGCCCGTGGATATTATAGTACAAATAATTTTTCGGAGGATCTATGAGGAAATACGCACTTCTTGCGCTGTTGTTTCTAATCGCGCTGCCATTACCGGCCCGGGCCGAAATCCGGGAGGGAAGTTTTGAGATCAACCCTTTTATAGGATACTGCACCACTGCCAACTCTCCGGTATTCTGCCATAAGGATATCTTCGGCATCCGGATGGGCTATAACATAACCCGGCACTGGGAGATAGAAGGAGCCTATAACAAGGTCAATTCAAGCGCCGAACTGGTAGGCATCGATGCACTCTACCACCTGACACCTGATAAAAGATTTGTACCGTTTATTCTGGCGGGAATCGGATACGGCCATATAGAACCCAGCCGGAACCCTCACTATGACACGATGATGGGCGATGTCGGCGTGGGTTTCAAGTATTTCCTGACCGACAATGTGGCTTTCCGGTCTGAAATCAGGGACGTCGTGACCCATTCAAACAATGTGATTGTTTCTGCCGGCTTCACCATAGCGCTCGGCGGCAAAACCAGGAAGATGGTCGCGGCGACCGTTCCCGCAGCTGAGCCGGTGATAACACCAAAGCCTGAGCCAAAACCGGAGATAAAACCGCAGCCGAAACCGGAACCTAAATCTGAGGCAAAACCGCTGCCCGTTGCAGCTGTACCGGAAGCAAAACCCTCACCGGTAAGGATTGTCCTTGAGGATGTACACTTTGCCAATGATAAGTACTCTCTAACTCCGGAGGCAAAAGATATTCTGCAGAGAAATATCCTGAAGCTGAAAGAGAATTCCGGCCTTGAGCTGGAGATCCAGGGGCACACCTCTGCGATTGGCTCAGATGAGCATAACATGAAGCTGAGCGTCAAGAGAGCTGCCATGGTCAAGGACTATCTCATTAAAGAAGGGATTGCTGAAAACAGGCTTACGGCAAAGGGCTACGGAGAGTCGCTGCCTGAAGTTCAGGAAAAAAAGCCTAAGAAAGAGTCTGTAGCAGCCAAAACAAACAGAAGGGTTCATTTCGAAATAAAGATTAAGTAAATTGACGGCCTGAGAAAAACAGCGCTGACTGATACATCTCAGTCAGCGCTGTTTTTTTTCGATTGCTCTCTTTTAGAACTCAGGAGGCACCAACGAGCTCCTCGGCAGGGTAAAGCTGAAGGTACTGCCCTTGCCTGCCTCACTTTCGACCCAGATTTTTCCGTCATGAGCATCGAGGATCGTCCTGGCGATAACCAATCCGAGACCTGAACCCTTTTGATCCGGGCTCACGCGATAAAAAGCATCGAAAATGAAGGGGATATGTTTGTCCGGAATGCCGATACCGGTATCCCGAACCTCAAACAGTATTTCCGTTTCCGAAACCTTTACCGCAACATTTACGGTACCACCGGGCTTATTGTACTTAACGGCATTTTGAAGCAGATTTGCAATTACGCGCTGAATCATTCTCTCATCGGCCAGAATAACCGGCAGCGGTTCCGCCGGGAAAAAATATTCGACACTTATGTCTTTCTGGACAGCCTCCAGTTTTATACCCTCGATCTGCTTCAGTACTGCAGTCTTGACATCAAAGTCACCCTTTACCGGCAGATATCCCTTTGTCTCAAAGCGTGAAAACTCTATGAAGCCGGTCAGCAGTTCTTCAGCTGTTTTCAGGCTGTCGTCTATTAATAATAGATCGTCTTTCAGATCTCGAGTCTTGCCCGACAGAAAGCGTTTTAATACCCAGGTTGAAGGGATGATAGCGTTTTTGATGTCGTGCGCAAACATAGAGAGAACGCTTTTGCGTTCCCGTTCGAGTTTTTTGATTTCTTCCAGCTTACTCTCAAGTTCTGTCAACAGTCTTTGACGTTCAATTGAATAGCGGATAGCCTTCAAAAGCGAGGCGCTGTCTATCGCACCCTTCACAAGGTAGTCCTGTGCTCCGCTGCGAACCGCCTGTATTGCAAGCGTTTCATCGCTCAATCCTGACAGCACAATTACCGGAACGCGCGGATACCGGGCATGGAGCTTAAGAAAGGACTCAATCCCTCTGCTTTCGGGAAGACCGAG
Organism: Thermodesulfovibrio sp.; assembly: GCA_013824615.1. Taxonomy (GTDB): domain Bacteria; phylum Nitrospirota; class Thermodesulfovibrionia; order Thermodesulfovibrionales; family UBA6898; genus PALSA-1316. The sequence continues at coordinate 9,234 of PNOC01000034.1, forward strand.
ATCCGTCACAACAATATCAAATGTTTCCGTCGCGAGATTTTCGAGAGCGGAGGAAAGGCTTGGCGACCATTGCACCTGTATATCGATATTATTCATATGCCGAAAAGACCTCCGGATAATTGCAACGTCATCCGGATTGTCTTCGACCAATAAAACCTTTATCTGCTCCTGATACTCCAATTGCCTCCCATTAAGCTGATCAGATTATCAATGCTGTTTTCACTTCCCACCGTCATGGGCAGAATTCGAATGCCTCTTCGTTCGGTCTGTGTCGGGTTTTCGATTTGCCGACAGACCTTCAGACCTCATAAGCAGTGATCCCTATTTGTCCCATCCTTTGCCTATTATAATGAACCCGAAACAAATTGTCACGGGTGGTAGGACTCTATCAACAAATACCCTTTTTTTGATAAAATACGCAAAGTGGATATGGACAAAGACATGGATCTCGCAGCAGCAGCCGAGTTGCGCCGCCGTGCTGAGGAACAACAGAAATCAAAAATGCCTGATTCGGGTATTCCCGGTACGGTCGATGGGGCGCGGTGAGACATGTGATCGAGAACTCTGAGCAGCATTCGCAAGACAATAAAGTGCTCCCTTATTTTATATTCTTCCTCACAATTTGCGGCCTTTACGCAAGCAGCACCCATTCTTATCTCCTGTTCCACAGCCTCGTTGAAGTCATCTGCGTGGTGGTGGTTCTGACTATTTTCGCCCTGTCCTGGAATACACGAAAGTTGCTGGATAACCACTATATTTTGTTTCTCGGCATCTCCTTTCTTTCCTCGGCCTCCTTCGAGCTGGTCCATACGTTTGCCTTCAAAGGTTTCGGGGTCTTTCCGGGCCATGATGCCAATCTTCCTACCCAGCTCTGGATCGCTTTCCGGTACGTGTTCAGCATATCATTTCTGATCGCCCCGGCATTTATCACACGACGGTTGAACGCTGCGGCTACGCTGACTTTCTATGCCATCGTAACCGCACTCCTGTTCGCCGCAATTTTTTCCGGGGTCTTCCCTGATTGTTTTATTGAAGGCCAGGGATTGACCCCGTTCAAGATCTACAGCGAGTACGTCATTATTATCACGCTGCTTGCTGCTCTCGGCCTGCTGATCAGGAAACGCGCATTTTTTGACCCGCATGTCCTGAGGATGCTGTTATTTTCCATTATAAGCGCCGTGGCAGCTGAGGTTGCTTTTACCCGGTACTTCAGCGTGTACGGCGCGGCTAATCTTGCCGGACACCTGTTTCTGTTCCTCTCTGCCGGCCTGATCTATCGGGCGATCGTCGTAACAGGGGTTGAGAATCCCATGGCGGTTATCTTTCGAAACCTGGAGAAGAATGAAGAGCAGATGCAGTTATTCATCGAGTTCTCTCCTGTTGCCCTGGCCATGTTCGATCGCGACATGCGCTACCTGCGCGTCAGCCGTCGCTGGCGCAGCGACTACGGACTCGGAGAGCGCGACCTGACGGGTGTATCTCATTATGAGGTCTTTCCGGAAATATCCGGTCAGTGGAAAGAGGCCCATCGCCGCGGCCTTGCAGGCGAGGTGCTGCGGGAAGAAGCCGACCGCTTCGATCGGGCAGATGGATCGGTGCAGTGGGTGCGCTGGGAAATCCGGCCATGGTACGACAATGCCGCTCATGTTGGCGGAATCGTGATCTTCGCTGAAGATATCACCGAGAGAAAGCAGGCCGAGGAGGCGTTGCGGGAGAGCGAGCTGTTCTACCGGCAGACGCTTGACTCAATCCCGGGCATGGTGTTCACGACGAGGACTGACGGCTATTGCGATTATCAAAGTCAGCAGTGGGTCGATTTCACCGGCGTGCCGATGAGCGAGCATCTGGGTGACGGATGGAACAGACTGCTGCATCCTGAAGACCGGCCGCGCGCATTTGACGCCTGGCGGGCGGCGGTGGAGGAACGCGCACCGTATGATCTTGAGTACCGGGTCCGGCGGCATGACGGCGCATACGAATGGTTCAAGGTTCACGGCCGCCCTATTCGCAATACCGCGGGAGAGATCGTCCGCTGGTTCGGCACAGCGCTGAACATCGACCGCCTGCTCAAGGCACAGGAGGCTCTTCGGAAGAGTGAGGAGGATATGGCCCGCGCCCAGGCAGTGGTCAATGTCGGAAGCTGGCGTCTGGATGTCAGACGGAATGTCCTTACCTGGTCCGACGAGAACCATCGCATTTTCGGTATTCCGAAGGGAACGCCGCTGAATTATGAGACGTTTCTTTCCACAGTACACCCTGATGACCGACTGTATGTCGATACCCGATGGAAGGCGGGAGCCCGCGGAGAGCCTTATGACATTGAGCATCGCATCATTGCCAACGGAACCGTCAAATGGCTGCGGGAGAAGGCATATCTGGAATTAGGCGAAGACGGAGATCTGCTCGGCGGGTTCGGAATCACCCAGGATATCACCGAGCGCAAGAAGGCTGAGGAGGATATGCTCCAGCTGAGCATGGACCTGGCGGCAAGGAACCTGGAACTGGAGGATCTGAATAAGGAAATGGAGGCGTTTACCTATTCAGTTTCCCACGATCTGCGGGCTCCTCTTCGCGCAATCTCGGCTTTTGCCGGTTTTCTGTCCAGGGATTACTTCGAAAGACTTGACGATCAGGCTAAAGATTATCTGACGCGCATAAGCCGGGGTGCGGTAAAGATGAACACACTCATTGACGACCTTTTGAATTTTTCGAAGTTGACGAGGCAAAAGGTCAGCCTGAAGGAGGTCGACATGTCTGCACTGGCCGCTTCCATTGTTTCCGGACTTCGCGAGTCAGCTCCCGGCAGGAGTGTTGAAGTTTTGATAGAGAACGGCCTTAACGCTTCAGCGGATCCGTCGCTCATGGAGATCGTCCTTTCAAACCTTGTTGAAAACGCATGGAAATTCACGTCGAAAACCGCAGAGGCACGGATTGAGTTCGGAACTGTTGAAAACGAGGGAAAGACCGTCTTTTATGTAAGAGATAATGGTTCAGGCTTCAACCCGCAATATGCGGCGACGATGTTTCAGCCCTTTCACCGTTTTCATTCCTGTGAGGACTTTGAGGGGACCGGCATCGGACTCTCCATTGTCGAGCGTTTAATCCGCAGACACGGCGGTAAGGTATGGGCTGAGGGAGAAGTGGAAAAGGGGGCGACGTTCTACTTTACGTTATAACCCGAAACACACAACGGAATCTATGTCTATAAGAACTAAACTGATCCTGCTATTCACCGCCTTTGCAATTGTGACTCTGACGGTTTTCGGCACTGTTGTTTTTTTTCAGGCCTCCGAAATCCTGCGATCTGTGCGCATTGCCCAATTGAACAACATAGCTGATCTCAAGAAAGACAAAATCGAGACCTTCTACCGGGAGCGTGAAAGCGATATCAGATCAGCCCAGAATTTATTCATTCTCAAACAGAACCTTCCTCTTTTGATCAGGCATATCACTGACCGGAACCTTCCCGAATACAACTCAGAATATAACAAGGTTCGGGGCATCATTGACGACCAGATCAAAACATTTCAGCAATCGTCTGGATCATATCTGAATATCATGCTCGTAGATCCTCAGGGCAGTATCGTATACATTAGCAACACCGGACATGACGTGCCGGCGCTTGGCAAGAGAATCGAAGACGAGAGGGCTTTCCTTGCTGCAAAAAATGCTGTCTTTTTTACCGATGTTCATCTCGACAGGGTGGCAGGCAATACTTTTGAAATTCGCGCACTGGGTCCGCTCAGGGACCTGAAGGGCGCTTTTATCGGCATAATCGTCATTGATATTGATATGTCACCCATCTATCAGTCTCTCCAGGACACCACCGGGCTGGGAACAACAGGAGAGGCCCTGATCGCGCAAAAACAGGGAAATGAGGTGCTTTTTCTGAGCCCCCTCCGCCATGCACCGGATGCAGCCCTAAAGAAAAGAGTTCCATTTACCAATAGCACAGGATATGCGGCGCAGAAGGCTGCCCACGGTGAAAACGGGTCCGGGATCGCATTTGACTACGCGGAAAAAGAGGTGCTGGCCGCATGGAGGTACATTCCATCGCTACGGTGGGGGCTCGTTACAAAGATAGAGACATCCGAGGCCTTTGCCCCGGTCGGGCAATTAAAAACGATCTTTGTCGTTGTGGGAGCATTGATCGTGTTCCTCGGAATCATTGCTGCGATCTTTATCGCAAATACCGTGACAGGACCGGTTTTGGCCCTGCAAAAAGGCGCTGAGGCCATTACCGCAGGCAACCTGAGTCACCGGGTGGGGACCGATGCGAACGATGAAATCGGCCGTCTTGCACAGAGCTTCGACACCATGACGGAGACGCTGGTCCGGGATATCACCCGGCGTGAGAAGGCCGAGGAAGAGGCCATGGAGTTGAATAAAAACCTTGAGCATCATGTCCGTCAGCTCGAAGAATCGATTCGTGAACTGGATGCCTTCAGCTACTCTGTTTCGCACGACCTGCGCTCTCCCCTGCGGAGTATCGACGGGTTCAGTCAGGCGTTGCTTGAGGATTATAAAGACAAGCTGGATGCAGAAGGCAGAGACTTTCTCGATCGCATACGCGGCGCGGCTCAGCGCATGTCGCAGCTTATTGATGACCTTCTCAAGCTGTCCCGCATAGCGCGTTTTGAAATGAAACAGGAGCGCGTGGACCTCGGCTCCCTCGCGAACAGCATAGCGCAAAAACTGACGCAACGCCAGCCGGAACGCACGGCAGAGATCGTCATTGCTGACGGCCTCATCGCGCAGGGAGATGAACGACTGCTGACTATTGTGCTTGAAAATCTCTTTGCCAACGCATGGAAATTCAGTGAAACACAGACAAAGACTGTGATAGAATTCGGGACGTCCCTGCAATCCGGATCTCTTGTCTATTTTATCAGGGACAACGGCGTCGGATTTGACATGTCCTATGCGGAGAAGCTGTTCAGCCCGTTCCAGAGACTGCATCGTCAGACCGAATTCGCCGGTACGGGAATCGGTCTGGCCACGGTCAAGCGTATCATCAATCGTCATGGCGGGCGGGTCTGGATCGAGAGCGAGACAAACAAGGGAACAACGGTGTATTTTACGTTATAATTCAGGATAACCCAAATAGTACAAGGGAGAGAAGCATGAAAACAAAAATTATTCTTTTGGTCGAAGACAACCCTGACGACGTGACGCTTACACTCCGTGCGTTAAAGAAGAGCAATATCATGAACGAAGTTGTCGTGGCGCAGGACGGAGTCGAGGCACTGGACTATCTATTCGGCGCGGGTAAATACTCCGACCGCGATACGCGGATTCTGCCGCAGGTGGTGCTGCTGGACCTGAAGATGCCCCGCATGGATGGCCTGGAAGTCCTGCAGCGTGTGCGGAGCGATGAGCGTACGAAACTCCTGCCGGTGGTCATGCTCACGACATCGAGCGAAGACAGGGACCGAATCGAGAGCTACAAGCTGGGGGCGAACAGTTATATCAGAAAGCCCGTAGACTTTGAACAGTTTGTGAGCGCTGTGCATCAGCTCGGGCTATACTGGCTTGTCCTGAATGAAGCGCCCTAAGAATAAAGTCACAAGTCTATAGAGTCTCAAGCCCCGGTTTTTTTTTGTTTCTTTGGATGCCCAGTCGTTGCATCTTCGATTCAAGCGTTTTAGGATTGATGCCTAAAAAAGCGAATCGGCCCTGCCAGTTTCCCGCGCATCCCTGTAACCCTCGATCAGCACGACGGCAAAGACGATCGTAAACCCCGCAAGGATCCCGAAGATATTGACAAGCTTCAGATAAACGATAATCCCGAGCACCAGAAAGAGCATGACCAGTCTGAACTGGCTGAGGAAGATCATGCGGCCCATGCCCTGCCCCGCACCGAGGAGGCCCATGACTCCCCGGACCAGACCCCTGAAATTAATCAGTGCCAATAGACCGCCCGCCAGGACACCCGCAGGCAGGCGCCACCATTCGATGAACGCCGAGGCTAGTGCCGCCGGTATGAGTACCATGACCGAGTTCCTATAAATCTTTTGTATCAGATCCACGGTCCTCTTTCTGTACCATCCTGAAGATCTCCCTGAACCCGGAGACGATGCCCAGCAGCAGGAAGATGATTGTCAGCCACGGCCTGGTCGAAAAGACTCCATCCAGCCAATAGCCGATCGCAAGCCCGATAAAGGTCGATACCACGAGGTTCAACCCGATCATCCAGGCCTTCATATATTCACGCGAGAACCCGAGGCCCATCTATGATTCTCTCTGAAACAAAAAAGAAGCCCTGCCCGAGAGTAACGGACAGGGCTGGAAAATATCTCTCAAGCTCAGTGAGTCTCCTTGAGATTAAAGACCGGGAATATTTTGGCGATAAACCAAAACAGGACAAACGGCATGATAAATATCGAAAGCGCACCAAACAGACCCTCTTTGAACGTCTCCCAATCATGAGGAATAATCGGCAGGTGGTAATGCATATAACCTGCAAACGAGAGGGAAAACGCCTGACCGCCGATAACGACATTCCAGCGCATCATGAAGACCCCGAAGAGTACCAGCAGGACTCCGAGTACAGCCCTCCTGATCGTCAGACCGGGCAGCAGGAAGAGGATGAACGGCAGAAGGTTGCCGACGCCATATTGCATAATGAATATATCGATGAAATCCCTGCCGTAAATAACGCTGCGCAGCACATCCCACGATTTCACCGCAGTATAGCCCCTGAATATCAGGTCAAGCAGTTCAAGGGTTATGGCAAAGACCAGAAAGAAAAGGAGATAGCGCGCGGTCATCTTGATAACGTTCAGTTCGGCGCTCTTGAACTCCTCGGGAGAGCGATAACCGGCATACGAGGCCCTTTTTCGCGAATCCAGGAATTTTCTGACCTCCATGGTTACGATATACGTCAGCATGCAGAGCGCAATGCCCGAGACGATAGCCGACATGATAAAGATGACCGGCATAAGCGGGGTCATCCAGAGCGCATTCGCCTTGACCGATCCGAAGATGAAGCCCGCATACCCGTGCAGAAAGCAGGCGACAGGGATACCGATGGCCGCAAGGATTTTGATCGCCTTTTCGTCGCGCTTCAGCGATTCCTCGCTGAGATCATAAACCCCCAGTGTGAGCGTGCAGAATATCAGAAACTTAAACCACTCGGCAATCGTCTTATCCTGCTTCTCTTTCAGCGGCAGGGCGATTTCAACAAAGTGCTTTCGGTAAAGAAACCAGAGTTCCGAGGCCACAATCGCACCATAGGTAGAAAAAACGATACCGAACGCGGCAATCGCCGAGGTAAAATGCGGGGTCATCATGACATTGATCCCCCGCAGCGGATGCTGCAGATGCAGCACAATCGGCATCGGTGCGGCAAAAAGAAGTGCAAAGGAGAAAACCAGAGCAAACCTGGCCATATCCTTCAGTTCCTTTATGCCAAAAACATGATACAGTGATGAAAGCACAAACGCCCCGGCGACCAGGCCGGTCATGAACGGATACATGACGATCTGGACCGACCAGTAGATAAATTCGTTCGGATAGACAAACAGCTCTTTTACTGTCCAGATTTCACCGTGAACCATCTTATTTCACCTCCCTGTCAAGCCCTATATAGAAGACCTGGGGCTTTGTCCCATATTCTTCCTTCAGGATGCCGACCCGCTCGGTCATGATGATTTTGGTGACCGGGTCTTTCGGATCCTTCATGTTGCCGATCTGCCTCGCCCCGAACGGACATGCCTGAACGCACGCAGTCTTCAGCCCCTTGGTAATCCGGTGGTAGCAGAAATTGCATTTTTCGGCCGTATGGTACTTCGGATGGAAAAACCGGACACCGTAAGGGCAACCCATAATGCAGTAACCGCAGCCGATACACCATGACCTGTCAACCAATACAACCCCGTCAGGCGTCTGATAGGTCGCCCCGACCGGACAGACCTGAACACAAGGCGGGTTTTCGCACTGGTTGCAGAGCTTCGGCACAAAAAACGCCTTCTGGATATCCTCAGACTTGATGTCTTCATATTTTCCCTGACCAAGATCTATCTTGCTAGTTATAAACCCGTCCCGGGCACCTTTGGGGGTATCTGCATGGAATTTTCCGTCTTTGGTAAACACGTACCGCTCGACCCAGGTCCGGGTAACATTGGCATCGTAGGGTATCTCATTTTCATTCTTACAGGCCTTTACGCAGAGCCCGCAGCCGACACATTTATAGGTATCAACCAGAAACACCCAGCGCACCTTGGCCCCATCATCCTTGCCGGCAAACATCTTTCTCGGGTTGACGATCTCAAGGGCTGCCAGAGGCAGTGTTATACCCGCAACCCCTATGGCCGCTTTTTTCAGAAATTCTCTTCTTTTCATTTCAGTCCCTCCAGTGAAGGCTTGTGCGGGTTATGACAGGAGACGCATTCGGTGCCGGCATTGTGTTGTTCAGGATCTATACCCCTGATGCTTGCCCTCCCGCTCGAGGGATAAGCCAATTTTGCATGACAGCGCAGACACTGACCTCGACTTCTGTCGATCGGCAGTTTTTCCGGATCGGAAGGGTGCTCAAACGCCGGACCGTGGCAATTCTCGCACTGGATGATCATATGCGGGGACTGGGAGATGCTTTCAAGCTTGTCCGCATGGCAGTCCTTGCAGTATTCTGCCCCCTGATACTTGACCTTGAAAGCTTTCCATTCCTCGATATTGCCTGTCCTGTACCAGCCGTACATATAACCGTTCTCATGGGAACTGAAGTCCTTAGGAACATAGAAAAGCCTGAAGATGAGGACAAGGCCAATAAGGCCAAGGACGACCATTAATGGTCTGAAGACGTGGTTCTTCATGAAACGCACCTCTCTCTGCTATTTAGTATTTACGTATCAATTATACAGGAAATTCAGATTTGAAGTCATTTTTGAACGCCAGAAGAATTACGTAAGGAATAACCTCAAACAGATATGCTGCCACAGTAGCCCAGAAATTCATGATACAGAGGACCTTCCAGTCTATCACCCCTTCCTTGAAATAAGAGTGTCCGATATAGCAGAGGGTAAAAAAGAATCCCCAGATAATCGGGATGACAAATGCCATGAGTACCAGCATCCGGTATGGTTTGCGCGCTGCAAGTTTCCAGGTAAGCGCAGCAAAAATAAAATAGGGAAGAAAGACCCGGTACGCATCATAAAGATTATTCAGAATAAAGGAATTACTTTCCCGGTTGAGCAGCGAAAAAACAAGCAGGGCAAGGCACCAGGCCGCAAAAGGAAAAAAAAGCGCCACTTGAAAAAAGCGCGCCTGAGTCATATTCTGCTCATAGACATCATGAGATTAATTTATAGGTCTGCAGCCGGCTTGTCAACGTGAAGTTCTGCTTATCATGAGGCCTCATAGCAGGCAGTTCATATCTGTCCGGCCGACATTGGATATGCTGGGAAACATATGAGCCCACTAAAAAAGCAGGAAGAAAGGGCTAACGCCCCGTCTTCCTGCTGATAAGGGAACCCGCGGTTCTGAACCGCAGGCTTACTCGGTATCCAACCGTCTACTGCTGAATAAAGGTCTTCGGGTCCTTGTACTCATGGCACTTCACGCATTCCTTTTTGGCCTGCGCCGGCGTTACCCGCCAGACATGAGGTTTGTGGCAGTCTTTACATTTCAGACCCATATCAATATGCATCGCATGTTTACCGACCTTCGCCGTATTCGGATGACAATTGGCGCAGTTGCCCCAGTCAGGCCGTGCTGTCTTGTGCGGCTTATGGCACTGGTAGCAGTCGAACTGCATCGGTGCATCGGCAGGCACGACGATCTTGATCGCCCGCTTGATCGTCTTCTCGTCCGGCTGATAGTGGGTTACGTCCAGCGTGGCATCGGCCAGGAGCTCTTTTCTGACGTTTTCTCCTCCGTGGCAGTAGAGACATTTCTTCCGGCCCGGTTTCAGGTCCTTGGTCCGGTCTGTATGGCAGTTCAGGCAGGCCATAGCCTCCATGCCTATACCGTGGACCTCACGGCCTTCATGGCACTTGACACAAAACCGCGGTTCGGCAGTAAATTTATGGATCTTGTACCCGTGACACTGGACGCACTGGATCTTCTCCATGAAGACATGCTTTGCATGCAGCTGCGAATTGTTCACCAGCTTTGCGGTCGGAGCCTTCTCATTCTTTTCCCAGTGGCAGGAGTAGCAGATCTTCCAGGCCACAATCGTCTCGCCATGCCGCGGGGCAACAGACTTCACGCCCATGAAGACAAAGCGGTACATCTGGACCATCTGTTCTTTCTTTGACGAATGATGACACTCGTGGCAATTGATCATTTTATGTTCACTCACTGTCCAGGCATTGTTCGCATCATCATGGACATGACAGGTCATACAGGCCTTGGGATCATTCTCGAAATAATCATTGATCCTGAAGGCAACGTAGCCCATAAGACCGATGAACATCAGCATGCCGACCGCAATGATAATCTTGGCCCTGACCGACAGCCCTTCATTCACCCACGTCAGCAACTTTCCAACAAGCGTAATAGGATTAAACATGAATAAAACCTCCCACCTCTGAATACATTATTTATATTTTTTTAAGCGCTTCGTATGCAGCTGATACCGTCCGGGCAATATCTTTCTCTGTGTGGGCAAGCGACATAAACCCCGCCTCGAACTGAGAGGGAGCTATGTTGATTCCCTGCTGAAGCATCTCGGCAAAGAAACGTCCGAACTTCTTTGTGTCGGCCATCTTTGCGGAAGGATAGTCAACAACCTCGGTGTCCGTAAAATAGGTGCAGAACATGCTGCCGGCACGGTAAAACCGGGTGGCAACCCCCGCACGCTTCGCAGCATCACGGAGTCCTGCTTCGAGCATGGCTGACTTCACTTCCATCCTCGCATACGTTCCGGCTTTTGACAACTCTTTCAGAGTCTCAATCCCTGCAGTCATCGCCAGGGGATTACCCGAGAGCGTCCCCGCCTGATACACCGGCCCTTCGGGAGAAACCAATGCCATAATATCTTTTCTGCCGCCATAAGCACCAACAGGAAGTCCGCCGCCAATGACCTTGCCGAGGCAAGTCATGTCCGGTTTTATTCCGTAATATTTCTGTGCCCCTCCGAAGGAGACCCTGAAACCGGTCATCACTTCGTCAAAGATCAGGATGATGCCATGTTTTTTTGTCGCTGCCCTGAGGGTCTCCAGGAACCCCGGTTTCGGAAGCACGCAGCCGATATTGCCGACAACCGGCTCAACGATAACACAGGCTATTTCCCGCCAATCCTTCTCGATCATGCTCGTCAGCGCCGCACTATCGTTATAGGGAAGCGTAATGGTATTTTTCGCGTAGGACTTCGGCACTCCCGGACTGTCCGGCAGACCAAACGTCGCGGCGCCGGAACCGGCCTTCACCAAGAGACCATCTGCATGGCCATGATAGCAGCCATCGAACTTGATGATTTTGTCTCTCCCGGTGAACCCCCGGGCAACGCGGATAGCGCTCATCGTCGCCTCGGTGCCTGAGTTGACCATCCTGACCTTGTCCATCGACGGATAAATCCTGAGCACCTGCTCTGCCAGCTCAATCTCAAGCGCCGTCGGTGCACCGTAGCTCGTCCCCCTGTCAACCGCCTTTTTTAAGGCTTTTATGACAGCAGAATGCGCGTGGCCAAGAATCATGGGACCCCAGGACAGCACATAATCAATATAGGAGTTGCCGTCCGCATCATAAATCCGGGAGCCTTTGGCATGATCGATGAACAACGGATTGCCGCCGACCGCCCGGAAAGCGCGCACCGGGCTGTTGACCCCTCCGGGAATACTCTTGCTTGCCTTTTTAAACAACCTGCGTGACTCAGTAAATTTTTTCATAACTCTATAATTTATCACAAATAATTTTTCAATGTCAAAAATGGTTACAAAAGCCCGGAATATATGCTATAACTATAGCCAGTATTTTTTATACTTTTATTCTTTAAATTACCGTTACATGGAGGAGGATAGACATGATGAAAAGAATTCTGATCGCAATAATAGTCCTTGCAGCCCTTGCCGCCTGCAACAAAAAGCCGGCAGAACCGAAGGCGGAAAAAGGTGCGGTTCTCGCCAAGGTAGGCGCTGCCGTGATCACGGAAGGCGACCTCGAGCGGGAACTGAAGTCTTTACCAGACTATGCGCAGCAGATGTTTTCTGATGAAAAGGGCAAGGAAAAGTTTGTCGAAGAACTGGTAAAAAAAGAGATGCTTTATCAGGAAGCAGTCAAGAAGGGCCTGGACAAGTCAGCGGATTTTGTAAAGAAAGTGGAAGAGTTCAAGAAACTCACCCTGGTCTCCGAGCTTCTGGAAAAAGAGATCATGGCCAGGACCAAGGTCTCTGACCAGGAAGCAAAGGAATACTATGAAAAACATAAGGAAGAATTTGTAACTACCAGCCAGATTAAGGCAAGCCATATCCTGGTGAAGACTGAGGATGAGGCGGTCAACGTACTTGCCCGACTGAAGAAGGGCGAAAAGTTTGAAGAGATCGCCAAAAAAGACTCTCTGGACAAGGGGTCTGCAAAGAGCGGTGGAGATCTCGGATTTTTTGCGCGCGGACAGATGGTCCCGGAGTTTGAAAAAGCTGCGGCCGAACTGAAGCCCGGTGAAATCAGCAAGCCGGTCAAGTCCAATTACGGATTTCACATTATTAAGGTAACAGACAAGAAAACCGGCCCGGTCATCGAATACGACCGCATCAAGGACCTGATCAGTCAGAAACTGTCCGGTGAACGCCAGAAGGAATCCTTTGACAAATATGTTACTGAGTTGAAAAAGACCTATACGGTCGAGATCATGAAGGACGCCCTGGCAAAGCCGAAGGAAGGCGCTAAAGAAGGCCCAAAGGAAAGCAATGCAAAGGCAACGGCCGACAAGCCTGCTGCTGAGAAGAAAGATGCTCCGAAAAAAGACGAGACGCCAAAGAAGGAAGAAGCAAGGCCAAAAGCTCATTAGAATATATCAGGATGCAGAAACAAAGAGAGGGCCGCTTCCGCCCTCTCTTTGTTTTTATAGAACAACGAACCTCCATCAAATAACTGAAACCGCAATAAAACATCCTTAAAAAATATTCAGAATAATTATTGACATAATTTTATCGCATGGGCTATTATTGATATAGGTTATCATTATCGTGATGGAACATATGATTAAACATACGGCAAAGGATATTTTCAGAAACTATATACAGGAAAAAGGTCTGCGAAATACCCGGCAGCGGGAAGCAATTCTTGATGTGTTCTTTTCTGCGGATAAACATATTACCGTTGAAGAATTGTTTAACAAGATGAAAATAACGGTCCCCGAGATAGGTTACGCAACGGTTCATCGAAATTTGAGTTTGTTATGTGAATGTGGCCTGGCCGATGAAATAAAGATCGGAAAACAAAAAGCCCGGTATGAACCCAAATTCGGACAAGAGCATCATGACCATCTTATCTGTATAAAATGCGGCAAATTCATAGAAGTCAGCGACAGTAAAATAGAAAAACTGCAGAACAAACTTGCAGAAGCGAACGATTTCATTCCCGTGAAACATACGCTGGAGATTTTCGGAATTTGCAGAGAATGTAAATAATTTTTTTGCACTTGCAGTGATAATGATATTCATGTGCATTAATGATCCAGGAGGTCACTACTATTGAGCCTGTTTAGAAAGAATAGATCGTACCATGCCGGACAATCCGCGTCCGTATCAGCTGCCAAGAAGGTTGCCCTGGTAGGAAATCCGAATGTCGGCAAGAGTGTACTCTTCAATGTGCTAACCGGTTCGTACGTGACCGTATCAAACTATCCCGGAACCTCGGTTGAAGTCACCCGCGGCGTGTCAACCATTAAAGGGCAACCGTTTGAGATTATCGACACGCCGGGTATGTATTCTCTCCTTCCCATAACAGAAGAAGAGCGCGTGGCCAGGAATATACTCTTAAAGGAATCTCCGGATGTTGTCATTCACGTGCTTGACGCGCGCAATCTGGAACGAATGCTGCCGATGACCATTCAGCTGATTGAAGCCGGGCTGCCGACAATACTTGTTGTCAATATTATGGACGAGGCAGAGAGAATAGGAATCAGCATCGACATTCCGCGTCTTAGTGCACGACTGGGGATTCCGGTAATCGGTGCGGCAACAACAACAAAAAGAGGGGTTTCGGAAATAAGAAGAAGTATCGCTGAATTCGATCCCCGACAGCAGGTCAATTTCAATTACACCAGTAAACTTGAAAATGATCTGTCAGAGATTGCCTCATTGCTTAGAGGCGAGTACAGGCTTTCACATAAAGCCGTTGCCCTGCTGCTTCTGCAAAGGGATAATGAAGTTGCTGAACTGGTGAAGCGCCTCGAAGGATCCGGCTATCAGGACATAGCTGTCAAGGTTAAGGAAAAGACCTTTGATCGCAGGGAGTCTTTTCATCTGGATCTCTCGATGGAAAGGAGGGCAATTGTAACGGATCTGATAAGGGATGTCTTTAAGGCTCCTGACAAGAGGAAAGTGACATTCAGCGAGAAACTGTCCCGCTGGACGGTCAGGCCGCTCACCGGGATACCCCTCCTGTTGATAATCCTCTATTTCGGGCTCTATCAGTTTGTCGGGGTTTTTGGTGCCGGTACCGTCGTGGATTTTCTGGAAAAAAAAGTGTTTGAAGGGATATTCACCCCCTGGATTACAGAGGTGGTTAAGCACCTTATCCCCTGGGAAACAATCCAGGAGCTCTTTGTCGGTGAATATGGCATAATCACCCTGGGAATCCGCTATGCAGTCGGCATCATACTTCCGATTGTGGCGACCTTTTTCCTGTTTTTTTCTATACTCGAAGACAGCGGTTATTTCCCCAGATTGGCCCTCCTTGTAGATCGCCTCTTCAAAAGGATAGGTCTATCCGGGCGCGCGGTAATCCCCATGGTGCTTGGATTCGGGTGTGATACCATGGCTACCATGGTCACGAGGACACTTGAGACGGTGCGGGAAAGGATTATTGCGACCTTTCTCCTTGCGCTTGCAATACCATGTTCTGCACAACTGGGAGTCATTCTGGCCCTTCTATCAAAGGAAAAAGGGGCCTTATTCGTATGGGGAGGATTCATGCTCCTGCTCTTTTTGTCAGTTGGCTTCCTGGCATCAAAAGTAATGCCGGGCGACAGGCCCATATTCTATATGGAGTTGCCCCCCATGAGATTGCCTCAGTGGTCCAACGTTTTGACCAAAACGTATACGAGGATGCAGTGGTATTTCATTGAGATACTTCCCCTGTTTATTCTTATCTCGATACTTCTATGGTTTGGAAAGATTACGCATTTATTCGAAAAAATGGTGGAATGGTTCAGCCCGGTAATGGCTTCTCTCGGGCTCCCTAAAGAGACAGCCGTGGCCTTTATTTTCGGTTTTTTCAGGCGGGATTATGGTGCCGCCGGGTTATTTGATCTTCAAACTCAAGGATTGCTTGATGCACGTCAACTGACCGTTGCGGCTGTAACTTTGACAATTTTCATTCCCTGCGTGGCCCAGTTTCTTATAATGAAAAAAGAACGCGGGTTGAAAATTGCGCTGCTGATTGGTGTCATGGTAAGTTGTATAGCATTCGGGAGTGGTTATCTTCTTAATAAACTGCTTATGATAACGGAAATATTGTAATGCATTGCGGTTTCTGCGGACATGATTTTAACGAAAAAGAAGGGATTCAGGGGTGCAAAAACTGTCCGATGGCAGCAGGCTGTAAAATGATAAAATGCCCGAAATGCAACTACGAAAACCCGGCCGAGCCGTTCTGGTTGAAGAGGCTAAAAGTTTTTTTTACTAAAGGGGCCAGCAAGTCGTTACTATGAATAACCATACCACGAAAAGGAGAGGATCACATGAAACTTTCAGATAAGGCCGAAGAGATATTGGAGGCAATGTGGATTGCTATTGAGGAAAATGGGAAGGAATTTGCTGACATTAAGGAGATCGGCATTGATCCGGAAGACCAGTCCTATGCTGAACTTACTGGGTTAGGACTTATCGCGTTAAAGGAACGACGTGCCTATTTTATAAAAGAAGGAAAAGAGGAAGGACGTCAGACTATCCGACGGCATCGACTCGCCGAGCGTCTCCTGATGGATGTCTTAGATATACGCGGCGAAGAAGGAGACCGCAGGGCGTGCCAGTTTGAACACCTGCTTAAAGAAGGTATTGATACAAAGGTTTGCATAATGCTGAACCACCCGGCAACGTGTCCCCACGGTAAAAATATCCCGCAAGGGGAATGCTGCAGTGAGGCAAGAAATAGCGGAAACCTCGGAGTGTTGCCATTGACGGAGCTGAAAGCAAATGAGGAGGGTGAAATAGCTTTTATTCAAACTAAAGACTCAAATAAAATGCATAAACTCATGGCAATGGGAGTATTGCCGGGGAATCGCATTCTTCTCCTGCAGAATTTTCCTTCCTATATATTTCGAATCGGATACTCCGAGTTTGCAATTGACACGGATATGGCTCGTGAAATATTTGTAAGACAATAGGAGCATCTGACAAAATAAGATCCGGCGGTAAAAACGGCAGGATGCCTACGACGAGAGTCCATAAGCGGGAATATAAAGCGAGCATCAGGGGCAGCGGAACTGTTGTAGACTACATGAAATATGCAGGCCTCAGCTGTATTCGATCACAATCTCATAGTCAACAGAAGCATGGTCAGCATCGACGGCGTCGACCTTTCCTGCGCAGTCCAGCTTACCTTTCTGGACCTTCTTCCGGGCCTTCACCATGGAGGCAACAACAGCAGTCAGATCAAACCCGCCCCCGTCACAACCTTTCACCAGGCAATCCATATTAAAATAGGCAAAAGACGTCGGAAAAATATTCACCGTCCGCACCATAAGGACATGATTTACCGTCTTCTGGTAATAGGTCATCTGGATGGCAATACCGGAAACTGAGGGATAGCGCACGGAAATCAAACCAGCAGCGAACATACTCTGCTTTTTTAATTCCATCTTTGCGGCGTAATGATTCCTGTTAGCTATGTCTACCTCAAAAATCCCCCCGCGGATGCGGGGGGAATATCACTGATCAATTACTGTTTTACGACGTTGACTGCCTTGGGGCCTTTCGGACCCTTTTCAGTATCAAAACTGACTGAATCACCCTCAGCAATGGTCTTGAAACCGTTGCCCTGGATGGATGAATAGTGCACAAAAACATCGCTGCCGTCTTCGCTGGTAATAAAGCCGAAGCCCTTGGACTCGTTAAACCACTTCACCGTACCATTAGCCATTTTTTACCTCCTTGTGTATAAACTGAAGCTCAGAAAGTGCCACCACAATAAAAAAGACCACAAAGCTAAAAGTCTTTGTGGCCTTACCAATCCAAAAACCTCTGAAACTCTGTAATTAGATTACCATACCTGTTGATAAGGAATCAACCGCAATTGAGGAACAACAGCAAATCACCAGCTTAATAAGCTATGCTAAAAGATATGACCGAGAAACCAAGCAGAACGCAGAAAAAAAAAGAAGCCGAGGCACTGCAGGAGTATGGCGTCAAACTGGTAAAGCTCCGGGATGACCAGATTAACTCGATTGCCCTGCCTGAAGAGATACTCGACGCCGTCAGGCTGGCAAAAACCCTCGAGCACGGCGCCCTGCGCAGGCAGCTGCAGTATATCGGCACGCTGATGCGGAAGCATAATGTTGCGTCGATCAAAGAGATTCTCGACAATACAGAACTGTCGAACAAAAAGATAGCCCGGTCAATAAGGGAAATAGAACGCTGGAGGGACAACCTCCTGTCGGGCAGCGAGACCGTGCTGAAGGAAATAACCGGCAGATGCCCCGAGGCAGATCTTCCCTATGTATCAGAGCTGGTTCTAAAAGCCAGGACAGAGAAAGAGGCCGGAAAACCTCCCCGTACAGCAAGAATACTCTTCCGCTACCTGAAAAACCTGCATAGCGGACAGCAGCCAGGGAATACAGAAAAACTTTAGTTGCCTCAACAGGGGGAATTTGTTTAAAATATTGAGTTAACCCGTAAAGATTCTCTCAAGAGGTAGCCATAAAATGTATTCAGACGAAATCAGCAAAAGAAGGACCTTCGCCATCATCAGCCACCCGGATGCCGGAAAAACAACGCTCACTGAAAAGCTCCTGCTGTTCGGGGGGGCCATCCAGACAGCTGGTGCGGTGAAATCGAATAAGATCAAGAAAAGCACCTCTTCCGACTTCATGGAAATAGAGAGACAGCGAGGGATATCCGTAGCAACCTCTGTCATGAATTTCGAATACAACGGCCAGAAGATCAATCTCCTGGACACCCCCGGCCATAAGGACTTTGCAGAGGATGTCTACCGCACGCTGACCGCCGTGGACAGCGTTATCATCGTGGTCGACTGCGTCAAAGGGGTTGAAGAGCAGACCGAAAAGCTGATGGAGGTCTGCAGGATGAGAAAGACCCCGGTCATAGTCTTTATCAACAAACTGGACCGTGAAGGGAAAAGGCCCTTTGAACTCCTCGATGAGATTGAAGCAAAACTGCGCATCAGGGTGCGGCCGTTGAGCTGGCCCATCAGCATGGGGGCTTCCTTCAAAGGCGTTTATAACCTCTACGACAAGAGCCTCAACCTGTTCCGTCCCGGCGGGGCCTCAATCGCTGAAGAGGTGTTGGCCGTGAGCAATATTTCCGACAGCATCCTCGACGAGCGGGTGGGCGAATTCGCAGCGCAGCTCCGGGAAGATGTGGCCCTCATCGACGGGGTTTACGAGCCTTTTGAGCGCCAGGCCTATCTTGACGCAGACCTGGCACCGGTCTTCTTCGGAAGTGCTGTTAACAACTTCGGGGTGAAGGAACTGCTCAACACCTTCACGACCATTGCGCCCCCTCCCCTGAGCAGGCCGGCGGACACCCGCTCTATCCATCCGAGCGAGAAGAATTTCACCGGTTTTGTTTTCAAGATCCACGCAAACATCGACCCGCGCCACCGCGACAGGATAGCCTTTCTGCGTATCTGCTCAGGCAAGTTTGAAAGGAACAAGTTCTTCCATCATGTCCGGTTGGGAAAAGACTTCAAGTTCAGAAGTCCGAGCAGTTTCCTGGCCCAGGAAAAAAATCTCATCGAGGAGGCCTATCCCGGAGACGTAATCGGCCTTTACGATACCGGCAATTTCAAGATAGGCGATACCCTCACCGAGGGCGAAAAGATAATGTTCCACGGGATACCGAGCTTTTCTCCGGAGGTCTTCAAAGAGGTGATGAACACCGACCCCATGCGGTCCAAACAGCTGGAGAAGGGCCTGGAACAACTTACCGACGAAGGAGTGGCACAACTCTTTATCCAGCAGCGGGGCAACAAGAGGATAATCGGCACCGTCGGGGAACTCCAGTTTGATGTCATACAATACCGCCTGCTCCACGAATACGGCGCCTCATGCCGCTTTGTCCCGCTCAACTATAACAAGGCCTGCTGGCTTACGGCCAAAGACAGCAAGAAGCTGGCTGAGTTTACCCGGTACCGGTCAGAGCACCTGTTTACGGACAAGGACGACAACCTCGTCTATTTCTCGGCCTCGGACTGGACCCTGGACCGGGTGAGGGAAGATAACCCCGGCGTCGAATTCCATTTCAGCTCAGAGATGAATTCGGGGATGAATTCGGGAACCACGGGAGAAAAATCCTCCGCTGCCTGACCTCGACTGACCCGGCATCGCTTTTTCAGGAGACCAGGAAGTCTGAAGCATGATCTCCGATAACCTCCAGGCAGTCCAGGAGAGCATGGTCCGAGTCGAGTTCAAACAGGGTTACCTGGTCCGGATAAGCTGCCGCGTAGTCTCTGCTACTCTGTATTTTTATCGTCGCGTCGTTTATGCCGTGCAATATCCGCACCGGCGCAGGAGAAGACCCCGGCGCAGCATAGGAAATTCCATCCCGATGAAAATCATACCTCAGCGCTAGTTCTTCTTTGAAACCGAAATGTGGAACCTTAATGCTTCCTTCTTTCTCCCATGCAGTGAACAGTTCGTCAGGGAACGGCAACGAGCTGTATGAAAGCACCGGCGCAAGCAGCAGGAGTTTTTTCACCCCGCCGAATCTCCGGGCGTAGTGCAGGGCAACAAGACTCCCGAGCGAACTTGCACTTATGCTTATGCTGCCCAGGTCGCGGTCCAGTATATATTGCCGGAGCCGGTTGATCATGCCGGTCACGGTCAGGAATTCGAAATCCGTGGGGGTTGGATTGAAGTCAGGGACAAGAAACTCCACGCCGGGGCAGTCTGCCAATCGCTGCCGCAGATAGAGGGCCTTGGCGGACTGACCTGAAGAGGCGAATCCATGCAGGTGGAGAATTATCTTTTTCATTGCCCTGTATTACACCACTGCAATATCATGGCATCCGCAACCTCATTGTAAATTCATAAATCATTCGAAGTTCTGGGCAGAAAAACAGATCCGCGCATCCACGACAGCACAGCCGGATCCCTTGTCGAAGACCATAAGCGGATTGATTTCCATTTCCAATATCTCGGGAAAATCTTCTATCATGGCCGAGAATCTGAGCAAAATTTCCCTGAGGATATCGAGATCCTTTGGTTCGCTCCCACGCCAGCCCGTGAGGAGGGGAAGGCTCTTAAGCTGTGAGAACATGACGTCAGGGTCCTTATCGTTCAGGGGGTGCAGAGCAAAGGCAACGTCCTTGTTCAGCTCGACGTATATCCCTCCCATGCCGACCATGACAAGCGGTCCGAATACAGGATCAAGGGACATGCCGACAATAACCTCCTGGCCGCCACTGAGCATCGGCTGGACAACAACGCCTTCAAAAGCAGCGCCGTGGCCGGCCTCATCAAGGCGGCTCCGGATAGCCGTAAATGCCTGTTCAGCCTCGGTCTTATTCTGAATATTCAGAACAATTCCTCCAACATCAGTTTTATGCGTAATGGTTGACGAACGCAGCTTCATGACAACCGGAAAGCCGATATCGCCGGCAGCTTCTGCGGCGTCCGATGCGTTCTCAGCCTGTCGCATTGCCAGAACAGGAATGCCATATTCCTTCAGCAGGCCGACCGCAACTTCCTGCGGGAGCCAGCCACCCTGTTTCATATCGGCCTTTTGACCGGCAAGGTAACGCCGTGCCCTCTCCTCATTGATATCCGCAAATACCACCGTGCTTCCCAGATCAAGTTTTCTGTATTGGGCATACGGCCAGGCACGTGAAAGGGCCTTTACCGCATCCTCGGGGAAGACATACAGGGGAATGCTTCTGCCATTGTCCAGCGTTAACCTGACCGCGGCAGTCTCCGACATCATAAAACATGCGAGCACCGGCTTGTCTCCCTGATAGTTCTCCATAGCCCTTCTTATGCCCGCGGAAACCTCCTCCGGTGCCCTCAGAGGAATATTGATTACAATAATGCTGTCGACCTCCTCTGCAGCAAGAAGAACGTTCAGCGCTTTTTCAAAATGTTCACCAGGGGCGGACGCGATCATGTCAACGGGATTGGCGACCGCCGCTTCCTTCGGCAAAAAAGCGGAAAGCTTCTGCTGCGTCCCAACGGAAAGCGGCGGAACCTCAAGCCCCCATCCTATGGCAGCGTCGGCCGCAAGGACGCCCGGTCCCCCGGCATTGGTGAGAATTGCCACCCTCGGTCCCAGGGGCAAGGGCTGATGGGCCAGGCCCTTGGCCACATTGAACATTTCTTCAATGGTGTCGACGCGTATAATGCCTGCCTTTCTGAACAGCACATCCACCGCAATATCCGATGCGGCAAGGGCGCCGGTATGAGAACTGGCCGCTCTGCTCCCCACTTCACTCCGTCCGGATTTTACCGCTATGATAGGTTTTTTCTGTGAAACGCGTCGTGCAATACGGCTGAACCTTCTCGTATTGCCAAAGGTTTCCAGATAGAGGAGAATGACCCTGGTGTTTTCATCATCCTCCCAGAACTCCAGCAGGTCATTCGAGGAGATGTCAACCCGGTTGCCGATGCTTGCAAAGTGGGCAATGCCAAGGTTATTGTTTTTCGCATAGTCCAGCAGCGCCAGGCCCAGAGCCCCGCTGTGGGTCCCGATGCTCAGGGTGCCGCGAGGCGGATTGGTAGGGGCAAAGGTGGCATTTAAATTCACCTGGGGATCCGTATTCATGATCCCAAGGCAATTGGGACCTATGCAGCGCATACCGTATGAAAATACTTTTTCCCTGAGCTGTTTCTGTCGCTCTCTTCCCTCATCCCCTGCCTCTGAAAAACCGGCAGAAATAACCAGTACCCCCCAGACCCCCCTCTTGCCGCACTGATCAACAACATCAAGCACCATTTTTGCGGGAACAACAATAACAACAAGATCAACGTTTCCCGGAACTTCGTCAATTGTCGGATAACAGAGCACACCGTTAATTGACGCAGCGTTGGGGTTAACCGGGAAAATTGTCCCGCTGAAGTTGCCGTAAAGAAGATTGCGAAATACCTTCCCCCCAACGCTTTCGGGGTCACGGGACGCACCCACCACCACCACGCTCTTGGGATACACAATTCTCCGCATCCCCGCAGAGCGGGCTATATGTTCACGACGCTCCTGCCGTTTTGAAAACTCTTCCTGTTCTTCCAGGTCAAAGATGATCTCATATCTGCCTTCCTTGACTGTCTTCGTCAGTCGGAAACCGCTCTCCTCAAATGCGCTGAGCATGCGCGTGTTCTCGGGAAGCACATGGGCCACAAATTTTCTGATTTTATATTTGGCCGCGGCCTGAGCAAGTTTTTCGAGCAGTGCCGTTCCGATACCCTGGGTCTGGATGTCGTCTTCAACAGCAAAGGCTATTTCAGCAGATTTCCTGTCCGTCTCAAGAAACCACCTGCCGACCGCGCGGATACTTTCATCCTCGCCCTCGCCACTGAGCCCGACATACGCGTACATATCAGGGGGATGTATCTCTGTAAAATAATCCAGTTCCTGCTCACTGATATGCGCCTTGGTATAGCCGAACCGGAAATACCGGGTCTGCGGGCTCATGCGGTAGAAAAAATCTCTCAGTTTTTCCTTATCCTCAGATCCAATGGGTCTGACTTTAAAGGTATGCCCGTCTCTCAGTATAACTCGTATAACTTCAGGAATATCTGTTACTTTTATCTCCATAATCTGCCACCTTTCGTGCTGCTTCTGCTGCTAATCCGAGGTGCTATTTAAAACTATCCTGCTTCTACACCCGTTCCATACTGTACAATATCAAAGCCTGTTAATATACCAGCAGGAGATCTTTCCTCTAAGCTGGTCCACGCTCATGCCCTTCACGGTCTCATTGTAGCACACTAAGGTAGACAGGTTAAGCAGGGAGGAAATAATGCAGTGTGGGCTCAACGGCAAATAGAAACAGAGTCTTTTCCAGACTGCCACCTCCTTGATTGCTACAATACGAGACAGCTACTCGATCGCGATCCAGTCGAGAAACGGCGATTGACCCCAGGTTCCGACACGATCCTTTTCATCTGATCCTCCAGTTGTGAGGAACCCTGCGGCAGCGACCGCAGGGTGTAATAGTTATGAATTACGGAACATACTCCATCGCAAAATGAGAAGCGCCATCTCCAGAGCCAATGCTTAAAGATGATCCTGAATTCTGAAGAGCCATTACCTCAACGTAATCCCCTGCGTTCATAAACCCAGTAGTTGTAACCACAACCTGGGTATTCGCTCCAGTAACAGCAGGCACTATGGCTGAGGCAACATTTGTCGTGCCTCCTTGTTTGAGATACACCTGACGAAATCCGGTTGCATTTGTCTGAAACCAAATGATGGCGCTCATCCGGTAATAGCCTGTGACAGGAACTGTGAATAGCGATGGATTTACAGCTGTATTGTGGATATCGCCAATATTATAACTATCAGTATCAAAGCCCATAGACGTAGAATTGCCTGAGGTCACATCGGCCGGCAATGTCGTGAAATAGGCCCTGACTTTAGGAGCTTGGGTTATGCTTCCGTATGGGATGTTGATTATGGCTGAGCCGTCTCCACTAAAATAATTTGCTTTCACTGAGCCTGCCACATCGAGCTTCACCGTCGGGGCTCCGCTGCCGATGCCGACGTTGCCGTTTTTGAGCACCACCACGGCGTCTGAGCGGGCCGCATCTGAAGTCCCGTTGCCGATGACGAAAAGGCGGTCGGTAGGGACCCATGAATTAACATTTCCGAAAACAGGATTGTTGTATCGCCCTATGACTGTCTCTTCACAAGATGCCGCAGTGGTGTCTGCGCCCATGGCCGTGGAGGCAAATCCACTCGCGGTGGTTCTAAAGCCCATGGCTGTGGAAACCATGCCACTGGCGGTTGTGGAGAAACCCATGGCCGTGGAAGCCCAGTCGCTGGCCGTTGTAGAGGAACCCATGGCCGTGGAATCTCCTGCGCTGGCCGTTGTGACGTAACCCATGGCCGTGGAATTTCCTCCGCTGGCGGTTGTTAGAACGCCCATGGCCGTGGAATCATCTCCACTGGCCGTTGTGAAGTAACCCATGGCAGTGGATATTACTCCGCTGGCGGTTGTTCCAGCGCCAATGGCCGTGGAGATTAGGCCAATGTTAACATCGTCCCACCCCGCTTGCCCGTATGCGCTTCCAGCCCGAAAGGCCGCCTTTTTCGGATACCACATCATGCGCTCTCCAGGCCCCTCCTTCGGGATAGTACCCTGGCCGTAAGTGCCCTCAAAAAGCACCCCGTCGCTGCTGGTTACATGAAGACCCGCAGCAATCGCATCCGTGCCAATTCCGACCCGACCCCCGGTCTTAGCCAGCGAAACATCACCCTCCAGATATATCGAGGCCCCCGCTGTCGGGGTTGCGTTTGGCGTAATTGCATCTACCGGGGCAGGTGTCTTCTGAAGGCTCTGTGGGTCAGCGGCCTTCGCTGTTTCGACGATCTCATACATCGGTTTGTTTGCCTGAACACCAGCTGCAAGAGACTGCTGGCGAGCAAGGTATTTCTCGACTGCGCCTGCCACCCGTTCTTCGAAGGCCGCAGAAGATAGCGTCAGCTCCACTTCAAACTTCACCCCCTGAGACCACTGCCCGTGGCCCTGTGCATCCAGACCCCTCACATACCAGACATAGCTCCCCTCACCAAGGCACTGGCCTGACGACGGCGTCCAGGAAAGCGCAGGAGCCGGCACCCTATGGGAAAGCACCGGCCTGCCGGTCCGGGCATCCATATCCTCGCGCGAAAGGGCATCGCCGCTCAGGGCTTCGTATGCCGAAAGCTCGTAAGACAATGCCCCAGCCCCCGGCCCCCAGCTGAAGGTCGGGCAGGCGTCCGACGTGCCCGCACCGCCCGGTGATACCGGCACCGCCGTATCAGCCCATACTGCACCGGCAGATGCCACCATGAGCATGATCAGAATAAGTCCCCTCAGAAGTTTATTCATAATTCTCCTCCTCATTGATAATTGCATTGGATTTTTCGAGGTCAACATACAGCATTAGACGGACGAAGGGAAATTTCCGGCTCATTTACAAGAAAGTTGAATGCGGCATACGTCTCAATGGATTCCCGCCTGCGCGGGAATGACGGACAATATTTTGGAGGGAAGAAACGTGTTGATCTGAAAATACGAAAACAGGATAGCTGAAAAAATGATTTTAGACTCCACCCGACCGTTACCCCAAGCTGCTGCCTCCATATACCAACGGCTTTTTTTATCGTTAATTTTACCCCCCTTGCGTTCTGACTGTCAATCGGATAATTCGCGGATAATTCTCGGGGTTAACGGTTACTGGGCTCACCGAAAGTCGAAAGAACGGAATTGTCATTTTACGAACCCGTCAAAGGTCAAATAATGCTAAGATGTCTGTATATAGACTGATACTGCTGATAAGGGGGGCCTATGCCCGGTAGATCACCACGAATGATAATCTCACTCTCACTGAGCCTGCTTCTGGTTCTGCTGTTTCTGCCCCAGTTCCTTTCGTTATATATCGACTGGCTCTGGTTTAAGGATCTCAATTTCGTAAAAATATTCCTGACAAGGATAAATGCACAGGCTGTGACAGGGACTGCCGGGTTGCTGGCGGGTTTCCTCATCGCCTACGTGAACCTGTGGTATGCCCTGCACGCTACCAAAGGCAGAGCGATTGCCCTGACTTTTGCCAACCAGGCAATGCCGCAGCTGAATATCCTGAAACACCTGGATTCCCTGAAATTTATCGTGCCGCTTGGCATCGGAGCCTTTGCGGCGCTTCTGATGAACAACAACTGGATGAAGTTCCTCTATTATTATCACAGTGTTGCTGCTGGATATGCTGATCCGATTTTCAACAAGGATATCTCTTTCTACCTCTTCACCCTCCCTGCATATGAAACAGCAACCTCGGTCATGATGTTCATTCTCACGGCCTCGCTGGTCATCTCCAGCCTCGTCTACCTTGTGCGGGGGGCCGTGTTTCCGACCCCGACAGGGTTTGTCGCCGAACGCACCGTCTACGCCCATCTCTCAGTGCTGGGGGCTCTTGTTTTTCTTCTTCTGGCCTTCCAGACCTATACGGGGATGCATACGCTCCTGAGTACCTCTCATGGTCATGTGGCAGGCGCCATATACACCGACGTCCACGCAGTAATCCCGTTTATGAAGGCCCGGATTGTTATGGCTCTCGCTGCGGCAGTCCTGTTCCTCTGCAACATCTACCTGCGGCGCACCCTGGTATTTACCGGAACCGCAGTCCTGTATGTAGCGGTATCGTTTATAGGAAATTCTGTCTACCCGGCTGTTCTGCAGAAGCTGGTCGTAGCCCCGAATGAACTGGTAAAGGAGACACCGTATATCAACAACAATATAGCCTTTACGCGGAAGGGCTTCGGGCTCGACACCGTAGAGGAGCGGGACATCTCAGGCAGCACCACCATAAACAGGAATGATATAACAAAAAACAGCGCGACGATAAAGAATATACGACTATGGGACCACCGGCCGCTGCTCGATACCTTCAGTCAGATCCAGGAAATACGCACCTACTATGATTTCACCACGGTCGGCAACGACCGCTACAGGATCAACGGGGAGTACCGGCAGACCATGCTTTCTCCCCGGGAACTCTCCACGGAAAACATCCCGACGCGAAACTGGATCAACGAGACCCTTACTTTCACGCACGGATACGGATTGACGCTGGGACCGGTCAACCAGGTAACGCCTGAAGGACTGCCGGTGCTCCTGATAAAGGATATCCCCCCGGTCTCATCCGTGGCAGATATCAAAGTCACCCGGCCGGAAATCTACTACGGCAAGTTGTCGAGTAAATATGTGATCGTCAATACAAAATCAAAGGAGTTCGATTATCCCTCAGGTGAGGCGAATGTCTTTACCGAGTATGCGGGGAAAAGTGGCATTGTCATTGATTCCTTCCTGAAAAAACTGGCCTTTTCTGCTCATTTCGGTTCGCTCAAACTGTTTCTCTCGAACGACATTACCGGCAAGAGCCGGATCCTGTACAACAGGAATATCCTCGAACGGGTCAGCAAGGTGATGCCGTTTCTCATGTTCGACAACGACCCCTACATGGTTGTCTCCAATGATGGCCAGCTCTACTGGATATACGACGCCTACACCGTAAGCGGAAGATTCCCCTATTCGCAGCCGCTCCGGAACGGAATTAATTACATGCGAAACGCGGTCAAGGTAACGATCAATGCCTATGACGGCAGCATGCGCTTCTATATTGCGGACAAGGATGACCCCATAATCAGGACCATAAGCAGGATATTCCCCGGGACTCTCCAGTCCCTCTCGGATATGCCTGCCGACCTGAAGAGTCATGTGCGCTACCCGCTGGATATCTTCGGGATACAGAGCCAGGTCTATTCCACCTATCATATGGAAGTACCCCAGATCTTCTATAACAGAGAAGACCAGTGGGAGATTCCTGCCATGGGAAAAAGCGCCAAGGAAGAGGTGATGGAGCCCTACTACACTATCATGAAACTGCCGGAAGAGAAGCAGGAAGAGTTCATCCTGATGCTGCCTTTTAACCCCAAGAAAAAAGATAACCTCTCGGCCTGGATGGTGGCCCGCAGTGACGGCGAGAACTACGGAAAACTGGTGGTCTACCGTTTCCCGAAAGACCGGCTGGTCTACGGACCAAAACAGATTGTGGCCCGTATCAATCAGGACACCGAAATTTCACGCCAGATATCCCTCTGGGACCAGCGCGGCTCGCAGGTGATCCAGGGCACCCTGCTGGTGATTCCGATAGAGAACTCCCTGATCTATGTGCAGCCGCTCTACCTGAAGGCCGACAAAGGCAAGATACCTGAACTCAAAAGGGTCGTCGTTGCCTATGAAAACCGCATAGCCATGGAAGAAACACTCGATGCTGCACTTTCAAAGATCTTCGGCGAGGTGAGGGTCTCAGAGGAAACAGCAGCTCCGATGTCTCCGCTGCTTGCTCCCGTCAAAGCTGGAAAAGGCCTTGCCTCCACTGCCGGGGCCCATTATGACCGGGCCATGAAGGCGCAGAGGGAAGGCAACTGGGCTTTGTATGGCGAAGAAATAAAAAAACTCGGTGAAATCATCCGGAATATGCAGCAATAAGAGAATACCATGCGACATGCGACTGGCAAGACGGTAAAACAGAAAGACGTTAGCAATAAAGGCGTCCCGCCACTTGTTCTCTCTCTGCTGCAGCCTGATTTCTATCCGCACCGCCCGGACAGCGTCAAGCTGGTCCAGACGCATATCTCGTGGGTCTTCCTTGCAGGAAATCTGGTTTACAAAATAAAGAAACCTCTGGACTTTGGGTTCCTGAACTACAGTACCCTCATTCTGCGCAAAAAGGCCTGCGAAACAGAAGTGCTGCTTAACCGCAGGTTGTCACAAGGGGTCTACCTGGGAACGGCCGCCATCTATAAGAAGGGAAAGGGGTTCTCTCTCTCCCCGCACGGGAAACCGGTTGAATATGCGGTGGTCATGCGCCGCCTGCCGGAAGAGCGCTTTCTCTCAACCCTTCTCTCCCGCGGACAAGCCACCGCAGCACAGATCAGGCTCGTGGCACGCCATATAGCTGCCTTTCACGCAAATGCAGCACCGGCCATGAGTAAGCTGAATAAAATATCCGCCCTGGAGCAGAACCTGAGAGAGAACTTCCGGCAGACCCTGCCCTATCTGGGACAGACGGTTAAAGAAAAGGATTATCTTGTTGTCTGGAACTATAACCGCACGTTCCTTGAGCAGCGGCGTCCGCTCCTTCAAAAGCGCATCACCGGAGGATATATCCGCGACGGCCACGGAGACCTGCATGCCGAACATATCTGCCTGGAAAGGGGCGTCCAGATCTATGACTGCATAGAGTTCAGCCCCCGCATCCGGCAGGGAGATGTTGCAGCAGATGTTGCCTTCCTGTACATGGACCTCCTCTA
>PNOC01000035.1 GCA_013824615.1 Thermodesulfovibrio sp.
ACCGAGATCATCCCGGTCTTCAGCCGGCGCACGGTCTTCGGCTATAAGGCGATCGCCTTTTCGAGCATGGCCATCGCCTCTGTCGGTTATTTTGTCTGGGGGCACCATATGTTCACCAGCGGCATGAGCGATACCGCCCGGGCGGTCTTCTCCTTTATCACCTTCATCGTGGCAGTTCCCAGCGGAGTCAAGATATTCAACTGGGTAGCGTCACTCTATAAGGGATCGATCAGGGTGGATGCGCCGCTGCTGTTTACCCTCTCTTTTATCTTCCTTTTTTCAATAGGTGGACTGACCGGCCTGATCATGGGGGCGCTCGCCACGAACATCCATATACACGGGACCTATTTCATCGTGGCCCATTTCCACTATGTCATGTTCGGCGGGACAGGGTTTGCCTTTCTCGCCGGCCTGCATTACTGGTTCCCGAAGATCTCCGGCAGGATGTACCGGGAAAAGTCGGCCAGGCTCGGCTGGCTCTTTCTCTTCATCGGCTTCAACACCCTCTATTTCCCGATGTTCATCCTCGGCTGGCAGGGCATGCCCAGGCGGTATTACGATTACCTGCCGCAGTTCCACAGCCTGAATATCGTCTCGACAATCGGATCCTGGGTCCTTGCAACAGGCCTGATCATCATCTTTACGAACCTCCTGAAATCGATCAGGAGAGGCGAGCCCGCAGGCGCTAACCCCTGGGGAGGCACTACGCTGGAATGGCAGGTCTCCTCGCCTCCCCCGACAGAAAATTTCACAGAGATACCGGTTGTGACGCAGGGACCGTATGTCTATGACCATGGCAGAGCAAAGGACAATGAGCCAGCCTAAGGACGATACAGGATCGCGGATCGGGATGTGGCTTTTCCTCTTTACTGAGATCCTGCTCTTCGGCGGGCTGTTCCTGCTCTATGCTGTTTTCCGGTCACAGAACAGCGGGGAATTCCATAAAGCAGCCGGGGATCTCAACCGGACAGCCGGGGCAGTCAACACCGTGGTCCTGCTCACCAGCAGCCTTGCCATGGCTCTGGCCATAGCCGCAATACGACTGGGAAAAAAACAGGCCTCGGTGATATTCCAGGGGATCACCATTCTTCTCGGCCTTGCTTTCCTCGTCATAAAATATTATGAATGGAGCGTAAAGATCGGTCATGGCATCTACCCCGGCTCTCCGGCATTGCTCGCCCTTGCGCACGGAGAGATACTTTTCTACGGCCTCTATTTTGTCATGACCGGGCTGCATGGCCTGCACGTCATCATCGGGCTGGGGATCTTGTGTTTCATGCTCTCATCGACAACACGGGGCAAAATCAGCAGTTCCGATTTTATTCGACTCGAGAACAGCGGCCTCTACTGGCATTTTGTGGACACGATATGGGTCTATCTCTTTCCGCTGTTTTATCTGGTGACCTAGAAGGATTGGGATTGAAGAATCTATGAAGACAGAGACCGGAAGCAGTTACAGAACATACCTTGTCATATGGTTGCTGCTCCTCGGATTGACCGCTGTCACGGTTGCCGTATACCGGCTGCACCTAGGAAATGCCGGCGCTGCTGCGGCCCTGGCTATTGCCTCGCTCAAGGCAGGGCTTATCCTGCTTTATTTCATGAACCTCAGGCAGGAGGGAAGATTCCTGCAGGGGATCTTCCTGATCCCGGTACTTCTGATCGGCATACTGATCGGCTTTACCTTCCTTGATGTGTGGTACCGCTGATGATGAGCTTCCAGAACTCGGCACAGACCGTTGACAGCATTTTTCTCTTCATCGTTGCGATATCCGTCGCCCTCCTGGCCGGAATCGTGATCACCATGATCTATTTCGTGATCAGATACAGCAGGGAGAGGAACCCTGAACCGGAGAATATCGAGGGCAATGTCTGGCTCGAAATCACTTGGATCGTCATCCCCCTGATACTTGTTCTTGCCATGTTTTTCTATGGCTGGAGGGGCTTCAGGTTTATGAGAACCGTGCCGCCAAATGCCCTGTTGGTCAAGGCCGTCGCCAGCATGTGGCAGTGGAACTTTGAATATGAAAACAACAGGACCACAGAGATACTCGTGGTACCGTCAGGAAGACCGGTAAAGCTCATCATCTCTTCACGGGACGTGCTGCACAGCCTCTTCATCCCTGCGTTCAGGATCAAAGAAGATGCGGTGCCGGGGATACAGACCTACCTTTGGTTTCTGCCGGACCGCATTGGGGAATATGACCTTTTCTGTTCCGAGTACTGCGGTGAGGGACATTCTTCCATGATCACAAAAGTGAAGGTCATATCTGCAGAAGATTTCCTGAAGTGGTACCAGGAGGGCACGATAAAACCAGCCGGAAAAGCTGAAAAAGACGGGCCCGGTCTGCTCCAGAAAAAGGGATGTCTCGCCTGCCACAGCCTTGACAACAGTAAAAAAATGGGCCCGACCTTCAAGGGGCTCTTCGGGAGCACGGTCACGGTCATAATCGCGGGAAAGGAGCATGAACTCGCTGCTGACGATGAATACCTGAGGCGCTCGGTGATGGAACCTCAGGCGGAGATCGTTAAAGGCTACCCGCCGGTGATGCCGCCCCAGAAAGACAACCTCACACCAGAGGAGCTTTCCGAGATCATCGAATATATCAAGGAACTAAAATGAATATGGCATCTCTCGGCAGCTATGCCAACCTGGGGCGGCTGCGCATCTCTTTTGCAACCGGCCTCTCGGCAATGACCGGATACGTCCTTACAGCATATGCGCTCCGGCCGGGAATCTTCCTCATTGGCCTCGGTGTTTTTCTGCTCTCCTGCGGAGCATCGGCGCTTAACCAGTATCAGGAACGGAATATCGATGGGCTGATGGACAGGACAAAATCCCGGCCGCTACCCTCCGCGGCCTTAACGGTCCGCGACGCACTTCTCTTTGCCGGTGGCACAGCAGTCGCCGGGCTTACCCTGATTTCGGTCTCCGGTGGAATGCCGGGAATACTTCTTGGTCTCTTCGCGATCGCCTGGTACAACGGCTTCTATACACATCTAAAGAGGATAACTGCCTTTGCCGCGGTCCCCGGCGCCCTTGTCGGCGCAATCCCTCCGGCTATGGGATGGCTGGCAGCCGGCGGCAGCCTTAAGGATCCGGGGCTTAGCGTACTCGGTCTTTTTTTCTTCATCTGGCAGGTACCCCATTTCTGGCTTTCTGCCGCAGCGCATGCAGAAGAGCTCAGCGGGGCAGACCTCCCGGCAGTGACATCGGTCTTTTCAGAAAGACAGTTGTCCCGTATCCTCTTCATCTGGATACTTGCCACGGCAATCGCTGCCCTGCTCTTCGTCCCCTTCGGACTGACACTCCACAGGACAAGCAGTTATCTCCTTGCCGCAGTTTCACTCGGGCTTACTTTTGCAGCCGCTCACATACTGAAAACAACAAAAGAAGCCAGGGTCTATACCCATACCTTCACCGGCATCAATATCTATATGTTCGCGGTAATAGCCCTGCTCTTTGCTGACCGTGTTGTCTGATTAGGGCGATTTTGACACCTGCCGTCGTCTCCCCGGAAACTGATACCGGCTCGCGAATGGAAAGCAGCCTGGGATTCCCCCCTGTTGTGCAAGACATCAGGCCCGATAAACCTGCTGTGTTCTCACAGGAATGAGACCAAATTTCGATTTTTTGAACCTGTTTAATCCGGGTTCCTAATCGACAGATTTCAGAAATTCCTGCGATTCACGTGGACTCCCTCCTATAGTTGACAGTCCGGGCACCGAGATCGCAACCTTGCTTTTCGAAGACTCGCGATGCCGGGTTTTTCATAATAGTGGTTATATTTTATCCTTAGTGCATATTAATTAAACAATAGGAGTACCTCTGCCGAACATCAGCAGCCTCCAGCTCATATCTTAAAAAACAATCAATTCTATAACAGACACCTTCCGGGGCAGCCCCGCATCAGCCCCAAATCAGACATAGATCCGCGCTGGGACAGCGTTGGTTCACTCTGTACACGATCAAGAGCCAGACTGAAGAACATCGATGCAGCAGATTTTACCTGGCATTTTGAACTCTGGCATTGTCATTGCATTAACAGAGGAAACACTAAGGAGGCTGCACACCATGGAAGACAATGCCAAAATTTACGGACTCTGCCTTTACCGGCTGAAATATCAGATAGAGCTTGCACTCGGGCGGGCTGAAGGCAGTGCCGAGAAACAGCTTATACTGGAATCCTACAACACCTCTGAGATTGATGAGATTATCGATATTCTGGAGATCTACGACCTTCAGGAGAAGTCCCCGGAGGAACTGGCAGCCAAACTCGACGAATTGGCCTATACGGTTTCGGTCCTCACCAAACATCCCCTGTGCTTTGACTATACAGAGCTGGGACATCTCGGGTTATATCTTGATCTCGACAGCGCAGCCGCCAGTTCCTTGCAATTGTCGAAGGCTGCCTAAGGGACCGGGAGACTGCCATGCCACGCATATTTGCCGACATCACCAAAACGACCGGGCATACCCCGCTGGTTAAACTGAACAGGATAGCACTGGGGACGAAGGCAACCGTGCTTGCAAAACTCGAATCTTTCAATCCGCTTTCGAGCGTAAAGGACAGAATCGGTGTGGCCATGATCGAAGATGCAGAAGAGCGGGGTCTGCTCACCAAGGACTCGGTGATCATCGAGCCGACAAGCGGAAATACCGGAATCGCCCTCGCCTTTGCTGCTGCGGCAAAGGGCTACCGTCTTATACTCACCATGCCGGAGACGATGAGCATTGAGCGGCGGCGTTTGCTGCTCATTTTCGGAGCCGAACTGCATCTCACCCCAGGTTCTGCGGGCATGAAAGGGGCCATGAGAAAGGCCGAAGAGATTGCTGCAGCCACCCCCAATGCCTTTATGCCGCAGCAGTTCAGCAATCCTGCAAATCCCGAAATTCACCGCAGGACAACCGCAGAGGAGATATGGCAGGATACGGACGGGACTGTGGATTTTCTGGTAGCAGGGGTCGGCACCGGAGGTACGATTACCGGGATTGCTGAAATCATCAAGGCAAGAAAACCGGCATTCCGTGCGATTGCTGTTGAGCCTGAGAAATCTCCGGTTCTTTCAGGCGGCAGTCCCGGTCCCCACCGTCTTCAGGGAATAGGGCCCGGATTTGTCGCGGACATTCTCAACCGGGAAATTATAGATGAAATAATAACCGTCAGGGAAGAAAACGCCGGCATCACCGCCCAGAGGCTTGCGCGGGAGGAAGGCATCCTGGCCGGGATATCAAGCGGTGCTGCTGTCTGGGCCGCCCTGCAGGTTGCAGCACGCAAAGAAAATGAAGGCACGGTCATCGTCGTCGTCCTTCCGGACACCGGGGAGCGGTATCTTTCGACCTGGCTGTTCGAAAAAGAAAGCGCCTGAAGCTCAAATCTGACCCTAAGGCAAGGTACCTTCGTGGACTCTCCCTGAGAATTCCAGTATACTGTAAATATGCTTCATCCGATGGCGGCAGTCCTCAGCAGTACCAACCTCTGTTTCATATCTGCGTATAAACCGTTTGCGACCAGGAGGCCATGATGATTGCACAATTAGTTCTGCTTGTTGTTCTGATAACCGTTCCGTCAATGGCGTATGGAGGAAAAGCAGAGTCCATCGATGAACTTGCAAAACGTTATGATTCCTCAAGCTGCCGGCAATGTCACGCGGAGATCCATACTCAGTGGGAAAGGTCGCACCATCATAAGACCCTTATCGGCACAAAAGGGAGGACCGCTTCAACATGGGCGGCCTATCTGACCCAGGCGCTCCCGGAAGACAAGGTTTTGAAAGGGTCCGGGGTCAAGGACATAAAAGATGTGAAGTTCCGCCATATGAAACCCTGCACAATCTGTCATCTGCCTCAGCTTGAGGACGCCACGGATGAAGTGGCAAACGAGGTGGCGAAGGCGATCGTCAATAATGACCTCAACGTGCTTGAGAAGCTGAGCATCAACTGTATCATCTGCCACAACACACGGGCTATCGTGCGGCATTTCCGGGACGGCATCCCTGAAAAGGGAGTGATCTACGGCCCCAGGGGCATCGGTGCGCACGGGGACAAGGGCTTCCCAATCGCAAAGAAAAGCAATATCATGATCGATCCCGCCTTTTGCGGGCAGTGCCATTCCGGGCCGAACCTGATAGGGTTTGACGAGCCGATGTATTGTGTGTCCAACTATGACAGCTATCTGCACGCATATGTCCCGCTGGGGAAGACCGAAACCTGTCAGGACTGTCATATGAGAGGGGAGAACCTCGGCCATTCCTTTCCCCCTGTCTACGACGATGAGAAGCTTACGATAGAGAGGCTCAAAAAATGGATAGACCTTGAGGTTTCTGCCCTCGGCTATGAGTTCAGGCCGACGGCGCAAAGTCTTGTTCCGGAGGTCGTCATAAAGACAAAGGTAACCAGCCGCATCGGTCATCGCTATCCCGACGGGTGCCCGTCACCAAACAGGGTGACTCTTGATCTGCTGGTAAAGGATGCCGAAGGCAGGGAGCTCTTCAGGGATCAGAAGATATACATGCCTCAGTCGGGGAATGGCTACGGCCAGGCAATGGTCTACGGTGCTTTTGCGAAGCTTGGTCTTCTCCGCGATACGAGTCTGCAGCCTTTTATGCCGTCCCAGGAGACCTTTGAGATTAAGCTTCCCGAAACGGTGAGAAAAGTTCTGGCAGAAGTCCGGCTTGTCTTCAGGCATCTGCCGGGGGATGAGGTTGTTATCCATAAAGTGACCAGAACAATAAGCCTGGACCGGTAAGCAGAAATGTATAGTACGGACTTGCCGGAACACAAAATTTGGTATACTGAATATATTAACCGCTCAGACTGGGCGGAACCAAAAGGAGAAGATTAAGATTATGGCAACGACAAAGAAGGCAGCGGCAAAGAAAACTGTCAAGAAAACAATGGCCAAAAAAACAGCAGCTCCCAAAATTGCAGCCAAGAAAACAGCAGCTGCAAAGAAAGCGCCGGCAAAGCAGGCGGCCGTCTCCAAGCCCGCAATAAAGAAGGGCAGCAAGCTCGGGTGCCAGGTTTGCGGATTTGCCGTTACGGTAGACCGTGTCTGCGGCTGTGTTGAAGAAGCTCACCTGATATGCTGCAAAACACCCATGAAGCTTAAAAGGGCTGCGGTAATAAAGAAATAGGACTGTGTCCGGAATGGCGCTAATTTAAGCACTTATTTCAAACTGATCATATCAGTGCTTTTATGGTTGTCATTCCACGGCTTGACCGGGGAATCCAGTTTTTAGGCCCGTGGATGCCCCGATCAAGTCGGAGCATGACGGTTTATGGTCGAAGCATGAGCTAATTATTTCAGATGCATTCTCTTGCGAATAGCTCTTAAATTAGCGCCATTCGACTGTGTCCGGCTTTGTTGATTTCCCGGACCGAACCAGGTAAGGCAACAGCGTCACTGGTGTCGGCTATCAAATAAATCGGAGGTGAGACATGCCTGTACGGAAAGCAGAAGCGATATGGGATGGCAATCTGAAGGACGGCAATGGGACGATGAAATTTGGCAGCGGCGCCTATGAAGGGGCATACTCCTTTGCTTCACGCTTCGGCGACGGCAAAGGGACAAACCCCGAGGAACTTATAGGCGCAGCACATGCAGGCTGTTTTTCTATGGCTCTTTCCCTCTTTCTTGAACTCGCCGGATTTAAGGCCGAACACATCAGGACAACGGCGAAAGTCCATATTGATAAGGTCGGAGAAGGATTTAAGATTACGGTCATCGAGCTGGAAACAGAGGCCAGGGTGCCGGGCATTGATGAAAAGACATTCCTTGCACAGGCTGAGGCAACAAAAGCCGGCTGTCCCGTATCTCAGGCCCTCACCGGGGTAGAGATCAGACTGAAGGCAACCCTGCTGGCCTGAATTGGCACTATTCAGTGGTTGCCTCAGCCCAGAGGCAACCACAACCTGTTCAGGCATACCTGCGTACCATGAACGTTGAACTGATAGATTATTCTGAGTACTACTTTGCGGAGCTGGCCGGCGAGTTGGTCCCGGCGAACCGGGGCGGTAAATTTGTCCAGATCCGGGACAGGGGCAGCGACAGGGAGTATGTTGTGCTTTCTCCCGCCAAACTCTCTCTGTACCATGCAAATATCGTCGAGAGATTCTGCGGATTACGTGAGCTCGACGGCCATTGGAATTCTGGAAAAACTGCCTATGAGATTGTCGACCCATCCTGGCATATTGTGGGCGGGGGGCGTTGGGTGATTGATTCAGAAAAGAAGACTCTGGAACTCGGCAGCAGTTCGCAGGCCTATGGCCGGTTCGACCTGGTGGGCCTGGAGGAGAGGCTGCGGACGCTGGATACGCTGCAGGGATATATGGTCAGGGTAGAGAGGAGTTGATACTACCCATGTTTTGTGAATGTGCCGTTGCGGTATTCCTCAAAAGCGGTCTGGAGTTCCTCCTGGGTATTCATGACTATAGGCCCGTACCACGCGACCGGTTCGCCGATTGGCCTGCCTGAAATGAGGAGGAACCTCAGAGGCTCTTTTTCCGTCACAGCAGTCAGTTGATCGCCGTCTTCAAAAAGAACAAGATTTCCGCTGCTGACAAAGGGATCCCGCTGCATATCGAAATAGTTTTCTCCTGCAACCTCGTAGGTGAAGGGATTCTTCTCTTTACAGAAGTACCCGCGACCACTGATGACATAGGCAAAGACCGTATGGCCCGGGTGAGTTGGGTGCGTAAACTCGCTATGTGGGGCGGCCGAAATATCAAGGTATTCCGGTTCGATTATTATGTCCCTGACCGGTCCTTCGATATTGCCAACTTTTCCGCAGATGACCTTGATTCTTGTCCCATTGTCGAGCGTCACCTCCGGGATCTGTGAACTCTTTACATCTCTGTACCGGGGATGCATCATCTTCTGTGAGGAGGGCAGGTTGGCCCAAAGCTGGAACCCTCCCATGATACCGCTCTTGTCACCCTTCGGCATCTCCTGATGGATGATGCCGCTTCCGGCTGTCATCCATTGAACATCACCGGAGGTTATGACTCCTTTGTTTCCCATGCTGTCGCCGTGCTCGACGCTTCCGTCGATGACGTACGTTATGGTCTCGATGCCCCGGTGAGGATGCCAGGGGAAGCCCTTGATATAGTTGGCGGGGTTATCGGCGCGGAAATCATCGAGCATTAAAAACGGATCAAACTGCGGCACCTCGCTGAAACCGAATGCCCTTCTGAGATGCACGCCTGCACCTTCAATAGTCGGCCTGCTTTTGAGGACTTTTCTGATTTTTCTGATTTTTAACATAGTAAGTCCTGCCTTTCTTTTTCGGAACGGAGATGTTTTAAATGGTGATTATTCCATCTCCCTGTCGCAGGGAAGCCGCAGCCTTTTGTCGGGCTTCCTGGCATTACTCCTGCTGTATTTTTTCAGTTTTTCTATGCCGTAACACTTTGAAGTCAATCTTGCAGCGATTCCTGCACCTTCTTTTTCCGGTGCTGGACAAAGGCGTCACGCATGGCGGTATAGGGATCAATGGCTGCTTCCTTAAAGGACTCGTAATCTCCCATTCTGAAGGAGGCATCATTGACCCTCTCATGTACCGAAATCCCCACTGAGGCGGTGGTGGAGAGGTCTTCGTGATGCACATAGGTCAGGGGATGCAGGAAGTGGTCTCCTGCGCGGCCCACGGTATCACGCAGGGACGAAGGCCCGAGTACCGGCCATACCAGGTAAAAACCGTGGTCGAAACCATAGCGGCCGAGGGTCTGGCCGAAATCAGCCTCCTGCTTCTTTATGCCGAAGGCATCTCTTGCTGCATCGCCCATGCCGCCGACACCGACAAAGGAATTGATGACGAACCTCAGGAGCTCATTCCCTGCTCCTTTAAGCCGCAGTTGCAGCAGGTTATTGATTGCCCGGCCCGGGGCCTTGAGGTTGTCGTATATATTGCTGAAGACAACCCTGAAATCCTCAGGGATATGCGCATAGGCCTGGGTGACCGGCTTAAGTATCCAGAAGTAAAGCCGGTCATTCACCTCGAACATGATCCTGTTCGTCGGGGCAAAGGGGTCGGCAATCCGTGGCCCTTCTTCGCCAGTCATTTCATTGTCGTCAATGGGTTCATCGACCGGAGCTTTCACTTCGTTTTTTGTGGCTGCGCCTCCGGATGTTCCGTCCTGCTCATGAAGATTCCCCGGAACTTGGCTCCCGGGCGATTGCACAGCAGCCTCCGGGACTGGGACTGACTCCTCTGTCGAAGACGCGGCAGGGCAGATTGTGACCAGGCTGAGCAGGAGCAGTGGGAAGACGATCATGATCGTTAGAGTTTTCATGGTATCATTTCCTTTATTATTTTTTTGAGCCTTGCTCAGATTTGCCAACCTTTTTCCTCAGGGTTTCAAGCAGAGATTCCGGTGGTTTGTTCGAGAGGATCTCCCTGAACTGGGTGCGGTAGTTATTGGTCAGGCTTACACCCTCGACTACGACGTCATAGACCCTCCAGACGCCATCCTTCAGTATGACCCGGTAGATAATCGGGACCTCTGCAGTCTTTCTCATCACCGTGCTATGGACCTCGACTGTTTTTTCGGTAAGGCTGACCTCCTTGTTGAAGACGATCTTTTCATCAGTATATGAAAGGATCTTATCGGCGTATGTGTCTCCGAGGAGGGTTTTAAAGAGCTCGACAAACTCCTGCTGCTGCCCGGGATTCAGATTCTTCCAATTCTGGGCAAGGGTCCTCTTTGAGAGTTCCGTGAAGTCGAACATCTTTTCGGAGATTGCGCGGAGCTTGTCTTTCCTGAGTTGTTTTGCAGATTCCGGCTTGAGAGAGGGGTCCCGCAATACCTCCAGCACCTTGTCTGAATGGCCCCTTACCGTATCAATCGGCAGACCTGCAAAGGCAGTGACCGGAAAGGTTAGGCCGAGCATCAACAGCGCCCCGACTATATATGTGCGCAGCATTATTTTCAGAATTCTCATTTTTCCTCCTTTTTGCCGGTTTTGCCGACATCTCCGAATACGTATTTGCTGATCAGATCCTCGATATCTACCGGCGAGGTGGTCTCGGTAATGGTTCCACCTGATTTCAATATCTCACCGGCCCCTCCGGGCTCGATCTTGATATACTTGTCCCCGATGAGACCGGCTGTCTTGATTGATGCGTTGGCGTCGTCATATACCCGTATGTTTTTCTTAATCTTCAGCTGGACCATTATGATCTGCTTTTCCTGGTCTATGCTCATCTGTTCCACCCGTCCGACCTCTATGCCGTTAATCTCGGCCGGGTTGCCTACCCGCAGTCCCGAGACCGAACCAAAACGGGCATACAGAGAGTAGTAATCGTCCCCGAGCAGTGAGACCTTTCCGAGTTTCACGGTCATGTAGGCGACACAGAGGAGGCCGATGACCACAAAGATGCCGACACCCGTTTCGAGCGAATATTTTTTCATTAAGCTGCACCCTCCTTGCCACACTGAAATTTTACCAGTATTTTCTGCTGTGCTTCAGCCTTCAGCACGATCTCTTCAATGTCCTCGGCCGAACTGGCCTCGACGACCGCTGCAGTGACAGCCAGCTCAAAGCATTCGTCAGCTCCTATTTTGGCCCGCGCCACAGACTGAATTTCCGGCAGGGCCTTCTCCAGTTCCTTGGCTATGTCCTGCACCAACTGCCCGGCCTCTTCAGGGCTCAGGCGGGGCAGGATCGTGAGAATCTTGTCCCTGCTATGGCGTGCCGAAAAGCCGCCAATCGGGCCGAAATAGTTATTGATATGCTCTCCGAGGATCTTGAGGACCTCTATGGCAGCCTGCGGCCAGAGCAGGTCGGCCAGAAGGTCAAACTCGACACTGAAGAGTACGGCGGTGATCGTGGTGTCAGGCTGTCCGCCTCCCATAGAGAGAGCATAGCGCGATCTGAACATCTCTTTTGAGAGCAGACCGGTGAGTTCGTCTCTGAGTCCCTCGATGCTCCTGAGAAATTCATCCATCATGGGATGCTTCACCTTTGTCAGTTCCTCGTAGGTCCCGTGAAAGCCGATCTTCCCCTCCCAGAGGAGGAGTATACGGTCGGAGATGAAGAAGACGTCGGGGATGTCGTGACTGATGAGAACAGCGGTAAACCCGAACTGCTTCCGGTAATGGGCGATCATGCTCAGAATGATGTTTTTTCTGATAGGATCCTGTCCCGTTGTCGGCTCGTCAAAGAGTACAATGGCCGGGTCGGTCACGAGAGCCCGGGCAAGGGCCACGCGCTTCTGCATTCCGCCTGAAAGCTCTGCCGGGTATTTCCGAACAACGTCCGTGAGTTCCATCTGTGCGAGCCTGGACATAACCTTCCGCACGATTTCCTTTTTCCTGAGATTCGTCTTCTGTCTGAGCGGAAGGGCTATGTTTTCGAAGACCGACATAGAGTCGAACAGGGCATTGTTCTGGAACATATAGCTGATCTTGCTCCGGTACTCGTCCCATTCGCCCTTCTTCATGCTCTCAACAGGTTTACCCCTGAAGAGTATGCTGCCCTCATCAGGGGAGAGGAGCC
Source organism: Thermodesulfovibrio sp. (assembly GCA_013824615.1). Taxonomy (GTDB): domain Bacteria; phylum Nitrospirota; class Thermodesulfovibrionia; order Thermodesulfovibrionales; family UBA6898; genus PALSA-1316. The sequence goes on from PNOC01000035.1 coordinate 12,501, forward strand.
CGATAATATGCTTCAGGAGAACACTTTTGCCGCTGCCGCTCTTGCCGATGATCGTTGTAACCTGTTTTTCGTAGATCATGAGGTTCGCCTTGTCGAGAACCGTTTTCTCGTCAAAGCGCTTGGTGACATCCCTGAATTCTATTAAAGGTGTTTCCATCGTCTCCATTACATCAGGAATGAGGTCACAACATAGTCAGAGACCAGGATCGTGACACAGGAGTAAACCACTGCCGTGGTGGTCGAGATACTGACACTCTTTGCCCCGTAGCTGTCAGTACGCAGGTGGGTGAAATAGCCCTGGAAGCAGCAGATCGTCGCCACGAGCACCGCAAAAACGAGCGATTTGATGAAGCCGCCTCTGATGTCGACGATATCCACATACTCGCGGATGCGGTAGAAGTAAGCGCCTTTATCCACGCCCAGGAGGACAACGCCGGTGAGATACCCGCCCAGGATTCCCATCAGGTCAAAAAAGGCTGTCAGCAGGGGGAAGCTGATGATTGCTGCTGCCATCCGGGGACTGATGAGATACCGAAGGGGGTCGATCCGCATGGTATACAGGGCATCGATCTGCTCGGATATACGGAGTATACCTATCTCTGCCGTCATGGCAGATCCGGCCCTGGCAGTAATCATGATCGCGGTCAGGACAGGCCCCAGTTCCCTGATGAGGGTCAGTGCGACAACAGAGCCGAGCACACCCTGTGATCCGAATTTTACCAGGGTGTAATAGAGCTGCAACCCCAGGACCATGCCGGTGAAGAGGCCGACGAATAAGACGATCGTCGATGACTTTGCGCCGATATAAAAGACCTGCTGGATGATCTCCCTGAGCTGTTTGGCACGAAAGATCTTCAGAAAAGAGAGAGAGAAGAAGATGGCTCCGGCGCCGAGGCTGTTTATAATGTTCATCACCCTTTTACCGATAAAATGGAAAAAGGCAAGGGGTGAACTGTTTTTCATGGTGGATTCCATAGTATTGCTATTGTATCCCTTTTTTCCCTTTTCGACAAATGGTGTTGAAGGACGGGCGAAACAAACGAGCGGCGTGGCCGAAGATTCCTTCAATATCTCTTCACAAAAAGCTGTTATAATAGGCCAATAATTTGAGGAGGATCAAATGAAAATCGTTAAAGCACTATTAGTCGTGATGAGTCTGGCTCTGCTGCTTCCGGTATCCGTCTTCGCTGCGGACTCCATGTATATGCGGATAAGTTATGTTGCAGGAGACGTTCAGGTGCAGACCCCTGACGCGGACGAGTGGGGTTTTGCCTCGGTAAACGCCCCTCTGGGGGAGGGAGATCAGGTCTGGGTCCCTCAGGGAGGGCGGGCGGAACTCCAGCTGAGTTCAGGGTCTTTTATCAGGCTGGACCAGAATTCGGCGCTCCAGATACTCTCCCTGGAAGACGGCTCAACACAGTTCCATCTTTCTCAGGGATCGGCCTATGTTGTCTTTGATATAGCCAAAAAGGGCGGTGTTATTCAGGTAGATACCCCTGATGCCTCTACCCGCGCCTACAAACGGGCGATATTCAGGATAGATGTGTCAGCCCAGTATACGGACGTGGCTGTCTACCGCGGGTCGGTTGAGACCGAGAACGGGGTAGGTTCAATCAAAATAAGAAAGAATCAGATGCTCACGCTGGCACAGGACAGTGACGGCGAGGTTGCGCCGATGGGACCTGCTGATGAATGGGAGCAGTGGAATAAGAACAGAAACGACAGAATGTCTGAAATCGCCGACGGAGGCAGCCGTTATCTTCCTGAGGAACTCCGTTCATATGCCGCCGATCTCGACAGCAGCGGGAAATGGGTCAGGGTTCCTGAGTATGGCTATGTCTGGACCCCTGCAATAGCTGTCGGCATAGACTGGGCCCCCTACCGGGATGGCAGGTGGGTATGGAGACATGGCGAATATATATGGGTTGGGCATGAAGCCTGGGGCTGGGCACCCTACCATTACGGCAGATGGGCGCATGTCCCCCGGGTGGGATGGTGTTGGGTGCCTCCGTCAAAGGGCCAGGTCTACTGGGGCCCCGGATATGTCGGCTGGGTCAGGACGGAGGAATATGTAGCATGGGTCCCCCTGGCACCCCGGGAGATCTATTACGGTCGCGGTAATTACGGACGGCATAGTGTCAATATCACAAAGGTGAATGTCAATCAGGTCAATATCACCAACGTCTATAAGAACATACATATTAACAACGGGGTGACTGTGGTCAACCGCAATACCTTTAATTCGGCCACACCTGCTTTTGTCAATATCAATAAGAATGACCTTCAGCGAAAGATATTTGTGAAAAGTAATTTTGTTGCCGGAACACATGATATTAAGCCGGGCAAGGCAAGCTTTTTTGACATGGTTAAGCCGGGAGCCAGGGTCCATCAGCCGCCTCAGGCCGTAAGAAATGTGATGGTCAGAGATTTGAAACAGGCTCGGCCATTCACGAAAGATGCAGCCAGATCTGTCATGAACCCCGGAGTTAAGCCGGCGCTGCTGCCGGTCAATACCATTACAAAGCCCAGGGAACCGGGCAAAGAGAGGCCGATCATGCAGCCGATCGGGGTCACCCCAAAAGGGCCGGTCGCAATACCTGAAAGGGTTCGGACACCACGGACAATTGAGCTGGGAGCAAAAGAGCAGAAGAGGCCAATAGAGCAGCCGAAGGGGCAGCCTGTAGAAAAAGACAAAGGCAGAATCATGACCCCGATCGGCACTCCGGGCAGTAGTCCTGTAATTAAAGACGACAGACCGGGCGTAATCCCCGATCGGAGAATAACAGGCCCTCAGGGGACGATGCCAACCCGCGCACCTGAACAAAAAACCATTGAACAAAGAGCAATTGAACAAAAGAAAATTGAACAAAGAATTAAGGAGCAGAAGACAATTGAGCAGCCGAAGGGGCAGCCTGCAGAAAAAGACAAAGGCAGAATTATGACCCCGATCGGCACTCCGGGCGGCAGCCCTGCGGTAAAGGACGACAAACCGGCAGCAAAACCCGATCGGAGAATAACAGGCCCTCAGGGGACGATGCCAACCCGTGCCCCGGAACAAAAAACCATTGAACAAAGAGCAATTGAACAAAAGAAAATTGAACAGGGAATTAAAGAGCAGAAGACAATAGAACAGCCGAAGGGGCAGCCTGTAGAAAAGGACAAGGGCAGAATTATGACCCCGATCGGCACTCCGGGCGGCAGCCCTGCAGTAAAGGACGTCAGGCCGGCAGTGAAACCTGACCGGAGGACAACCGGTACTGAGGGAACACCGTCACCACGCACAATTGAGCAGCCCAAAAGTCAGCCGCTAAGTCAGCCTCAGGGTCAGGCAGCGGAAAAAGACAAAGGCAGAAGCGTTACACCGATCGGCAGTCCTGCAATAAAGGACGACAAGCCGGTAGTGAAACCTCCGGTCAAGCCGGTTGATAAAGTAAAGCCGGTCGTTGTTCCTCCGGACTCTAAGCCAAAGGATGCCAAGACTGAGGAAAAAAAGAAGAAGGATGATGACACTGAAGGGGTGATGGCACCGATCGGTGTCCAGAGGAAGGCGCGGTAACAAAAGGTAAAGGCAGAAACAATGGCCGGGGAAATGACCGGGGAAATGACCGGGGAAATGACCGGGGAAATGACCGGGGAAATGACCGGGGAAATGGTCCATGGAGTGACGTGAAAGTAAAGCAGCTGGTAAGCGACTTGCAGGATTATTACCTCCTGTCTGTGCAGGGACTCCTCGGCATGGTCAGGAGGCCTTTTTATTTCAAGGATGCGATCTTCCAGATGGAATACGCCGGGGCCGGCTCACTGGTGATTGTGTTTATCGTCAATCTTTTTGTGGGCATGGCCCTCTCGCTGCAGCTTTCTGCAGAGCTTTCCAGCCTGGGGATGAAGATGTACATCGGCATGATCGTCGGCATTTCAGTTGTACGGGAACTCGGCCCGGTGGTCACGGCCCTTGTCTTTACCGGTCGTGTCGGGGCAGGCATGGCCTCGGAACTGGGCTCGATGGTCCTTGGGCATCAGGTCGATATGATACGGGTCTTCGGGTTTGACCCGGTGAAGAAGCTTGTCACACCGAGGATCGTGGGTTCACTGATCATGCTGCCGGCGCTGACGGTCATCGGCGTGGCGGTTTCCCTTCTCGGCGGCTATTACATAGCTGTTTTTGTGGGTCATCAGAGCGCAGCGGTATACTGGACCTCAATCCGGAATATCCTTACGATGGAAAATGTCCTTGCCGGGGCGATTAAGCCCTTTGTATTCGGGGTTATTATTTCTACGATATGCTGCTACATGGGCCTTTCGACCAAGGGAGGGTCTGTCGGCCTCCGGCGATCGACAACTACGGCGGTTGTGCTTTCGATTGTGATGATTATCATCTCTGACTTTATGCTCACCAGAGTGCTGCTTTATCTCTTGGGGTTTTCGGTATGATCGTATTCGACGATGTCACCTTTTCCTATGGAACGCGGAATATCCTCAGCAATGCAAGTTTTTCGTTCAGGTTTGACGAACGGGTGGCTGTCCTCGGCGGCAGCGGTGAGGGCAAGACTACTATCCTGCGCCTGATCCTTGGCCTTATCAGACCCGACAAGGGGAAGATATTTGTCGATGGTGAGGACATCACCGGCAAGAAGGAAGAGGAGCTGCGGGAAGTCAGGATGAAGTTCAATATCGTGTTTCAGGAAGGCGCTCTTTTTGATTCTCTGAACGTAAAGGAGAATGTCGCCTTCTGTCTGAGGGAATACACAAAGATGTCAGAAGCCGAGATTGATGTGCGGGTGCGGGAGATACTCGGCACCGTGGGGGTGGAGCAGGCACTGGAACTCATGCCTGAAGAACTGAGCGGCGGCATGCACCGCAGGGTCTCCCTGGCACGGTCGCTGGCCCTGAGTACTCCAAGTATGTTCCTTTACGATGAACCGACAACCGGACTGGACCCGATAAACGCGGACAACATCTGCAGGCTGATTGCAGACCTTTCCAAAGACGGGAAAGGTCTCATCATGGTCACCCATAAGGTGAGCGATGCCATGAAAGTTGCTGAGAGGTTTATGTTTCTGAAAAATGGCAGTGCGATCTTCGACGGCAACCGGAAGGAGCTGCTCCAGTCCGATATTGCCGAGATACAGGCGTTTGTCAGCGAAGTCGGTTTCCATAATACCGCAGATATTTCATGAGGCAGCGTTGAGGAGGAATATACATGTTTGATCTGAAAAAACAGCTCCGGTGGGCAGAGATGAAGGTTGGCGTTATCATATCGCTCGCTCTGGTTATTCTTTTTTTAAGTGTCTTTTTCGCAGGAAGCATTGAGAGGATGATCCATCCCAAGGTCAAGATAAAGGCCGCGATAGCTGATGTGAAGGGTTTGAAAGGCGGGGCGCCGGTCTGGGTCTACGGGCTTGAAGAAGGGACGGTGACCGATATCAGCCTTGATCCGACCTATGGGACGGTTGTTACCATCTCGATCTACAAAAACGTCCTCGGGTATCTGAAAAAGGATTCAACGGCAAGCGTACTGACTATGGGGCTCCTGGGGGATAAATATATAGAGCTGACGCCGGGCGCCTCGGGGGCCGAACCCCTGAAGGCAGGAGACATGATCCGGGGGACAACCCAGCTTGATATGAAAGATGTTATGGAAACAGGAGCTTCCTCGATCAAGAAGATCAATGACTTCATAGAGAAAATGGGCAACCTTGTCCAGAAGATAGAGACGAGCAAAGGGACGCTCGGCATGCTGATTGAAGATCCCACCCTGTACGACAATCTCAAAAAGTCTGCGGCGCACCTCTCCAACATCACCAGGGAGATAGAAAGCGGCAAGGGTACGCTCGGCAAACTGGTGAACGATCCATTGCTCTATGAGAATCTGGCGTCCACGTCGAAATCCCTTGAGGGCTTCAGCCGGAAGCTCGAAAAAGGGACCGGGACGCTGAACAAGCTGATCGAAGATGATCACCTCTATACCCGGCTTTCGGGGGCAGCGACTTCGATGGATGAATTCGGCAAAAAGCTGAATAAATCCTCAGGGACGCTCAACAGGCTTATTGAAGATCCGGAGCTTTATGAAAACCTCAACAGTGCGTCCAAACGTATTACCTCTATTTTGGAGCGGATTGACAAGGGCGAGGGGACTGCCGGTCTGCTGGTCAGGGATGATGAGCTGTCTCTTGAGGTGAAAGACACGGTCAAACAGCTCAAAAAGCTTATGGAAGACATCCGCGAGCAGCCGAAGAAGTATTTCAAGTTCAGTATTTTCTAGTGTAGTGTCTCATAAACAACTGGTGTTATTATTAACACCTCGCGTTTACTTATAACCGTCATTGTTTAAATAGTGTCTGTGTATAAACGGCCGCTTTTTTTTTGCCCGTCATTCCCGCCTACTGACTGCGGGAATGACGGGCAAAAAATTGGGGGAACTCCGGTCTAAGAATTATTGACAGGCGACGTCCTGTCCATTATAATAGTTGCATAGTCTATTGACTGTGTAACTAAATTATGAGCGGAGGTTTTATGGAAAAGAAAAAGTATATCTTTATACTCTCACACGCTACCAGCAACCCGATTGAAGCAATAGGTCTGATGAAGATCGCAATGAACATGAAGGCTTTTGATGACAGCATCGAGCTGGATTTCTTTCTGATTGGCGAGGGCGTCAATCTTGCCAAGAAGGGTGTTGCAGATACCATCAGCATGGAGATGGAAGGGCAGAAGGTTGTGGTCGGTGAAATGCTGAACACCCTGATAGAAGATTTTGATGTGAAATTCTTCATCTGCCAGGCCTTTATGTCTGCCTACGGCATATCCAAGGATGATCTTGTAAAAAACACCGAGATCAGGGCAAGTTCATTCCTCGGAGAACTCATGCTCGACGGCCGCATACCTTTTCAGCTGAATCTTTAAGAGCTCCCTCCCACTGCAGGCTCCCTGTGGAATGCAGGGAGCCTGTCTTTTTGATGGTCAACTCCTGCTTTGGGGAGTTACAGCCGGAATATACCGGTTGGTTTATAGCGGTCTGCAATATGCAGCGGGAGCTTATTGCCGAGGATCTTTCTGTGGGTCTTCAGGGCAAGCCGGGGATCGTTATTGTCCTGGGAGAGGTGCGCCAGGCAGGCCCATTGGAGGCGGCCTCCCCAGCAGAGCAGTTCTGCCGACTCTGTGTTTGAAAGATGTCCGCCATCCCCTTTGATCCTTCTTTTCAGAAACGCGGGATACTGTCCGTGTTCAAGCATCTCAGTGTCGTAATTGCTCTCCAGAAATACGCCGTCAAGGGATGAAACAACCGTGATAAGTTCAGGAAATACGTGGCCGATGTCGGTGAGTATGCCGAGTCTTCTTCTGCCTGAGTCTACAATAAAGACAGACCCGTCTGCCCCGTCGTGGGGCGTCGGGATTGAGTGAACAGAGACACTTCCTATCCGCAGGGAAGCGCCTGAAAAAAAACAGTTGACCTCATGCAGTTTCCCCAGCCGGTGCCTGCTTTCTGCCTTCGCAAGCGTCTGCGGCGTAATATAAACAGGGATGCCGAATTTTCGCTGGAACACCCCGGCATACTTTACATGGTCTGAGTGGTCATGGGATATGATCAGTGCATCAACATCCCTGATGTCCCTGCCTGTCACCTCCCTGAGCCTTCTCTCGGCCTGGCTTCCGCATATGCCCGCGTCAAAAAGCAGCCTGACTCCTGAGGTTTCGACATAGATGCAGTTTCCGTTGCTGCCTGACTGAAGGGATATGGCTTGCACAGCTTATACTCACATAGGGTATTGCAGAATTACAAGTGCAGGCCGATACAGCTTGCTTCAGCACCTCCCTTGAGCCCGTCCCCTGACGCGCTATGCAGTTATGATCCGGGAAATGACCAACTTCCGGCAATGCGCCCCTCGAAACAGGAGCGGCAGAAGATGGGCAGATTCTGCTATGTGTGTTGCACTCGCTCATCCTGACAGCGCTTCGATGTGCTATTATTTACGTAAGGCAGATCTTGAGCCGGCAAAATATGCAGCAATACAGAAACAGCCGACTTCCATGACATCCTGCAGGACTCTGAGAGAGGAGCCGATTTGAAGACATCTTCCATAATGCTGATCCTTATCCTCCTGTTTGCCTCCCCTGCGGCATGCACCCAAATAGAAGGAAAAAGCCCTCAGGCTGTGGAGGATATCTTTCTCCCCGATGGCGAGGGGGTCCGGGTCGAGGTCTGGGCCGAAGATCTCGATGTCCCCTGGTCGCTGCTCTTTCTACCCGGAGGCGGGCCCGACGTCCGGGCATTGGTGAGTGAACGAAAGGGCGTCATCCGCCTGATAAAAAATGGAAGACTCCAGGGCGCGCCGTACGCTGTTCTGGATGTTGCCGGTATTGGAGAAGGAGGACTCATGGGATTGGCTGCCGGTCCCGGGTTCCGTTCTAAACCGTTTGTCTATGTGATGCATACGTACAACAAAAGCAGCAAGCTCTATAACCGGGTAATAAGACTGAAGGATGAAGGCAGCACAGGAAGCTTCGACAAGATCATAATCGATAATATCCCGGGCGGAACCAATCACAATGGCGGAAGGATCGCCTTCGGGCCGGACGGTTTTCTCTATATCACTACCGGTGAGACATTCAATGCCGAGCTTGCACAGAACCTCTCATCCCTTGGCGGTAAAATTCTGCGTGTCGACCCTGAAGGAGGAATCCCGGCCGACAACCCCTTCAAAGGGTCGCCTGTTTTCTCATATGGCCACAGAAACCCGCAGGGGATCAGCTGGCAGCCCACGACCGGTAAACTTTTCGAGTCGGAGCATGGACCGTCAGTGGAGTTCGGTCATTTTGCAAACGATGAAATCAATGTTATCGTCAAAGGCGGAAATTACGGCTGGCCCAAAGTCATCGGTGCTCCGGGACTGAAGCAGTATATTGACCCCATTATAGTCTGGAAACATACGACGCCCCCATCAGGCATCACTTTTTATACGGGCGATCTTCTCAACCACCTGAAGGGCGATCTTTTTGTGGCCACACTGAAGAGCCAGGCCCTCATTCGCATAAGACTTGAAAAGGGTACGGAAAAGGTAATGCGCATCGAAAGATGGTTCGCGTCCAGTAACTCCTCAGGGAAATACGGCAGGCTTCGGAGTGTTGTTGAAGGGCCTGATGGTGCGCTTTATTTTCTGAGCAACAATCGGGATGGCAGGGGCACCCCGAAACAGGGAGACGACAAGATATACAGGATAGTCCCGAAGTGACAGGCAGCCTGCTCATCTTTACATTTTGCCCGAACCTGCCCCGTCACGGTCATCACAGGACAGTCCTCACCTTCCTCTATGTCATTTTTACCGGAAACCGCTCTGGATGTTCGATTATTTCAATGGTAAGGTCCACGTCCAGTTCCGGCCAGTAAAAGTGCCCGGGACGGGGCTGCTCAATCTTAAGAATCTTTCCAACAGGCGCGTTTTTAAACCATGGGAAATCGTCATAGGACATAAATAGCTCTCTATCCCCCGCCAAAAGCCAGACTCCATTAGCGGAGATGTGTGTAATCTCAACTTCCCCGATGTTTTTTCCAAGCGTCTTTGAACTCGCCATAATGCACCTCGATAATGTCTTCGATTTCCTTCAAGTGAACCCGGGATAAGTTGTGGTTTCTTGATAGTTCAATGTCCGGATCCAGCCAGAATTTCGCTTCTCCATCAGAACAGGAAACATGAACATGCATCCTGTCTTCCTCGCGGGAAAAGAAAAAGAAACGATACCCTTCTCTTTTAATATCGTAGGACTCATATCACACTTTTATTTTACCTGATAATTGATACTTATTCCTTTAATAAGTCATGCCCCGGAAGAAGATGTGCGGTTCAGAACTGCCTAAACATTGGTGAACGCTAAAACTACTCTAGCCCCGCAGCTGCGTCTAGGGTGCAAGCTCGGCAGGTATTCCTTCAATATCCCAATCTTTAGACCCGCCCGCCTTTTGCCTGATCATAACAACACCGTTTTCACGCGTGACCTGTTTCCCCTTCCCTTCCAGCACAATGCGTTTCACCGTAGAGTAGAAGGCCCTTTTCCTTCCGTATGTTTTTTGCGCTATCGGCTCGCCCTCTATCCCGCCTAGGTCCAGAGAAACAATCCTGAATCCCTGACCCTCAAAAAAGCTGCCGAGAAGTTTTTGCACCACCGCCGGATCCGGCTCGTCGCGCTCAGCACAGGATGAGAGAAGCAGAGGAATAAATAAAAGTGTTATTCCCAATATCATCCCATATGATCGTTTGTGCGTCTTCATGTGATTCTCCTAAGAATAATTTTTCAAAATCAAGCCCGACCCTTTACTCATCTTTCATAATGTTTGACTCTTGCACCTCTCAATAGACGATCTAGAGCCTGATGTTACAGCGGTCTCGGACAATTGGCAACATCAAATTAGAGTGCTGAAAATCGAAACAATATCAGAATCGGCACAATAATCACTGATGCCACTCGACCAATACTCGCCGTCAATCTCACCCCGGCTTAACTCGGCTTCAGCCTCGATTTCATCAGCCTTGATTTCAAGTTCTTTCACTTGGTCCGACATATCGAGGCCAAGCTTCTTAGATACAAGATCAATCTCATAGGCATCATTACGATAAACATCGGGATCATTGTCAGAATAATCGAGGCCACTGCAAACCATTTCCTCAAACTCCTTTATAACCGTCATACGATCAGCATCAGAAATGATTTCAGGAAATAACTCAGAAAAATCACAAAAATATCTAAAATCCTCAAACCAGTCAAAGTCAGTCATGAAAAATTGCTCTGCCTTTTCTAATAACTCCCTTTCTGCCTGCGTAACCAGATTTAGCCTTTTAAGCTCTTTAAATAGGCTCACAAGATCTTCTCTATTCGCTTGCGCACTGACTATGCGATCTTCAACGTGGCGCAACACGGCACGATAAAGGCTCACGCCTGATTCGTCGTCCAATGCTGCAGCTACGGCGACAACAAACGCTGACCTCGCCTCAAAAGAACTTTCCCCTCTGGCCTTAAAGACGACCTTGTTTTCTCCTCTATTGATTAACCGGCACGACTTGGAATTTAATGTTTTATTGACACTATGTATGAATTGCCGGGGACTTGTCATGACTGCTTTCCTAAAAGTATACGATCCATCGCTTCCCTTTGACTCCCACAATAGTAGCCCTTGATCAAAAAAGGTCGCGGACTCGATTAGGGCATGTAAGACGCGATCATTTGCTGATAGGTATTTCTCCAAAAAATCGCGCACGGATGGATTATGAAAACGTATAACGGTATTGTCTCGCGACTTCTCACTGCTCAAGAAATTGCCCTCTACTTCTTTAATAGCCCGCACGAAGTCATCAGCCGTCGTTTCAAAATTGTATTCTTTGGCTTGATGTGAATGAAATATATGAAAGGCCTCTTCCAAATCTTCCAGGAAAATCTCTTCTGGCAATGTTACCATTACAAGCAAGACATGGCGCGCCTGTCGCGAGAGTTGCTCTTCAAACGCATGCCTCCAAATTTCCAACGGATTCTCTAAATGACCCATAAAATCTTCGAAATAAGCTGATGGTGAAATATGACTAATTCTATGAAACTGGGTCATAAGATCTATAATTCGGGGGTTATAATTCTTATGATCAATTATCTGCAGGTAGTGTCTTTTCCTAAGTAGCGCTTCTTTGTATGTCATGGGTAGGTCTGAAAAGTAAATATGATTAAATAGTATCTTTGCCCGATTCATCCGTGTATATTTGGACAAATCAATGACACATGTCTCACCGTCAAATCTTTCGCGAGCAATCTTTTCATAAGCGAGCCGGGCCTGATTTAAAATATATTCCCTCGTCGTTAAGATCAATTTTGAAAGTTTGGACTGTCTAATTGTGAAAATAAAATCTAGAAGACTCTGGTCCTCATTTTTATTGAATTTTTCTGCCAATGAAGTCTGGCCCAAAAAGTCGTCATAGTAAAAAATTCTCTTTTGAATTGTATGATCAAGAGTCCTCGCCTCCGAAATGTCGCCGGTTATTTTCACCATTTCATATTCCTGGTCAATATAATACAAACACAACATCTCAGCGAGAATGGTTTTGCCAATTCCCGGAATACCAGCAATTATGCAAAAATGCTGCTTGTCGAGAATCTGCAACGCCTTCTGAAAACTTTCGTTTTGAACGTAATACTTGGCATGCAGTCTTATTCTTTCTAGAGTATCACGAGAGATATTCTTCACTTTACCATGAAGAATTTCCTCAAAGATGGGCATGCTATTGAACCAGAGTTTAAAAGTTCGCTTCTCAATTTTGGGAAACTTACCCAACAAGTTGTTTATATCTTCACGTCCCAAAATATCTGCCGTACTGATAATAAATGGCTCAAAAAGAATTTTGATTGAATCTTTTTGAGCCGGTGTCAGCCCTAACGATGTGGCCAAAATATAACGGGTCGGTTTTAACTTGATAACCTTTTCTAATTCGCTTTTTTGAAGCCGTCGAAAAAGCACGTCGATGGCTGATTCCACATAATGCTTACATTGTACAATTGTATTTTTATCAGCACTTGGGCAATATCTAAAATCGATTCCCTTATCTTTACCTGCCGTAAAGCTTTCAAATCTTATTTGAAGCTCTTCCTGCAAAAGATCCCGAACCGTTGTTTCAAAATCGATCGGTGATAGTGATCGAAAGTCGTAATCAGGCATTCTCCAACTCAATGCCCCAGCATTTCATCCAACCATTACCCCCATATCCCGCCGCGGCATCATCGGCATTTCATCCCACGTTCTTCCTTCCAGCATTCTCCCCGCCTTCTTCTTCCTCGTCCCGCCCCACTGCTTAAAAAAGAAAGGAGCTCCCGCCTCTTCGCACTGGTTCCGAATATCGAGGACCCATGCCGGGTCCATAGGCCTCGCGCCGGGGCCGGATTCCCCGCCGACTATTACCCAGTCTATACCTTCCAGATTCATCTTCGGCAAAGGCCCGAGAAGCGGCTCTATGGAGAGGAACTTAAGATATGCACCGCTTTCGCGCAGATGATCTATCCTGTGCATATAATCCTTGTTTTCAACAGTGACACCCATCCAGATATTCGATGACCATGGCAGTGCATCGCTCAAATCCAGAAGTCTCTCCGACCTTTTGGTGAGAACCTGGAACGTGTGCCAGTTGGCCTGATGCATGACATTAAATATTTTCAAGAGGAAGTCCTTCGGGATACCCTTCAGAAAAAGGTCGCTCATGGAATTGACGAAGATAGTCTGGGGCTTCTTCCATTTGAGCGGGAGAGCAACGACATGCTCGTGGAGTGCAAGATTGAATCCGGTGGCATAGTTAGCCTGCCCCATAGCCTGCAGCCGCTTCGCCATCCGCTCGGCATAGCAGTTCAGACAACCCGGGCTGATCTTCACACATCCTGTTACCGGGTTCCATGTCGATCCGGTCCATTCTATTGCTGATGCTTGTGCCATCAAGTATTTCCTTTATTTCGGTATTTATTAAATATAGCACTAACTATATCCGCAGCGACAGGTTTTTGTGAAGCGAAAAAGAGATAATAAACTGTAGCACCCTTGTTATTTCGCATTGGTATAGGTTCAGGCACATAGTTAAAGCCGGCAACCTTCTTCAGGCGCTGTCTGAAGGCTTCCGCGACAGCGTCATTATCCGTTTTTTCCTCAGTCCCAAACAAGTTTTCTGTTGTATTATATGCTGCCTTTCGCCAGGATTCATCACCCCAAAAAGCCGTCATGCGGGAGGCTTGCTGAGGATCAACCTTCCCGGGATCCTTCTTCAGCACATTCATGTTCATATCCATGATAGGAAAGTTCAAGAAAATTTCAACACTTTTCATCTGCCCGGCTGTATACATGACCTCCCAATTCAAATGTAACCCGTATGGATCGATCAGACAAAGCGCCCTCCTGTAATCAGAAAACTTTGCTCGCGGGAATACCTCATTCAACAGCAGGTCATTGCAATCGCCCTCGTGAACAGTCACATTAGGATATGGGGTTGCAATTTTCCGTAATGAATCAACTTTTTTGCTATCCAGATCGATAAGGTGATATTCATTGAACGGCGGCGCTATAAGAAGTGCATTTAGCGGGCTGCCCGGAATGAAATTGCCCGTGTTCTTGGAGATATGCATGCCCGCCCCAGCAAAGGCGTCAATATAAACATGATATAAAGTTGGCGACGTTTGAGCAGCGAGAATTTTTGAGTATGCGGTGGCATATTCTTTTACAATATCGAGCTTGACCTCAGACCAGTAGCCTATCTCGTCAAATTTCATAGATCCCTATCCCCCATTATTCAATCCCCTCCCGCACAATTAATTAATGATATTACGAACTGCCTGCTAAAGACAACGATTTATTATCAATCTGATGGCAGGGGTGTATTGCAATACCCTGCCAAGAGCCACACGATGAAAATTTGATAGTATGCGAAGGCTTCAGGTTCTATAATAGAATCACCATGGACAATGCCCCGGGTATAGACGAACTGCTCCGAAAAGGGGCAGCCCTGCTAAAGGAAAATAATCCCCTTGGCGCGCTTGCGTGCTTTGAAAAGGCATATGCGATAGAAAAAACCCCTGATATCCAGTCATGCCTCGGCCTCTGCATTGCAAAAGAGAGGGGAAAGATATCAGAAGGCATACGTCTCTGTCGAGAAGCTATAGAGCAGGACTCTGGCAACCCTCTTCACTATCTGAATCTTGGGAAGATCTATCTGAAGGCTAAACGTAAATCTGATTGTCTCGACGTGCTCAGGAAGGGTCTTTCCTTTGGTGATAACGCTGAAATCCGTGAACTTCTTGAACGCATAGGAATGAGAAAGCCGCCTGTCTTCACTTTCCTTCCCCGCGGCCATTTTCTGAACAGATATGCCGGCCTGATCATGAGAAGGCTCAGGCTGAGATAGCTGTCTTCTAAACGTCCTCAGGAAGGCCGCTGCTCAGGTCTTCTTTCGTGTCCTTGAACCATTCACTCACTCCTCGTCCGGGTTCTGAAGGCAGTACAAAATATGTTTGTTTAGGCGTCGGATAAAACCTCCCGGATTTATAATCGCAATAATGCTATTTTTAATGACTTCAATAAAATCAATAGTGTGTTTCTGTGTTAAGGTACGTATGTATCCGCAATGCGGCTCATTTTCATAAAAGGGGGGAGATTATGGAAAGCAACAGGAATATGCAATGCTGGAATTACCATAACTGCGGCCATGGGAAGGATTCATTATGTCCTGTGGTGCATGAGAAGGCTGGCAGGTCATGCTGGCTCGTGGCAAAGACATTATGCGGGGGCAAGGTTCATGGGCAGCGGACCCAAAAGACCAAAGCATGTGAGGGATGCGCCTTTTACATATATATTCATGTATTTCACCCCAAACCGTCCCTTCCAGCAAAGCACTGCTAAAACTTGACTATTCCTGGAGGATGAGGGAGAATGAGGGTAGAACCTGTATAACCTGAATAGGGAGGTATCTCATGAGCAAGGAAAAAGATAAGCAAAAAGCAAATGCAAAGAAGAAACCGCAACACACTCTGAAAGAAAAAAGACAGGCGAAAAAAGACAAGGCAGACGGTAAACCGGGACTGATAATCGCCCACTAAACTCAGGAAAGGCAGGCCTTGACTGCAAGGCCTGCCTTTCTCAATCTCAGGATCTCCAGGTTAAAGTTCCTTTCGCTTCCCCGACAGAAAGTACAGCGACCCCATACCGGCAATAAGCATAAAGATAAGCATTCCGGCTTCAGTCACCGTTGGGACCTGGACCGGAGTATTCACCTGGAGTGTTGCCGGTGCCGCGCTGCTGCTTCCGAGAGATGAGGTGAGTGTTACCATGGGGTTGATATATGACCCGGCCACGGCAGCGGTTATATTAACCATCACCGTGCATGAACTGCCGGCAGCCAAGGTTCCCCCTGAAAAGGAGATAGTCCCTGATCCGGGAGCAGCCGTAAGAACACCTCCGGGACAGGTTGTCGAAGCATTGGCAGGAGAGGCAATAACCAGGCCTGAGGGGAGATTGTCACTGAAGGCCAGATTGCCTGCAGGTCTGATCACCAGGGTGTTATCAATGGTAAACCTGATTGTACTGACCTGCCCGGGCCTCGCGGTGCCAGGAATGAAGTCCTTATGTAATATAGTCATAGGTTCAACAATTATTGCAGCTGACGCAGCGCCGCTGTTCCCCAGCGACGAGATCAGATTTCCTGTTGTATTAACATAGGCCCCTGCCGCAATTCCGATGACGTCAACCGAAACCGAACAAATTCTTCCGGCTGCCAGCGCCCCTCCTGTATAGGTGATGACACCCGTTCCCGGGACTGCTGTGAGGGTTCCGCCTGTGCAGGTTGTTGAGGCGTTGGCAGGAGAGGCTACGAGCAGACCAGACGGGAGATTGTCGGTGAAGTTCAGGCCGTCAGCCGCGCGCTGCCCTGCCGTATTGTTTATAGCAAAGCCCAGCGTAGTACTCCACCCGGCAACTATGCTGCTCTGCAGGAAGCTCTTGCCGAATGTCGGCTGAATATCAATATGCAGATTATCAGAGGCAGCATTTCCTGTTGTCGCAATACCGCCCACAATACCGGATACCTGGCTGGTTGTATTCAGGAAGGTAGAGCCTGCATTGGCACTCGATGGCACCTGCAGGGTTACACTGAATATACATGAAGCTCCTGGCGCGAGACTTCCTCCGGTTAAAGAAAG
Source organism: Thermodesulfovibrio sp. (assembly GCA_013824615.1). Classification (GTDB taxonomy): domain Bacteria; phylum Nitrospirota; class Thermodesulfovibrionia; order Thermodesulfovibrionales; family UBA6898; genus PALSA-1316. Next base: position 29,199 of record PNOC01000035.1, read on the forward strand.
CAGGTTCGTGCCGGAGAGTTGAGACCCCGCGCCGCAGATGTCATTGACCGGGAGTCCGGTGGCAACCAGACCTGCCAGGACTATTGAGAGATTATCGGTGAAAGTTATTCCGGTGGCAGTCGAAACAGCACTGGAATTCGCTACGGAGAATTGAAGGATTACGGTTCCCCCTGGCGGCGCTGGATCGTTAACAAAGGACTTTGTCAGAACAAGGGGTGAGACCTGAAGTACATCGGTTGCAGGAATCGACGTTACCGTTCCAGCACCGGATATGCCGCTTGCGCTGCTGGTTGTATTGGTATAACTGCCGGCTGCGGAAGCAGGCACCTGCAGGACAACACTGAAGGTGCATACGGCTCCAGGTGTGAGAGTTCCATTGGTAAAGGTAAGCAGCCCTGTTCCCGAAATCTGCGAGCCCGTGCCGCAGACATTACTAGCCGGAAGACCGGTTGCAACCAGACCCGGTAAGACAGCGGCGAGATCATCGGTGAAGGTAATCCCGGTGGCGTCCGAGGGTTCGTTTTCAGACAGGGAGAGTGTAAATTCAAGATTTACGGTGCCGCCGGGCAGTACAGGGTCGTTGCTGAAGCTTTTTGTCAACAGCAATTCAGCTGATGCCGGTCCTGATAACAACAGAAATAAAGTAAAGAAAACGAAATAGAAAGCTGTTTTTTTGGTCATTATTACTCCTCGTGAAACATTGCAGAAACACTGAACACCGGACAGGTGCCCGGTGTTCCTGCGGGCCGCTCAATAATCACTGCCGAACTCTCAGGAAGCAGGACGCCTGCTGTAGGTCCGCCGTTTTTCCTGAAGGCCCTGCTTCTTCAGCGATGTCAGTTCACGCTTCAGCTCATCGATAGAATTCTGCTGCTCCCGGTAGGCGGCCTGCTGCTCCACTATCTGCCTGTTCTGTTCCTGGACAACCTTTGTCAGGACCGCCACAATGTTCATGGGATCAATACCGGTCCTGGTATTGCTGGCGACAAGTTCCGGTACATCCTCAGCAATAAAGCCGACCTTTCTTTCAGTGGCATCTGATTTATAGGTGAACATGACAGGAGTCAGGCCCTGGAGCGCTTGCATGGCTTCGGTTGACTTCAGCTCGATGATGTTATCTTTTTGTGTCCTGCTCGATACGTACACCAGTCCCCGTATCTGTGCGGTTCCATTGACATCGAGCAGATACTCCGGGCTGGTGGTCCCGATACCCACGTTGCCGCTTGCACTGATATCGATACTACTGGTGGGAGCCCCGGGCCTTATCCTGAAAGGCAGTCTCGAGCCGCCGGTAACGTCACGGATAAAGAAATTTGCCTCATTGGCGGCAATGTCCCAGATCTGGGCAGTGTAACCTCCAGAGTTATTCTGATCAAGACGCACTGCAGGAGTGTTGCTGGTGTTGATATGCAGGTCCAGTACCGGAGTAGAGGTCCTTAATCCAATCCTGCCGATTGAATCAATATAAAGAGAGTTGGTTGCGGCCCCGGCGATGACCTTAAAAGGTACTTTTGAACCGGTTATATCTTCGATGGAGAACTGGTTTGCGCCTCCGCTGGCGCTGTCATTAGCAGTAATCTGCCAGTCGTTCGTCGGAAAGGTGCCGACACTCGTATCCTCAAACTTAATCCTTGTATTGTTTTCCTTCAGCCTGATGGTGTCAAAGCCGAAGGATTCATTGTTTACGCAGTCGAACCCGACGCAGAGACTTCCCTGGACAATGAGGTCATCGGGGATGACCTGATCCAGGGGGGTTATTGTGCCCGCTGCCTGCGGCCGGAGAGGCACCGGTTCACTGGCTGCTGAGGGCACCAGAAACTTTCCGCCGGCGATCCTGAAAGTCCCGGACTGGACCATCAAATCAGTCGCGGATGGGTCAGCGGCAGGCTGCTGTTCATCCTGCCTGACTATCGTTCCTGTTGCCGGCGCAAATCTCAGTTCGTAGGAATACTGCCCGTCCGGCAGGAGATTTCCCTCCGCATCTGCAAGGCCGAGAAATGGTGAAGAGTTTGCAGCATAAGCGTTGCTGCTGTGAAAATTCCCTTGCCCGGTTACTGAAAGGGAAACTCCACCGTTAGTCACCCGGGGATGCCATGAGATGCTTTCCGGTGTCACAGTCGCCGGGGCAAGCTCCTGGGCCCCAAAAGAAACACCTGACGACACAGCCAATACAGTTAAACAGAATACCACTGCTGCTCTTCTTAACCATTCCATTTCAGTCTCCTTTTCTCTGCAGGGAAGGCTTTTCCCTGGCGTTCATTAATCATAGTCGAAGGTTCTTTATAGGGGAACCGAAAGAGTTCTGCCCTGAGAAAACTCTGTCTTCCGGGCAAGGCTGCCCGCTGAAAATGATGTCTTCGCAAGCTACTCGCTGCTGGAGAAAACATATCAATACTAATATGTTGTGACATGTAACGCAAGAACAATGTGTATGCATAAGATACAGAGAACATACTCGGGGGACCTCACCCCGGAAGCGTCGTTAATATTCAGGAGCGTCTTTGTGGAAAACTAAGGTTTCCCCGCATCCAGCACACTTCTGATTTTTCTCAGCAGATCCATGGGAGATACGGGTTTGTACATTATCGTCACATCTTTCCCAGGGGAAATTTTGCTTCTGACAATTTCCGGAGAATAGCCGCTTACGAAGACCGTTTTCAGCTCGGGGCGTATTTTCCTGATAGCGTCATGAACTTCTTTGCCGTTCTTCTTTGGCATAACCAGGTCTGAAATCAGCAGGTCGATACAGTCCTGGTTCTGTATAAACTTTTCCACTGCCTCGTCGCCGTCAACAGCCACGATCACGTTATACCCGAATTCCCGCAGCACGGACTCAGCCAGCTTTCTTAACATTTCATCATCTTCCGCCAGCAGAATGGTCTCCGACCCTCCCGCGGGATAGCTGGTCTTTTCAGAATCAGCGGTTTCAGATGGGGCGGTTCTGACAATCGGGAGATATATCCTGAAGGTCGTTCCCGCTCCCGGATTACTGTCAACCTCGATGAAGCCGTCATGCTGCTTGATAATGCCGTAAATAATTGATAATCCAAGACCTGTGCCCTTGCCGACTTCCTTTGTCGTAAAGAAGGGTTCGAATATCCGCCGCCGCGTCTCTTCATCCATGCCGCTGCCGCTGTCTGATACAGAGATTAGTGCGTAGTGACCGGGGTTGCCATATCCGTGCGACAGAGGGAACTCTTCATCAATCCGGTACGGTTCTGTCGTGACAATAAGCTCACCCCCTGCCGGCATGGCATCGCGGGCATTGGTGATAAGGTTCATCAGGACCTGCTCAATCTGGTTGGGGTCTGCAAAAACAAGAATAGGCTGCCCATGCAGATTGACCCGGAACCTGACCTCGGCACTGATTGCTGTCCGGAAAAAATACTCGGCCTTTTTTATCTGTTCGTTCAGGTCAACCTGCTTCTTGTTGCTCAACTGTTTTCTGCTGAAGGCCAGGAGCCCTTGTGTCAGGTAGGCGGCCTTATCAGCCGCCGCGCGTATATGCTCTATTTTAGAGCGTAACTCATGGTCAGTCTCCATTTTCATCAGGACAATATCACTGTAGCCGATAATGGCCGAGAGGATATTGTTGAAGTCATGTGCAATGCCGCCGGCCAGAGTTCCCACGGATTCCATCTTCTGGGAGTGGCGCAGCTGCTCTTCGAGGCTGCGCTGGGCGGTTATATCCCGGGCTACTTTAATTACGCTGACCACGGTTTCGTCCTGTTTGACCGGGAGAGTCCTCAGCTCAAATACTTTCCCGTCATGGGTGGTGACGATATCGCTCGCCGGCTGGCTGGTGCTGAAACTCCGCAGGGCTGGGCAGGGATCGCAGGGGGAGTTGATGTTATGCCACAGAGAATAACAATGCTGGCCGATAATATCTTCACTTTCCTTGTTCACGCCGGCTGCCGCAGCTTTATTTGCCCAGAGCATTTTCAGGTCAGGAGACATCAGGAAAAGATTGTCCGGAATCGCGTCCAGAAGCGCGTTAAACTGGGTGGAGAGATTCCGGTATACTTCCTCGCTTGCTTTCAGGGCCTTCTCAGCCTGTTTGCGTTCAGTGATGTCGCGATGGAAACACTGAATGTAGGCGTCGTTGCCAAAGCAGATCAGGCTGGCAGACACCTCCAGCGGGAACGCGTGACCGTCCTTATGATAGTGTTCCACTTCAAAAGTCAGAGCTTCACCTGCCATGAGACGCGTCATCCTCTCGGGAATCAGTTTTGCGGTTTCAGGAGTGTCAAGATCCAGGAGGTCCATATTCTGCATCTCCTGGGGGCTGTACCCGTGCATCCTGGCAAGCGACTCGTTGACGTTAAGAATTTTAGTCCCGACAGAAAGAGTGAAGATACCCTCCCCGGCCCGGTCGAACAATATTCTGTAGCGGTCCTCGCTCTCCTGCCGCGCTTCTTCCGCCTGCCTCAGCTCTTCTATATGCCCCTGCAGTTCAGTGTTCTTTATCTCAATCTTGAGGGTGGCGGCCCTGATATGCTCAAAAAGAGATGTTATGGACCAGAGGACTATGATACTGGGGACAAATCTCAGTTTAATTTCGGAAGAATAGGATGCTGACAGAAACGGGGTGCCTGGCCAGAAGAGGATGAAGCCCGAGGCCGCGAGTGAAGTCAGCACAACCAGGGAACCTTTTCTGAACCCCAGCAGAAAGAGGACAATGGGGGGGAAGGAGTAAAACCAGAGCAGGCCCGAATTGCCGCTGCCACCGGAGGCCAGCAGGTAGAGAAACATCCAGAAAATAACAAATACGACCAGGTAAGCAAAGAAATTATAGTTTTTGGTTCTCCTGAGCAGATAGAAGCAGGTGGCACAAATAAAACCGATGGTGGTAATAATATATCCGAGCGGCTGAATACCGTGGTAGATGTCGTAGAGACCAAACCCGAGGACAAAAGGGGTCCCCAGGATAAGGCAGAGATTCAGCATCATGAATTTGTATAGATCAGCGGGCTCACATTTGTCATGCATACCGCTTGTAAAAATGTCCTGTACCATTAAACGCAGCCTGCTCACATTATTCTCCATACGATTATATGTCTGCCTCTTTTTACAGTAAGGTTATACGGGATATCCCCGTCCCGGAAGATCTGCTTTCTGTTTAATGTATCGCATTTTCCCTGAACCTTGTCAAGCATTTCTCGGATCACATTAACAGCAACGGGAACCCATGAGAAGGCAATTCTGTTAGAATAAAGGATGAAACGGTTGAGAATTCAAAGCCATTGTGCGACTCCCGTGCAGGTGACGGAAAAGTAGATGCAACTCATGGTCGATTATCCGAAACCGTGGCTCTTGTTCGGGGTTGCGACAGTCATCTCCCTGGGGTACATGGGGTATGCCTTCATTCTCAAATGGCGTGCCTGGAACAGGGGGGCTGAAGAGACTCGGAGGGCTGAAGGAGGAAGAGGACGGGCCACCTGGATATGGCTTGCTGAAGTCCTTCTGCAGCGCCAGCTGTTTGTGCTTTCGCCCGGGCGTTGGCTGATGCATATACTGATTTTTTACGGCTTTGCCGGCCTTCTCTTTCTCTCTCTTCTCGCCTCTGTTCTCAGGCCGCTGGCATTACTCGGACTTGACAGAGGCCTGTCGAGCTTCTTTTTTCAGGGAGAAGGACACCTTTTTATCAAGCTCTGGGGAGACGCCTTCGGGCTTGCGCTCCTTGCCGGGTTGGTCGCGGCACTCTTCAGGAGGCTTTTTTTTCGTTCCGTGCAACTGGACAATAGCCAGGCAGACGTGATCCTTCTGGTTTCTCTCCTTTGGCTTGCGTTGACAGGTTTTGCCCTGGAAGCGCTGCGCGTTGCTCTCGTCCCGGTCTGGCAGGCCCGGTACTCTTTTTTCGCGCAATTGTTTGTTTCCCCCGGTGCCTATACATATAATCAGCTCCAGCCATGGCTTACGGCCCTCTGGAGTCTTCATGCCTTTAGTGTGTTGGGCCTGATGCTCTACCTGCCTCACAGTAAACTGATGCATAGTCTGCTTGCCCCGGTGGTCATTGCGATGAACGCTCTCGGGGAGCAGGACAGGGAGGATATCTATTGGCCCGACGTGAAGAAGCACAGGCCGACCGGATCGCCGGGCGCCTAACCAGAAGGCAGCTGATCGAGCTGGAGGCCTGCACCCGTTGCGGTGAGTGCCAGGTCTGGTGTCCGGTATTTTTACAGGACAAGCGGGAATGTATCTCTGCCCGGGGCAAGCTTTCCTTGCTGCAACGCCTGGTAAATGACGGGCTGCCGGATACGGAACTGCAGGACTTTCTGCAGGGGCTTTACGAATGTTCTGCCTGCGGCCAGTGCCATGTGGTCTGCCCGGTGCGGATCAACACGCATGAACTCTGGGAGCAGACGCGGGAGTCTCTGGTGTCTGCCGGTATCCCCCGGCCTGAAACGCAGACGAAACAGTTGCTGACAATCAAGAGGGCCAATAATGCCTTTGACAAGCCGCAGCAGGACCGAGGCCTCTGGGCGAAAAAAGCCTGGGAAGCCGGGCTTCTGAAGGCCCCGGTACCGCTCTGGAGAGAGCAGCCTTCTTCAGTACTCTATTTTGCGGGGTGTACGGCCAGTTTTGATCCTGAGATGCAGTCAGTGGCAGTGCAGACCGCCAGACTGCTGCAGGAGGCGGGGGTGGAGTTTTCTATCCTTGGGGATGAAGAGCCCTGCTGCGCCGGTAAACTGCGGCGGATGGGAGATCTTGAGTTCAAAGCAGAGGCAGAAAAAAGGATCAGCTTATTTGCAGAAAAAGGCATTAAGGAGATTGTTGTTTCCTGCGCGGGCTGTTTCAAGGGACTGCATTCTGACTATGCAGCACTCTGGCCCGGGGCGAAGAAAGTCCGGCATCTCACTCAGTTTATCGACCGGTTGATACAGGACGGGAAGCTGCGCCTGAAGCATGCAGTGCCTCTGACCGTGACGTATCACGATCCCTGCCACCTTGGACGGCACAACCAGATTTACGATCCTCCCCGCCGGATACTGCAAGCTATTCCAGGGCTGAAGCTGGTAGAGATGCCGCGCCATCGCGCCTTTTCTTCCTGCTGCGGTATGGGAGGAGGTCTGAAACTGGTAAACCCGGGAATTCAGCATAGCATGGCAGGTGTACGGATCAGGGAGGCTGAGTCGGTAGGAGCAACCGCAGTCGTCACCCCCTGCCAGACCTGCTACATGGGACTGCAGTATGGCGTTGAAGAGACGGCATCCTCCATGCAGGTTTATCATCTCAACGAAATGCTGATACGTTCAGTCTGCCCCGAGGTCTCCTGCGGGGAGATCAGTGCCCGCTTTCAGCATCTGCAGACTACATGAGTTCGTTTGTAATTTTGACATTCCGGGTTTTAATTTTGGAAATGGGTAATGAGACGCAAGAAAAGGAGTCCCCGGAACAATAGCATCCCATTTGCCTGGAGAGCCTGGCTGCGATATCAATACAACACCCCGATTTGTCCGCAGTTATCACCTGTCGAAACTTCATGAAAAGTACTACCAGAAACAAATCAAGTTCAGGAAACTGCCGAGCGCCAATTCCAGCCACAAGGCAATGTTTTAGCGGTGAGAGTATTGTTATCACTTGCTTCCTGAAGTCCGCACCTCTCCTGCATCATATAATAATGCACAGTACAAATGGTAACCATGAATATACCGTGATCGTTCTTGTGGTGAACAAATACCCTGCTGTTCTCGGCACGTCACAAGAGGTTTTAATAATGAGAAACTGCATTATCCATAGCAATGGGACGTATTCTCTTTCGGTCTACCAAATATAAATGTTATCTGGAAAATACCTTGTTCGTCGCATTGACATAATCTAGTGAACCATTTATAGTTTATCAACAAATTGCCAAATTGCTAGGGAATAAGTTGAGAAAAGGGGGAATGAGTAATGAGGGGAAAAGTTTTTTTCTTAGTCTTTTTTTGTTTAGTGGTGTTCTTTACAGCATCTCTGACTCATGCAGCTATGTATGTTTCAAATGCTAACAACAACGGCGATATCAATAGCATCGTAACTTGGCCTAATAACACCACAGGCAATACTGCACCGACAACAGCTATCATCGGCAGCTTTACTACCCTTAGCGGTCCTTTTGGGGTGGCAGTGGATGCGAACCAGATTTATGTGGCTAATGAAACGGGCAGCAGCATTCTTGTATTTTCAAAAGAGGACACAGGCAATACTTCGCCTACGCGCACGATCAGCGGCGGCCTTACTACCCTTAATGGTCCTGCAGGGGTGGCAGTGGATGAGAACTGGATTTATGTGGCCAACAGAAACAATAACAGTATACTTGTATTTCCGAAAAACGCCACAGACAATACGTCACCCACTCGCACGCTTAGCGGCGGCCTTACTACCCTTAATGGTCCTACAGGGGTTGCAGTGGATGCGAACCGGATTTATGTGGCCAACAGTAACGATAACAGTATACTTGTATTTCCGAAAAACGCTATAGACAATACTTCGCCCACCCGCACGCTTAATTTCCTTTCTACCGTGAATTTTCCGCTAGGGGTCGCAGTGGATGCGAACTGGATTTATGTGGCTAACTTTGGGAACAGCAGTATACTTGTATTTCCAAAAGACGACACAGGCAATACTTCGCCTACGCACACGATCAGCGGCGGCCTTACTACCCTTAATCGTCCTACAGGGGTCGCAGTGGATGCGAACTGGATTTATGTGG
>PNOC01000036.1 GCA_013824615.1 Thermodesulfovibrio sp.
CCTGGTGCCGGTCATAGCTGAAGAGTCCTGGATAGAAAAGATCAGGGCCTCGCTGCCGGAACTGCCTGATGCAAAGAGACAGCGTTTTATCTCTGACTACGGATTGCCGGAGCATGACGCGTTCCTGCTGACAGAAGAGCAGGCTGTGGCTGACTGGTTCGAAGAGGCGGTCAGGGCCGGAGGTCAGGCCAAGGCTGTTTCGAACTGGATGATGGGCGACCTGATGCGGTCACTCAATGAAGATAACAGAACGATCGGCGAATGCCCCTTGAAACCTCAACAGCTTGCCGGCATGATCAGCCTGATCGACAACGGCACCATCAGCGGCAAGATTGCCAAAACAGTCTTCGACGACATGTACCGGACCGGCCGGGATGCTGATGCAATTGTGAAAGAAAAAGGACTGGTGCAGATATCCGACTCCTCTGAAATCGAGAAGGCAGTGGATGATATCCTCGCCCGGAGCCAGAAAGAGCTTGAGCGATACCGTGCCGGAGATGAAAAGCTTCTGAGTTTCTTTGTCGGCCAGGTGATGAAGGTGACCAAAGGCAAGGCCAACCCGCAGATGCTGAACGAGCTGCTGAAGAAAAAGCTTTCTTCGTAAGTTTGCTTTAAGATTCTTTTATCGGTTAAAATTTGTGGTTGTTGATGCGGAGAGATGGCCGAGCGGCTGAAGGCGCACGCCTGGAAAGCGTGTGTGGGATAAAACTCACCGAGAGTTCGAATCTCTCTCTCTCCGCCATTTTTTCCGGCAGCTGGGTTTCAGCAAATAACTGCCGAAAGGGGAGATTCGTTGGGTAATGATATTCTGAGGGAACAGGTACGGCTTGTATTCAGGCAACTGCCGACCATGCAGATATCAACGCTGATCGTTGCACTCATTCTCTGCTTTATAGTACGCAATAACGTCTCCGGAGCAAACATTCTGCTGTGGCTTCTGATGATTTCTGCTGTTGTTATCAGTAGAATTATACTGCATGTCAGATTTTTGAAAGTGCGCGAAAGCCCCTTTTCCGGAGAGCAATGGGCAAAGGCTTACCTTATACTTGCCTTCTTTTCGGGAATAATATGGGGCTCGTCGGCCTTTATAATATTCCCGGTCTACGATCTGAGCTATGTGGCGGTGTTTGTCCTGGTGATTGCGAGCCTTTCCGCCTCCACCACCATCTCCCATTCTTCCATCCGATGGGCCCCGGCAGCATGGTCGGCCCCGGCCCTGCTGCTCTATGCTGCACGGTCTGCAGGAGAAGGCACCGAACTGAATTATGCCTTAAGCCTGCTGATCGTTATTTACCTTTTTACCACAGCTCATTACTCTTTGCAGCATAACGATACGATAACCGAGGCCATAACGCTGAAGTTCGCCAAAATGAAACTGCTCGACGAAATCCGTGAGGCCAATGACCGGCTGAGCAGGGACCTTGACGAGCGCCGTCAGGGAGAGGAAAAACTGCGTGCCAGCGAAAGCAAATTTCGCATACTCTTTGAAAAAAGCCTGGATGCCATACTGTTGCTGGACGGAAATTTCTTCATTGAATGCAACCCAGCTGCCGCCGACATGATGGGCTGTAATAAACCGGAACTGCTGCTTGCCCATCCATGGGAACTGTCCCCGCCTGTTCAGCCTGACGGTCGCCAAAGCGCCGAAAAGGCGATGGAGATGATCAATATCGCCCTGGACCGGGGAAGCAACAGATTTGAATGGGTACACCGCCGCCTCAACGGCCGCGACTTTCCCGTTGAAGTAACTCTCATACCGATTCCCTTATACGGACGCACCATTCTCTATACCACCTGGCGCGATATTTCCGAGAGAAAAATGGCTGACGAGGCGCTCCATGCCAGTGAGGACAAATATCGCACATTGTTTGAAGAGTCCCGGGACATGATTTTTATCAGCGACCTTACCGGGCGGCTGCTCGATGTTAATGAAGCAGGAGTAGCCCTGCTCGGATATCCTTCAAGAGAGTCGCTGCTCATGACACCGGTGCGGGATACCTACGCTGACCCTGATGAAAGAGACCGTTTTCTCGCCGCGCTGGCAGCCGAGGGGTTTACCAAAGACTTTACGACGAAGCTCAGGAGATACGATGGACAACAGATACATGTCCTGATTACGGCGTCCGCGATAAAGGATTCGGAGGGGATAATCTCCTCGGTCCGGGGAAATATCAGGGACATAACAGATCGGCTTAAAATGGAGGAGCAGGCCAGGCAGACGCAGAAGATGGAGTCTATCGGAACTCTGGCCGGAGGCATAGCCCACGACTTCAATAATCTGCTTCAGGGCATCTTTGGCTACCTGTCCATGGCAAGAATCAGTATCCGGGACCAGGACAAAACAATGGACATGATAGGTCAGGCAGAAAAGGCCCTGCATCTCTCGGTGAACCTATCCTCCCAACTGCTGACCTTTTCAAAAGGGGGAAGGCCGGTGAAGAGACTGATCAGCCTCGCCCCCCTGCTGGATAATGCAGTAAAATTTGCCCTGAGCGGCTCCCCGTGCGCCTACCGCATGAGCATCGAAGAGGAACTCTGGCCTGTGCTGGCCGATGAAGGCCAGATCAGTCAGGTGGTACAAAATCTTGCCCTTAATGCTGATCAGGCGATGCCGCAGGGAGGCACCATCGAGATTAGGGCGCGCAATATCGAGGCCCCGCAGCAGGGCCTGCCGTCACTGCTGAATAAGGGAACGTACGTGGCTGTTGCAGTGCAGGACACAGGAAGCGGCATCTCCGAAGAAAACCTGCCTAAGATATTTGATCCATACTTCACGACAAAAGAGAAGGGAAGCGGACTGGGGCTCGCAACGTCCTATTCAATAATAAAAAATCACGAGGGGCTGATCGACCTGAAGTCGGAGCAGGGGAAAGGAACAACCTTTACCATCTATATCCCGGCTGTTGACACCTGCCTGCCGGAGCAGAAAATTCCGGAAGTAATTGTCGAATCCAGATCAGCAAAGATACTGGTTATGGACGATGAGCTGCTCGTCAGAAATGTGGCCGGAGAGTTACTGCAGGTGCTGGGGCATCAGGTCACCACCGCAGAGCGTGGAGAGGAGGCTATTGAGCTCTACAAAAAAGCAAAAACCTCCGGCAGCCCGTTTGAAGCCATAATTCTCGATCTTACCATCCGCGGCGGGATGGGAGGAACTGAAACACTGAAGAATATAATAGACTATGACCCGGCAGTTAAGGCCATTGTCTCAAGCGGTTATTCGGACGACACCACAAGAGCGGACTACCGGGAACAGGGGTTCATTGCGTCTCTCAGCAAACCCTACTCAGTCGAGGCACTGAAAGAGGTGCTCCATGCCATCCTGTAGGAGCAGGAATCTGTCCTGCAGAATCTGCCGGTAATCTCCTCATTTTGGATTGCATTCCTCCTCATTACCTGACAAAATGGAAAAATAACATATCTGTTCATGACGAGCTCAATAAAACAGGGAGGTTCTCAATGTTAAGGAAGATATTCCTGCTTCTGCTTGTACTCTCAGCTGCCGGACTTCCCGGCTGCAGGAACGGTGCCGAACCGAAAAAAATAAATCTCGAGAAAAGAGAGCCGGTTTCAGTAGCAACGGGCGGCGACCATGGAAAGCATCTGAGGATCGCGGTAGGTGGCATGATCACCCCAAAAGAGGGACTTGCCTATTACCGCCGCTTTCTGGACTATGTTGAGGATAAGCTGGAAACCAAGGTCGATTTTGTAGACAGGGAAGACTATGCTGAGATCAATGAGATGATAAAAAAAGAAGAACTGGATGCCGCCTTTGTCTGCAGCGGTCCCTACGTAGACGGACATCGGGATTTCGGTATGGAACTTCTGGTTGCTCCGCAGGCCTATGGGGAAACGGTTTACTATTCGTACATTATTGTAGCCGGAGACAGCCCGATAAAAAGCTTCGAAGAGCTGAGGGGAAAGAGCTTTGCCTTTGCCGATCCTCTGTCCAATACCGGAAAGCTGGTGCCGACCTACATGCTGGCTCAAATACAGGAGACCCCGGACACCTTCTTCAGCAAATATATATTCACCAGCGCCCATGACAAATCAATAAAGGCGGTTGCCCAGGGTATAGTCGCCGGTGCTGCCGTCGACAGTCTGATCTGGGAGTATGCCAACCGTATGAACCCCGAATTTACCTCGAAGACAAAGATCATCAGGAAATCAGCTCCCTATGCAATCCCCCCTCTGGTCGTCTCGCGCAGTTTAGCTCCAAAGACCAAAGAAAAACTCCGGCAGATATTTCTGCAGGCCCACGAGGACCCGAAGGGCAAAGAGATTCTCAATAAAATGATGATAGAAAAATTTGTTGTTATTGATGACAGCGCATACAATTCCATCAGGGATATGAAGGCCTGGATCAGGAAGAATAAGACGCGTTGATCGCATGTTGAACAGAATCGGCTTTCGGAATAAAATATTACTTTCTATTGCCGGATTGGTGATACTGCTCGGAATAACTGCGATCATATTTGCCAATACCGTTCTCCGCGCAAAACTCGTCGAGAAACTTGAAGACCGGGGAATATCCATTGCCCGTCACCTGGCCTCCAACAGTATAACCCCGATACTGACTGAAAAATACTTTGAGCTTGAAATGATTGCCAAAGATTTCATGAAGAGCGAAGAGGATATAGAATATATTTTTGCACTCGACCGGCATGGGGATGTTCTGATGCATACATTTGAGGGCGGGTTTCCGACCGAGCTGAAAAATATCAATAGACCTGAACCCAATCAAAACTATACCCGGCAGGACATCAGCACGGCAAAAGGGGAACATGTTGATATGGCTGTCCCCCTGCAGCATGGCCAGGCCGGGGTTATTCATATCGGGTTTTCCAAAAAGCATATCACAGAAGATATTCGCTCTATCACAAAACTTATTCTCTGGACCATTCTGGGGCTCTCTGCCGTGGGGATCGGCCTGGCTATACTGCTTACCCAGGTCATCATGAAACCCGTTTCAGAACTTGTCAAAGCTGTTGAAAAGGTTGGCAGGGGGGAGTTGGATCAAAGGGTTGCTATTTACTCGGAGGACGAAATAGGACAACTGGGACGCACCTTCAATGCCATGATAGAAAGACGAAAGGAAATCGAACAGGCTTTGCACAAAAGCGAAGGGAAATACAGATCCCTGGTCGAGTCAACGGTCGATTCCATATACCTTGTTGATACGGAATGTAACTATCTCTTCATTAACAGGAACCATTTGGAGCGGATGGGGCTTTCCGGAGGCGAATATCAGGGGAGAGCCTACGGTGACTTTCATTCTGATGATGAGACAAGATGGTTTATAGAAAATGTCAATACGGTTATCACAACAGATACTTCGGTCCAGCACAGACATCAAAGCAGCAGAGACGGAAGTTATTTTCTTCAGACATTAAGCCCCGTTCGGGATGTTAACGGAAAAGTTATAGCGGTCACTGTTGTATCAAAGGATATAACTGAACTGGAACTGCTTGAAGAAAAGCTCAAGACCCTCTCCGTTACCGATGAACTGACAGGACTCTACAACAGGCGAGGATTCCTGACCCTTGCAGAACAGGGGCTCAGGCTTGCAAACCGCAATAAAACTGGGGCCTATATGCTCTATGTTGACCTTGACGGGCTCAAGAACATCAATGATACCTTCGGCCATAAAGCAGGAGACCTGGCCTTGGTAGAGATGGCCACTATCCTGAAAAACAGTTTTCGGGATTCTGATGCCATCGGCCGTATCGGTGGTGATGAGTTTGTAGTTTATCCGGCAGGAACTACAGAGGCCACTGCTGAACTTGTTTCCATCCGCCTTTATGAGAACCTTAAAATCTTCAACGATACATCTCCTCATGCATTTAAATTAGCTGCAAGCGTCGGGATATCCTACTACGATCCATCGAACCCCTCTTCTCTGGATGAGCTTCTGATGGAAGCCGACAAGAATATGTACGTTCAAAAAAATGGCAAACGCGCGTCGTAACCCGAAGGGTTCATCCCGCATCAGCGGATCTTCAGGCTCACCTGTTGCGGTACGCTGGCGGTGATTTTTCCAGAAAGGCCCTTGTCCCTTCCCTGAAATCCTCTGAGGAAGCCAGCAGTCCGAAATAGTCTGCGCCAAGGGCAGCAGACCCGGCCACCGTCAGATCAAGCCCCCGGTGTATCGCCTCCCAGGTCATCGTTACGGAGAGAGGTGCCTGCGCCAGAATCTTCTTAACCAGGGTCCCGGCCTCCTGAAGCAGCAGCTCTTTCTCACAGACCACATTGATAAGCCCGATACGCTCACCCTCTTCTGCCCCGACCTGGTCGCCGGTCAGCAGCAGTGCGGTGGCTCGTCCCTTGCCGATCAGACGGGGCAGCCTTGTGGTTCCGCCCCACCCGGCAATAACCCCTATGCGCACCTCCGGGTGTCCCAGGCGCGCATGCCGGGCCGCTATCCTGAGCATGCAGGACTCTGCCAGCTCAAGTCCGCCGCCAAGGGCATATCCATTAATCGCCGCAATAACGGGTTTACCCAGATTTTCTATCTGCTCATTTACTGAAACAGCCATCAGTGCCATTTCTCTAACCTCAAGAGGCGCGGCCTTATGCAGAAACTCAATGTCAGCACCTGCTGAAAAAGCCTTGTCCCCGGCACCGGTAATTATCACCGCCTTAATCGCATCGTCCAGCCGGATTGTCTTGAGAAGGCCTGACAGCCTCTCCAGCATTTCATAGTTCAGCGCATTCAGGACATGCGGTCTGTTCAGGGTAATCAGGCCAATACCCTCCTGGTGCCCAAATGTAATACACGGTGAATCTGTCATAAGTGTTCCCTCTTTTGAATGTGGTTTCTTTGCGTAAATATATTAGGCAATTCTGAAGCGGATGCGCAATAGCGGCTGCGGCCGGAATGCAAAAGGTATCAGGATAAGAAACCGGAAGGGAACCTTCTTCAGGCTTCGCACATTTTGGCATGGCCCTTGTCCTGTACCCCTTCGATATTGTAAATTAACTGTAGCAATTGAATTCCGGCAGCAGCAGAAAGCGCTCTGCGGGCTCAAAGACAACAGGATTATCTGCGCAGTACTTTTCAACTGTCATCCGAGGAAGACAGGAAACTATTTCAGAACGATAAAAGGAGAAAAAAGATGGCTACTGCTACGAAGAAACAGCCCCCGAAAAAAACAAAGACAACTGCCGCAAAACCCGCGGCAAAAAAAATCACGCTGACAAAGAAGGCAGCAACTCCGGCCTTTACTGCCAGGCCGGGAAAAGAGATTACGGCAACCTTTAACGACAGTATGGGGTTGACCGCTAAAGTAGCTGCAGCCCTCGCTGCGGCTAATGTAAATATTCTTGCCGGCACCGGCTACTCGGCCAGCGGCACCCGCCGGAAGGCAACGTTCAACCTGATCGTGGACGATCTGGTCAAGGCCGAGAGAGCTCTCGAAAAAATCGGGGCAGACGATATCCAGGATGCCTCTATAATCCTGGTCGAGATCGCCAACAAGGTCGGAGCACTGGAAAATATTTCCAGAACTATTGCCGAGGCCGGGATCAATATCTACTATTTTTATTCCACCACCAGTTCCGGGAAAACAGCGACCTGCGTATTTAAGACCGCTGACGACAAGAAGACTATCAAGGTCCTGAGCAAGGCATAGCAGTTGGAGGGAAAGCAGTGGAGCGCAGTGGAGGCAGAAGTGATCATGAGGCTGGCAGGGCAATCGTCGAAGTGTCCACCGGTGAGGTGAAGACCGGAGATGCCGCAACGGTCTTCTCAGTTAGTGCACTGGGGTCCTGCATTGCGGTCATCGCGTATGATCCCTTCCGGCTGGTCGGAGGCATCGCGCATGTCATGCTCCCCGGAAAATCGGGGAAAAAACCTTGCGACGAAAAACTCCGCTATGCCGATGATGCAATAGCCGAACTGCTGGCAAGGATGGAGGCACACGGGTCCCCCAGGTCAGAACTGGTTGTCTGCCTTGCCGGCGGAGGCAATGTGCTGCAGCGTTCTGATGACTCGATATGCACCATGAACATCGGGTCGGTGCTCGAGGTGCTTTCACTCAGGGGTATTCCTGTTGCAGCGCAGTCTCTCGGTGGGAATCGACGGCGGCGAGTAAAACTTGATATCACAAAAGGTTGTATACTCTGCGCCGAAGGTAATGAAAAAGAGACCATTCTATGGCAGAATACCTAGATCAGAATCTGAATCCGGCTGCGGTGCGGCCTTTCCCCCGGACCCTGTACTCCCTCGTTGCTGCGGTCGCACTGGCACTATCAGCCATAATCGGCTATACCACATACCTCGGCATCAGTACCCAGAAGGTGCTGATGCCTCTTCTCAATGCAGTCCACACGATCAGGACTGAGGCCACCATGGCCCATCTCTGGTCTGAAGAGGTCCTGGAAAAAGATCCGGACGCCAGCATTGAAGAAGTATGGGGCCACTATGACCGCGCTGCCTCGTCGGTCGCGTTTCTGATCAACAGGACCGCAAATCGCAATACCCTCGGAATTCCGATCAATGACCCGGAGCTGATCAGAACACTAAAGCTCCTGCAAGCGCAGCTTACAGCTGCCCGGGAGATTACCATAAAACGTTTTGAATTACGGGGCAGTGCAGGAATCGGAACTGAGATTGATCATGCCTATGACAAGGCATATCGGGAGCTGATCAGGACCTCGGTCGGCGCAGAGACCCGCCTGGACCGTTTTATTGAAAAATATATGCGGACATTCTATACCATCCAGATCTTTCTGGTCCTTATAAGCCTGTTGCTCTTCCTCATCTCAGGGGTGGCCATCTTCCGGTTCGACCGCCGCCGCATGCGGGATGCCGGAACGATCGGCGACCAGAACCGTCAGCTCATTGCAGCAAATCAGCAACTCTATGCAACGGAACAGCAACTGAGAGCCTCAAATCAGCAACTGGTCGCCGGAGAACAACAGCTCCGGGCCAGCAATCAGCAGCTTATTGCAGGGGAGCAGCAACTGCGGGCTACCAACCAGCAACTGATGGCAAGTGAACAGGCTTTAAGCGCAAGTGAAGCCCGTTACCGGAGTCTCTTTGCGGATATGGCTGAGGGGGTTGCACTTCACCATCTGATTTACGATGCAGAGGGAAGACCTGCCGACTATGTGATCATCGATGTAAACCTTCAGTATGAAAAAATACTCGGCATCAACCGTGACACCGTTATCGGGAAAACAGCCACCGAAATATATGGCACCACCGAGGCCCCCTATCTTGCTGACTTCACCCGGGTAGCCGAAACCGGTGTCCCTTACCGGTTCGAGACCTATTTTCCCCCGATGAAGAAGCATTTTTCGATTTCGGTTTCTCCCATCGAAAAAGGACACTTTGCCACAATATTTACTGACATTACCAACCAGAAAAAGGCTGCCGACCTGATCATGCTGAATCAGGAGCGGCTGGCTGCACTCTGGGAAATATCGCAGTACAAGGCCGCCTCTGAAATGGAGCTGCTGGATTTTGCCCTTGAAAAAGCGATCCGGCTCACCAACAGCAAAATCGGCTACATCTACCATTACAACGAGGAACGCAGAGAATTTGTTCTTAACACCTGGTCCAAAGGGGTGATGAAAGAGTGCCAGATCCTTGAAAAAAAGACCATATATTCCCTTGACAAGACCGGTATCTGGGGCGAGGCGGTCCGTCAGGGGAAGCCGATTATACTGAATGATTACCAGTCGCCTCACCCGCTCAAGAAAGGCTGCCCTGAAGGACATGCACCGCTCTCCCGCTATATGACTATCCCGGTGAAAATCAATGACCGGATCGTTGCCGTCGTGGGCGTTGCAAACAGTGATAATGACTACGACGATGCAGATGTAACCCAATTGTCCCTGCTTATGCACTCTGTCTGGCAGATCCTTGCGAGGATGACGGCCGAAGATGAGCGCCAGTACATGGAGACCCAGATGCAGAAACTTGAAAGTCTCGGGGTCCTGGCCGGAGGCATCGCCCATGACTTCAACAACCTGCTCACCGCCATCATGGCAAATGTAAACCTGGCCTCGCTCCAGATGAAACCGGGCGACCGGCTTACTGAAAGGATGACCGAGGCGGAGAAAGCCTGTCTGCGAGCGCAGGACCTGACGCAGCAGTTGCTCACCTTTGCACGGGGAGGGGCACCAATCAAGAAAATTACACCTCTCGTCAATATCATAACTGAGGCAGCACAGTTCGCCCTACGCGGCACCAATGTAAAGTCTGAACTCATCCTGTGCAGTGATCTTGCGGCGGTTGAAGCTGACCCGGGACAGATAAGTCAGGTAATCAATAACCTTATGCTCAACGCTGCACAGGCAATGCCCGAGGGTGGCCTTATCACCGTCAGCGCAGAAAACACCCGGGTGGTACCGGAGAACCTGCTGCCTCTTTCTGAGGGTGACTATGTAAAAATCAGCATTCAGGACCGCGGAATCGGTATGCCGAAGGAGCTGCTCCGGAAGATATTCGATCCCTATTTCACGACCAAGCAGAAGGGAAGCGGCCTGGGTCTGGCAGTCACATATTCAATCATAAACCGCCATAACGGGCATATCACAGTTGACTCAGCGCCGGGGGCCGGCGCCTGTTTTCAGCTGTTTCTTCCGGCGGCAGCAGGTCAGCAGGCTTTACAGGAACATAGTGCAGAACCCCTCATCCGTGGCAAGGGCAGAGTACTCGTGATGGACGATGAGGAGATGGTATGCAATATCGCCAGGGAGATCCTCAGCGAGATCGGATATGAGATATCCATTGCCTGTGACGGACAGGAGGCCCTGGAGCTTTATGGTACTGCACAGACGAGTGGTATAAAATTTGACCTGGTGATTATGGACCTGACGATACCCGGCGGCATAGGCGGCAGGGAAGCGGTCAAAAAACTGCTGGCCTTAGACCCTGAAGCCAGGGTGATAGTCTCGAGCGGGTATTCGAACGACCCGATCATGTCCGACTATCAGGACTACGGGTTCAGGGGCGTCATAACAAAGCCCTACCGGGTTGCGGACCTTGCTGCCGCCGTACACAGGGCTTTGCACCGCAACCCCTGAGCGCACCTACTTCTTCTGAAAAACCAGATTGTCCCCTTCCTTGACCGTAAAGGGCTTCATTTTGCCTTCCAGCTCCACAGTATATTCCCCCGGCGGCAACGGAATGGTCTGCATCGTGTGACTGACCGTCTCGATCAGATCACCGCGCAGCGTCCTAATCCTGTGTCCCTGAGCGCTGGCACCTTTGACAGTTACCAGTCCCGGATTCAGCGTTATCTTCGCACCCGGCATGGCAGCCACCGGCCATGAAGCATTACCAAAATAAATCTCATATTCTCCGGGAATCAGAACAACGCTCTCCCTGGCCTGACTGATCGTGTCTACCTCTTCACCGGTCTCGTTGTCCACAACCTTGTGACCACGAACACTGGCCCGCTCCACCTTCACAACCGCAGGCTTCAGAACTGTTCTGGCCCCGGGGGGCACCTCCACACTCTTCCAGAACATCTTGCCGACGCCAACATTATAGATGCCAGCCGGTAGCTTCAGGCCAGACTGGGTCTGGCTGAGCACCCCCATTTTCTCCCCTGTCTCGGCATTGATCACCGCATGTCCCGGAAGGTCGGCGCCCTCCATGCTCAGCATGCCGTCCCCGATCTTTCTGACGATCATGCCGCGCGAGGTCGAGGCAGCCAGCATCAGGGCCTTTGCCAGTTGCGCTGCATCATCGGCCAGCAAATATTTTCCTCCCGTCACCTTGGCTATGCATTCCAATTGCTGGCGCGCGAGGGAATCTGCATTAAACCCGATGGTATGAATAACCAGCCTGCCTTTTTCTCTCGCCAGACTCTGGGCCAGCACACAGGGATCACCCTTGCAGGTCTCTCTGCCGTCGCTCACCAGGACAATGATCATGTCTCCCCTGAAATCCGCGGGAAAGTCCTTCACCGCTTCGGTGAGGGTAGCGGTGATTGGCGCATGCCCCAGGGCCTTAAGTCCACCCATCTGCAGCATAATTTTTTCCCGCTGGTTCTGCAGAGAACCAAACCCGACCAGTAGTCTTGTATCAGCACAATCATGCCTGTCCCTGGAGGACTGCTGACCATAGGCCCTCAGCGCAATCACGGAACCGGGGTCAGCAGACCGGACGAACTCTTCAACCGCCCTCTTCGACAGATTGAGCCTGGTTTCCCCGCTCCGGAGTTTGCTGTTCATACTGCCCGAGGCATCAAGGATAATTTCGGTCAGCCGGTCTTCCCGGGCAAGGCATTCATCCGCCGGATACGCCGAGAAACAGAACAGAACAACACAGAACAGGAGATGCATAACGGGAAATACGGGCGCTGCAGGTTCTGTTGAATCATCAGGCCGCGAAATTTTTTCCTTAACCACGTAATACTCCTTCATACGTAATGTCTGCATATACATACTTCCCTTCGTCCTACCCTTCGTCAATCTGCCGTCATGAATAAAACACGAAAGATACTATCTCTCTATTTATAACACGGACTCGTCATCATGTAAACCGCTTGACAGATAATACTAAAATTTCTTACGCTAATCTAATTTCATGAGGACTAACCTGTGAGTTTTTAGTTTCCAGACAGTAATGACTGCCATAAAACACCCTTTAAACACCATATATCGCAAAATGTATCGCAAAAGGAGACGGGCATGAAGCGGATTCTTTCACTATTGACAGCACTCTGTATCCTGAGTATCTTCCTGGTTGGAGCTCTAATGGTCAACACTACAGAGGCTGCAACATTGAAACAGGGGGGCAAACTATCCTCGCGGCTCAGCACCCTGGAGGGATCAGCATCTCTCCGCAGTTCCAGCCCCGTGACACAGGCAAAAAGCATCAGCCTTCCTGCCTCCGGCCCGGGAAGCCTGATGCGCGGAAAAAAAGGCCACCTCCTTGTTTCCGTCCGTATGACCGATGTTTCCGCAGCAGAGCAACAGGCGCTGACCGGCGCAGGGGTTGAGATTACGCATGTATCCGAACGCTATATGACGATCACAGGATATCTGGATCCAGCCAATGCATTGCAGGTTGCAGGCCTTCCTTCTGTTATCAGTATCAGCGAGGTCCTGGCACCTGCACGTAACCGGAGATACTCGACTCTCCTTTCCCGGGCATATTCCTTTATAACACCGCTCTCAACCTGCCCATCCGGCACCGCAGTATCCGAGGGATACAACCAGCTACGAGTTAACTTGACCGGGTTAATCGGCAGCGGTGTTCAGGTGGGTGTTCTGTCCGACTCTTATGATCTCGACACCACAGCAGCCACGAATGCTACCGGGGACGCACTGTCCGGAGATCTGCCGGGAACCGGGAATACCTGTGGCCATACTACTGCAGTAAACGTACTGGAAGACTACCTTGGCCCTGCCTCGGATATAATCGACGAGGGACGGGGTATGCTTCAGATCGTGCATGATATGGCACCGGCTGCGACTTTATCTTTTGCGAGCGCTTTTAACGGGCTTACCTCTTTTGCCGATAATATCAGGGACCTGCGCAACACTGCCGGGGCTGATATTATTGTTGACGACGTTTACTGGTATGAAGAACCTTTTTTTCAGGAAGGCCCGGTAAATGTGGCGATCAGTGATGTGGTGGCCAGTGGCGCGGCCTATTTCACCTCAGCCGGAAACGCCAACTACACGCTGGCCGGCAAACACATCGCTTCCTACGAAGCCCCGAGTTACCGTCCGGTAGCCTGTCCTGAAGTTTCATATACGTATACTGTTCTTGATTGCCATAACTTCCAGCCTGTATCAGGGACAAGCAATTCGAGCTGGTTCACCCTGGCAAATAATGGTGTACTAGAGGTCAATTTTCAATGGGCTGAGCCTTGGTATGGCGTAACCTCTGACCTGGACGTATATCTCGTCAACAGCAGCAATGAAATAGTTGCCTCTGCTACAGGTGACAATGCTGCTTCTCAGCAGCCATTTGAATATCTGTCCTATACAAACAACACCGGCAGCGCCCAGCAGGTCAGGATGATTATCGCCAGATACTCTGGTGCTGCGCCGCGCATAAAATACGTACTGCCTCAAAGCACAAACTTAATAACCGCTGTCCAGTTCGACACGTCCTCAGGCGGCGATATATACGGTCCCACCCTGACCGGCCACAGTGCGACGCATGACGGCCTGAGTGTGGCTGCAGTGCCCTACAGCAACTCAAATATTCCGGAGAGCTACACCTCCCGAGGCCTTGCAACACATTATTTCGGGCCTGTTTCCGGGACAACAGCTGCGGCAGCCATATCACCGGATGTCCTCAATCAGCCCGACTTCGCCGCCACAGACGGAGGATGCACCACCTTTTTTGGCTCCGTATCCGCCGGGTGTCACCGTTTCTATGGAACCTCAGCCGCCGCGCCCCATGCAGCAGGAGTTGCAGCCCTGCTGAAGCAGAGGGCCAACTTTCTCGGCTACTCTTTTGACCAGGGAATAGCAAAATACCTGCTTCAGACCACACCTCAGACAGTCAGCGGGGGAGACATCTATTCCGTGGGTCCGGGACTCATAGACGCCAATGCCGCAGCGGCAAGGCTTTCTTCAAATGACCGTTTCCCGGTCGCAAGATATACGTCCGGCGGTTCTTTTGCCTCGACCTACTCCTCTCTGCAGGCAGGATATGATTCAGCATCAGACGGTCAGCATCTGAGGGTAAGAGATGCATACGTCGGCGGAAATATTGACTTCAATTCGAACAAGAATATCACCATTACCGGAGGATACAATGCCAGCTTCAATATCTACAGCGGGATATCAACGCTCCACGGAGTCATGACCATATCCGGAGCAGGTGCTGTCACGGTTGAATATCTGGAGCTTATTTAGTGTCTGTGTATAAAGTAAGAAGTCGTCATCCTCGGGCTTGACCCGGGGATCCAGAACTGTTTAAAAACAATGGATTCTCGCGAAGGCGAGTCTCTGAAGAGACCCGCCTTCGCGAGAATGACAGCCAATAACAAAAATGGCAGTTTATACAAAGGCTCTATCTTCGACATACTGCAGATCAGGGCAGATGCCCCGGGTCATGGTCGGTTGTAGTATAATAAGTACAATAAGCGGGTACAAATAAACATTCTCTATTCGGGGAGCATAATAAACCATGTCACATTCATTCACGGTAACAGTCACTGATGAAGGGGTCGCCCTCCTCGATCACACGGCAGCCGCGATAACAAAGAACGGCGGAAAATTCGAAGGCGATAAGAACGCCGGATCGTTCAAGGGAAATTCTGTCCTCGGCCCGGTCGGAGGGCAGTACTGCCGCATTTCCGAAACCGAGATCAGGTTTACGATTACCGAGAAGCCCTTTCTGGTGCCTTACAGCATCATTGAGGCTGAAATAACGAAATATTTTGTTTAGCAGATACTTTTTTCGCTGCGCAGAGAAGAGGTTGATGCCTTATATGAAAACTGAGAGCTCGCGCACAATCAAACTATAATTTGACTTTGACCGCAAGGAGATATTACTGCTAAAATTATGCTAACAGAGTGTCGAGAGAGGTTTCTTCACGGGTAGAGAGGAGAGTTTCCTGGCTAAAGCCGGCACAAGATCCCTGCAGCCTGGCGGTTACCGCTACATCAGGGAAAAACTATTGCATACAGGCAAATACTTTGGTGATTGGTTGCGGCATCTATGGAACGTACTTCCTCCGCAAGATGATCTTCCTCTGCTGAAATATGTCGTCTACCGGCTCGAAGAATCTGAAGATCTTTCACTGGCAGCAGCTAAGAAAAAGGCCTTGTTCTCTGTCACTGCTGTTTTTATCTCTGTCGCAGTAATATCTCTGGCCATACTATTAACCAAGAAATTATTTTTTCCGGACGACATATATTGGATAAATGCTGAACTCCATACCCTTTTCGAGGCCTTTAGTGGTTTGATTTCAATCATAATCGGCATGATATTGACCTGGGAATATTCCAGGTCAGGGAAAGTAAATATCCTTTTTCTGGTCTATTCTTTTTTTTCATTTGGCATTCTCAGTTTTTTTCATGCTTTCTCGAATTATTCTCACAATCTGGTCGTCTGGTTTCATTCATTAAGCGCCCTGCTGAGTTCCTTATTCTTACTTGTTTCAATATTAGTGCATCGAACCGATGAAGCCTATCCTGTCCAGTTAATATGGGTAAGAAGATTCTCGGTTTTTTCCGCAACCTTTTTGATCCTTGTCTTGGCAGTTTTGTCCCATGCATTTTATACATATATTCCCGACGTTCTCTCCGTATCTTTTCAACACCATACCCATGTTTCCATGGCAAAAGGCCAATTCAGCATATATATATATGGCATTAATCATATTTCCGCCTTGATTTATTTTATTGCGGGTATCCTGTTTATCAGGGGGTTTTTGAGAACCTATGATATTATTTATCTGATTTTTGGGACCTCGGCGCTGCTCTTTTTCATCAGTGAGCTTTTTTTCGGTTTGTCGAATTTATGGAATCCCCTGTGGTGGTATTGGCATATCATAAAAGCACTCATATTTGCAGGTCTTATCTCAGGTCTTGCCTACGGTTTCACGAGGAGCTTCTACCGGCTCAATACGTCCAGGATCCAGATGGCAACTCTGCTCGAGAACATCGGGAAGAAGAATATAGAAATTGAGAAGGCGTATGTAACCTTAAAAGAGACCCAGAAATACCTTAACGAATCCGAGAAACTTGCCTCTATCGGCAAAATGGCTGCTATGATGGCCCACGAAATAAGGAACCCGCTCGGCGCAATCTCAAATTCAGTTGGTGTTCTAAAGAAATATAGTTTGCGTCCGGACGAAACCAGTGAACTCCTTACCCTGGTAGAAGATGAGATGGAGAGATTAAATAAATTAACAGAAGATTTTCTGAGTTTTGCCAAACCTTCACGTCTCAGAAGAGATAAAACAGACCTGAACACGGTCCTTGACGAAACGCTCTTTTTTTTGAACACTGAAAAGATACAATCCTCCGGTATCACCTTTCAAAAGCTGTTCGCTCCTGATATCCCGCTGCTCATGCTGGACAGAAATCATATGAAGCAGGTTTTTATCAACATCCTGATGAATTCCATACAGGCGATGCCTGAGGGCGGAGTGATAGCGATTCAGACAATATACAGAAACAAAGAAGATGAGGTTCAGATTACTTTTGCTGATACGGGGATAGGAATGACCGAGGATGAACTTTCGCTGGTATTTCAACCTTTTTATACGACAAAGGATAAGGGCTTGGGGTTGGGGTTCAATATTATTCATAAGATTGTTAAAGAACATGGAGGATACCTTCTTCTGTCGAGCAAAAAAAATGAAGGCACTGAAATAACGTTGAGCTTTACCGTACCCCCTAAATCTGCCGACCTGGATACGCAAAATGACGTTATTGCACCATCTGGCTATCGTAATGGACGACTAGAATGATGAAGATACTCGTTATCGATGACCAGATAGGAATGAGAAAAAGCCTCGGTATATTATTGAGGAAGGAGGGTTTTTCAACTGACGAGGCCGAGAACGGGACGCAAGCCATTTCATATCTTGAAAAAGGTTTTTACGATCTTGTCATTACAGATATGAAGATGTCTCCGGGGACAGGACTGGACGTTCTTTACTATATAAAAGAGCGGCTCCCCAAAACCGACGTTATAATCATGACCGGATACGGTACGGTAGACTCTGCCGTACTGGCCATGAAGATGGGAGCTTTCGATTACATTTCGAAACCGTTCAAAAACGAGGAAATACTGCACAGAGTCAGAAAATCAATGAATCATCTGGAAACAGCAAAAGAGCTGTCTTCATTGCAGAAGGCAGTAACATCCGAAAACAACAAAATCCCCCTTTTAGGTACCAGTGCCGCTATCAAAGAGATCGTGGCCGTCATGCATAAGATTTCGAATCTGGATATAGCGATATTGATTACGGGAGAGACCGGGACCGGGAAGAGTCTTATCGCAAAGACAATCCACAGCCTCAGCTCTAGAGCCGACAAGCCCTTTGTCTCGATTAACTGCGCTTCTGTTCCCGAACAGCTGCTCGAAAGTGAGCTTTTCGGGCATGAAAAGGGCGCCTTTACCGGGGCACTCCTCGAAAGGAGGGGACTATTCGAGGCGGCAGAGGGAGGGACAATACTGCTCGATGAAATAGGCAGTATGCCTTTTGCGATGCAGGCGAAATTACTGGACGTTCTTCAGGACCGGGCGGTCCGGAGGATTGGCAGTAATAAGAGTAAAGCAATACATGCAAGAGTTATTGCCGCCACGAATACAGACCTTGTCAGCGCAATTGATAACGGCTCCTTTCGCAGCGACCTGTATTATCGGATAAAGGTAGCCCATATCCATGTCCCGCCACTGCGGAACCATGCCGAAGATATACCTTTTCTTGCAGAGCATTTTCTGGAATCAACAAGAAAAGATATGGACAACACCGGTGTTCATTTCTCTCCGGAGGCCCTCGACTTCCTGCAGCAGTATAAATTCCCGGGGAATGTGAGAGAGCTCGCCAATGCAATCTCCGGCGTTGCAGCCGTTGCAGCAGGCAATATTATTTCGGCCCAGGATTTGGCACTCACGCTCACGAGCAGTCTTTTTGAAATTCACTCCCCGGTCCCTGCAGATAAAGAGACGCAGCCCAACAGTCTCGATGAATGGGAAAAGGAACTAATCGTTGAAAGCCTCAGGAAAAATCCGGGCAATCTCACCAAGGTATGCAGTGAGTTGAAAATCGGCAGGACAACGCTCTGGAGAAAAATGAAGAAATATAATATTCAATAAGGCCGCTTGCTCTGTAAGCCCTACTTAAGCCACTGAATCAGATCTATCGTAATCAGGAAATTCGCCCCCTCCTCTTCCCTGACCCTCTGATAAAATTCACAGGTTCTGCAGTCTACATACTTCTTTGCAAAGCTGCCCTGGATTTCACCACCACACATCGTCCCGGCAACCACCCAGCATACCCTGCCGGCATTCTTGCCTCCATGCGCAGAATCAAGCTTCGTATAGCTTGCAGCAGGACAAACGCCGAGTTCTTCGGCCTTCTCTCCGCCAAATTGCCTGCCGCAATTCTTAATATCCCAACAGTTTTTTTTCATTGCAGTCTCCGTTTAAGCATTCTATAGTAACAAATTATTCGGAAAAGCCCAGCTCTTAAAACATGAACTGTATACCTGCGTTGAGGAACCATGTGGTTTTCAATTGCAGACCGTTCAGGTTCTGGTAGATTGGCACGCCGCCTTCAACCCCAATGCTGAAGGCGCCTTTCTGATAGCTCACACCGATCGCGCCATCGAGGCGCCGACCGCCATAGTTGAGGGGGTCAGCGTCAGGAGTAGGCACCCCCATCCCCGTTACGGGATGTATGAGCTTCTCAATCTCAGAGTCTTTGCCCTTTATCCGTGACGCATCAGTATAGGCAAAACGCATCCAGGAGGCGGCACGGCTGAAGGTTCTCTGGATCCAGCTGTTCGCCTTTAAACTGTCACCAAAACTCCAGCCGTTCTTGTTTTTTGCAGTGTGCCATGTGTACATGGCCTGCGCGCCCCAGTTCCATTTTGCGTCGTTGCTGAGAACGTTATAGGTAAGAGCAGGTTTGAGGTCATATGAGCCCGAACCAAGTTGCATGTCATAGGGTGCGCGGTATTCCTTCCGCATCATAGTTATTGTCTCACGTACACTACCGGTAGGAAGGCTGAGCCCAAGACTTCCTGTAAAATACTTGTTGATCTTGCATATCCCTCTCAGCTCAATGTCGCCGAACCCTCTGGTAGTCATGGGGTCCTCTTGCACAATTGGTTTCATCGGGCCCATGTCCATCAGCATGTTCATCTTGTTAGATTGATAATTGGCCATGGTCATTATTGTCAGCTGATCGGTAATCCCATACATCAGCATCAGCATATGCATATCCATTGTCATACTGGTCGGAATCATCATATAGGAATACTGCGTGGGCCTATTGAACCCGACACTGCTTTTGTCGACATTTTTCGTACCGTCGCGCAGCCCCCTCATGTTCACGTGCATGAATTTGTAATTGACCATCCACATGCCGGCCGGGTGAGTATGGTAGATATCGTCACCAAATGCGGGATTGAACAACATTTGAGAACCCGCCCCCATATTGTGACCAGCATGTCCATGCCCCTCGTGGGTGGTCTTCGTGCCCTCAACTGTTTCCCCGTTAGCAGCCCGCATGGCCTCATCGAATTTTATCACAGTCCCGCCGTTTTCCTTAACAAATGACTGAGCGTCCTTCTCTGCAGCAAAGGCCCATTTTGCAACAGAGGTCATAACGCCATCTTTTCTTCCTCCGTTTACCCAGATTGCGGTCCGGGCATCAATCAGGTCTCTTGTCGTATAATCAGCAACCAATAGGGACTTGATCGGCTTGCCCTCGTTTTGTTTCAGCTCAGAGGAAGCACAGTGGAGACTGCAGACCGCTACCGTTGTCCCGTCGTCATAAAGAATAAGCATCCGGCCTTGGGCAAAAACAGTTCGGTCCATCCCGCATTGTTTGCAGGCCTTGTAATTATCAACCGTGTCAGCTGAGGTTGCGGTTGCAATGACAGACAGCATAAGTATCAACAACAATAAAGTAAATCTTTTCATGAAAAGCTCCTTCTTCAGTAACTAAAAATCAACGAGCTGATTATTAACAACGATGACTTTCCGGGAGGCCGCTTTATCCTGTATAAACTCACTATTCACATCCCCTCCCTGAGGACCCAGGTGTCCGTATTGGGTGTTATCCAGTATAAACTCTCACCGGAATTGCTGCGAAGGCCGGTCTCGGTTCTCAGGAGGAAGCGTACCAGATACCTGATCATCATATTAATATCTCCTTCACTGGTAACATACAATGCCGGGATGTTAAGGGGTATGTTCACCATATATTCCACGTTCCGCCCCTCCCGGGGGAGTAGCACGGTGCCTTCCCCGCCTCCATGGTGGGAAGCGCTCAGTTCCTGCCATTTGCCGAGAATATCTGTCTGAACATAAAAAGTCTCGTTGTTTTCTTTCAATACTATGGTATTGTTTGACCGGTTATATATAGTGAGGTCTACTCTATAATTGTTATTGCCCTGATAAGAGATCTTCCTTACGCTGACGTCAATATACTCAAAAGAGGCATTCGCTGCAAAACAATCACCGGCAGCTATATTCCCGAGTACGAGAGCAGCAAACCAACTCCATCGGGTAAGGACGTGAAGCCGGGCTATCCATGCAGGGAATTTCACCCGAACACCGGCCTCAGGTGATCTTCCGCCTCAAGAAATAATGTCCTGTTCATATCATCATCCTGCGATGCGTTAAGAAACTCTCTCACTTGACATTAACATTAAACACCGCGGTGTCCTCACCCTTTTTCCCTTTATTTATCCTGACATATATCTCCCATAGTCCGGACATACTGAGGTTGAGCTGTTCAACTGCATATTCCCCGTTGCCAAGCTCCTTTATGACCGGTAGTGTACTTGTCCCATGCTCATGTGCCGGCATCCAGGTGACTATCTCAATATCCAGTTTCTGCTTTAAGGGTGTCTTTGATTTGCGGTCCCCAATGAAGAGTTTAAGGCTGTTGTTTCCAATCTTTGCCGGAGCGCCCTTAAAATCGATCGAGACAAAATACAACCCCTGTTCCGTTGTATTTTGCTGCACGGCAAAGCCGAACAGAAAGCAACTCAGAAGCATGATGAGTCCCAGGGAAAGCCTTCGTTTCACGGTATATGTATTCATGAGATATCCTCCTGTTAGTGGGGTGGCATTGGAATCATGGTGGGAACCTTGTTGTCCGGAAAGCTCACCTGTTTCAGAACTTCCTTATCACTCATGTAGTATGGCTTGAGATACATATATACATCATTGACCCTCTCGATCACCTCCTCTTCCTTGAAAGCGCTCTGGGGCAGTACGAACATCGAAATGTGATATCGCACATGCATATACCCGTACATTTGATAGAACGTGTGTTTGATTTCACGTTTTATGGTAACTATCTTTCTATAGAAGTGTTCTCCTTTCTCGAGTTTGGCGACCTGTTCACGCTTCTCTGTCTGCTTGTCATGAATCGGCACCTCTGTCCAGTACGTCCCGGTTTGAACATAGGCGGTCACCTCGGGATAGGTGGCATACACCGGCTCATCGGCAAGATTCTCGATCTTGAGCACTGCCTCGTACTTTTCCGGAGAGCCGGGTATATCCCAGGCGTCCGACACATCCGGAAAAACCATCTGGAATGCCAGTTTTTCGAGCCGCTGTTTTTTGGCGTTCCTCTCCCTGATGATAGCATCCTGTTTCTGACCTATAATGAAATCAGCAAGGAAAAAAATCCCAACGATAGCCAGAACCACGGCAATTGGCTTCTTTATTCTCATTATGCCTGAAAAAAAGTTCACAATATGTCCTCAGCATCGAGCTCTTTTGGGCCTTTAAAATTGCTTTTCATTAGTTCCTCAGTCCCTCAGGCGCCCTTTTCGTTTTGCATCACTTGTTCCAATTTCTGAAACCGGTAATGGGCATATACACCGGCACCTTGGTTTCACCAAAGTCAATCACCGCCGAGATCTCCTTCTCGGTTATCCAGAAAGGCTTGAGGTAAATATAGGTTTCGCTCTTTCTTTCGACGACCTCCCCTTCCTTGAAGCCGCTCTCCGGCAGCACGGAAAACCTGATAAGAAACTTGATATGCATATATTTAGGGATAAGATAGCGGTTGTACGGTGTCTTTGGATCTATCGTCAGTATTCTCTGGAAGGGATGCGTTCCGCTGGGGAGCTTATACATCTGTTCTTTCTTTTCTGCCCTCCCGTGAGCGATAGGGACCTCCATCCAGGAGATGGTGCCGACCTGCATAAAGGCCCTCACCTCGGGATAGCTTATATACACCGGTTCATCAGCAACGTTGTCTATTCTGATCGTCACCGCGTACTGCCAGTTCTGTTTTAT
The DNA here is from genome assembly GCA_013824615.1 of Thermodesulfovibrio sp. Taxonomy (GTDB): domain Bacteria; phylum Nitrospirota; class Thermodesulfovibrionia; order Thermodesulfovibrionales; family UBA6898; genus PALSA-1316. The sequence continues at coordinate 22,928 of PNOC01000036.1, forward strand.
ATCCCCGGTCTCCTCGATATCGCGGACATCAACCGACACCATGCGAAAGGCCTGTGTTTCGAGCGCTTTAATCTTTGCTTCTCTGTCTTTTATAATGGCTTCCTGTCGTGCGCCCACCACGTAATCAATCGCCGCCCCAATAAGTATAAGCACCAGCAATACGGCCAGGGCCTTCCGGCTTTTGAGGAGGGACAGTATCTTTCCTATATAAGAAGGGCTCATCGCAGGGTCCATGTACTACGCCGCGCAGGGAGTACAGGCCACGACTTCGTCTTTCAGGAATACGCCGTCTTTCAGATGAATAATTCGGTCTGCCCTGTTCGCGATTTCGAGATCATGTGTGGATATGACGATGGCGATGCCTTTTTCTTTCGAGAGTTTGCGGAACGTGTCGATCACGAATAACCGGTTGGCACGGTCGAGGTTTGCCGTCGGCTCGTCAGCCAGTATCATTGCAGGATGTGTTATAAGTGCCCGCGCAATAGCCACCCGCTGTATCTCACCGCCGCTGAGCTGACTGGGCATATGGTATATCCGGTGTCCCAACCCCAGCGACTTGATGATCTCTATCCCTTCATCCTTTATATTTCCGTTGCGGTTCTTCGGCTTGAAGAAATTAAAGGGCAGCAGGGTATTCTCCAATACATTCAGCATGCGGAGAGGTTTTGCGTCCTGAAAGATAAAACTGAATTTCTCTCTGCGGAAATGCACAAGATCTTCTTCTGACAACCCGTCTATCCGGATCCCTTCAAGGAGGACCTCTCCCCTGGTCGGCCGGTCCAGAGAGCCGATGATGTTTAACAACGTTGTCTTGCCGGACCCGCTCGGCCCGACAAGGGCAACCAACTCTCCCTTGTTGATCGATAGGGAGACATGCTCCAATGCAGTCACCTCACCGGAGGCTAAATTAAACGTCTTGTTCACATCCTTCAGCTCTAAGAATGGGGTACCCTTACTCGTGTCCATAATCAACCCTCCCATTGGCTTCTGAAACTGTCTGTGATTTTGATTTTTGATAAGCGGTACGTCGGATAAAAACTCGCGATAAGACTGCAGAATACGCCCACCAGCAGAGCCACCAGCACATAGAGGATGTTAATTTTTATTCCGGCCCCGAGTTTAAGGAGCAGCGAATCCAGCAGATACGTCATGATAAGGCCGAGCGGATAGCCTATCAGGCCGCCCATCAGCCCTATCGACAGATATTCAGAGAGAAATATGGTCAGAAGCTGCGACCGGGACGCCCCGACGGACTTCAGCAGCCCGATTTCCTTTATCCGGGAATAAAGCACACTTGTCACGATATTAAAGATCGAAAATATACTCACGGCAATAGTGGCCACAACGATCGCCATCAGGAATTTGAGCGATTTTTTCAGCAGCGCATATTTCATGGTGCTGAATTGCTGTGGCGAAAGGGCCATAATATTCGGAATATTTTTGTTAATCTCCGCAACCGCTGTCTGGAGCATTTTTTTGTCTTTATCGAGTGATACATTCTGAATGTTGATAACAGACACAAAGCCGCTTTTATTGTAGAGTTTTTGTATCACGGCAAAAGGTGCAAACACCATATAATCTTCAGAGGAGTTATAGTTCTGAAGAATCCCGGCAACTTTAAACTCTGACCCGCCAAGGGTAACCGTATCCTGCAACGATACCTTGCGTGAGCTGGCATACGATCCTCCCAGGACAGCTTCCTGATCGTTTTCCGGCCACCTCCCGCTGGTCAGTTTCCAGGAAGGCTTAGCCTCTAATTCGGTTTTGAAATCAATGCCTGCGACGACCGAGCTGACCTTCGCCTTTCCGATGAGCAGATCATCTTCCTGATAGAAGCGCACGACGGTGATGACCTTGTCCTTGGGATTGCGGATAGTTTCCCGTACGATCCTTTCAACGTCGGCAATGACGCCCTCCGGAATATATTCCTGCGTATTTACCCCGATCTGGCTGATCTTGTCCACGCGGATATTCTTGGGCTGGACGATCAGGGTGAACCCAAACTTGGAGGCCAGGGTCGACAGGGAACTGTCTGCATTGTCGAAGGTGAGGAGAATCGTGCTGAGGATGGCGACCGGAATGACGATAGCAATCAGCAGATAGAGGCTTTTTCCCTTTCTTCTGAAAATATCCTTTATAGCCAGGACAATAAGTTCCATATCAGCTCTCCCATTGCGTTCTGAAGGTTTCGGTTATTTTAAGTTTCGACAGTTTATACGCCGGATATATAATTGCCACCAGGCTGCAGACGATCCCCAGGGCGAGCGCTCTCCAGAGAAAAGCAGTGGTTATCAGGATGACGGCGCCTATGTCCAGAAGAGAATTCAGTACGTAAGCCATTCCCAAGCCGAGCACATAGCCGCCGATGCCTGCTGCCAGGCCGAGGATGAAATGTTCATAAATGAATATTCTGAATAACTGAAATCTGGAGGCGCCTATGGCCTTTAACATGCCTATCTCCCGAATACGCGCATACAGAGAGCCGGTGACGATATTGAAGATAGAGAAGATACCGACGGCGATCGTTGAGATAACAACTGCGAGCAAAAATTTATACAACATGCTGAAGAAATCAAACTGCACCCCCGCGACATCAAGCTGGGAAACAGCCGTAATACCGGTAACATTTTTATTCAATTCCACCATGGCATCGCCAACCGGGCAGTTGGGACACATGGCCCGGACGCTCACCATTGAGACCAGTCCCTCTTTATGAAACAGTCTCTGGGCAGTGCTCATCGGGATGTACACCATATAATCATCGGCTGAGTTCGTCTCCTCCAGAATCCCCCTGACGGTGAATTCAGTTTTATTGATAGTAAGCTTGTCCCCCAGCTTCAGTCCTTTAGATTTTGCATAGGCCCCCCCCAGATACGCATCATCCCACCCCTTAAGAATCGGCTTCAGCGGTGCCGCCTTGACTTTCTTATCTTGAGCCGCAATAAGTTTACCGCTGGAATCAACGCCATACTCAGCTTTATCAATCCCGACTTTACCATCGGAGCCTATGGTAAATATTGAAGCAATATTAGTATTGACATCTCTGACATCGGTTTCTGCCGGCCAGTCACCGCTGGTCAGGTTCCACCAGAACCTGACAAAATACTCTTTCCGTATCTCGATGCCGGTAACGATCACTTCCTGTCCATCCACCTCAGCCTTTTCGAAGAGCCGGGGCGCCCAGGTGGCAGGTTCCAGGACAATATCCGGAATTCCCGGTGTAGATACCAGGCCACCCTTCTTCTCCCAGCCGGCTTTTATCGCCTTTTCATAGTTTTTCATGATTTCGGGGACCGCAGCCTCGGGAATATATGAGCCCAGAACTACTTCAGACGTGGTCAATTTATACTCCTGTTTCTGTTCTTCACCACTGCTGCCTGCGGAGGAGGCCGAAGGCCGCACTGTCAGGGTATGGCCTGTCTTGGCGATAATCTCCATGATCGCCAGATTCGCTGAATTGCTCACAATTGAGAGGGAGGTGAGGAGGGCGACCGCTATGACGATCGAGGAGGCAATGACCAGATTCTTCTTCGGTCTTCGCAGCAGTTCGAACATGGCGAGTTTCATGATCTTCATGATTTGCAGACCCCCTCCATGATTGCCTCAACCGGATCGGCAAGATCTTTAAAAATCAACCCGTCCTTCATGACTATTATTGTCTTCGCTTTTTCGAGCCAGGTGAGGCTGTGGCTGACAACGATAAGCGTCTTCTGATAGGTCTTGTTTATTTGACAGAATATATCGATAACCTCGCGCTCTGTTCTGATGTCCAGTTCTCCGGTCGGCTCATCAGCCAGAATGATCTCGGGATCGTTTATGAGCGCCCGGGCTATCGCAACCCTTCTCTGCTCGCCGCCGGAGAGCTCTGAAGGAAAGGAATTGACCTTTCTCTTCATATCAAGGTCGGTCAATAAGGATATCGCCTTGGACTTAAGGGCCTCGGTGTCTTTTCTCTCTGAATTCGTGCTGAATATAGCCGGCATGACAACGTTGTTTAAGACGTTCAGTGTCGGCAATAAACTGAAGGATTGAAACATAAAGCCTATCTTCCTGTTTCTGAAATGTGAGAGCTGTTTGTCGTTGAGTTTCCAGATATCATTCCCCTCAATCAGGACCGTCCCTTCGGTAGGCCTTGTCAGACCACCGATCGTGCTGACCAGGGTTGTCTTGCCTGAGCCGGAATGCCCCATAAAAACCACAAAATCGCCCTTGGCTATCTCCAGGTCAACCCCCTTCAGGGCCTCCACCTTCTGGCCGCCTACGTGATAGATCTTTTTCAAGCCTTTGGTCTCGATGAATTCGCTCATGTCATAACCCCTGTTTCATAGTTTCGTGAGGATCGATTCTGACTGCTACAAGAGCAGGATAGGCTGACCCGCTGATTCCCATCAGCAACGCCACCAGTATCGCTGCACCGGCCATCTCACCCATAACGCCAAGGGGAGGCAGCATAAAAGGTATATTGAGCAGCCGGAGATAGAAGACAATCGATCTCTGAAATATCTTCAGCAGACCACCCCCTATGAGCATGCCCAGGAAGCCGCTCATAATGCTGGTCAGCAGGGCCTCGTAGATAATGAGCTTGAAGATATCGAGCCTCGTAGCGCCGATGGCTCTGATTATGCCGAGCTCTCTCTTGCGTTCATTGACCACTGCGGAGTAAATAGCATTAATCATGAGCACGTTCGAAAGGACCAGGATGATGATCAAGGCTATAATGCCGGAAAAAACGGCAACCGTTGTCTGTCGGGCCGAGGTCGCGATATTTCCTGTGGTGATGGCCTTGAGTTCCGGATTTTCCTTTAAAATGGAAAAGGTGATAAAGGGTATTTTTGCCCCGACCTCAAGCTGTACCAGGCCGCCGGATATCTTTCCTTTTAATGAAGCCAGCGGCTTAATCGACTTGTCGGTCTGGGAATAATCCGACATTTCATGGGCCTTGTTGATATTAAAGAAGATCGCATTGTCATACAACCCAATCCCTGTTCTTTCGAGCTTTCCCCAGACGGTAAGAGGAATTCCGTAGAACTTCACATTGTCCCCTATCTCCCACGGTGTCATCGCTCCGATAATTGCGCCGTCCGCAGGAAAGGCCTTCTCAGCTTTTTTATCGACCCAGGGCATGACCGTAAAATCATCGGCCGGATCGAACCCTATGAGAAAGGAGTTCCCCAGAACGCAGCATTCCCCGGTTGCGCTGGTGAGAAATATCTGGCCGGACACCCTCTTGACTCCCTTGAGCCCACGTATCTTGCCAAGCACTGCGTTGTCCATATAAAAGGCAGACGGCTCACCGGTCAGGAGAGCGGATTTCATATTAACCAGAGAGTCCTTGGGGATGACAAGGAGATCAGCCCCCAGCTTCGAGAGCCCTTTATCCAGGCTGTGATGGATCCCGGTAATAAGCAGCGAGGATGCGAACAGGGCCCCGATGACGATACTGACACTTATCAGGATTATATAAAACCGCAAGTGCTTCACCTGCAGATTCTGGTATGCCAATCTGAATAGAGATACGATCATATTTTCATTTACCTCCCCTTGCCTATTTATGGACCATAAAGCCTTCAGCTCAGCTCTCTCTCCTGCATGGAGGGACTCCCCCGTCCCTCAACAACCGGGACGGGGGAGAGTTTTCCTGTATTGCTAGGTAGTAGGGCAGCGTGAAATTGCCAGTCCCTTGATTGAACTGGGGACAATAACATTATCGTGGTGTCCATAGGGACTCGGAAGAAAGCCATACAACTTATCGTCCTTGACCCGTATCATAAAGGTCCCGGACTTTGTCTTTTGATAGCCGCTATAGACGCTGAATACCCATTTCCCATCATCCGTACACGCCAGGGTATGCACATCAGGGCCGATGTCTATCGTCTTTGTAATCTTCCAGGTCTTGGTATCAACAACCGCGACGCTGTTCATACTTGGAGAAGGCCACCACAGACTGACATACAGTTTTTTTCCGTCAGGGGTAAACGCCATATGGAACGGATTGGGATACACACCCCTCCAGCTCGGATCACCCACGCCTGCGATTCTTCGCCAGGTGGTAGGGTCTTTCTGATTGCTGGAGTCAAAGACGGCCATCTCGTTTTCTCTGGCATTATTCATGAGGACGAAGCGGTCTCCGGTAGGATTAAACCCGGCCTGGTGCGCAGGGGTCGGTACGTTCTTGAACTTTGCTGTCCATTCACCGTCACCGACCTTGGTTAACGGGACCTGATACCCCTGGTCCTTATGTTTTACAGATCCGACACACACAGCCTTTGGTTCAAAGGTCGTCGTATCAAAGACAACGCCACAACCGATAACCCTCAGCGCAGCCACCGCATATTTTTTGTTAAACGGGTCCCAGCAGAGGGAATCCAGGGCACAGAGGTTCTTCAGACGCGGACCAGGCACCTTCCCCTGCTCGGCAAAGAGTTCGCCTCCGGGGACAAGTTCCCAGTCTATCTTGCAGCCCTTTGTACCTTTCAGGTCATAGGGAGGCTTCAATTTCTTGATAGTAAGCGTTCCGCCATCAACCCATGCCCGGGCAAGGTCTTTCATATTATTGGGTTCCCAGTCGAACATTATGCATGCTTCTACGGTAGACGGCTGGGTGCCTTTACCCCTTTTGAATACGCCGATAATATCTTTCTGTCCGTCAGCCACCGAAAAGCGTTCATTGTCAGGCGCAACCGTCACATGCACACCAAGACCGATACCAGTCGTTTCAGCAACGTCCTCCAGTATATTCATCTTGGTGCCGTCATAATTTATGCGCCAGATATTGAACCCCTCAGCCGGCTCTTTTACCGGGGTTGTGACTCCATAGATAAATAGATTTTTTCCTCCCTGGGAGTCCAGGACGAATTCAAACTCCTTGTAGGGATCCGGTGAGGCAAAGGCAGCCAAATGGTGGGTAATCGGAGTTTTATTTCCGGCCCATATGCTCATATTCATCCAGGCCAGGCAATGACCGGTTGACATATCATACGCGCCGACTCCGCCGCCGTACTTGCCGGGGACCAGGTGGATATACTTGCCGAACTGCTTGTAGACATCAAAGAGTGTGGGATCGCTAAACATGGCAGCATCAGCGACGCCTGAAGAACTGATTTTCTCACCAAGACCGAGCTTAGCAAGACCGCCGATTGCGGCTCCGGCAACTGCCCCTTTGAATAAATTGCGTCTCGAAATAGACATTTTCTACCTCCCTTTTGTTTTACTTCTGTCACTGTTTATACCTATCTGCGAAGCCTGCCTGCCAACCTCAATGCCACCTCCTTTTTTATGTTTCATCCGCCTCGTGCAGCGAGTATCCAATTGCTTCGATGAGAGCAATTCGAATGCCAGGTTGCAAGGCCCCTGTTATCTGGCTTTTACACGCACTGTGCACCGTAAAAAGAGCTTAACTTTCCATAATGAAACGTTGGAAGTTTCATTATGTTTCATTATGGAAAGTGAGTACCAGCTACGAGCGGTTTGTTTTGGCAATGAGGTTTATCAATGAAATATTTATGAAATAGCTCGACAGAGGCGTTACCGCGACCCCCGGCGATCTATACAGGTCAGGGCAACACCATGACAGCATTGCAGAAGCTCCTGGCATGAAAATAGCTTGAGTCAGTGCTAAGAACTTTCGTTAACATAAAAAAAAGGAGGTAACATATGTTCGGACTAGGGATTCAGGAATTATTGATTGTCTTGGTGATCGTGATGGTTTTGTTCGGCGCAAAAAGACTGCCGGCGCTTGCAGACGGCGTGGGAAAGGCCATCAGGAATTTCAAAAAGGCGACTATAGAGGATATTGATAGTACCACTGCGGCTAAAGCAAATTTGGATACCGATAATAAGCGTGCGTGAGGAAAAATCCCTCAACTGAAATAATATACTATGTTTGATATCGGCTTTCAGGAATTAGTCATAATTTTTATTGTGGCTCTGTTGGTGATCGGCCCAAAAAAACTTCCTGAGTTCAGCAGAAATCTCGGGAAATGGATTATGGAGATCAGAAGAGGTATACATATAGCCAAAAGCCGGATAGAGGATGAGATTAATACGATCAAGATTCCTGAAACGACGGCTCAAGCCTGTCAGGAAGATGATAAAAGTTATGGAGTGATGAGTGAACAGAAAGCTACTGAGGAAAAAACAACCTTGGCTGAAGTTATCGACAACAACGTGCCTGATAGTGCCCTGAGTTCCTGATATTCCGCATATATCCTGCCGTAAAATACAGACGTCCGAACAAAACTGCTCCCAGCCGGTCTGCAACAACTGATTCATATTACATGGGGCAATATGTTATTCTCCGGTATCGCGAGGGAGCGCCGGAATAAGACCCTGAATATGAAAATGATGAGAAAATGATAAGAAAATCACTCTTGATGAAGGTATTTGACGCTGCCTATATGCAGCGCTGGAACGATAAAATTCGGCCGGTAGAACTCGCAGAACTCGACAAGCAGGCCCACAAGATGTTCATCGCCTACTTTCTGGGGAAATTCGATGAAAACAGCCGGGGGTTCAGCTGGACCACCATCATCGAGGGAAGCATCTTCGAGCTTCTGCAGCGACTCGTGATCACCGACCTCAAGCCTCCCATCTTCTACAAGATAAAGGCCGACAGGGCAAAATACCGGGAACTCAATGCATGGATCTATCAGGAACTGGAACCGGTAATCTCACCGCTGGGAGAGGGTTTCTGCATGAGGTTCCGGGATTATTTTGGAGACGAACAGGAGGACCTTAACAGGAGAATTCTGAGCGCAGCCCATCTCTATGCAACCAAGTGGGAATTCGGGATCATCGAGCGGATGACGCCAAAAGGTTACGAAATCGCATCCATAAAGAAAAGTCTGGAGCAGAAACAGAAGTTGTACCAGGACCTCGAGGGAATGGTCCAGTTGCGCAAGAACAGAAAATACCAGGATTTCATCGACCTCTGCGGCCAGCTGCGTTTCCAGTCACGCTGGGCAAACCTCTACAGGATACCGCGGACCTCGGTAATCGGGCACTCTTTCTTTGTGGCCTTTCTGAGTTATCTGTTTTCTCTTGAAATCAAGGCCTGCGACAAGCGGTGCTTCAATAACTACTTTACCGGCCTGTTTCACGACCTGCCGGAGGTACTGACCAGGGACATCATCTCGCCCGTAAAAAGGTCTGTCGAAGGGCTGGAAATGCTCATAAAAGAATATGAAAAAGAGCAGATGGAAAAAGAGATCTACCGCCTCATCCCAAAGGCCTGGCATGGAGAAGTGCGGACCTTTACTGAGAATGAATTTGACAGCATCGTCTGTGTCAGAAATAAACAGGCCCGGGTCACCAGTGATGAGATTTCAACCCGGTATAACAGGGACATGTATAACCCACGTGATGGAGAACTGGTAAAGGCCTCGGACAGCCTGGCTGCCTTTATCGAGGCGACTGCCGCATTGCGACATGGCAGCCCGAACCAGGAGTTTCATGAGGCCAGGCTTAATTTCAAACAGCGCTATGAGCGGACCACCATCGCCGGCATAAACTTTGGGGAGATTTATGCAGATTTTGAATAAGCCTGCACAGACTGTAGTAATATAGAGAAACAATATGAGCGATCAGAGACTGACGATAATCAAAAATGCCCTGAGCCTTGTCAGAGAAACAGGCTGCCGAAAGCTTCTGCTTTTCCTGAACTCGGATTCGGAATGCCGGTGGTTTCTGAAAACAGAGCTTGCCGGCGACCCGGCGATAGCTCTTGTTGTGCCGGGCAGCAGCGGACTGCATACACCGCGGCCTGGCAAAACAGCGCTGCCGGTCATCAGAAGCTGGTCTGGAAACCAGTCGCGGTTTTCCCGGATCAAATATGCCTTTCTGCATGGCGTGCTTCAGCAGATCATCGAGGTCGACAGCAGGGTTGTCTGTGTCCTGGGGCCGTCGGGAAAGGCCCATCTCGACACGATAACCATCCATGACCTCGCCCATTCCTGGAGTGAGGATTTCCCCTTCGAAGTCCATTCTCTTATAAAAAACAGCGCGTTTCATATCATCATGGCGGTCATCGACATCGCATTGGATATCGGCGCACTCGGCCGGGAAGGAAAACCGGTCGGCACGACCTTTATTATAGGTGACGAAAAAGCAGTGCTTGAAGCCTCGCACCAGCTGGTCTTCAACCCCTTTAAGGGCTACCCTAAAAAAGAGCGTCTGATTACCAGACCGGAGGTTGTGGAAAGCATCAAGGAACTGGCGCAACTGGACGGCGCGATTATCATCTCACGCGAGGGGGTTGTCGAGGCCGCTGGAAGGAACCTCAACGCAGAGCGTGCTGCCTCAAAGCAGCTCAGGGGGCTCGGCGCCCGCCACCGCTCTGCAGCCGGCATAACCCGAAAAACAGGGGCCATTGCCGTCGTTGTTTCCGAAAGCACCGGCAAAATAACCATTTTTGAAAAAGGCAGGATAGTCACGACGCTCGAACCGCTCATCAGCCGCCGTCTGGTCTGATCCCGCCGGCTTTCACCTTAGAGATTTTATTGGTACAATAGAACTAGTTTAAACCACAGAGGAGATACTATGAAACTGCCCGAGTATATTACAAAAGAGGAAGTGCAGCGGGTATGCAGGGAGCTCAAACTTAGGGACTGGACAAAGATCAAAGACCCCAAGGTGACACTGTTAGAGGCAAAAATCATTCTGAAGCAGATAGACAGCGCCGGGTTGAAGATCGATCCCGAGCAGTTCAGAATCGGCCTTGAGGTGGAACTGGAGCACGGCACGCGGTTCAAAGAAGCAAATATTACGAACAATCACCCGGTCATTACCGCCAAAGTAGTTCTGGCCCATATGTTTGAGACGCTGGACTACTACATGCGCCTCGACATAGCCGAACTGGAAGGTGATCTCTTCAGGGCGATCGCTGCCTCGAATATGCAGAAGATACAGAAATATTCAAAAAAACTGCTGGACGCTCGGATGGTCCTGAACAAGGCTGAAGCCAAAAGACTGTAGCACCATGGGGATATTTGAAAACAGCGGACATATAAGGAACGGCATGACAGAACTCTGGATCCAATGGCAAAAGTCATGATGTGTACTATGTATCATTTGTTATTAGAGTAAACTTCCCCGCCTGGGCCAGACTTGCCCCTGACTGTCCTGATATTGATACGGTTATGGTATACGGATGCATAAAATCCGGCCAGCGGACTACGCAGCCCCAGAGTTCGATATGCCAGGTGATCCTGCGTGCGTCATCGCCACCGGTCGGCAATGCGTCCTTTGGAAGCATGAATTCGACGATATGTTCTATCCTGCCACCCGCCGCAACTGCCGCCGGACCGCAGACCGGTACTCTCTGCTGATAGGGGTAAGTGATTTCATAATAATAAGGGTTCTCACCCGATTTTGTTGCGACTTTTTTTCTGCGCTCAGTGATCTTGCATAAAAGATTTGCCGTGATCGACGTGAGCCTGACCGGGCCTGGCTGTATCACGCGCAGCCGGACCGTCTCGCCTCTGCGTACAGGCAGTGTATCAAGGGCAACTTCGCTCTCAGGAACCCGGGAAGCAAACGACTGATGGATTGCCACATAATCAAGTATGAGTCCGACAAGCCCAAACACACCGCCGATGACGAGCACACCCCACGACTCGGACAAAGGTTCCTGATGCGTATGCGTGAGTGTCATATAAATAAAAAAACCGCCCAGCAGCGTAAGCAGACCACCGAGAATATACGTCGTGCATACCTGCCCCCGCCAGGGGGTGTCACGCTCCAATATTGTAAACTTTTCAGACATGCTGGAGTTTCCAGGCCCTGAGTGCCCTGACTACCATATAATTATGTTGTCGAAGGTCACTCTTCCGGCACTTATGGTCACGTTCCCCTTCAGGAGCGCATGTGATCCGCTATATGCTTCATTGCAGTCCCACCCGCCCTGAAGTATTATGAACTTGTTGGCGGTATTAAATGTTGGCGATTCAATCTGATTTATATTCCTGATCCCTAAAGTATACTCGAGACATAAGCGGCCGGTGCAATCAGGAATTATGGTGTTATACGCACCCAATGACAAAGAATGTGCCTTTACCACCGGTCTTATTAGTAAGCAATTCGCCACTGTGCTATTGATTCTTCACACTGCACTTCTTCTCAGACTTCTTAATTATCACATAGGCCGGAAACTCAGTCCCTGCGCCGCAGTGATAGTGCGACACCCTGCCGAGATGCACTTTATACCTGCCGGAAAAAAGCATCTCGATCTCGGCAAAAGACTCCTCCCCAGGCTCTTTGTCGATAACCCTGACCTTCTTCCCTACCCTTACCCACTTTGAATCAGGTTTCCCGTCTGCAAGGTGCAGTTCACAGGAAAAGGCGTTGCCTTCCTGCCCGCTCCATACGCTGTTATTATAGTCAAGTGCTGAAACCTGGCCGTTGTTTATTATCAGAGTCAACGTATGCTCAATTCCGCCATCGTTACCGAATCTTTCTTCAGCCTTGCAGGACAAGGTTTCACCGGCCGCAGTATTGCAGAGCAAAAGAATCAACATAATCACACTTACCCCTATGCCCGGATTCATCTTCATTACCGATTCACTCTCCTGTTCTCTGGGGTCGCACCGCCAGAACCCTCCCGTAGTTGTAGCTGTCGGAGTCGATGTTGTACGCAGCATCGCCGCCTCCGGCGTTTCTGAAATAGAAGACCCAGGCTGTTTTAGCGTCCCTCATCTCCGATGACCAGGCATAACAGCATTTAAACCGGAACGCCGGGTCAATGCCGGAATTTGGATTCCAGGTCTGGTAGTCAACCGGGCACCCGTGGTGTGCCGAATCATAGAGCCCCTTGAGCTCGGCCCGTGTCGGAAGCCTCCAGCCTCCACCGCCAAGTTTCAGGCCTGCGGCGTATTGATCCGCCTGCCTCCAGGTCACTGATTCGCCGGGATCAGGCGCCCATTGGAGGCCGGTCCGTGGGTCCGTGATAATGCCGTCCGGGGAAACCCGAAATGCCGAGAACCTCAAAATGAAGGGATCGTCGAGTGCCTGGGTCTTACCACTTAACATACTCAGGATATTCATCTCCGGGAAATTGCACTGCCCTGCGGCTTCGACGGATACATTGTATTCCGAACCCGGATAAAGTCCCCTGAACCGAAAAGTTCCGTCTGCTTCTGTCTTCACTTCAAACCGTACAAACCCTTTATGTTTTCGCTTTCCTGCTTCATCCGCAATGACACTGACACCCTGCAGCGGCTTGCCGGCGGTACCGACCACCGTTCCCTTAAGAAATGATCCCTGTGGTGCTGCCAGCGCGTTGCTGCTAAGGAATGGGGCCGCCAGTAAAAATACAATAATATTTATTATGTTCATTCCTGCCTTCTCCAAAATGTATCTATATTATAGCCCTGGGAGATATTATGAAATCCTGTTTTGCCCACACACATGAAGGCCTATGTTCAGAGACTCCCAGTATCTTCGAAGCTGAAACTATTAATAACCGCCTGAGGCCCCGCCGCCTCCGAATGATCCGCCGCCACCCTTAGTGCCTGAAGAGGAGCGGTTATCAGAAGATGAACCACCTCCCAGTACCGCATCTACGGCGGCTATGGCCACCTCCTTGCCAAGCTCTTCGGCAATATCCAGGGCAACCGCCTTGCCTGAACGCTTCGTGACGATTCCTTTCAGGACCTTATCGACAATAAAGGCATAGACAATCACCGGGATCAAAACAGCAAATATAAACCCGAAGAAATACGGGTCAGTGCTGTCTCCGGCACCAAGGGGGAACTTCCCGTCGGATTTTGTGAAAATCAGAAGAAAGATACCGACCCCGAGAGGCAGCATTGCAAGAATTGAAATTATCCGCCATGACACGGGGACTTTGACTTTTGCTTGAGCACGTCCTTTGTTCTTTTTCACAAAAACCTCCATGAATAATTATGCAGAACTGCCAAAAGCATCACAGCCATTATCACAAATGCCATCGTCAACAATATATTATTCTTTAACACATTCCCTCCTACATGATTGGCAAGATCACGTTACCCTTCTCTATCAATAAATCAGATAGTGCAGAACCTCAGACATCTTTGTGGCGTGTGGAACCACCCGGTGCGCAGCCCAGGCCGCACCGATCGACGCAATAAGGACGACAATAAACGGGACTGCCGTGGCACGCCGGATACTGCCCACCCAATCCGGGTCCGACATCATTTTCACGCGCCGGATAAGGCTCGTAGAGAGAAGCGCCTGGAAGGCTGTGTCCGAGAGGATCACCGGGGCCTGATAGATCAGATAAATACCCGCACCACATAAAATGGCAAGTACAATGCCGAGCAGAATAAGGACCCACACATCGTCACCATCGAAGACGCCCGAAACCGCATCCCCCGCCCCCTCAGCAATGTCCCCTGCCAGACTCCCGC